>NZ_PKRS01000002.1:159501-544540 GCF_002855535.1 Emticicia sp. TH156
ATGCTGTTTCTGTTTTATCTTCTGCTGATGTTTCTGCTGGTTTTACTACTGCCCTAAACTTAGGCACAAAGGCAGGTTTGGGCTTGGGTGCGGTTTCCTCTGCCTTAACAGGCATTTCCAACTCAATATCTTCTGCTTTAGCCTCAACAGATGGTACTATATCAGCCGCTGGCAATGCTGTTTCTGTTTTATCTTCTGCTGATGTTTCTGCTGGTTTTACTACTGCCCTAAACTTAGGCACAAAGGCAGGTTTGGGCTTGGGTGCGGTTTCCGCTGCCTTAACAGGCATTTCCAACTCAACATCTTCTGCTTTAGCCTCAACAGATGGCACTATTTCAGCCGCTGGCATTGCTGTTTGTGTTTTATCTTCTGCTGATGTTTCTGCTGGTTTTACTACTGCCCTAAACTTAGGCACAAAGGCAGGTTTGGGCTTGGGTGCGGCTTCTTCTACCTCTGCCTTAGCAGGCATTTCCAACTCAACATCTTCTGCTTTAGCTTCAATTGTTGGCACTATTTCAGCCGATGGTAGTGCTGTTTCTGTTTTATCTTCTGCTGATGTTTCTGCTGGTTTTGCCACGGCCTTAAACTTAGGCACAAAGGCAGGTTTGGGCTTGGGTACGGCTTCTTCTACCTCTGCCTTAGCAGGCATTTCCAACTCAACATCTTCTGCTTTAGCATCAACAGATGGTACTATTTCAGCCGCTGGTAATGCTGTTTCTGTTTTATCTTCTGCTGATGTTTCTGCTGGTTTTGCTACTGCCCTAAACTTAGGCACAAAGGCAGGTTTGGGCTTGAGTGCTTCCTGCGTAACTTCATCAGGCGAAATGCTTTCAGGTTCTGAAGTTTCAGGCTTTGAAACCGCCTTAAACTTAGGTGTAAACGCCGTCTTGGGTTTAGGCGCTGCTTCCTGTGCTGCTTCTTCCGGTGCAATACTCTGTGGGGCTTCTGATTCCGGTTTAACAGCCGGTTTAAACACAGGCTTAAATGATGTCTTAGGCTTCGGCGTTTCTTCCTGCTTTCCGTCTTCCTGTATTACATTTTCCGCATCGGCAATTTTCGGTTTCATTACAGGCTTAAATGCCGGTTTGAAGGCCGGTTTCGGGGCATCTGCTTTTGTTTCAGGCTCTTTATCTGAATCTTCTTTTTCTGCGGCGGGTTTCACAACCGGCCTCATGGCAGGCTTAAAGGTTGTTTTAGGCTTTTTCTCGGGCATTTCAACTTCCGGAATACTCTCTTTGGGTATCGCCTTAAACGCCTCTTTAGCAGCCATATAGTCGTTATATAATTTCTTCTTCTCTTCTGCCTGCGCGGGCGAAAGATTTGAAAAAGCAAAGTTCATATCGGCCACATCTACCACGCTGAAATTGTACTCGTTGGTCATGGTCAGGCATTCTGTAGGGCATACAGTTGTACAAAGACCACAGAAACAACATTTGGCCATATCGATATCAAATCTTCCGGCATATAAACGTATCGGCGAGCCGTCAGAGGCATAATCAATAATGCCGGCTGATTTAATGGGTTCAATATCAATACAGTCAACCGGGCAAACTTTGGCACACTTATCGCACACAATGCAATCATCAATCTCACAATCCAACTGATATCTGCCGTTATCAGGTACTGCAATTGTTTCGTGCGGAAACTGAAGCGTTGCAATGCCCACATCCTGCTTAAAATAATCAGGGTCCTGTACAGATATAGGGTTTCTGCTCTGGCGTGCATTCAAGAAGTGACGCAACGTCAGGCTCATGCCTTTCACGGTGGTCTGTATTCCTAATTTTATATCTTTAAAATATCCCATTTCTATATCCTTCCTATCGGCTAAATCCTTACGCAAATATAAACTCAAATTTGCCATTTAATCTTTAAAACCCTAATTTTGACAAAAAGATTTACACATAAGGGTTTACTGCCAGCAGAAGACCTTATTTTTTTTGACATTTAAAGGATAAACACCTTTCAACCATGCGCAAATTACTCACGCTTACCCTTGAGCCGGAGGTGGCTCTTGATGATACCTCCCTACGTCATTTTGTTCTTCAACAGGTTTCTTTTCCTGCAACTACCGAAGACGTACACATTCAGAAACTCCGCCAGTCTATTGATGCCCGCAACCGCCAGGTGAAAGTAAACCTGGATCTGGAATTATATATAGGAGAAAAACCTGCTCCGGTAATGGAGTTTCAGAAGAATTATGCAGATGTGAGCAGCCACAGGGAGGCTATTGTAATAGGCGCCGGGCCCGCAGGTTTATTTGCTGCCTTGCGACTGATAGAACTGGGTATTAAACCAATTGTACTGGAAAGAGGCAAAGACGTACAGGCACGCAGAAGAGACCTTTCGGCCATTAATAAGGAACACATAGTTAATCCGGATTCTAATTACTGTTTTGGAGAAGGCGGCGCTGGAACTTATTCTGACGGCAAGCTATACACCCGCTCTAAAAAGCGTGGAGATGTGAGGCGTATTCTTGAAATACTGGTTGCGCATGGGTCTACCCCTCAGATTCTGGTAGATACGCACCCGCACATTGGTACCAATAAGCTGCCCAATGTAGTAGCCGATTTACGCAACAGTATTCTGGCTGCAGGTGGCGAGATTCATTTCAACACCAAAGTAACTGATTTAAAGATTGTTAACGACCAGATAAAAGGAGTTACCACTGCCGATGGACAGGAGTTTGAGGGCATTGCGGTGATTCTGGCTACAGGCCATTCGGCACGAGATATCTTTGAGCTGCTGCACCGTAAAAACATTCTGATAGAAGCCAAGCCCTATGCTATGGGGGTGCGCATTGAACACCCGCAGTCATTGATAGACCGGCACCAGTATCACCGCCCCGAACGAGGGATACTACCGGCTGCCGCTTATAGTCTGGTAGCGCAAACCTATTATAATAATGTACAAAGGGGGGTCTTTAGTTTTTGTATGTGCCCCGGTGGTTTTATTGTACCGTCGGCAACAGACGAGGGCGAGCTGGTGGTTAACGGGATGTCACCCAACCGCCGGGATTCAAAATATGCTAATTCAGGCATTGTTGTAGCCATCAATGAAGCCGATTGGCATAAAAATAAAAACCTGGGGCCTTTGGCCGGACTTGAACTGCAAAAAGAAGTAGAACAACGGGCTTTTGATTTTGCGCTGAAAAGCAAATCATTTGCTTTAATGAATGAAGAAAACAAGTCTGACACCGAAAATCGCCATTGCCAGTTAGCACCTGCCCAGCGGCTTTCTGATTTTCTGAATGGCAAGATTTCAGCCTCCCTGAATCCTACCTCCTACCAACCCGGATTAGCTTCATCAGATATGGCAGAAGTGCTGCCTGATATCATTGCCCGACCGCTTCAGGATGGATTCCGGCAATTTGGCAAGATGATAAAAGGGTATGTTACCAACGAGGCACAATTGATTGGTATTGAAAGTAGAACCTCTTCTCCGGTCAGGATTCCTCGTGATAAAGAATCATTGGAACATCTGCAAATTAAAGGACTTTTCCCTTGTGGAGAAGGGGCAGGTTTTGCCGGAGGGATAGTTTCAGCAGCTATGGATGGCGAAAGATGTGCCGAACAATTGGCCCGACTTTATGGTAATTAAGGTTAAATGATAGAGATTTTTGCTTATATTGCAGAAACTAAATATTAACCTAAAGTCTATTTACCCCCGTGACCTTCGCTGAATTCATTAGTAAACTCTCCGACAGATTAAACAATCAACCCTTGCCGGGTCATGATGAAATCGTAAGAAAGATGTCGCCCAACCGTATGCGTTTGAAAGGAGAGCCTAATGATAGCACCCGGCGAAGCGGCGTTTTAATATTGTTTTACCCCAAAGGAGAAGACATACTGGTTCCGCTTATTTTACGCCCACAATATGACGGTGTGCATGGCGGACAAATGGCGTTTCCGGGTGGACGTGCCGAACTGAAAGACAAAAATATTCAGCATACGGCTTTAAGAGAAGCGCAGGAAGAAATTGGCATCAAGGCATCTGATGTAAAAGTTCTGGGTAATCTGACAGAACTATATATAGTACCTTCAAATCTGCTATGCCAGCCTGTACTTGGATACATTAATTATAAGCCCGATTTTTATCCGGATGCCCGCGAAGTAGCCGACATACTTGAAATACCGCTTTCCGTTTTTATCAATCCTGAAACCGTGCAGACGCGACAGGTAGAAACCAGAGGCTATAAATTTGAAACGCCGGGTTTTGTGGTAGATGACCAAATTGTATGGGGTGCAACTGCCATGATGATAGCCGAATTGGTAGAAATTATTAATCTTCTGGAGTCATAAAAAAACGAGAGGCATTAATCCTCCCGTCCTTCTTTTCTGGTGGTTTGAGCATCAGCCATTCTTACAATTTTTGGGGTAAACCTAGCCAATACGTCAACTAATTCAGTTTGCGAGGCAATCACGGCTTCAATATTCTTGTAAACCATAGGTGCTTCATCTAAATCTCCGCCAATCAGATAAACATTTTTTTCGGCCAGCACTTTCTTTAAGGCACTGTTGGTAACAGAGCTCAAAGCTTTTTTTCTCGACATCAATCGCCCAGCCCCATGCGAAGCCGAATTGAGAGCCTCTGCCTCTCCTTTTCCTCTTACTACAAAGCCGGGGTCTGTCATAGAGCCGGGGATAATCCCCAAATCGTTACGACCCGCAGGAGTAGCTCCCTTTCTATGCACTATTACTTCTGTACCATCGGCCAATACCTCTTTCCATGCAAAGTTATGGTGGTTTTCAACCATTTTTATAGGCTTCTCACCTAAAGCCTTTGCTATCTTCTTATGTATTTCATGATGGTTAGCCGAAGCGTAATCACCAGCCAGATTCATGGCTATCCAGTATTCCTGCCCTTCTTCGGTATTCATGTCTAACCACGCCAGATGCGCCGCTTCTTTGGGCAGCCTTGTTTTCTGTCTGGCAATCTGTGAGTAATGGTTAGCAACTGCTCCACCAAACCCTCTCGAACCTGAATGAGACAACAAAGCCAGATATTCACCTTTGGGTATTCCCATCAAATCATCGTCGGCAAATACCTCAACAATTCCCCATTCCACAAAGTGATTACCTGTGCCCGATGTACCCAATTGTCTGTAGGCTTTATCTTTTAGGTCTCTGATTACCTTTGTGGCTTGCCATTCGGCTTTATCCATTATGGTTTCATCAAATTTATGCGCGGTTTCTCCACCCATACCGAATTTTGTGTTTTCAACCAATGCTTTTTTTAGCAAGCCGGGCTGGCGTTTTAAAAAATCACCGGGTAAATCAAATACTGAAAGGCACATGCGGCAGGCAATATCTACGCCTACTGCATAAGGTATAACCGTATTGGCATTAGTAGCCAGTACGCCCCCAATAGGTAAGCCGTAACCCTGATGCGCATCAGGCATTAATGCGCCTGCTACTGCCACAGGCAGGCTCATGGCTGTTTCCATTTGTGCAACGGCTCCTTCTTCTATATGTTCTGCGCCATATATCTTATATGGTATTGTGGCTGTTGCTAATTGAAACATGCCTTCTTTTTGTTTCTCCTTTCTATCTATTGCAAAATGAGGAATTTCTTCAGGCAGGTAGTTTTTTCCTTCTTCTGAAAGTTCCACTTTATTGCCTTGCTTTTGCAACAGATAAAGCTCTTTTGCCAGATTCGTTACTTTGTTTTTTGAGTTGGCAAATTTCTTAGGATTTGCCAGCATCTCTGCAAAGAGTCTTAATACCTTTTCTTTAGGGTATTCAGCTTTTTGAATGAGTCCATTGGCGATTCTCATAAAAACCCCATGCAGGTTTTCAGGGATGTTTCCGAGTACTAATATTTCATCTAATGAAATAGTTGTTTCCATTTTAATACTTTTTATGTAGGGGCACCATTCATGCCCCTGTTCTATTTTCAATTCTTAACGAAAATCTGCTTTAATTGATCCAAGATTTGACCGTTACCAGAAACAGAAATGTTATTGATTTTGTCTGCGATTTTCTCCACATACTCCATCTCTTTCAATTTCCACAAGGTTTCGTTTTCTTCCATCAATTTGGCAGTGTTCAACAAGCTACGCATCGAAGCGGTCTCTTCTCTACGCATAATGATGTTCGCCTGCGCTTTTTTCTCAGCCATCAACACCTGATTCATGATGTCTTTCATGTCTCCGGGTAAGATAATGTCACGGATACCAAAGCTCCTGATCTCAATACCTAAATCTGCTACTTTTTCAGATGCATTTTTCATGATGAAATCACCGATGCTGTCTTTTTTATCCAACAACTCATCGAGGGTCAATCCACCAATGTATTCCCTCAAGGCTAATTGCAACAAAATATAAACTTGCCTATCGCAGTCCTTGTTTTCATACAAGGCCTTTACAATATCAGTGATACGGTATTGAACAACCCCATTCAACCGGATGTTGGCTTTGTCTTTAGTGAGAATCTCCTGTCCGGAAACCTCTAATTGTAAATTCCGCATATCAGCTTTGGCAACCTGAATACTGATGCTGTTTTTCCACCAGTAGTAAGTACCCCCTTCAAGAATGCCTGCAAATTTTCCTCCTACAATCAATACCGCTTTCTCATAAGTCTCTACTACATGAACTCGTACATAAGGCAATAATTGAGTGCTGATTAATTGGATACTGAGTGGCTCGGTAATTTCAATCTTGCCGGTATCTATCATGGTGAAGGTATAGTTTTTAATACCTTTCCAGAAGGCATATTTTCCGGCTCCTAATACCGTTACGAAACGATTGTCTTCAAACTGAACGGCCAACTCATTATCTTTTACCTCTACTACCTCTAAAGCATCGGCCACTTCGGCGTGTTGCAATAAGGCGTTTAATTCAATAGGGGCGTTAAAAGCAGTTCCTTTATTATAGAGGTAGAGTTTTTCCCTTCCCCAGAAGGTGTATGCACCTTGCTCAAGCAATTGCATGAAAGCGTCGTCTTTCAAAACCAATCCAATCTGATTGGCATTTACTCTTATCCTTTTCATTTTCTTAAATAATTACATGGTTAAAAAATCAGTCCTACGTTATTCCATTCATCGAAACGGAAATCAGATTGAGATAAACTTCAATAATTGGTTTGTTGACCCTAGACCCGGAACGGGTGGTTATTCCTTTCAATCGGTGCATCAATCCGGCTGGTGAGTGATGGTCATCAGACAACAAAGCAATTAATTCTGCTTATCGGTATCCTCCTCTTTTCTGGCTTTTCTGAACTGCGTTTTCCAAAGAAAACGCCAGAATAATTTCAGACTGATGGTTTTGTTAGTAGGATAAATTATCCATTGCGTTACCACTTCGCCTCAAGCCCTTGTGGACCCGGCAGGATTCGAACCTGCATTTTAGTCTGTTGCTCTACCACTGAGCTATTCCTTGCGAGGAAGAAGGATTTGAACCTTCGGCCCACAGATTTTACGGTAATAGAAACTTAACCGACAGCATATTGGTCTTCGTCACCAATACTATGGGGCTATACAGAAACCCTCATCAGGTTCAATTTCATTTCTATCGCGAAACATACGGGACTCGAACCCATAACACTACCCTGCCAGGGTAACGTGATAACCATTTCACCAATGTTCCACCAATCACAGCTAATTTTGAGAGATTTAAAAACAAAAAGCCCGACCTCGTTGGTATCAGAGGCCGGGCTTATGCTATTGTTCCATTCAGAACAAATCTATGTGCATAAACACTTATACCTCAGTCTTTTTGCTTTACCAAAACTTCTATCACGCTTATCAAAAAACCCGCTACCGACATTTTTATTTGGGCATAGAAATTCCTCGTTGAATCGTTGCGGATTCTGTGAATTGATATGCTGCGGATATGTGTTTCTGATTGCCATAATAAAATTTCTTTACTGGTTATTTTGCATTAAAAAAGCCCGACTTTCCAGGAACGTCGGGCTTTGTATATTTCGGTGTATGAATTCTACCTCAATTTACTTATTACCCAACATGTATGTATATCAAACGGAAGCACTCTTGTGCTACTGCCCTTTGCTATATTTAGTTTCAATAGATACATGTTTGTCTTTGTTTTTTGCACTGCAAAGATAGCGGATTTTATTTTCTATTATCCAAATATTTTTTCAGTTTTTTTTAAAGAAATCCATAAAACACTATCTATAAGTATTTTACATAATAGAAATTCTTAAAAAAAGCTTAAAAATAAAACCCTGCCGAATACACAGTGCTAATTTGTTACCCGAAGATTTTACAATGAATTACTCTTGCTATCTTGTCAATTGCTATAATTAATTATATCAGTTTTTGCACTATAGCATTTGGTAATTTTAACAGCAGACTACTTGTGTTGAACTTCAGGAAAATTGTACTTTTCTAATATTCACTACATCAAAAAAAACTCTCAATCAAGCATAAAAAATGGGGCTTTCTAATGCCTTTTAAAGCATCATAAAGCCCCATCGTTTATTGCTATTACTTAATTATTTCTCACGATACAACACCTCGTCAATCAAGCCGTATTCTTTGGCCTCTTCGGCTTTCATCCAGTAGTCGCGGTCAGAATCCAACTCAATTTGCTCCAAAGTTTTACCGGTGTGGTTAGCCAGAATCTCATACAATTCTCTGCGTAGTTTAATGATTTCTTTCACCGTAATTTCCATATCGCGCGACTGGCCTTGTGCACCACCGCTTGGTTGGTGAATCATGACACGGGCATGAGGTAAAGCAGAACGTTTACCTGCTGCACCACCTGCCAACAACACCGCACCCATAGAGGCCGCTAGTGATGTACAGATAGTAGCTACGTCAGGACGTACATACTGCATGGTATCATACATACCCAACCCGGCATATACCGAACCACCGGGGCTGTTGATATACATTAAAACATCTTTTTTGGCATCAACCGACTCCAGAAACAACAACTGAGCTACTACTACGTTTGCAACGTAGTCGTCTACCGCCGTACCTAAGAAAATGATTCTGTCCATAATCAGACGCGAAAACACATCAATGGCTGCAAAACGCATCGGGCGCTCTTCAATGATGTTGGGCGTCATGTTGGTAACGTTATGTTTCATGTAGTCATCAAGCGCCAGACCACTCATACCCATGTGGTTAACAGCATACTTACGAAATTCTTCTCCAAAATGCATAGTACAATATTCTATTAAATTTCTGATTATATAATTCTTCAACACGAAACCATAGCACGAAGTTCGGTTTTAAGAACTTTCTATATTTTCGTTTTGTTCGATACAAAGATGTAATTTCTTTCAGTAAATTGTTGTCAGAAATACAGATATTTTATCAGAAATTCCGATTTTACGGCTGCCCGGGTTTTAAAACTGCCATGGCAACCCTAAGCAATATAACATCGGAGCTGTTTTGAACACATTTCAATACAAAAAACGTTTATCTATAAAAGACCGTTTTACCGCACTATTATCACTTTACGTTTTGTTTGCAATTTATAACTATGAATATCGGAGAAAAAATTCGTCAGGCACGCCAGAAAAAAGGTTTTTCGCAAGAAAACATGGCCGATATGCTGGGCATTTCTACCACAGCCTATGGCGATATTGAACGCAACAAAACCGAACTGACCATTGCCAGGGCCACTGAAATAGCAGGCCTTTTGCAGGTAAATATTATGGAGCTGATGGGCATAGACTTGCAGCCGGTAGATTTCAGTATGGAGAAACTGCAAATGGAAAATGAAAAGCTGAGATCGGAAGTAGAAAAATGGCAACTGGCAGCCCACTACTGGCGTGAAAAATTTGAACAGCAACGTTTGCTGGGCGATTTACTGCGCATTGGCACGCAACAACCACAGGAAGAACGGCAAAAGATTGGCTTCTGAAAAATTCATCACATTTTCGGGTAGTTTCGTAACATTATTATTTTCAGCGAATGATTGAGCCATAGTTTTGTTGAAAATTTATGAAAAAGCTATGCAATCATTTCGAAAGTTCAGAAATTACGAGTTTTGGTTTATCCTTCTGGCATTTACCATTTACATTACCCGTAGACTATTTGAAATGGCCGGTGGGTTCGATAGAGATATCGAACTCGCCGAATCTTCAATGTTTGGCGCTACGGTATTTTCCAATTATACGCATAACATCTGGAATGACCTTGCCGGGTATAATCATGAAATTAATACTATTTTCCCTACCATAGCCGGTGGCGTGCTATCTTTTGCAGCCTGGGCGTGTTTTCATTACCTGGCATACCCGCGATTAAAGTCAAAAGACCACAAACAAGATGAAATAATTGCCTATTTATTTCTTACGATTCTACTTAGTGCGGCCAGTGTTTTTTTCTATGATTATTTTAAACTTTACTGGCGTTTCAGAACAGACGACTACGAACAAATTATCGGTTTCAAAGTTTATTCGCTTTTCCGCAAGGTAAATTTGGTAAGCAATACCATTGCCTTGCTAACCCTGATTGGCATTTACGAAGCGGCTTCACAGTTTTATTACTTTCTTAAAAACAAACTTTACGAAGAGCCTGAGAAGAATTATCAGTATTTAGATTTCCTGCTGGTGGCTTTCGCTGTTATAGCCATTACGGGCTTTGCATTTTGGGGGCAACTGCCGGTTAGTTTCTGGAACAGCGATTTGAGAGAAGGTGTTTTTATACCACTTTTTCTGGCAACTGTTTACATAGCCCAGAATGTATTTATTGAAAGAATTATACCCAACATTTCCGATTTCGGCTCTAAAGGATTTTCAGCCGGTATTATTCTCTTCGCTATTGTATGTATCTTAGGCACATTCGCGCTTCTGGTTGTCAATCAGATTTTCTGGTTGTCAAACGGCCATCATGGGTTTTATCTCAGCGCACGCGATTTTCTGGTGCCGTTTTTTTTAATCGTATTCCTATCGGCCATTGGCGCGTTTCTCAGAAGTATATTTTTTAAGGAGAAGTTAAAATTAACCGAACTTTTTACCCGTAAAACAGCCGAGCTTTCTTCACTCAGATCCCAGATTAATCCGCATTTTCTGTTCAATGCCTTAAATACACTCTACTCGGTTTCGCTGAAAGAAAATGCAGAAAAAACCGCTGACGGCATACAAAAACTGGGTGATATGATGCGCTTTATGCTTAACGAAAACAACCAGGACCGGATTCCGCTCTATAAAGAGATAGAGTATCTGCAAAACTATATTGAGATACAACAGATGCGCATTGCGGAGTCAGACAATATTGAGATAAAAGTGAATATTCAGCCCACAGACCGGGAAATATTTGTGGCCCCGATGCTGTTGAATCCATTCATTGAAAATGCCTTTAAACACGGCATCAGTTTCCGGAATCCTTCCTGGATTTATATTACGCTCACATACGACGACACCCGTTTATATTTCAAGGTTCATAACTCGCTTCACGCCAGGTCAGAGGCAGACCCTGAAAAGAATAACAACGGCATAGGCCTTGAAAACGTCAAGAAACGCCTGGAACTGATTTACAAAAACCGCCACACACTCGACATTCAGCAAAGCGAACAAGATTTCTTTGTGTCTCTTACTATTACCTACTGGTGATTTAACCTTACCACAATTATGAAAAAGCTAACATTAACAACTGTTATTTGTTTTACCCTGGCGTGTGCACAGGCGCAAAACAACATAACTACCAGATTAGACTCGCTGTTTACCTGCATAAGCCAAAACGGAGACTTTAACGGAGGAATATTGATAGCCGAAAAAGGCAAAATTGTTTACCAAAATGGGTTTGGCTATGCCGATTTCACAAACAAAACACTCAATACAACTGATTCTCGTTTCAACCTGGCATCTATTTCAAAAACGTTTACATCTGTGGCTGTTTTACAATTGAAGGAAAAGAAAAAACTTAAGTTAGAAGACCCTTTTATTAAGTACTTCCCAGACTTTCCCTTCCCCGATATCACTATCAGGCACATGCTTTCGCATACCTCGGGGCTGCCCAATTTGGAGCTGTACGAGTCCACAGTAGCCACTAAACACGATACCGTAATTCGTAATAAGTCTATCATAGCCATACTTAAAAGCCGGAACAAGTCTTTGTATTTTACGCCGGGCGAAAAATGGAGCTATTGTAATACAAATTATGCCTTGCTGGGCCTGCTGGTTGAGAAAATAAGTAAAACGCCCTTTAGCGCTTATCTGCAAAAAAACATTTTTGAGGTAGCCAAAATGCCTGATACCTATCTGAAAATGGATAAACCCGATAGTGACCCCAAAAAAGTACTCAGCCACAGAATGGTAACCTGGTTTGATAGCCAGTTTAAAAATGCAGATTCTATAAAAACCGGCAGTATATACTATTGTACTTACAATTGCGGCGGCACCTATGGCGACAACAATATAATAAGTACTACTGCAGATATGCTTAATTATGACCAGGCTCTTTACAGTGGCAAGCTACTCAGCCAAAGTAGCCAGGATGAAGCCTTTGCCCTTACCAAACTCAATAATGGCAGCACTTTTTATGATACCTTCGGTTCAGAATATACACAATTGGGTAAAAATTCATACGGTTTGGGTTGGGAGATTTATGAAAGTGAAGACTTAGGTAATGCCGTAGCTCACGGAGGTCGCCTGTTTGGTTTATCGACGTTCTTTTATAGAAACCTGAGCAAAAACCAGACAGTGATTATTTACGAAAATCTGGAATTAGAGGGGCATGCCTTCTACGATAAAATAAAAGCTGCTTTAGATATTCTGAATGAAAAAACACCTGCCAAGATACAATACAAAAAATCATTGGCGCGCAAATTTGGGTCTGCTATAATGCAGGAGGGCATTGATAAAGCGGTAGCCACTTTTAATGACATGAAAACCGATAGCATCAATTATTATCTATCAGAAAAGGAAATGAACTGGCTGGGTTACGACCTTCTTCATAGAGCTAAACAACAACAATATGCACTGGAAACATTTAAAATTAATACATTTCTGTTTCCGAAAAGCTTCAATGTGTATGACAGTTATGCCGAAGCGCTCAATGCTAATGGCAAACGTGAAGAGGCTATTATAATGTATCAGAAATCAATTGCCATGAATCCGAAAAACGAGGAGGGCAAAGAAAAGTTGAAACAAATTTTAATCAATAAAAAATAAAATGATGAAAAAGCAATTTAAAACACTTTCTATTACAGTTTCAGTTATTTTTGTTGTTATGGTTATTGGTGCTTTTTCAGCCAATAAGTATTATGAGTCTCACCTTGAACCTGAAATAAACATAGAAGAGGCCAAAGATGTAACAGAGTTAAAACAGATACTCGACAAACATAAAGGCTCATTGCTTTATATCGACCATTCCTCGGTTAATTGTGGAGCCTGTTTTGTTGAATTGAAAAATTATGTTCCTCAACTGCAAGCACGTTACAAAAACAAACCTATTAAGTTTGTCTATATCTGTTCTGAAAGCAACTATCCGTTAAAAACAGTGAGCAACAGTGTGCTATGGCGCCGGAAGTTAGCTGCTGCTAAAGCTAAAGGGCATCATTATCTGGTCAGCAATGAATTCAGCATGAAGCTATTCAACCAGACAGTGAGCAAGAACGAAATGCCTTATTATCCCTGGCAGTTTATTGTAGATGAAAACGGTAAAATCATTAACAGGCATGCCATTCGCCCTAGTAATCTGCCTCAATTGTATCAGCAATTAGACAGTTTGCTATTGACAAGACAGAAGAAAATGATTTAATTTCAGCAGTATTTTAACAAACCTACATGCTTACCGCCATAGCCATAGATGATGAACCCCATGCCCTGGAAGTAGTGCAGATGCACGCGGCCAAAGTACCCTTCCTGGAGCTGAAAGCCTCTTTTACAGATGCGTTTGAGGCAATACCTTACTTGCAGCAAAACAAAATAGACTTATTATTTCTGGATATAAAAATGCCCGACATTTCGGGCATTGAGTTTATCAATATACTGCAAAAAGCGCCAATGGTGGTGTTTACAACGGCTTATTCTGAATACGCCGTAAAGGGCTTTGAATTAGATGCCATAGATTACCTGCTGAAGCCCTTCTCGCTGGCAAGATTCACCAAAGCCTGCAATAAGGCATTGGAGATTAGCCAGCCAACCCGCGAAACCACCATAGATTTTATATTTTTAAAAACAGGCTATGAAGAAGAAAAAGTCTTTTTTGATGACCTGCTTTACATAGAGGCCGAGGGCAATTATATGGCCTATGTGCTTAAAAGTAAAAAGCTGCTGAGCCGACAGAACATCAGCGAAGCGCTCCAGCTATTACCAGCCGGGCAATTTATCAGAATCCACCGCTCTTATATCGTTAACATTAATAAAATACAAAAACTTACAAGGCAGTCGGTCTGGATTGCCGACAGAGAGATTTTCATTGGGGCTTCTTATGAAGACCGTTTACCAGAAATAAGAGAGAAGTTAAAAAAATAGAACAATAGATTTGCGACCAATTACAACTTTTTAAGGCAATTCTTCATGCCTTTTTCAATAATGGCGTAGTCTTCAATTTTCTTGCCTACATAAATAAATGCAATGTAATATTGCCCGGGCAGCTGTACTTTATGAAGCCGGTAGGCTTCTTTCATGCGTCGGCGAATCAGATTTCTGTCAACCGCATGCTTAAATTGTCTCTTGGGTACCGAGAAAAGCACCTGAGTAGTTTCTTCTTCCGAATGCCGAAAAACAGCCCTTACCGGATACGCAAAAACACCATCATTGGCAGAATCTTTTCTGTCAAAAAGGCCGCCAATTACCTTGGTGCTGCATAGTCTTTCGTTCTTTCTGAAAGTTTTCTTAACCATTCAGTAAAAATAATTACCCGTAAAGCTAATAAAAAAAGCCACCCAGAGGTGGCTAAATATCTTGATTACGTCGGGTTTACAAATTGTAAAATCGAACTATCAAACTGCTGCAAACGAGATTATTTGTGTTTTTTCTCGTCAGAAACAGTCAATTTCCATCTGCCACGTGCACGACGTGCAGCCAATACGCGTCTGCCATTTGCAGATTCCATACGCTCACGGAATCCGTGTTTGTTACGACGCTTTCTGTTTGATGGTTGGAATGTACGTTTCATTATATTTATTTATTTTTGTTCTTTTAATTCGCAATAACCCGCACCTTTCATAAGGGACTGCAAAAGTACGCAATAATTTTAATAAAGCCAACAGCACAACAAAAAATTGTTTCATGCACTACAAAATTTATTCTAAAAACTGCCATATACATTTTATTGATATAGAATGCTTTATCACTGATATTCAGGCCGATACACTTGAGCTGCAGTTGCCTGCATGGCGCCCGGGCCGATACGAACTACAGAATTTCGCTAAAAATATTCAGCAATTTGAGGTTACCGACACAAACGGCGAAACACTGGCCTGCAAAAAATTAACCAAAGACCGCTGGCTGGTAGAAACAGAGGGCATCAGCAGCGTTATTGTGCGCTATAACTATTTTGCGCATATAATTAATGCCGGTAGCAGCTACGTAGACGAACACATATTGTATGTAAATCCGGTAAATTTATGCCTGTATGCGGAGGGTAGAATAAATAGCCCCTGCACCATTGAGCTGGAACTAAGCGAAAACCAGAAAATTGCCGGCATCAATACGATTACCCATCACCCGGGTTCATCAGTACACCTCTTACATTTTGACGATTTTTATCACCTGGCCGATAGTCCTTTTATTGTAAGCGCCAGCCTTAAACATGATTTCTACGAGATTAACGGTGTGAAATTCAATCTATGGTTTGAAGGCAACATTGACCCGGATTTTGAACGTATCAAAACCGATTTCAGCAAATTTACACAGGCACAAATAGCTATTTTTGGAGAGTTCCCTCTGCCTGAATATCATTTTCTGACCTGGGTTCTACCAGTACCTTATTATCACGGGGTTGAACACCGTAGCTCAACCATGCAGGTGCTTGGGCCTGATAATCAGAACTTTGAAGAACTGTATATTGACTTACTGGGGCTGGCCTCGCATGAATTATTTCATACCTGGAATATCTGCCGCATTCGGCCGGTTGAGCTTCTGCCTTATGACTACACCCAGGAAAACTATTTCCCGACCTGCTTTGTGGCCGAGGGCGTTACTACCTATTACGGAGATTTGATATTAAGCCGTTCCGGAGTTTTTAATGAAGCGCAATACCTGAAAGAACTGGAAGTTTGCTGTAAAAGACATTTCGACAACGCCGATAATGCAGCACAATCTTTGGTTGAATCATCGTGGGACCTCTGGCTGGACGGCTACACACCAAGTATCCCCGGCCGTAAGGTGTCTGTTTATCATAAAGGTGCCATTGCTGCCCAGATATTAGACCTGCACATCAGAAAAGTTTCAAGCCACACCCGCTCGCTCGACGATGTGATGAAACAAATGTGGGAGCAATTCGGCAAACCCTTCAAAGGCTATTCGTTTCAGGATTATCAAGTCATTTGCGAAGAAGTAGCTAATGAAAAATTAGACTGGTATTTTGATGTCTGTATCAACGGCAGAGAGTCATTATCTGACTTACTGAACCGGTACCTGCAATTAATAAATCTGGAGATGGTCAGAAACGAAGAAGGTATGCTTTGCCTTATTAAAACAACAACCTAAGGCATTTGTATAAAATAAGGCAAGGCTTTAAGTATATTGCAAAAAATAAACATCTATGAAACTCAATTTATCTACTCTTGCACGCGTGGCATTTATCTGTATGGCTTTTGTGTATAGCAGCTCGCTGGCACAAAAAAAAGAGGCAGACCTCATAGTGCATAACGCAATTGTGTACACAGTTAATAGCCAGTTTGTTGTGGCAGAAGCCTTTGCCGTCAAAAACGGCAAGTTTGTTGGTATTGGCAGCTCTAAAGATATACTGGCGGGCTATACAGCCAGACAAACCGTTGATGCCGGCAAGAAGCCGGTTTACCCGGGTTTTTATGACCCCCACAGTCATTTCCTGGGTTTGGGGCAGATGCTGGGACAATGTGACCTGGTAGAGACGAGGTCGTACGAAGAAATAATTGAGCGACTAAAAAAGTTTGCCGCCGAGCACCCTGAAAACCAATGGATTATTGGCCGGGGCTGGGACCAGAACGACTGGGATGTAAAGGTTTTCCCGACTAAAGATTTGCTCGATAAGGCATTTCCGGACAAGCCCGTTCTGCTTACGCGCATTGACGGGCATGCAGCGCTGATTAACTCCAAAGCCATTCAACTGGCAAAAATTTCGCCCGCCAGTAAAGTAAGTGGTGGTGATGTAGAAGTAATGGATGGCCAGCTGACAGGTATACTGGTAGACAACGCCATGGGATTAGCCAGAAGGGTGATTCCGTCAGCCACAGAAAAAGAAAAGCAAACCATGCTACTGGCTGCACAAAAAGAATGTGTAAAATATGGGCTTACCACGGTTTCGGATGCAGGGTTGAATCAGGATGATATTGAACTGATTGATAAAATGCAGAGACAGGGATCTTTGCAAATACGTAACTATGTAATGGTTTCATTGGGTATCCGCAATCTGGAATACTTCATCAAAAAAGGGATTTACAAAACCGACCGCCTGAATGTGCGCTCGTTTAAATTGTATGCTGATGGAGCATTGGGTTCAAGAGGCGCCTGCCTGCTGAAACCTTACAGCGACGAACCCTCAAAAACCGGATTTTTACTACTTAGCCCTACCGAACTGGAACGCAGCCTTACAGCCATTTATAATTCAGGCTATCAGGCCAATACACACTGTATCGGCGATTCGGCCAACAGACTGATTCTGAATATTTATGGCAAGTTACTGAAAGGCAAAAACGACCGCCGCTGGCGTATTGAACATGCGCAGGTGGTTTCAACTGAAGATGTACCCAAATTTGGGCGATATTCAGTCATTCCGTCAATTCAGGCTACTCACGCAACTTCAGATATGTACTGGGCAGGTGACCGATTAGGCAAAGAGCGGGTAAAGACCGCCTATGCTTTTCAGGACCTGTTGAAACAAAACGGTCTTATTGCCAATGGCAGCGATTTTCCGGTAGAATACGTCAACCCCTTGTTTGGGTTTCATTCAGCCGTTGCCCGCCATGACGATAAAAACTACCCCAACGGCGGCTTTCAGATGGAAAATGCCTTAACCCGCGAACAGGCCCTGAAAGCCATGACTATCTGGAGTGCCTTTGCCAATTTTGAAGAGAAAGAACGGGGCAGTATTGAACCCGGCAAAATGGCTGACTTTGTGATTCTTGAAGCAGATATTATGAAAGCGCCAAAAGAAAAACTTCGTAGTATTAAAGTTATTAATACCTTTATAGGCGGCCAAAAAGTCTATTAAATATTGATTAAAAAGGGCTTGCTGAGAAACATTCTTCAATTTTAAACGCTTAATAACTGTACAAATTCATTTTAAAACTATGGTAAAAGTATTATTCGTTTGTTTGGGAAATATCTGCCGCTCACCAGTGGCTGAAGGTGTATTTAAAGACTTAATACAAAAACACGGGTTGGAAGATAAAATAGACTGCGATTCGGCCGGAACTATGGGCTGGCATGCAGGCCAGGCGCCTGACCACCGGGCTATTAAAAGTGCGCTCAACCACGGCATTGCGCTTATCCACAAAGGCAGAGAGATTACAACTGCCGATCTGGATGATTTCGACCACATTGTAGTAATGGATGAAAAAAACTTTAAAGATGTGCATGCACTTTACTACAAGGTAAAGCAAATACCACCACCTGCCGAGAAACTCTTTTTAATGCGCGACTACGACCCAAACGTAAAGGGTGTTTTTGAGGTACCAGACCCCTACTATGGCTCTGAAAAAGACTTTGAAGAGGTTTTTCAGATTGTAGAAAGAAGCGGTAAAGAATTGCTCGGGCATCTGATTGAAAAATATAAGCTTGTAAAAGAAAAGGAGCTGTAAGATTTGCTGATAGAATGAATATCGAAAAAGAGCTTACCCTTCAGTTTTCAAAAGCCAGGGTTAAGCATATTGCCGATTTAATAGGTGCCAATGAAGAAAGATTTGCCATATTAATGCGAATCTTTCTTCAGGGTAGCTACGTGCTTACACAAAAAGCTGCCTGGGTACTCAGCGAATGTGCCGTCAGACATCCTTTTCTCATTATTCCTTATTTCAGAAAGTTTATTGATAAACTTCATGAGGCCGATGCTTCTGACGCCGTTAAAAGAAACGTTATACGGGTTTGGCAGTATACAGATATACCGGAAGAATATACAGGTGAAGTGTATGATATCTGCTTCGGTTACCTGAATAGTAATGAAGCCATAGCGATAAGAGCCTTTTCTATTACCGTTTGCTATAATATAGCCCGTAAACTGCCTGAACTAAAACCTGAGCTACGATTAACCCTTGAAGACCTGTTGCTGAAAAACCAGGATGGCTCGCCGGCAATTAAAAGCAGAGGAAAGAAGATTTTAGCAGAGTTGAAGAAAAAATGAGTAAATTTGCCTTGCAAACAAAGCTAAGAAATTCATGAAACTTTCATGCCATTAACCCTACCCCAAACATGAAAAGTTTCTAATACAAACCTACTTATACAGGTGCCGGGGTAAAACATTATGAACAAGAAAGTAATTTTGATAATCCTTGATGGTTGGGGGATTCCTAAACCGGGTGAAGAATGGCGCTCGGCCATTGATGCAGCCAACGTACCCTATTTCAGAAAATTAATAAAAGAGTATCCGCACAGCACATTGGAAGCCTGTGGACGCGCCGTAGGATTACCTAACGGACAGATGGGTAACTCAGAAGTAGGACACATGAACCTGGGCGCAGGGCGCGTGGTTTATCAGGAATTAGAAAAAATCAATATAGCAGTAGAAGAAGGACATTTAGCTAAAGAACCAGCTTTGGTTAAGGCTTTTGAATACGCCAAAAACAATAATAAAAAAGTACACTTTATTGGTCTTGCATCAGACGGTGGCGTTCATTCGCATATAGACCACCTCAAAGGCCTGTGCACCGCCGCTGCCGACTTCGGCTTAAAAGAGGTGTTTGTGCATGCGTTTACCGATGGCCGTGACTGCGACCCAAAAAGTGGTAAGGGTTTCCTGGCCGACTTGCAGGCGCATCTGAGCAAATCAACCGGTAAAATTGCCAGTGTGATAGGCCGTTATTATGCAATGGACCGAGACAAACGCTGGGAGCGTGTAAAACTGGCTTATGATGCCATGGTGAAAGGTCTTGGTGAAGCCACCCTTACCATTGAGCAGTTGCAGGATGCCATTCAGATTTCTTATGAGCAAAACGTTACCGACGAGTTTCTGAAACCCATTGTAATTACTGAAAACGGCGTACCGGTTGCAAAAATTGAAGAAGATGATGTAGTGATGTGTTTCAACTTCCGTACTGACCGTGGTCGTGAAATAACTGAGGTATTGACACAGCATGATTTTCCTCAGTATGAAATGAAAGCTTTGAATCTGTATTATCTTACCATGACAAATTACGATGATTCGTACAAGAACGTACACGTAATTTATGACAAAGATAACCTGACCAATACACTGGGTGAAGTACTTGAAAGAGCAGGTAAAAAACAGATTCGCATTGCCGAAACAGAAAAATACCCGCACGTAACCTTCTTCTTCTCTGGTGGCCGTGAAGAACCGTTTGCAGGCGAAAGCCGCTTGTTGTGCCCCTCTCCAAAAGATGTGCCAACTTATGACCTTAAACCACAAATGGCGGCATTTGACATAGACAACACCATTCTGCCGGAATTGAAAAAACAGGAAGTTGACTTTGTTTGTCTCAACTTTGCAAACCCCGATATGGTAGGCCACACAGGTGTGTTTGAAGCCGTAATAAAAGCGGTAGAGGCCGTAGATAAATGCCTTGAACAAGTAGTTGATACCGCCCTTGAAAATGGTTATACATCAATTGTGATTGCCGACCACGGAAATGCCGACTACATGATTAACGACGACCAATCGCCTAATACACAACACTCGCTGAATCTGGTGCCATGTATAGTTGTTGATAAAACAGACCGCTATGAGGTGAAAGACGGCAAGCTGGGTGATATTGCGCCAACCATACTTACTTTGTTGGGCGTAGAAATACCCAAAGAAATGACCGGAAACGTGTTGATTTCATAATCAACACCCCGTATAAAAGCAAGAATCCCCGTAGTGCAATACCTCGGGGATTCTTTTTATGTACTTTTTGCAAAAGCTCAGGCATAAACCTCTTCTGCAATTTTGTTAAATTCGTCAACCTGTACGGTTTTCTTTTCAACTGTCAGATTTGCCTTCAGGAATTCGCGAACTTTTTTACCAAAGGCACGGTCGGTATATTTACGCACAGCGTTGTCTTTGTTCTCCTTAAGGGTTTTACGAGCCATGTTGTCTATGATATCTTCCAGGCCTTCGTACGAATAAGCTCCGAAATAATTACGCATTTCTGCTTTTACTTCATCCACTATATCGTTGTACTCCAGTTTGATTTCATTATTAGCAGCCACTTCGTTACGGATTAAATCCATACGTAAACCACGTGCAAACGCATCATAATCTTTATCAATATCTTCTGCAGTAAATTTACCTTCGTTGATAATCAACAACCAGTCTTTCAGGAATGCATCAGGTAATTCAATATGAATATTGTTCAGAAGCGTTTTCTCTACTTCAAAATCAAGCAGATAATTGCTTTCACGGTCGTAGTTCTCTTTTACAATTTTCTTTATTTCAGCTCTGAACTCCTCCTCGTTAGTAACCTTACCTTCACCCAAGGCTTTATCAAAAAACTCCTGGTCAATATCAGCGGCAGCCACTCTGGTTATTTTCTCAACAGTAAATTCAAACTCGCCAGCCATAGCAGCTGCTTCTTCTTCACTTTTACCGGTAGCATAACCAAGGTCTTTTACATTAGCAAAAATTGACTGAATATCAAATTTCACACTACTGCCTTTTTCCAATCCTTTAAAAATATGGAATGCATCTTCGTTTACGCGGCCGGTAGAAATGGTAGCATCCTTGATTTCAATTTCAGAAGCCTCTTGTTTTAAAGTACCAAAAACCAGATCTTCTTTTTCTACTTCTTCAGCTTCTGCGTCTTTTCCGAAACGACGACGGATATCTTCAATGGCTTCGTTTACTTTATCTTCAGTTGGCTCAATGTCGTAATTGGTAATGGCAGGAATTGCGCTCAAATCAACCGTAAAATCAGAAGCCAGACCTA
This sequence comes from Emticicia sp. TH156, assembly GCF_002855535.1. Lineage (NCBI taxonomy): Bacteria > Pseudomonadati > Bacteroidota > Cytophagia > Cytophagales > Leadbetterellaceae > Emticicia > Emticicia sp. TH156. Next base: position 181,643 of record NZ_PKRS01000002.1, read on the forward strand.
AATCATACGCAAAAGTAAACTGTTTACTGTTATCCCAGTCAACATTAGCTGAAAGCTCATTATCAGGCTTAGGGTCGCCTACTACGCGCAACTTATTCTCAGTAATATAGTCGTTAGTTGATTTTGAAACCAGATTGATTACCTCATCAACCAGAATACTTTTACCGTATAATTTCTGAATATATTCTTTAGGAACCATACCCGGGCGGAAACCTTTCACCTGAGCTGTTTTTGTGTATTGCTTAATTTTTTTATCAACTTCCGGCTTGTAGTCTGCTTCTGTAACATTAACTGTAAGTCTGCCGGTGGTTGCAGAAGTTTTTTCAAATATTGTTTCCATTATGTCGGAATATGAGGTTTAAGAATTAAAATCGCCGCATTCGGGGCGAAGCCGGAATGAAGCGAAGAAATAAAGTCTGAAAACTGCTATTATTAAAAAACCCCCTGACCGGGTGAGGTTCAGAGGGTTGTCTGTACGGGCGGAGGGACTCGAACCCCCATGCCTTGCGACACCAGATCCTAAGTCTGGCACGTCTACCAATTTCGCCACGCCCGCATCTCAATTTTTACGTCCGTTTATCATTGAACGGGCTGCAAAGGTAGTAACGATTTTAACTCTTGTCAAGAGTTTTCTCAAAAAAAATTAAAATTTTTAAAACTTTTTTTTCTGGCTCTAAAAAAACAGAAATTTACACCCCGCCTTAAAAATAATTTGCTGGTCAGTCGGCAATTAATTATATTAGTCTTTAGGAATACAATAAACCATAAGAATGACAGCAGACGTTGCAGAAAAACCGGAAACCAGAAGTCAGTCTGAGCCAATGATAAATCTTGAAAAAGAACGAGCCGAGATATTAACCAAGTATCGCAGATTACTCAGGGCTGCCAAACCTACCCTGAAAGGCGACGATGCCAAGCAAATAAAAAAGGCGTTTACTATTTCGATGGAAGCCCATAAAGATATGCGGCGGAAATCCGGGGAACCCTACATCTATCATCCGCTTGAAGTGGCTCAGATATGTGTTGAAGAAATTGGTCTGGGGGCTACATCTATTATCTGCGCTTTGCTGCACGACGTGGTTGAAGACACCGATATGACGCTGAAAGAAATTGAAAAAGAGTTTGGTAACAAAGTAGCACGCATTATTGACGGCCTTACCAAAATATCAGGCAATTTTGAACAGGGTACGTCTGCCCAGGCAGAGAATTTCAGAAAAATGCTGATAACGCTTTCAGAAGATGTAAGGGTGATTCTGATCAAACTTGCCGACAGGCTGCATAACATGCGCACACTGGGCAGCATGGCGCGTAACTCTCAGCTTAAAATTGCGCATGAAACTATTTTTATATATGCGCCTCTGGCACACCGCCTGGGTTTATATAAGATAAAATCTGAACTGGAAGATTTATATCTGAAATACACCGAACCGGAGATGTTTAAAGAGATAGCGCACAAACTTAAAAGTACGAAATCTACCCGCGACCGATTCATTGATAATTTTATTAAACCCCTTAAGAAAAAACTGCTGGAGGCAGGTCTTGAGTTTGTTATTAAAGGCCGGCCGAAACATATTTATTCAATCTGGAACAAGATAAAAAAACAGAATACACCATTTGAAGAAATATATGACCTCTTTGCCATCAGAATTATCCTGACGCACGTACCTACCGAAAAGGAGAAGTCGGCCTGCTGGCAGGTTTATTCTATCGTTACAGACCAGTACAAGCCTAATCCGGACAGGCTCAAAGACTGGATATCTATTCCAAAGGCCAATGGATATGAATCTTTACATACCACAGTTATGAGCCATACGGGGCAATGGGTGGAGGTGCAGATTCGTACCGAACGCATGGACGAAATCTCAGAAAGAGGTTATGCGGCACACTTTAAATACAAAGGCAACGATACGTCTATGAATGCCCCGCTCGACCGCTGGATTAATCAGGTGCGGGAAACCCTTACTTCAGGCGACAAATCGGCAATTGAATTTCTTGAAGACTTCAGAGGCAATTTCTATAACGAAGAAGTTTTTGTTTTTACTCCTAAAGGCGACCTCAAGGTGCTCAGAAAAGGAGCCACCGTGCTTGACTTTGCTTTTGAAATACATACCGAAATTGGCAGAAAATGCACAGCCGGTAAGGTAAATAATCAGCTGGTACCCATCAGTTATGTGCTTCAGAACGGAGACCAGCTTGAAATTCTTACCACCAAGAGCCAGAAGCCGTCAGAAGACTGGCTCAGATTTGTAACCACAACCAAAGCCAAAGCACGTATTAAGGACCTTCTCAAGGAAGAAAACAGAGTTTATTACAGCGACGGCAAAGAAATTATAACTAAAAAGCTGAAAACCCTGGGGCTTGAAAACAACCTGGAAACCCTGAACCAGCTGAGGGCTTATTTCAACAAAAAAGATTATAACGACCTCTACTATGCTTTTGGAAAGGCATACATAATGCCCGATGAGATTAAGAAGTTTAAGCATGAAAGAGACGTAAGGCTTAATAAAACAGCAAAAATTGAGATTGACAACAAGGCTTTTATTGATGCCAAAAGCTTTGAGAAAGAATTTAAAAAAGTTAAAGGTGATGATACCCTCTTTATTGGAGACGACCTGCAGGAAATTGATTTCACCCTGGCCAGATGTTGCAACCCTATACCGGGCGACGACGTGTTTGGTTTCCTGACTGTTAATGAGGGCATCAAAATACACCGGAACTCCTGCCCTAACGCACAACAGTTGTTGTCTCAGTACGGCAACCGGGTTATTAAAGCCAGGTGGTCGTCGCAGGTAGCTAAAGCATTTGTTGCTACCATTCATCTGGATGGCATTGACCGCATGGGCATGATACAGGATATCTCTAAGGTTATATCAAGCGAACTCCATATTAATATGCGCTCTTTGGCAGTTGATACAAATGATGGTATCTTTACGGGCGTTATCAAACTGTATGTTCAGGATACCAGACACCTTGAAACCCTCATGAAACAATTGGGCGAAATAGAGGGCGTTCATCAGGTTACCCGTGTGGATGTTGAATAAAATCTGAAATTACCCAAAAGTATCACCCAATCAAACCTAAAACTTAATGAAACCCATTGCTGTTATAATAATCTTATTTTTTACAGGTTTTCATTGCTTTGCACAGACAACCGATACCCTTGTTACCAAAAGAGTATTTGTTACTACTGTTATTTACCGAAACGGCTTTAAACTACCCCACAAAAGAGTAAAGAGTTTATTTAAAGATACCTGGCAACCCAGGGTAAAGTATAATTGGGGCATCTTGGTGGCTCCGGTTGGTACTGCAGTAACCGCCGCCGGATTAGGCCTGACGGTAGTTGCCCTGAAAGGCACCCCTGCTACTACTTTTGCCGAAGGCCGGGATGTAAATTATACAGTGCGGAGCCTGCCGAAAGTATTGATGGGCATCGGAATCGTGACGGTAGGTGTTTGCCTGATTGAAGCCTCTAATGAGTGGGTACAAAGTTCAGTAAATATATACAATGCGCGCCAGAACAACCTCCGAGCCAGAACTTCGGTTATACAGAAAGTTAATCTGGGTTTTACTGATAGTAATGGCCTGGGGTTAAGCATGAGGTTTTAGAGTAAAACTCCTGCTTAACAGACCAAACCTGCTGTTTAATGCGAGCTATGTATTCCGGTTGCTGTGTATCTGTTAAGATTTCAAAACCTGCGCCAATTGCCATTATCATTACCGGCTTCTGAAAATGTGCATTTATCAGTTTTACTACCTGCAACACCGAAGGCCTGATGCCGGGGCTTGGGCTATTTTACAATCCCATTTTCAGAAAATTAATCAATGATGTGTTCATTTTCGGGTTTTATCTATTTTCTTTGTAACTTGATTGCTAAACAATAGTCAAACACAGCGGATATTATGGTTCCTAATCCATCAAATTTTGACTCAGCCAAGCGCATATTTACCGCCTATCTGGAATCTAAACAACTTAGAAAAACGCCGGAAAGGTATGCTATACTGGAAGAAATATACTCTCGTGACGACCACTTTGAGGTGGAAGACCTGTATATTTCAATGAAAAACAAAAAATATCAGGTAAGCAGGGCAACCGTTTACAATACCCTTGATTTGCTGGTTGAGTGTGACCTGGTAACCAAGCATCAGTTTGGTAAAAACATGGCTCAATACGAAAAAGCCTACGGTTACCGCCAACACGACCACCTGATTTGTGTTGACTGCCATAAGGTTATGGAGTTTTGCGACCCCCGTGTGCAGAACATCCAGAGCATGGTTGGCGAAATGCTGCAGTTCAGAGTAATGCACCATTCGCTTATATTTTATGGCAACTGCCAGCGTGAAAATTGCGAAAACAGAAATTAATTTTATCAGTTACAATACAAGACATATTCTTTTTACAAATAATGATTGACATACTTTTAGGTTTACAATGGGGCGATGAAGGCAAAGGAAAGATTGTTGACGTACTTGCCCCTGAATATCAGGTTGTTGCACGTTTTCAGGGTGGCCCCAATGCCGGCCATACACTTGAATTCGACGGTATTAAACACGTTCTTCACCAGATTCCCTCGGGTGTTTTCCGTAGCGACTGCCTCAATATCATTGGCAATGGTGTGGTGCTTGACCCTATCGTTTTCCGTAGAGAAATAGAAGGCTTGGCCAAATACAACCTTGACCTGAAAAAAAACCTGATTATTTCAAAAAAGACAGCCATTATTATTCCATCGCACCGCTTGCTGGATGCCGCTCTTGAAAAATCAAAAGGTGATTCAAAAATCGGCTCTACCTTACGCGGTATCGGCCCGGCGTATTCAGACAAAGTATCACGCCAGGGGCTTAGACTGGGAGACATTCTGTCGCCAAATTTTGAAGAGAAATACCAATCACTGGTTGATAAACACAAACAGGTATTAGACTTCCATGAATTTGCTTATGACCTCTCAGAGGCTGAGCAAGAGTTTTTTGCATCTATAGAATTCCTGAAAGGATTTAATATCCTCGATACTGAATATATAGTAAACGATTCTCTGAAAAAAGGACAGAAAATTCTGGCAGAGGGCGCTCAGGGTTCTTTACTTGATATTGATTTCGGTTCTTATCCGTTTGTAACCAGCTCAAATACCACAGCAGCAGGTGTTTGCTCTGGCCTGGGTGTTGCACCAAGGCAGATTGGAGAAGTGTACGGTATTTTTAAAGCCTATTGCACCAGAGTAGGCAGCGGGCCTTTCCCTACTGAATTGCACGATGACCTCGGAGAAGCCATACGTCAGGAAGGCAGAGAATTTGGCGCTACAACGGGGCGTCCACGCCGCACTGGTTGGTTAGATTTACCAGCGCTTAAATACAGCATCATGTTGAATGGCGTTACGCAGTTAATTATGATGAAGGTAGACGTTCTGAATTTCCTTGACGAAATTCAGGTATGCACGCATTACCGCCTGCCAGATGGCACTTTAACAGAGCAAATGCCTTTTGACTTAACGGATATTGCAGTTGAGCCGGTTTATAAATCATTTAAAGGATGGAAATGCTCATTGGCCGACTACCATACTTATGATGAGCTTCCGGCTGAATTATCGGCATACATTAATTACTTAGAAGCAGAATTAGAGATTCCAATCAGTTTCATCTCAACAGGCCCGGACCGTGAGGCCATTATCCTGAGAGAAGCCATTGCATCTTAATCAAACATAGTTCAAAAGTCTCACGGCCTTCAAAACTGTGAGACTTCATTTTTTTTTCAATGAACAGCATTCTGGCACAGTATCTTTTCAACAAAGAAATCATTTACAAAAACCCATCGGTTCAGGAAGCTCCTGTATCGAAAGAAAGCGTAATGACCAAAGAAAATACCCAAGCCATTGCTGTTGCCCCCGCACAGGCAGTGAAAGAGAATCTGCAACCGGTTGTTTCAAAACCTGCTGCTTTGCAGCTGACACAAGAGGTACTGATATTAGCCGAGCGGATTTCGGAAGATGAAAAAGCGTTTCTTGGTAAAATCCTTTCGGCAGTAGGTTTATCTCTGGCACAGGTAGACCTGATTGATGTTCAGGTAATGCCCACTATTGATTACCCCTCTTTTCTGGCTCAGAAAACAACCAGTAAATTAATAAGCTTTGGCGTAGGGTTTAGCAAGCTGAACTGGGATGTGGTACTGACGCCGTATCAGCTAAAAAGCCTTTCGGGTATTACCTTTTTGCTTGCCAACAACCTGCAAACCATTTCAACTGATACCGCACATAAAAAAAACCTTTGGGCTGCCTTACAGGTTATGTTCAATAAATAAATCAGCTTCCAGATTTCTTTTGCCTGCTTTACTCCGGCTTCTGTCATACTTTTAACAATTTTGTCAGGTAATACTGAAAATTTGTCAGAAAACCTTACCTTTGCGGCTCCTTGGCAAAAATCTTGTTCATAACAGAACAGTCTCAATATCAGACATTACTGTCTGGTTTTCACAAGTACAATTATTAAAACCATAAAAATCAAAAATAACTATGTCAGTAAACGTAAAGCCATTAGCAGACAGAGTATTAATTGAAGCTGCTCCGGCGGAGGAAAAAACGGCATTCGGTATTATCATTCCCGACACTGCTAAAGAAAAACCACAAAAAGGTATTGTAGTAGCAGTAGGTCCTGGCAAAAAAGATGAGCCTCTTCTAGTAAAAGTTGGCGACAGCGTTCTATACGGAAAATATGCCGGAACTGAAATTACCGTTGAAGGCAAAGAATACCTTATCATGCGTGAATCAGACATCTACGCAATTGTTTAAAAACCGGACCCCGGGTTCGCCATTATAGGTAGTGCGGGTTTATCCCTTCTGCCATAAAAACCAATCCTATTCAATCATTTTCATTCACTAATTAATAATTAGTAAAAACAACATGGCAAAGCAAATCATTTTTGATACAGAAGCAAGAGAAAAATTGAAGCGTGGTGTTGACACACTTGCAAACGCTGTAAAAGTAACGCTTGGACCAAAAGGCCGTAACGTTATTATTGATAAAAAATTTGGTTCACCTGCAATCACTAAAGACGGTGTAACTGTAGCAAAAGAAATCGAATTAAAAGATTCGATTGAAAACATGGGAGCACAACTGGTAAAAGAAGTTGCTTCTAAAACTGCTGACCAGGCTGGTGACGGTACTACAACCGCTACAGTATTGGCGCAATCAATCTACACCATCGGTGCTAAAAACGTAGCTGCCGGTGCAAACCCAATGGATTTGAAACGTGGTATCGACAAAGCCGTTTCTGCAGTAGTTGAGGCATTGAAAGGCCAGTCAAAAGCCATCTCAACTTCAAAAGAAATTGAGCAGGTGGCAACTATCTCTGCCAATAACGACCACGAAATCGGTCAGATGATTGCGCATGCAATGGATAAAGTTGGTAAAGAAGGTGTTATCACTGTTGAAGAAGCACGTGGTACTGAAACCGAAGTAAAAACTGTAGAAGGTATGCAGTTTGACCGCGGTTACCTTTCGGCTTACTTTGTAACCAATGCTGAGAAAATGGAAGTTGAACTGGAGAAACCGTTCATCCTAATTTCTGAGAAAAAAATCTCTTCAATGAAAGAGTTACTTCCTGTGTTGGAAGGCGTTGCACAAACTGGTCGTCCGTTGTTAATTATTGCTGAAGATGTAGATGGCGAAGCCCTTGCTACACTTGTAGTTAACAAAATCCGTGGTGCATTGAAAATATGTGCAGTAAAAGCTCCTGGTTTCGGCGACCGTCGTAAAGCTATGTTGGAAGACATCGCAATCCTGACAGGTGGTACTGTAATTGCTGAAGAGCGCGGATTCAAACTTGAAAATGCTGACTTGTCTTATTTAGGACATTGCGATAAAATCATCGTTGATAAAGATAATACAACTATCGTAAATGGTTCTGGCGACCAAGAGCAAATTGCTGGTCGTATCAACCAGATCAAAGCACAAATCGAATCAACAACTTCTGATTACGACCGTGAGAAACTACAGGAACGTCTGGCTAAATTGTCAGGTGGTGTAGCTATCATATACATCGGCGCTGCTACAGAAGTAGAAATGAAAGAGAAAAAAGACCGCGTTGATGACGCCCTTCATGCCACACGCGCTGCGGTTGAAGAAGGTATCGTAGCAGGTGGTGGTGTAGCGTTAATCCGTGCGCAATCTGCTCTTGCAGGTCTTGAAGGCCTTAACGGTGACGAAACCACCGGTATTGCTATCATCAGATCAGCTATCGAATCACCATTACGTACTATCGTTGCCAACGCAGGTGGCGAAGGTTCAGTAATTGTGCAAGCTGTAAAAGGTGGCGAAGGTTCGTTCGGTTACAATGCCCGCGAAGACAAATATGAAGATATGTTGGCAGCCGGTATCATTGACCCAACTAAAGTGACCCGTCTGGCACTTGAAAACGCCGCTTCTATTGCAGGTCTGTTGTTAACAACCGAAGCTGTAGTTTCTGATATTGCAGAAGAAAAAGCTCCTGACATGGGCCATGCTCATGGTGGTGGTATGGGTGGCATGATGTAATCATCTGCCTTCTCAAGATATATTCAAAAGCCCCCGGATTGCTTCGGGGGCTTTGTTTTTGTAGCCGGTTATGCCGTTTTCAAACTAAATTTTCAGCACCTCTCCTACTTTTAAGGCCTCCAGTTCTCCATTAATTTCACCATCCGACTCCAGTCTTTTTAAGACCCTCAGCGGGTCGCCCAGTGGTTCGTCGGCCAAATCAAAAGTGCCATAATGCATGGGTATCATTACCTTTGCCCTGGTATCATGAAAAGCCCTTACCGCATCAGCGGGTGATGTATGGCTTTGCGCCATAAAAAATTCAGGTTTATAGGCGCCAATACCCAACATACAATAATCAATATCCGGAAACACCCCGCCGATGTCTTTAAAATGGCCTCCGTAGCCGGAATCTCCGCCAAAATAAATGGTTTTACCGGCTCCCTCAATAACAAAACCACCCCACAAGCGTTTGTTTGTATCTGTCAGGAATCGCCTGCCCCAGTGCCTTGATGGCACATAAGAAACCTTAACAGCCGGATCTGTCTTGTATTGTTGATACCAACCTGCTGCCTGTACCTGGTTACTTTTTGTAAAAACCGGTAACAATGCATCCAGTTGCAAGCCTGTCAGATACATGGCATCGGGGTTATTGGCTGCCAGTAGTTTCAGGCTGTTTTCATCACAATGGTCGCGGTGGTCGTGCGAAATCAGAATGTAATTAATACCCCTTAAATCGCCAGCCTCTATGGGTAAGGCTGATTGACGCCTTAACAGAGAAACATTAAATAGCACGGGGTCAATCAAAAAGGTAAAACCTGCCAGCCGGATAAAATACGAGGCATGTCCCAGCCACACAATGCAGTCATCCTTTGAAGTCATAAACCCCTGGTTAAACATAACTTCTGCACGCCAGGTATCATTTTTCTTTTCCAGTTTTTGAGGATTAACCGTGGTTTGCCATTTTATCAGGTCTTTGAATGAATCAACAAACGGAAACTCATGGTTAATGAATCTCCCTTTGCTGTCAACAGGCGTACCACTCCACGCAAACGGTAATGTCAGATTTACTAAATCAGGATTAGAAGTGTAAGGCATTTTAATTGCAAGGTTTCTTCATACAAACCAAAGTGCCTTATAAAAGTTCCATTGCCCAAGGCCTGTAATTTGAAGCATAAATTTTGCGGGTGTATTGAAACTTTTACTGATATTTGCTTAAACAACCAAGCCTGATATGCCTACATTTAAAGCATTTTTTGTCAGCGAAAACGCCGACAAAAGCTATTCTAATCAGATTATTGAGCGCTCTGCTGCTGACCTGCCGGAAGGCGAAGTATTAATACGCGTTAAGTATTCATCACTTAACTATAAAGATGCGTTATCGGCAACCGGCAATAAAGGTGTTACGCGCAATTATCCGCATACACCCGGTATTGACGCAGCAGGTATAGTGGAGGAGTCGGCCACTGACCAGTTCAGCAAGGGCGAAAAAGTATTGGTAACCGGCTTTGATTTAGGAATGAATACCGCAGGGGGTTTCGGCCAATATATTCGGGTACCAGCCAGATGGGTAGTAAAGCTGCCGCGTGGACTGCGCCTGAAAGAAAGCATGATTTTTGGCACAGCGGGTCTGACTGCCGCATTGTGCATAGATAAATTATTACAAAACGGCCTTACCCCTGATAAAGGCAAAGTAATTGTTACCGGCGCAACCGGAGGCGTAGGCACTTTGGCCGTAATGATACTGGCCAGATTAGGCTTTGAAACCGTGGCCGTTACGGGTAAACCAGAAGGCGCTGCTTACCTGAAAAATCTTGGAGCAACAGAGGTACTTAATCGGGATGCGGTAAACGACCATTCGGGCAGGCCACTGTTGAAAGGCCTGTATGCCGGCTGTGTTGATACGGTAGGCGGCGCAATTCTGGCCACTATCCTGAAAACCATGCAATATAACGGTGTTGTTAGTATTTGCGGGCTGGTACAATCGGCTGAGCTACCTACAACAGTTTATCCATTTATATTGCGGGGTGTTTCTATGTTTGGTATTGACTCGTCAGAATGTGATATTGAATGGCGAAAAAAGATGTGGAAGAACCTGGCCGGCAAATGGAAACCAACAAAAATTGAGCAGATTGCCAGAACAGTAACACTAAAAGGCCTAAGCAAAGAAATAAAGAAGATACTGAAAGGCGGGCAAATAGGAAGAGTAATAGTAAGGTTATAAGAGCAACTGAGCCCTGTCGGTCAAGGGGGCTCAGTTGCTATACCATTAAAGACCATATTTATCAATCAGATAAACCAGTGCTGCCATTGAGGCGGCACCTAGTTTCAGTTCTCTTTCATTAACGGCATCCAGGTTATCAGTTTGCGCATGATGAAAATCAAAATACCGTTGCGAATCAGGTTTGAAACCAATCAATAAAGTACCCTGATTACCCAAAGGGCCAATATCTGCCCCACCGCTACCACGGCCAATTTCTGCCAGCCCATAAGGCGCCAATAGCTTTTTATACACTTCTACTTTAGCTATCTGCTCGTTGGTTCCTACCATGCCAAAGCCACGTGGCGCAAAACCGCCGTTGTCTGACTCAATGGCTGCAATGTGTTTTTCATTGTTTTGTTTGGCCAGGTCGGCATATTTGGTTCCACCTCTCAAACCATTCTCTTCGTTCATGTACATCACTACTCTTATGGTACGCTTTGGTTTTATTCCCAGTGCATTCAGTGTACGCAATACTTCAATCGCCTGTACGCACCCCGCTCCGTCGTCCTGGGCTCCCTCTGCCAGGTCCCAAGAGTCTAAATGCCCGCCAACTACAATAATCTCATCCGGTTTTTCGGTGCCTTTAATTTCACCAATTACATTGTGTGATGGTGCATCGGGCAGTGTTTCGCAACTCTGTTTGAAATAGAATTTCAATTTCGGGTTCTCCTTTAATAGCTTACTCAGCTTATCAGCTCCGTTAGTGCTGATGGCCGCCGTAGGTATCATTGGTATGCCCGGTGCATATCTCATACCTCCGGTATGGGGGTTATCGTCTTGCAGGGTAGTCATTGAGCGTATAATAGCGCCTACTGCACCGTATCTGGCGGCTTCAGAAGCGCCATTACCACGTTGCTGCACAGCCCCTGCGTAAGCCTCAAAGGTATTAATTTTGGTAGGGTCCATCGGGCGGTTAAACAACACTATTTTGCCCTTAACTTTTGCTTCTCCCAAAGCTTTCAGTTCTTCAAAGCTTTTCACTTCAATTACCTCTGCCTTAATTCCGGTAGGCGGAGTAGCAACTGAGCCGCCCAGGGCTACAATCGGCACCTTCATTTTGGCCTTTCCGGTTTCAATGTAGGCATCTTCCTTCGCGCCTCGCACCCAGTGCGGCACCATTACATCTTGTAAAAACACTTGTGGAAAGCGGTAATCTTCCATTACTTTTTTGGTGTATTGTACAGCCTTGGCTGCCCCGGCAGACCCGCTTAGACGCGGCCCGATATTCTTACACAGGTAAGTCAATACGTTGTAACATTCGCCTTTTGTCAGAATCTCATCATAGATTTTTCTGATTTGCAGGCTGTCCGGATTTTGCGCAAAGCCCATGTGGGCTAGTAAAAGCAAGGGAAAGAAGATTTTCTTCATACGTGTCTGTCAGGAAGTGTTTATAGATTTCGTTTTTTCAAAAATACATTTTTTAGGCAAGATTACCAATCAACCTGCCTGTATATGCAACGAAGAAAACACGAATTCCTGAAAAACAACATAATGTGGCAAATACGAAGTACTGCCCTTACATACAAAATAATTAACGAAGATACTTACGGCACTAAAACTCCCAGACGGTAGGGTTTTTATGACGACGCAGATGCTTTCTGGCTTCCATCCAGAATGCCAGAACAAGGTAGATGATAATCGGCGAACCGAAGGTAAAAAAAGAAGCGTAGATAAAATACAACCTCACGCTACTTGCTGAGAAGTTAAGCTTCTCTCCCAGACGGGAACAAACCCCGAAAAGCTGGTTTTCTACTAGGTATCTTAGGCGTATCATTTCTTTTTTTCACAAAGTTATTACGAATCTACTAATAATATCCTTATAAACAATAAAACTACAATTTTTTAATATTGCCCGATACATTTTTGTGCAAATAAATATGAGTTTTGTCCTAATAAATTTATCAAAAAACTTGCACTATCATTAAAAATATGTACATTGCGATTCAATTTTTCATTTTCTTTTAATTTTCAATTTCAATGCAAACAGGTGTAGTAAAATTCTTCAACGAGACCAAAGGCTTTGGATTTATCGTTGATGACGCTTCAGGGCAAGAGATCTTCGTTCATGTGACTGGACTAGGCGGCAGAAAAATTCGTGAAAACGACACAGTTGAATACGAAGTTGTCGAAGGCCGTAAAGGTTTGAATGCAGTCAACGTGAAAAAAATATAATTTTTTTCTAAGTACGATTGAGCTCATTTCAGAAACCTCACTATTGTGAACAATAGTGAGGTTTTATTTTTTGGTTTTGCGTAAAAACCCTTAATTCATCAGGGGTTTTTACGTATTTTAACAATTCTTTTAAAACTAACTGATATATTTCGGTGAGTTTCTAAACGCTCCAAAACAATTATCCTTTTATTTAACCATTAAAACAACTTACTATCATGGCAGACAATTGGCCTTACTCCCTAAAAGAAGCTGAAAACATTGGAAAAATATGCTCAGTTTCTGCAACAAACGATTACTCGAAACAATTCAAAAAAGATGTGGCTACCCCTAGCAGACAAAATTCTTATGATTCAAGATTTATAATTGATGGCTCAATAAGAGACGCCGAGTTTTTTGGTATCAGCAGCATTGAAAATTTGATTGCAGCAGCAAGACAACAAGCTACTGTTATTGGCATAAGGATTTATTACGGGCTTGCCTATGAAAAAATTAACCCCGAAACCGGATTAACAGAAATTTCGACACAGCCAATTGAAGGCGGAGACCCTGAAATGAGGCCAAGATTATTTCTTGTTGCTGTTGATGAAAAAGGCAGTGACATTATGATTGGCCTTGGCGGAAACGGCGATGACCCGAATGGCAATGGATTGGGAGGCGGTTCTCCTCAACCACCGTACGGCCAAAATTAAATTTAAAAGGACGAAACTAATCGAATGAACGGACTAATGCTCTTTTCAACGGTTTCAGAAGTAAGTATTCTTATTCCGGCGTTAATCATACTATTTAAAAGAAAATATCTTAGCGCCGAACTAAGAATACTTGCTGTGTATGTTATAATTACACTTCTCAGAAACACTATTGGAGTAACATCAGATATACTCTATTACTCAGGACTTAAAAACTTTAACACTTTATTCTTTTATAACTGGCAGTCGGTGTTGGGTTACTATCTTATTGTATGGTTTTACTACAGGCTACTGCACTATAAATATTGGCGTTTATTTATTATTTCAGCCTCTTTCATTTTCACTATCTGTGCCATTCTTGAAATCCCCTCTGGCTCGCTTACCAAATTGAATACCGGCTCTTTTAATCAATATACCTACACAGCATCAAGCCTGATTATACTCGTAATTGTGTTGGCTTATTTCTATGAGCTGCTACAGGATTTAAAAGTCGAAAATATCACAAAATTTTCCTACTTTTGGGTCAGTGTTGGGCTGTTATTCTATTTTGGTGGAAGCCTCTTTGTGAACTTGTTTCTGGTAAAGGCTGCCATATCCACCACGCAAATTACCTGGGGAATTAACTCAGCCCTTAGTTTTGTATTCCATTTTACGGTCTCGCTGGCATTTTATTACAGTAACTTTTTGTACAACAGTCATAAAGATGAGTGACCTGCAATTGATATTTCTGGGTTCATCGGGGCTTCTGGTACTAATTATCTTTTGCATTTTGTTTGTGGTCTATTATAAGAAAAAACAAGCAGAGCAAAAGATGAATATTCAGGAGCTCAAGGCCGAGATGCACAAACGTTTGCTTGAGTCGTCGCTGGAGGTTCAGGAAGTTGAAAGACGGCGTATAGCCAAAGACCTGCATGATGAGGTAGGCGCCATGCTTTCGGTAACCAAGATGAGTTTTAATCAGTTACTAAAAAAAATAGATACCTCAGGTGAAGTGATTGAGCAGGGCCAGCAAACCAAAGAGTTTCTGGAAGAATCAATCAGCCAGGTGCGAAGAATATCACGCGAACTGGTACCCAGCACGCTTGAAGATTTTGGATTAATTATTGCCATTGACGAGTTTATTCAGAAAATACACATAGCCACCGGAGTACTATTTATTTTTAACCATGAAGGCATAGACGACACCCAAAGGTTTGATAATAAAATTGAACTGACCGTGTACCGGATAGCCCAGGAGCTGGTTAACAACGCCCTGAAACACGCCGAAGCACAGGAAATAACCCTCAAGTTGTCGCTTCTGAACAAAAAGCTTAGTTTTGTTTTCACTGATAACGGTAAAGGATTTAACCTGGAAGCGGTAAAAAAAGACGTAAAGTCTGGTTTGGGGCTGCGGAACATAGAAAGCCGTCTGAGCGTAGTAAATGGTACATTTGCTATTCAGTCTATTCTGGACAAAGGAACGAGTTCAACCATAGAGATTCCGTTATTATCTTAGTTATTTGTTATGTCAAATATCAGAATTGCAGTAGTAGATGATCATAGCCTTTTCAGAAAAGGCATGATTTCGATTCTGGAACAGGTTTCCGGTTTTGAAGTGGTAATGGAAGCTACCAACGGCCTTGAGCTGCTTCATAAGCTGCAACATACAACAGTTGATGTTATTCTGATGGATATTCAGATGCCACAGCTAGATGGCACGAAAGCTACTGAGATTGTTAAGGAGAAATTTCCGAAAACAAAGGTGCTGATACTCTCTATGCATGATGAAGACAAATATGTGATGCACATGATGGAGACAGGCGCAAGTGGTTACCTGCTGAAAGACAGTGACCCTGAAGAGGTAGAAAAAGCCATTAAAAAAGTAGTGGAAACGGGTACTTATTTCAGCGATTTTGCAAGCAAGGTAATGCTACGCAAAATGACCAGAAAGAACCAACAGGAAAAGAAAATATTCAACTATAAAACAGACCTGTCTGAACGTGAAGAAGAGGTTCTGAAACACATCTGCGACGGCCTTTCAACCGTAGAAATCGGCGACAAGATGTCTCTCAGCCCCAGAACTGTAGAAGGGCACCGGCTACGGATGATAGAAAAACTGGGCGTAAAAAATACAGCGGGGCTGGTGGCTTTTGCTATTAAAAACCACCTGGTCTGATTACTTGTTTTCCAGGACGGCAGAGAATTCAATCTCAACCAGATAATCTTCGCCAATCAGGGCTTTAACTTCTACCATGGTTGTACATGGTTTTATAACGCCAAAAAACTCGCCATGTGCTTTGCCTATGGCTTCCCATTTTGAAATATCAGTTGTAAATATACGCGTGCGTATTACGTCTTTCAGGCTTGCCCCCAGTTGCTCAAGCACCTTTTCTGCCTTTAGAATAATAAACTTGGTTTGAATATATACATCGTTTTTACCCACAAGCTCCCCACTGTTATCGGTAGCCACGGTACCGGTTACTTCAATAACATTACCAATTTTTACTGCTCTGGAATACCCGACAATGTCTTCCCACTTTGCACCTGTAGATATATTGATTCGACTCATAAATTTTATTAAGATTTGGCGGGCAAAGTTAGAAGAAAAAAAGCCTTTTACAAATTCTGCATCATTTTTATCAATCTGATAACACTGCCGTAATATTGAGCTTAATTTTTCTTACCAAAAAAGTGTACGGGTAATAAAAAAAAGCAACAGCCGTTTTCATGAGCGGTTGTTGCTTTTGACCAGGCCAATTTGATTAATTAGCTACTTTTTGCGACTGCTGGCGGTCATAGAAATTAAGAAAATCTTCAATTTTTTCTACAGGAATCCTTCTCGCTATTATTCTTTTGTTTTTATCAAGTATATAATTGGTTGGCGTTGAGTAAACATCAAAGTCTTTTGCATAAACATATCTGTTTCTGGTGTCCCAGACGTTTATCAGCTCATGGGTTTTGTAGGTGTTTATAAAACTGCTGATTTTCTTCCTGTCGTTTATGATACTTATGTTGTAAACCGTAACCTTTCCTTTATTAGCATTGTAAAAATTTACCAGCTTCGGGGCGGAGTCGCGGCAATGGCCGCAGTCTGGGTCATAAAAATAAACAACGGTGTATTTGGTTTTGCTTTGCATGGGTGTGTGTTCTCTACCTGTTGAGTCAGTAACAATCAACTGCGGAAACACCAGCCCGGTTTGTAGCGGTTTCATTATATCCACTCTCTCTTTGAATTTAGCTCTCTGGGTTGAATCCAGCCAGGGCGCGTTTTTCAGATAATAATTTTCAGCCAGATGCACAAATACGCCATCAAGCCCCACTATTTCAGAGTTCTCATATTTATTGGTTATCTGCCACAGCACAAATCTGTAAACTTCTGTATTTCCCTTAGCCAGCTTCAAAACCCTGTCGGCATCTCTATTGATAGAGTCAGTTACCTGATAAACCAGGTCTTTAAAGTAACGTTCGAGCCTTGAATGCAGAAAAGGCGAGCGCAACAGGCGCTCATCGGCAAAATCAATATGATCAAAAAAGTGGGCTTTATAATAATTAAACAAATAGGTAGAATCTGGCCTGCCGTTTGCCTTTTTAGGTAAAACTGTGGGCAGCTCGGGTTCAACATTGCTTTTTACAACCTTTGCTACAAATGTGCCGGCATTGTTTTTGGTAAAGGCTTTCATGTATGCCTCAACATCAGCCTGAATCTGCGCCATTTGTTTTCTTACGTTATCCTGGGTGGCCGGGTCATTTTTTCCTCTGGCAGCATTATTCACAGCCTCTGCCTCTTTGTTTTTATCTTGCAGAAACCTGCGGTAGGTAAAAAGTAAATCGTTTTCTTTTGAACCTTTAAATTTTACTTTACCCACAAAGTCGGTGGTATCGCTCTCTATTTCCATAAACTGCTCTTTGCCATCAACTGCAAAATCGTAATATTTGGTGGGCGATAAAACAATCAGATAGATACCACCTTTCAGAGGGTCTTTGCCTTTAAAATCAAGCATACCGTTTTCTACCCTGGCCGAGTCAACCTTTATGTATTGATTATACCCGAAAAAATGCGCCAGATGGCAGGTTCGGCCTTCGGGCATACCTTTGAGCCTTACTTTAATAGAATGCCCCGGTTGCTGGGCAGATAAGCTGACAATTGAAAACAAAAATGCAACAAGAAACAGGTGTGTCCGGTGTTTTACAGAGAGCATATTCTTATTTTTTAGTCTTAATATGTTAAATAGCAAATATAAGTGCTTAATTTATGAGTTCGAGTTAATTGCTTGTTAAACTCTCAAATATTGTCATCAAATTTAACGGCGGGGCATGTTTCATATTGTTTCAAAGATTTTTGCTTTTGTGCTTATGCCGGCAGGCATTATACTTATTCTGCTTGTGCTGGCTTTTATTTCAAAAAACAGAAACCAATCGAGGAAACTGCTGCTTGCGGCCCTTCTGTTTTTTTACTTTATTTCTACTCCTTTCTTTGTTGATGAAATAGCCCGGCTTTGGGAAATACCACCAACATCTATTGCGGCTGTGCCGCCTCATGATATCGGTATTCTGCTTACGGGCGGGGTAATTAACACCGCCAAAACACCTGAAGAAAATATATTTCTGGGGGGCTCAGCCGACAGAGCGGCTCAGGCCATTCAATTGTATAAAGCTGGTAAAATAAAAAAAATCATTATCAGTGGTGGCGAGATACCAATACTTGGCGAAAGGCCCACCAGGGAAATTGACCAGATAGCCAGATACCTGGTTGTTTCTGGCGTGCCGGCGAATGACATTTTTAAGGAAGACCAATCAACCAACACCAGAGAAAATGCCGTAAACACAGCCGCCCTTTTGCGAAAACATTTTGCAGGCGAAACCTGCCTGCTTATTACATCGGCATTTCATCAGAAAAGAGCCACTGGCTGTTTCATAAAAGCCGGAGTAAAGGTTACTCCTTATGGCTCTAATTACATTTCGAGCAACAGAACCTGGGCCCTGGTACAGTTCGTGCCCGATACATCGCCCATGCGAACTTCCCATTTAGTTATCAGAGAAATGATTGGTTATGTAAGCTACAAACTGGCTGGCTGGCTATAAAACACGGAGGGGCCTCTTTTCAGAAGCCCCTCCGTGTTTATTGCTTTGGGCAGGTTATCTGCTTAATCTTGAATAGTGTTTGTTGTAGATTGCCTCATACTTTTTGGCGGCAGCTTCCTGACCGTTACGATTGCATACATTTGAAATAATCTGCAGGTTTCTCAGGCTGATTTCAATAAACTGTTGTACGTTATCCGGCATCCATTCAGCACTTGTTCTGTTCGCTTTTTCGGTAAAATAAGCCAGGTTCTCGTCGGCACGTTTGGTTATTACTTCGGCAATTTCCATTGCTTTTTTAGGGTCGCCCACTTCAAAGTAATACATTACGTAATTGGTACAAAGCTGGTCGTAAGGAATAGCCGCATCCGGCAGAACCCTGTTGGCATAATCTAATACTTCTTTGGCTTTGTCTTTTTTACCTTCTCTTATTAACTGGTCGGTCAGTCTCAGAAATGCCAGACGAGCCGTGATAATAGGAACCTTCAGATACGTTTCAGAATCGTAATATACTTTCGGATTATTCATCTCTCTCCATGTCATTTTCTTTAGCATCTTTTCATACATTACGTCTGTATTTACAAAGCCGTCTTCACCATCCGCTACTTTAAATGGCATCAGGCGGTAAGCGTAGCCCTCCAGCTGCATGTATTCGCGCAGGTTCAGGTAATTGTCGCTGGCCAGTGTACCTGCAAAATAGATAGGTCTTTTCCAGTTGTTCTGTGCAATCATTTCCAGTTGCATCAAATCATTTTTCAACAAATCACGTTTGCCTATGTTCCACACCATTTGTCCATTCAGATACGGCTCATACTGTTTGGCTACAAAGCCCAGTTTTTTTACATCCTCAACATTGTAGGTCAGGAAGAGGCTGTCTGACGGCAAAGAGTTAATACTCTCGCCGGTTGTCAGTGGTATCTGTATAGCAGGATCATTTTTCTTTACCAGTTCCAGAAACTCTTTCAGGTTAATGGGTGCCTGCAAACGCTCTACGAACGGAATCTGGTCATTTACACCACTTAGTAGCTGGTCGGTTGAGAACGTAATCGGCAGTGGGTCTGACTCATACGTTTTGCGTTTCATCTGCTCGCAGTACCAGTCGGTTCCTAACAGGCTCAGGTTACAAACACGCACGTCTGTTCTGAAACCTTCTACCTCCTGCACATACCATAGCGGGAAAGTGTCGTTATCGCCACCTGTAAACAATATGGCATCTTTGTCACAAGAGTTAAGCAGGTTTTTAGCAAAATCTATCTGGTGATACCGGTTCGAACGGTCATGGCCTCTCCATGCCTGTGGCAACATAATTAAAGGCACTACCAAACCAACAGCCGTTGAGGCAATGGCTCTTGACTGCACATTTTTTATAAACTTGAACACGTAGTCGAACAAGCCCATTACACCCAAGCCAATCCAGATTGCCCAGATATAGAACGAACCCACGTAGATATAATCACGCTCGCGTGGCTCAATCGGTGGTGCATTCAGGAATACCACCAGTGCCAGACCTGTAAACAGAAATAACAGGAATAACACGAGGGCATCTCGCTCACGACGGAAATAATGGTATAATAAACCAAGAATACCCAAAATAACAGGCAAACCAAAGAAGTTGGTTCTGGCACGGTTTTCTTTTACTGCCGGAGGCAATGCACTCTTCGACTCAAAAATATTAGTCGGCCCGGCCCCTTCAATGTCGCTTGACCGCCCCCAGAAATTCCAGGTAAAGTAACGCCAGTACATATAACCCATCTGACGTTTGAACATATACATGACATTGGTTATAAGCGTAGGTTTTTGCTCAGGCGACAAGCCCATTTCCTGACGGTACACCGCCTGGTGGTTGGCATCTGTGCTCCACATACGCGGCAAAAGGCTTTCGCTGTTTGGCCCCCATATATAATTAGGCTTGTGGTCGTAAACCTCATATTTATCTTTACCTATTTTGTAGATAGGGTCACCGTTTTCGATAGACTCCAGCTTGCCCGTAAATACAGGGCCGTATAACAAAGGGCGGCTGCCATATTGCTCACGTTTCAGGTACGATACGTAGGTTAATACGTTACTCGGGTTGTTTTCGTTGATAGGCGGATTGTAATTTGAGCGTATCAAGGCAATGGTGTAGCTTGAATAGCCTATCAGAATAAAAGCAAACGAAACCAGTGCCGTGTTGGCAACTACCAAACCTTTTTTGTTGGTATAAAATATAGCATAGGCAAGCACACCAACCAGAAACACCACAAAGAACAAACTACCTGAGCTGAAAGGCAAACCAAACACGTTGACAAACAATTTCTCGAAACTGAACGCCAGCGACGGTATACCGGTAATAACGCCAACATTAACAATGCCCAACACCACCATGCCTATCAGAAAGGCAATAATGCCACCTTTCCATGTTACTTTTTTGGTCTTTTTATAATAATAGATTAAGGCCAGCGCCGGAATAGTTACCAGATTCAGTAAGTGCACACCGATTGACAACCCTACCAGATAGGCAATGAAAATCAACCAGCGGTTAGCGTCTGATTCATCTTCTATCAACTCCCATCTGAAAGCCGCCCAAACCACAATGGCCGTAAAGAACGACGACATACCATAAACCTCTGCTTCAACTGCCGAAAACCAGAACGAGTCAGAGAAAGCATACACCAGGGAACCAACAGCACTAGCACCTAAAACCAGAATAATCTCTGATGAATTGAGTTCTTCACCTTTTTTGCCGAACACCTTACGTGCCAGCAAAGAGATGGTCCAGAACATAAATAAGATGGTGAATGCACTGGCTATAACCGACACCATGTTTATCATCAGTGCCACTTTGGTTACGTCGCTACCTGCCAGCAAAGAGGCCATGCGGCCAATTAACAAAAACAACGGAGCACCGGCAGGGTGAGGCACCTGTAGTTTGTAGGCGCAGGCAATAAACTCGCCGCAGTCCCAGAAACTGGCTGTGGGTTCAACCGTTAAAGTGTAAGAAATCAATGAAATGGCAAATATAGCCCAGCCTACAATATTATTAAGCCTTTTAAAATTGTTCATTTGATAGTAAATAAATGTTTAAATGCTTTAGTTCAGGATAGTTTCGGTTCCCAAATCACAATGAGGCTCAAAAATAGAGAATTTAGGGCAGAGTACCGTTAAAAACGAACTTAAATTATGTTAAAAGGGGGAAATCATATTGCATTATTAAGCCTTTTTTATGCCTTAAAATAAATTCTATACTATTGAGTTTCATTCTGCAAGATTATTATTATTTTGAACTGCATTTGTTACAATCATTCATCTATGAATCGTCATTTAATAAACCTTATTAAGTTAGGTCTTTCCTTAGGTGCTTTCGCTTTGGGGGGAATAGTTATTCCTGGTTTGGATAAACTAGTTAATACTGACTTAATTAAAAATATTTTACAAGCAATATCCGGAAATCTCGCTTCTAATTTTATTGCCAAGTATGTACCAGAAGAGATATTCAAAGAATTAATCAATAAAAAGCATGATCTGAATCATCATATTGAAAAATTGATGATTCGTTCGGTTCCTGAAGCTATAAAGTTAGTAACTGTAAAATACCTGAACGAAAATAAAGATAGCGATGAAAACACAAAAGCTATTCTCGATAGCCTGATTGCAGAGGCCAAAAGCATCACTTACCATGAGGCAGATTACACTAAAATGTCTACCGACAAGAGAGCCTGGTTAAATGACATTCACGAATGTATCTTTCAAGGAAGGGTAGATACTGATGGAAAATTGAAAAAGATAGAAAACTTTTTTATTAACCATCTCGAAGAGTGCTACAAATTAGTTTTCATAGAGGGTTTGAAAGATGAGAAAGATGAAAAACCACTCAAGGCCTTTTTAATTAAAAGTCTGGAAAGCCTTGAGCGGCAATTAGCAAACAATGGACAGAGCCTAGCCGAAATAAAAGAAGAATTACAATTATTAAGAGAAGACATACCATGCAAATCGATATCAATTGCTAGAGATTATCTGGAAACAGAATTTAAAAAACTCAATGAAAAACTGGATGAACTGCTTCAAATAAGCAGGCAATCGGCTGGGAATATTGAAAAAATACTAGCGCTTTTGATACAATTGGAAAAGCTTCTAAATTCTCAACCCAACAAGCCACCGCACCACCTTACCCGTCCTCCGTTCGAACCTGAAGTATTTTTAGGAAGAGAAAAAGAGTTAACAGCTATTCATCAGAAGCTCTCGGAAAGTAAAAACTCTTTACTATTAGTAAATGGAGAAGGCGGTGTAGGTAAAACCTCATTGATAGCAACCTATTATCATGACTACGCCAAAAATTATCGTCATGTAGCTTGGGTAGTAAATGCACAAAGCATCACGAATGCCCTGCTCAAATTAGCAGAACGTGAGCAACCTCTTTACGTGAAATTTGAAGAGAACATTACACAGGAAGAACGTCTGAATATACTGCTTCTAAAAATGGCTTCCTTACCCAAACCTTGTTTACTTGTGATTGACAATGCCGATGACCCGGACGACCTCAATGCCAGTTACCAAACTTTACGCCGATGTAGCAATTTTCATATTTTACTTACCACGCGTGTTACCGAGTTGAGAAATGCGCAATTTTATAAAGTACGTGGTTTACCAGAAAAGGAAGCACTTGCTTTATTTAAAAAATATTATGACAAGCATGATGCCAGTGAAGAAGAACTTTTCAGGCAAATCTATCTGGCTGTGGGTGGTAATACGCTGGTAATTGAGTTACTGGCTAAAAACCTTCATGTTTTAAACAAATTAAAAAAGAACTACCAGTTACAAGATTTACTTTCTGACTTGCAACAGAAAGGCTTATTAGGCTTAAGCAAAAATAAGGAAGTAGATACCGACTGGCATGAATTTAAAGAAGCCACACCGGTTGAAATCATCTCGGCCATGTATGACTTAGGAAGCCTAAGCAGTGAAGAAACCGCCCTACTTTCAGTTTTTTCGGTATTACCTCCTGAAAGTATCTTTTTTGAAACACTTGAACAATTGCTTCCTGAAAGCAAAAACCTTGAAGATACCCTGCTATTACTGGCACAAAAAGGCTGGCTGGACTATAACAAAACCGAAGCCGCCTTTAAATGCAGCCCGGTAATACAGGAAATAACCCGAAAGAAAAACGAAAATCTTTTTGAGGATTGCTCAGCTTTGGTATTAAACCTGATAGAAAAACTGGATTATGAAGCCGGTACAGGAAACCTGATTAATATCACTTATCAAGCGTCTTTAGTATATAGCCGCTATGCTGAAAGCGTAATCAATAGCCTTTACAATATATATTTTAACATCGGGTGGCTATGCGAAAGAATAGGTAAATACCACCAAACACATGGGAATTTAGAAAAATCAATAATCTATTTTCAAAAGTGCTTAAACATAAACGAAGAACTTTGCAGAATTGATTCCGGGAATAGTGATTATAAAAATAATCTGGCCATTTCTTATTCCAAATTAGGCGACCTCAACCAGTCAATGGGTAACCTGCCAAACGCTTTAGAGTTCTTTCAGAAGTATAATCAACTCAGTGAAGAACTCTACAAAGATTATCCCAATCAAGTTAATTTCAAAAATGGTTTGGCCATTTCTTATTCCAAATTAGGGAAACTCAACCAATCGCTCGGTAACCTACAAGCCGCTTTAGAGTTCTTTCAGAAACAAACAACCCTTTTTGAAGAACTCCACAAAGACTATCCCAATCATGTTGATTTCAAAAATGGTTTGGCCATTTCTTATTCCAGATTAGGCGACCTTAACCAGGCAATGGGTAACCTGCCAAACGCTTTAACCTTCTTTCAGAAATATAATCAGCTAAGTGATGAACTCTACAGAGACTATCCCAATCAAGTTGATTTCAAAAATGGTTTGGCCATTTCTTATTCCAAATTAGGGGAACTCAACCAATTGCTCGGTAACCTACAAGCCGCTTTAGAGTTCTTTCAGAAAGATTTTATAATAAGTGAAGAACTCTACAAAGAATTTCCCAATCAGGTTTCTTTCAAAAATGGTATGGCCATTTCTTATGAAAAATTAGGGGTACTCAACCAATCGCTCGGTAACCTACAAGCCGCTTTAGAGTTCTTTCAGAAATATAATCAGCTCTGTGAAGAACTCTACAAAGACCATCCCAAGCAGGTGTCTTTCAAAAATGGTTTGGCCGTTTCTTATTCCAAACTCGGCACTTTCTATAAAAGTACAAATTCAAAAGAAGCATTCAATTATTATAAAAAAGCGGAGAAACTCTGGTCTGAATTGGTAGAAGCAGTCCCCCAAGCTAAAGAATATCAGAATAATCTTAATTGGGCACAAAACGCCTTAACCGAACTAAATACCCCATAAACAACAAAGCCCTCCATTCAGAGGGCTTCATCATCTTAATGAAAGAAATCTTTCATTCTGTCAAAGAAACTTTTGTCGTTTTTGGTAGCTCTGGGCTGGAAATTCGGCGCTTCCCTTAGTTTTTCCAGTATGGCCTTTTCGTCGGGGCTTACGCTGGTTGGGGTATAAATATTAATATGCACCAACTGGTCGCCAATGCTGTAGCTGTTTATTTCTTTCAGGCCTTTGCCTTTCAGGCGCAGTACTTCTCCGGGTTGGGTACCCGGCTTGATATTGATTTTCACCTTGCCGCCAATGGTGGGTATTTCGGCATCTTTGCCCAATACGGCATCAGCAAAGTTCAGTTTCAAATCAAAAATAATATTGCTGCCGTCGCGTTTCAGTTCGGGGTGTTCTTCTTCTTCTATTACTATCAGCAGGTCTCCGGCCACACCACCACGGGTGGGTACGTTACCCTTGCCTGTCATAGACAATTGCATGCCCTCGCCTACCCCGGCAGGTATTTTAATAGAAATCAGGTCTTCGTTCAGTACACGGCCTTCGCCAAAACACACTTCACAACGGTCTACAATTACCTTGCCTTCGCCATTACAGGTATGGCAGGTACTGGTAGATACCATCTGGCCCAGCATGGTGCTTACCACCTTGCGTATCTGCCCCGAGCCGTTACAGGTCTGGCAGGTCTTGAGCGAGTTACCGTTCTTCGACCCATTACCGCTACAGGTATTACAGGCCACATAGCGTTTTACTTTTATTTTTTTCTCAACACCGTTGGCAATTTCTTCCAAGTCCAGTTTCAGCTTGATACGCAAGTCAGAGCCTTTTCTTACCGGCTGGCCACCACCTCCGCGTCTCCCACCACCTCCAAAAAAGCTACCGAACGGACTGTCGTCACCAAAGACACTGCTGAAGATATCCTCCATATTGACACCTGCGCCACCATAGCCACCACCGGCACCACCTACACCCTGATGCCCGAACTGATCGTACCGCTGACGTTTCTCGGCATCAGACAACACCCCGTAGGCTTCAGCTATTTCTTTAAACTTCTCCTCGGCAGCCTTGTCGCCCGGGTTTTTATCCGGGTGATACTGTATAGCCAGCTTACGGTAAGCCTTTTTCAGCTCATCTTCAGTAGCGTTTTTACCTACTCCTAATACTTCGTAATAATCTTTCTTTTGTGCCATAATGATTGTATATACTTGCGATGAGTAAATGGGTCAGATACACCGCCATTTGCTCATTTATATTCGCTCAAAAAATATTGTTTGCTTAGCTACCCACTACCACCTTGGCGTAGCGAATCACCTTGTCGTTCAGGAAGTACCCCTTCTCAACCTCATCAATCACCAATCCTTTTTTGTCGTCACCGGCTGCAAACTGGGTAATGCACTCGTGTAGTTCGGCATCAAAAACCTGGTCTTTTGCCTCCATCGGCTTTAAGCCTTTGGCTGCCAGCGTTTTTTGCAACTTATTAAATATCAACGATATCCCCTCTTTCAGAGGTTCAATTTCTGTTACGGTTTCAAAAGATTTGTTGGCTCTTTCAAAATCATCAATTACAGGAATCAACTCTTTAATCAAGCCCTCAGAGGCATTCTGGATGGTCTCAATTTTTTCTTTAGCTGTGCGGCGGCGGAAGTTCTCAAACTCAGCATACAAGCGCAGGTATTTATCTTTAGCCTCGGCCAGCTGGTTTTCCAGCAAAGCCTGTTTATCTTCTGTTTCTGTGCTTTCAGTAGCCGGGGTTTCTGCAGCAGTTTCTTCTGCCAGATTTTCACTGTTTTCTTGTACTTGGTCGTCAGTTATTTCTTGTCCTTCTTTATTCTCTGCCATTTTTCCAACAATTTTGTTTTTGCAAAAATCGTCAATTATTTTGCCAATACATAATTTACTGACAAGATGGCAGAATTTTATATACCATATCGTTCGCCTCTAAACCGGTATTTTACTTAACTTACCACAAAATTCAGCACTATTCCTGTTATGCAGACCGTTATAGCCCATGCCACTATTCATACCGGCACACAAGTACTTCAAAACCATACCCTTATCATAGAAAACGGCGTTGTGCAGGCCATTCAGCCTGTTGATAGTTTCGGGCATGAAAAGGCACGCACCATAGACCTGGCAGGCAGGCATATTGCCCCCGGTTTTATTGATACGCACATTAACGGTGGCGAAAAGCACTACTTTACCCAATACCCAACCGAAGCAACCATACAGGATATTTATGAGGCCAGCCTGGCATTGGGTACTACGCATGTGCTGCCCTGTCTGATAACCTCACCGACAGAAAATATTCTGAAAGGCATAGAAGCCACCAGAAACTTTATGCAGAAAAACCCTGATGCGGGCGTATTAGGTATGCACCTGGAAGGGCCGTTTCTGAATATGGCT
This sequence comes from Emticicia sp. TH156, assembly GCF_002855535.1. Lineage (NCBI taxonomy): Bacteria > Pseudomonadati > Bacteroidota > Cytophagia > Cytophagales > Leadbetterellaceae > Emticicia > Emticicia sp. TH156. Next base: position 209,075 of record NZ_PKRS01000002.1, read on the forward strand.
AAACGTGGGGCGCATCTGGCAGCTTATATAAGAAAACCCACCAACAGCGAGCTGGAAGAGATTATCAGCTACGGCAAAGATGTAATAAAAATAATGACCATTGCTGCCGAGAACTTTACCGACGAGCAATTGGAAATGCTGCTCGATAGCGGCATCAGGTTATCATTAGGCCACTCTAACGCTAGTTATAAACAGGCGCATTATGCCTACCGGAAGGGCATCAGCCTTTGCACGCACCTGTACAATGCCATGACACAGATGGGCCACCGTGAACCGGGGGTTGTTGGCGCAACGTTTGATAATCCTGATGTGTACGCCCCTATAATTCTGGATGGTTACCATTGCGACTACGCTGCGGCAAGAATAGCCTATAAAATCAAAAAAGATAAGCTGTTTCTGATTTCTGATGCGCTTTTTGTGGGTGGTAAGGTAACGCATTTTCAATGGGAAGCATTTGATGCCTACCTGAAAGACGGACAATACCGTAACACAGAGGGGAACCTGGCAGGTGCGGCCATATCTATGGCTGACGCTGTGCGCAATGCCGTGCAGCAAGTAGGTATCAGCCTGGAAGAAGCCATCAAAATGGCTACCATACGGGCTTCCAGAGCAGTAAATTTGGAGCAATCGGTTGGGCAAATTGCAGCGGGGTATCCGGCTAAGTTTGTGGTTTTTGATGAAGCCCTCACGGATTTTGAGCCGCTGGTAATCAGATAGTTGAAAAAAAAACTCATTTTACTGAATGATGGCGGTGGAATAGAATGGTATTTTAAAAGGCTGTCATCTCCCCATCCCCTTCTTGCACTAAACTTGCAATTTCCTTGAAAACCCGCTCATATAAACCTATATTTACTTTTCAATACTATTATGAAACATTCAATCTGAAACTTATTAAATTTTTACAGCAAATGAGCGCTATCTCTCGCCGAAACTTACTTAAAAACACATTAGCGGTTGGTGCAGGCCTTGGTCTGGGTTTGCCGGATGCAATGGCCGAAACCCACACCAAAGCCAAACACAATTTTAAATTCTGTTTAAACACCAGTACCATCCGTGAGCAGAACCTCGGGCTGGTTGGTGAAATAGAAACAGCTGCCAAAGCAGGCTATGATGCCATTGAAATATGGGTAAACACCGTTGAAAAATATAAGGCACAAGGTGGCAGCCTGAAAGATATTAAGAAACGTGCTGCCGATTTGGGTATCACCATTGAAGATGCCATTGGATTCTCGAAATGGATTGTGGATGATGCCGCCGAACGTGAAAAGGCTCTGGAACAAAACAAAAGAGAAATGGCCATGCTGGCCGAAATCGGCTGTAAGCGCATTGCAGCCCCTCCGTTTGGTGCCACTACCGGCCAGGTACTTAACTTACAGGCCGTAGCAGAAAGATATGGCAAATTGCTGGAGGTAAGCGATAACTACGGCGTAATACCTCAACTGGAAATGTGGGGCTTCTCAACCAATCTTCATCTGGTTGGTGAGGTACTATTTGTGGCTTCTGAGAGTGGCCACCCCAAGGCTTGTGTATTGACAGACGTGTACCACCTGCATAAAGGAGGTTCCAGCTTTAACAGCCTGAAAACCATCAACGGCTCGTCGGTTCAGATGTTCCACATGAACGATTATCCCGGCCAGCCTCCCAGAGAAAGCATCAACGACGGCGACCGTATTTTACCCGGCGATGGCATTGCTCCTATGACCCAGATACTGCGCGACCTGAACAGCAAAAATACGCCCATTGTGTTATCTTTAGAGCTATTCAACAAAGAATACTGGAAAATGGATGCGCTGGTAGCTGCCACTTTGGGGCTGTCTAAAATGAAAGCCGCTGTTGCCAAAGCTACTGCCTGATTTATGAGAAGCGCAGACAAACTGTTACAGTTTAGCCAGAATATACTTCAACAAGCCGGGCTGGATGCAGAAAAGGCATTCCATACGGCTGATATTCTTTTGGAAGGTGAGCTACTCGGCCACCGCACACATGGCTTGCAGTTGCTGCCTGCCTATGTTGGCGAGTTAGAAAAAGACGGTATGACCAAACAAGGCCAACCCAATATCATTAATGATTTTGGTGCAGTGCTGGCCTTAGATGGCAACTATTTACCCGGCCCCTGGCTGGTAGTGAAAGCCATTGAAGAAGCTACCAAACGCGCTGAAGCCTTTGGCACGTCTATCATCACCATTCGGCAATCGCATCATATTGGTTGTCTGGCTGCATATCTTGAAAAAGTAGCCCGGCAAGGTTTGATGATTCTGCTGGCCTGTTCAGACCCCCGTAACAAAACCGTGGCTCCGTTTGGCGGACTTACCCCGGTATATAGCCCTGACCCGCTGGCGGTGGGGTATCCGACGGAATCTGACCCGATTATGATAGACGTAAGTATGTCTGCCACTTCTAACGGACTGGTAGCACGTGCGCACCGGAATCAGGAGATGCTGCCTCATCACTGGCTGCTGGATGCCCAAGGCAATGCTACGAACGACCCTGCCACATTCTTTGCCAATCCGCCCGGTTCAATTCTGCCTCTTGGTGGGCTTGACAGCGGTTATAAAGGTTTCGGGCTAGGCCTGATGGTAGAAGCCCTCACCAGTGCCTTAGCTGGCCATGGCCGTGCCGATGAGCCTACCCTTTGGGGTGCATCTGTTTACTTACAAATAATCAGTCCGAAAGGCTTTGCCGTTGAATCGGCTTTTAAGCGTGAAGCGGAGTATCTGAAAAACCAATGCCTGGCATCAGAACCTGCTAACCCCGACCAACCGGTAAGAATGCCCGGTGCCAGAGGATTAACGCTGAAAAAACAGCAACTGGCCAACGGCGTGAATCTGTTGCCTGAAACTGAAAAGGCATTGCTTGAACTGGGTAGTAAATATGGTATCAGCCTAGGCTAAGAATGGCAAGGATTAATAGTAGAATATTTTCCCCACTTGCAATATCAATGTCCTTAAAACAGCCTCATAAATATGATTTGTGGAGCGATTACCACAACTATACGTAATATGGCGCAGGCGTAGTTTTTTTTCGTCGTATATTGAAATAATAACACTCTATATAATTCAGAAACACGCATGAATAATTTACTACGAGGTCTGCTAGCCGGTTATGGCGCAAAGAAATTAGGTGGCGGTTGCTTTGGCACCATTATCGTATTTGTTGTTTTATGGTATATTCTGGGTCAATGCAGCTAAGCATTTAAGGCATTACAAAAAGGGTCATTTCTTTGCAATCTGCCATAGAAATGACCCTTTCTTATATCCTCATTAAAAAATCATTATTTTCTGCAAATAAAATCAGCACACAAACCATTTGGGCGTTAAATCCGTTATGCTTATAACACGCAAAATCAGCAGCATTCGCATTATGGCATTCGACAAAAACTTATTGAAAATTAAAACACTGGGTGAACTGAAAGCCAGTAATTATCGCCCAAAATCTATTAAACAAGAATTAAGAGACAATCTGATTGAAAAACTAAAGAATAAAGAAACGGTTTTTCCGGGTATATGGGGTTATGAAGAAACCGTAATACCTGATGTAGAGAAAGCCATTCTTTCTATGCACCATATTAACTTACTGGGTTTGCGCGGACAAGCCAAAACCCGTATTGCCCGCCTGATGGTAAATCTGCTGGATGAATACGTGGCCGTAGTAGAAGGCTCTGAACTGAACGACGACCCGCTTGAACCGCTCTCACGCTATGCCAAAGACCTGATTGCCGAAAAAGGTGATGCTACGCCTGTAAGCTGGTTGTCTCGTGCCGAACGCTATAATGAAAAACTGGCTACGCCTGATGTTTCTATTGCCGATTTAATTGGTGACGTTGACCCTATCAAGGCTGCCACTTTGAAACTGCCGTATTCTGATGAACGTGTCATTCACTTCGGCATGATTCCGCGTTCGCACCGTTGTATTTTTGTTATCAACGAGTTGCCCGATTTACAAGCCCGTATTCAGGTTTCGTTGTTCAATATTTTGCAGGAAGGTGATATTCAGATTCGTGGATTCAAACTGAGAATCCCACTGGATATCCAGTTTGTGTTTACGGCTAACCCTGAAGATTATACCAACCGTGGTAGTATTGTAACGCCACTGAAAGACCGTATCGATAGCCAGATAGTAACCCACTATCCGAAATCGATTGAGATTGGGCGTAAAATCACCCAGCAGGAAGCTATTATCAAGCCTGAGCAAAAGAAAATTGAGGTTAACGATATACTGAAAGACCTGATTGAACAAATAGCCGTTGAAGCCCGTAATAGTGAATATGTAGATGCAAAAAGCGGGGTTTCTGCCCGGATGACCATCTCGGCCTACGAAAACCTGTTGAGTTCTGCCGAAAGACGTTCACTCATCAACGGTGAGAAAAACATACATGCCCGGGTGTCTGACATCTACGGAGCCATTGCTGCCATAAACGGTAAAATAGAGCTGGTGTATGAAGGTGAGGTTGAAGGCCCTGTGTATGTGGCGCAAAGCCTGATTGGCAAAGCCATGCGGACGGAGTTTCTGAAGTACTTCCCGAACCCCGAGGCATTGAAGAAAAAGAAAGCAGGCAAGAATCCGTTTCAGCAGGTATCGACCTGGTTTGGAGAAGGCAATGTGATTGATTTTCTGAATGATTTGACCGACCGTGAATACAAAGCCCGACTGAAAACCATTGACGGGCTGGACGAACTGGTGGAGAATTTCCACCCGCGCCTTAACGAAAACGACAAGCTGTTTCTGATGGAATTTGCCCTGCACGGCCTGGCCGAATATTCATTAATCAGCAAGCAGGCGCTAGACACCGGTCTGCAATTCAAAGACCTGCTCGACAGCATGTTTGACCCCAACAAAATGAAGTTTGATGATGAGGACGAAGATAATGACGATTTTAAGCGGTATTGATTGATAGAAACTAATTTAAAAGCACATCTGCACTCAGGTGTGCTTTTTCTTTTACTGCCTGTATAGTCCGACCTTTTCAGTACCAGACCTCAGCAGATAATCGGCTAAATCAAGACCACTGTTGCGGTCTTGTTCGGTAGCTATTTTTTCAAGCACATCAGATACCACCCATTGCCTGCCCCACCAAAGTTCCTGCGTTTTAGCCTGCCATTTGTCATAGGCGTTCACATCAGGAAAAAAGTACACTTTTCTTCCTTGCAGCACCCGACATTTATCGGCAGAAAGGCTGTTAAGGCTACCCGCAGCCAGCCAGGTAAACCGCGGCTCGTACAGGCTTGCTATCAGAGCGGTTTTTTCGCTTTCAACAATGGCTACGGGTTTGGTGTTGTTGATGAGCAGATGCTCACCAAAAAAGCATTGCTTCAGGTTGAAATCGGGTAGATTGAGTACGCTATGCACCCAGCTGATAAGGCTGACAGGCTCTTTGATTCTTTTGCCTGTGGCCGTATTGTACAACATGATTTTACCCGAACGGATTCTCCGCCGCGTATCTATCTGCCAGAAAACCGTAGCCCCTGCCCAATGCTTTGACGTACCAATAAAATAGCGTTTAATAAGCAGATTGGTTCTCACCTCGCCAAAAGTATGCCTTAAAAAAGCCAGTAAATTATTAGGTTGATTAGGCTTGAGGCTGGCCAGAAAAACATCGTTGTCTATATACGACACCGGCTTTTCGGGCAATGGTTTATAAGGCCTTACCTTAATGGTATCAGTAGGGTTATCCTGAAAATACTGCCTGGGTGTATAATGATACCCACATTTTATCTCGCGGTTGCAACGGCCAACGTCGTCGGCCAGATGCTCGCCGGTTTCAGCATTGATGTATCGGGTAAAAGCGTGTTTTTCGCCACAACTGGGGCAGGTGTACCGGGTTTTCATGCCCTTGTAAGGCTCCAACAAAAATTGATAATTCTCCATATCTCTTCCTCTGCTACTAATATACAACAATTTTTGGTGAATTGGAAGTGGGGTGGGTGGTGTTTGTAGTGGCTGAACTTTCCACACTTTCTGTACTTCCCGCACTTTTCCGCACTTTCCGCACTTTTCCGCACTTTCCGCACTTCCCGCACTTTTCCGCACTTCCCGCACTTTTCCGCACTTTTCCGCACTTTTCCGCACTTTCCGCACTTCCCGCACTTTCTGTACTATGGTGCGGAAAGTGCGGTTTTATGATACTGGTTCTGTTTAAACCCAAGATAGTTAAGAGTACTCTCAATAAGAGCGTTCTTTATTATTTATTTATCTGAAGTCTTAAGAAAGAATGACTTGATGAAGGAAGGCTTTTTATGTGTGTTTAATTCTAAAAGAATTAAAAAAAGAGAAATAGAATTTATAAACCAATATTATTTTAAACGGTCAATTTCACGAGAAATCGCATTAAATTGAGTTTCACTGTATTCTTTAGCTATAAGACAAATATAGTGATTACCCTCCGGGTCTTCAATAACAATATCTTTACAATAAAAATCCTCAGAATTGTATCGATTAATTAAACACCAGAACAACTTGCTTCTGAAAAGTTGAGGTGAAATACTTGAGTCTCTTCTTGAAACTTCGCTTGTATCACAATAATAGTATAAAATTACATTATGCTCTAATAAGTATTTTTTGATAATCTGGGCAATACCTTTAAATGAAGTAATGGTATTCGGGGAAAGATGGTAATTTGCAGCTATGAGAGAAACATCTACAATATCAATTCCAATATTGTCGAGATTGATAAATTTTTTAAATTTTATTAGGTAGTCATTGCCATTTTCTGTTGTATATGGAACAACCAATTCTAAGTCATTCACAACACTACTTTTTACTAAAATATAAATCCTTTTTTGATAAAATCTCTTTTTTATCTTGCTCTTTATTATCCTTCATTTTTCTAACAAATGCTAACAATTTGTCAGATGGGTTCTTGATTATTAATTTATTTTGTGCCATTTTCTTAGATACTTATATATATATATGACAATGCAATTACTACTTTTAAAACCTTTTATAGTATAACAAAGTTCGTCATTACCATGTACAAAGTCAAGTTATTAATGTGCTTTTATTCTTCGTACCACTTACAATCAATTCATCTATATTTTGTATAGTAATAAAATGATAACTAAATTCATCTCTATATCTATGCTATTGATACTCATTAAAACACCCGCACTTTCCGCACTTCTGTACCAAAAGTGTGGAAAGTGCGGAAAGTGTGGAAAGTACAGAAAGTGCGGGTTTTTACAACACGTCTTTTTTAAGGATTTTTCTAACGCCACTCTCTGAAAGCCCAAATTTATTAGCAATCTGAATAATAGAAACCCCCTGCTTCCTCAACTCCATAATTTGGCTCGTCCTCTCATCTTTTTCTTTCACAGACACCTCGCGCAGATGTTCCTTTTCGTAGCCGAAGCCGGTTAATTCAAATTGCAGAAAATTATCTGCTTTGGCTATCTGGCAAACGGCTACGTTGTCGGTGTCATACATAAATTCGCTTTGGCGTACTTTAATCTGTTTCAGGTAGCGGATACCTTTGTCGCGCTGGCTTTCACCAATGGCAAAAGACGAATCTGTAAAGCTCATCAAGGCCTTGCTGCCCTGCAAATCGTTCTGGCTGATGGGCTTGCTTAAATCGCGTTTGGGGGTATGTGCCAATGCCAGCAATGAAAGGCTAAATTTACTTTTGAGGGCTTTCAGGTGCTTCATCAGCGGCATGGCATTTACGGCTTTTTCGGTCTCGGTTTTCAGGTACGTGAGGTTGTCAATAATCAGCACCTTTGCTCCGGTTTCAATCAGGCTTTTTTCAAGGGCGTTGCTCAGAAACTCCTCAAAAGTCTGCTTGTCGGGTATCACGGCATCAGGGTTCAACTCTACTCTTTTAAAATTCTCATCGAAACGATAAGGGTTCTGAAAATCAACCGAGTACCGGTTCTGAAACTGCTTGGCCGACAGCTCAAAATCAAAATACAGCACCATCTGTTTTTGGGCATCAAGCCTGAACCCCCGCACGGCCTCTCCTTTACTGATGCTGTTACCAATCTGCACCGCCAGAATAGATTTACCGAGGTTGGTATCGGCAAACAGAATGCACAACTCGCCTTCAAACCAGAACTCATCAAAAAGCATTTCGGGTTTTGGCTGGCTGGCCGCCAGTTCAAGCCAGCTATTGGCCGACTTCACAATCAACAGCCCGGTGTTTTCGTCTTCCTGTTCCTCAAATGCAGGCGCTTGCAGCAGTTCATCAAAATGCGCCCTGATGTTTTGCAGCGTGGCATCGGGGTCTGTTAAAGCATTTGTTGGTGTGTGTTCTTGTAAAGAATCACTTTTGTGTGGATTTTTTAAATTCTTAGTCATCAAACAAAAAAATATAGTAAAACAAAAAACAAACTCACAGTCATATCATTTTAGGGTCAGATTGAGCAGTAAGCAATATTTTATAGCCTATAAAGCATCTATAAAGCCATTATCTGCTTGTTGTTACTCTCTATAAATTTATGCTTTTTTGCTGATTTATTTTTGCAAAACACAAAAGATTTTTTGTGGATAAACTGATAAAAAAAGCGGCCGGAATATCAATCCCGGCCGCTTGCTAAACCTCTTTTTATGGGCTGCTTCAAATCACCCCAACTTCACCAAAGCCTCTTCCAAAGCCTTAATTTTGGCGTCGGCATCGGCTAGTTTCTGGCGTTCTTTTTCTATAATTTCGGGCTTGGCATTTTGTACGAAACGCTCGTTGGCCAACTTGGCTTCGGTTGATTTCTTAAAGCCCCGGGTGTACTCCAGCTCTTTTTGCAGGTTGGCTTTTTCGGCCTCTACGTCCATGTTTGAGCCCAGGTCAATCGTAAATTCATCGCCTTTAATTACGAAGCTGATACCGTCTGTTTTATCGCTCACATACCGGATTTCTGAAATATTGCCCAGTTTCTGAATCAAGCCTGCCAATGCTTCATAACGTGCCTGATTACCCGTTTTAACAGCCAATGGCAAAGCCTCTTTAGGCGATATCTGCTTGGCATTACGGGTGTTACGTACTGTGGTGATGATTTCTGTCAGGATATCAAAATCGGCCAGAATCTCTTCATCTACTGCTCCGGCAGTTGGGAACGGTGCGATACAGACAGAGTCTTTATCTGCTCTGGGTTTAATGTTCTGCCAGATTTCTTCGGTTATAAACGGCATCCACGGATGCGCCAGGCGCATCAGGGCATCAAATATCTCAAGCGTGGCGTTGTAGGTTTGGCTGTCAATCGGTAAGCTCTTGCCATCTATGTAAGCCGGCTTAATCATTTCCAGATACTGTCCGCAGAAATCGTCCCAGATTACGTTATAGGTACTCATCAGGGCATCAGACATCCTGAACTTGCTGTAATGGTCAAGTGCCTCGGCCACTACCTTATTCAGCCTCGAGTTAAACCATTCAACCGCTTTGGCCGAAGCAGGGTTCTGGTCGGCGGTTTCGGCTACCTCCCAGCCTTCTATCAGCCTGAACGCATTCCATATCTTGTTGTTGAAATTACGGCCCTGCTCAATCAGTTTTTCATCATACAGCAGGTCATTACCCGCCGGTGAACTGAACAGCATACCCGTACGAACGCCATCGGCACCGTATTTTTCAATCAAATCGAGCGGGTCGGGCGAGTTACCTAATGATTTCGACATCTTACGCCCCTGCTTATCGCGCACGATACCCGTCAGGTACACATTCTTAAACGGATAGATACCACGGTACTCATACCCGGCAATTATCATACGGGCTACCCAGAAGAACAGAATCTCGGGGGCAGTTACGAGGTCGTTGGTTGGGTAATAGTAGTTAATATCTTCATTATCAGGATTTTTGAAGGCATCAAAAACCGACATCGGCCATAACCATGAGCTGAACCAGGTATCCAGCACGTCTTCGTCCTGGGTTAAATCCTGCTCGCTCAGGGCAAACAACTGGTATTTGTTGCGGGCTATTTTCAGGGCTTCCTGCTTGCTGGCGGCCACTATACAGGTGCCGTCGGGCATATAATAGGCGGGAATCCGATGCCCCCACCAAAGCTGACGGCTGATACACCAGTCGCGCACGTTTTCCATCCAATACTTGTAGGTATTCTTGAATTTCGGCGGTATAAACTGAATCGTATCGTCCATTACGTTTTTCAGCGCAGGCTCCGACAAGTCTTTCATTTTCAGGAACCACTGTAACGATACCTTCGGCTCTATTACGGCTCCGGTGCGTTCTGAAGTACCAACGGTCGATTTATAATCTTCCACCTTCTCCAGATTGCCCGATTCTTCCAGCATCTTGATAATCTTCTTACGCGCCACAAAGCGGTCTTCTCCTACCAGAATACGGGCTTTCTCGTTCAGTTTACCGTCATCGGTTAGTATATCAATCACTTCCAGATTATGTTTCTGGCCAAGTGCGTAGTCGTTCTGGTCGTGTGCGGGGGTTACCTTCAAGGCTCCGGTACCGAAGTCAACGGTTACGTATTCATCGGCAATAATGCTGATTTCACGGTTTATGAGCGGTATTCTCACTTTCTTGCCTATGAGGTGTTGGTAACGCTCATCTTCGGGATTCACACAAATGGCGGCATCGGCCATGATGGTTTCAGGGCGAACGGTGGCAATGGTAATGCTGCCGGCATCGCCATCATAGCGGATATACACCAGCTTCTGCTGGATATCCTTCATGATAACCTCTTCGTCAGATACCGTGGTTTTGGCCTGTGGGTCCCAGTTTACCATTCTGTATCCGCGGTAAATCTCACCTTTGTTATACAGGTCAACAAAAACCTCAATTACAGCATCATACAGGCTGGGTTCCATGGTAAAACGGGTACGGTCCCAGTCGCACGATGCCCCCAGTTTGCGCAATTGCTGCAAGATGATTCCGCCGTATTTCTCTGTCCACTCCCAGCAGTATTTCAGAAATTCTTCACGAGACAAATCACTTTTGTTGATTCCCTGTTCTTTCAGCATGGCTACAACCTTGGCTTCGGTGGCAATAGAGGCGTGGTCGGTACCCGGCACCCAGCAGGCTTCTTTGCCTTCCATTCTGGCTTTGCGTGTAAGCACATCCTGTATGGTATTGTTGAGCATGTGGCCCATGTGCAGCACGCCCGTAACGTTTGGCGGAGGGATAACGATACAGTAAGGCTCTTTGTCGGGGTTTGGTTTTGAACTGAAGAATTTGTTCTCAGTCCAGTACTGATACCACTTGTCTTCTATTTCTTTCGGATTGTAGGTTTTGCTTATCATACTTATCTGGTGGTCTGTCAATACATCTTTTATGTTTCTCCGGTGGTTCCAATTGGTTATCCGGCAATCTTTCGTGTAATCTTTCCAATTATAAAAAAGAATGCAAAATTACTGATTTTTTGCTGAATCTGCACCTGGGCGGGCTATAAAAAAACCTGCACTCTCTTTCGGAAAATGCAGGCTGTTCAGGATAGGTTACAGGGAAAAAGGGTAATTAGTTGGCATCTATTATTTTACCCGAACCGCTGATGCGGTGGCTGATTCTGGGTGCACCCCTGAACCACACAATTCCGCTGCCTGCAATGTACACATCCAGGTAATTGTAAGCGGTGGTTTCGCAACGGCCCGAGCCATTAATCTGCACATCGGTGTTGTCGGCACGCAGGCCAAAGGCTTCTATTTTTCCGCTGCCTGTCAGGGTATAAATGGCGTTGCGGGTATCGCCTTCCAGATATATCAGCCCTGAGCCGCCAATTTCGGCATCTACGTCGCCGGTCATGTCGGTGGCTACGTCAATCAGCCCGCTACCCGACAGCAGCAGCTCTATGTTTTTGCCAAAAATCTTGTTGTCGCTCACCACCCGGCCACTGCTTGACACATAGATGCCGTACACGTCGGGTGTCTGAATCCAGATTTTCACCTTATTGTTGCTATACCAGCCCCCGTTGCTGTCTATAATAAGGGTATTACCGCTGATACGGGTAACAATACGGGGGATAATGTTGTTTTCTGCTTCAATTTTTATGTCACGGGCTGGGCCTTGGGTCAGAATTACCTCGGCGGCTACATTCAATTCAATGCGGTTGAAGTATCCGGCCCGGCGGAACTCGGTTGCGATGATTCCGGTGCCGGGGTCATCATAATAAATATTGCAGGAAGATAATCCTGTTACTCCCAAAAGGATTATGCCGATAAACATCAGGGTGCGTTTCATAAGTAATACGATTTTTAGCTTTTTCTATGTTTTTTTTGTCTTTAACTCTTAGATGCTATATGTTTGCGTATAGTTGTCTGCCAATATGTTAATAACATGTTAATGACATTTGAACGGCGTTTTTCCCTTATAACAGAAGCAAAAAAAATGAAAACACTTTGGGGCGTAGACCTGGGCGGTACCAAAATTGAAGGCGTAGTAATGAACGCCGATACCAACGAAGTTTTATTAAGAAAGAGGATTCCGACAGAGGCGCATGAGGGCTATGCGCATATCATCAGCCAGATTGCCCGGCTGATTAATTTACTGAAGGAAGAAACAGGCCTGGCACCGGTAGCGGTGGGGTTTAGTACTCCGGGGGCTTTAGACCCCAGTACACAAACCATGAAAAACTGCAACACCACCTGCATGAACGGGCAATTTATGAAGAAAGACATAGAAAAAGCCATTGGTGTACCTATTGAAATTGCCAACGATGCCAACTGCTTTGCACTGGCCGAAGCCACTATGGGTATTGTGAAAGACGTAGTGCCAGATGCCAAAGTGGTGTTTGGTATTATTATGGGTACAGGTGTAGGCGGTGGCGTAGTAATAAACGGCCAGGTGCTGAACGGCAGACACGGCATAGGCGGCGAATGGGGCCATAATGTGTTGGAAGAAGACGGCTACGACTGCTACTGTGGCAAAAAGGGTTGTAATGAAACCGTTTTCAGCGGGCCGTCGTTGCAGCGGTATTATACCAAAATAAGTGGCAAAACACTGACCATGAAAGAGATTTACCAGTTGCATCTGGCCGGTACAGACCCGCATGCTACGCAAACTTTGCAGTATCTGGTGAAATCGTTCGGGAAAGCCATTTCTTATATTGTTAATGTACTAGACCCCGATGCCATTGTAATTGGTGGCGGTGTAGGTAACATTGACGAGATTTATACCGAAGGCCCCGAAGAACTGAAAAACTGGATATTTAACAGCCGGGTGGTTGAAACGCCGTTTCTGAAACCCAAACTGGGCGACAGCGCAGGGGTATTTGGCGCAGCAGAGCTGGTAAGAGGATATTGAGATTTAGATGAACTGCCAGAAAAAATGGAGCCACCATTGCGGTAGCTCCATTTTTATTCTATTGCTCTAACGATTTGCCTATTTCATTAATCTGCTCGTCATCAGACTCTTCATTGCCAAGCCCTTTCGGGTTTAAGCCATACTGGTTTACGCCGTAATCGCTATCCTGAAATAACATCCATAACCCATAAAATGGAATTAACTGAAACCAGCCGCTATTGCCCAGGTCGTGGCAACGTTTGGCGTTCTGCGCCCAGCCAAACCATGTAAGAGGTATCAATGCCAGAATCCAGATTAAAAAGCCCAGGGCAGGTGAGGCGGTAAGGAGCATTGAAGCGATGGAACCAATAATCATAAGAACAAAAGTAGAAATAATAATACTTAGACCGTACTCTGTTCTACGGATGCGGCCTTCGAAAGAAAATGGTTGTTTAAACATTTTAGTAAAATTTAGGGTAATTAGATTATATAAAAGCTCAAAGTCTTATTTCAGAACATCGGCTGTTGGCAGCAATAAATTTTAGACAAGCACTTTCGTCTATTACGACTCTAATGATTTACCTATCTCATTGATTTCATCATCGTACGCATCGCCATTTCCAATACCTTTAGGGTTCATTCCGTACTTGTTTTCTCCCGGGTCACTATTCTGAAAAAGCATCCAAAGTCCGTATAATGGAATCAACATAAACCAACCACTATTGCCTAAATCATGACAACGCTTGGTACCCTGAGATAACGAGAACCATATGTCTCCCAAAAAAACTATAGTTCCTAAAAATTTAACAAAGGGAGCCTCACTGAAGTCGTATATAAACCCGATAAGAAAAAAAATCACATAATAAATTATCAGACTTAGCCCGAATTCCAGTCTTCGGATTCGGCCTTCGAAAGAAAAAGGTGCTTTAAACATTTTAATATAGAGTTTAGGGTAATTAAATCATTTGTTTCTTTTTAATCTGGATATACTTGTTGATGGCTGAAATGCTCAACAAGTGTGGCTGGGTAATTAAACCCTGAATACCGGCTTTTACCAGTTCTTTTAAAATCAGGTGGTTCTGGGTCAGAAAATGCTTGCCAATGGTTTTGGTATAAATATCGCGCAGGTTACCGGCCGGTTCGCTTACCAGCTCTACAATCTCGGTATTTTCAAAAAACACCACCAGCACCAGGTGATACTTGGCAATGGCTTTCAGGTACTGGAGGTTTCGCTTCAGACTATTGATGGAGTCAAAGTTGGTGAAAATAATCAGCAGACTTCTTTGCCGAACCTTTACCCGAACGAATTTATAAAGCCGCTCAAAGTCTGACTCCAGGAAATCCGTCGTCAGATTATACAGTTGGTCATTTACTATTCCAAACTGCTTGTACTCGCTTCTGGCAGGCAGGTATGAACAGTTCTTTGACGAGAAAGTTATCAGCCCTGCCTTATCTTTTACATCTAATATTGACTTCGTAAGGGCAATGGTGCCGTTAATGGCGTAGTCGAGCAGGGTTTGCTGTTTAAAGGGCATTTTCATGCTGCGGCCCATATCTATTACCATATAAATATCCTGGCTGCGTTCTGCCTGATACTGGTTCAGCATCAGCCGCCCCTGCTTGGCGCTGGCTTTCCAGTTAATGTGCCGGTAGTTGTCGCCGCTTATATAGTCTTTTATCTGCTCAAACTCAAGGCTCTGCCCTATTTTACGAATATGGGTGGTATTGGTTTCAGCGTAGCTGCTGGTAAGGGCATGAATAGGCAATTTCTTGAACTGCTCAAAAGACGGATAACAACTGACAGACGACAGCCCCTCGAACTTCATTTTGCGGGCAGTAAAAGCCAGAAAAGATATGCTACACAAAACATGGGTGTGTTCCCAGGTGTAAATGCCCCTTTGTGTGGGTCTTACTTTATAAATAGCTTTGTGCTGTGCCAGTTTATTTAAAGACAGCTTCAGCTTCCAGGTTCTTAGTTGCAGCAGGTCGGGTAAATCTTCGTAAATGGTCAGGTTTAAAGGCGAATTGACATAGTTTTTTAACTGAAGCTCAATCTGGTTCTCGTCGCCGTTGCTCAATCTGTTTGGTAAAATTCTGGTGCTGGTAATTAACTGCGGCTTACTGTAAAGCATGATGGTTTCGGCCAGCACTGCTATCATGAGCAGGCACAACAGTAACTGCCCCAGCACAAAGGCAGGCGTAAACACCAGCCCTACTGAAAAAAGAGCAATGCAGATACCCAGAACCATGAATGTTCGTGAGGTAAGATAAAACGATTGAAAGAAGTTCATCAGCGCGGAATCTCAACTTTAGAGAACAGGTTGTCTAATACTTCATCTTCATTAACACCCTCCATTTCGGCATCGGGTGTCAGTATAACCCGGTGGCGCAGCGTAGGTTTTGCCATGCTTTTTACGTCTTCGGGTATTACAAAATCTCTGCCAGACAAGGCCGCCCTGGCTTTTGAAGCCAGCATTAAGGCCACAGAAGCACGAGGAGAAGCACCCAGCTCAAGCAATTTATAGTTTCTGGTTGCCTGAATGAGCAACGTTATGTATTTCAGCAGGTTGTCTTCAATTATTACCTGCCTTACCAGCTGACGCAATTCGGTTAATACCGCTTTGTTTAAAACCGGTTGAAGGCCATTGACCAGGTCATGGTAGGTGTTATAATTGAAGCGTTTCAGCATTTGCACTTCATGCTCGGGCGATGGGTACCCGATATTGATTTTAAACAGGAAACGGTCAAGCTGTGCCTCAGGCAGGCGGTAGGTTCCCTCCTGCTCTATCGGGTTCTGGGTTGCCAGTACCACAAACGGCGAGTCCATCAGGTACGTATGGCCGTCAATGGTTATCTGGCGCTCTTCCATCAGTTCAAACAGGGCTGCCTGCGTTTTGGCCGGAGCCCGGTTTATTTCATCAATCAGCACGATATTACCAAATACCGGCCCTGGTCTGTATTCAAAATCGAGAGTTTTAGGATTAAAAACGGAGGTTCCCAGCACATCAGACGGCATCAGGTCTGGCGTAAACTGAATCCGCTTGAACGACACATCCAGCACTTTACCCAGCAGCTTGCTCATCATGGTTTTGGCTACACCCGGCACCCCTTCTATCAGCAGGTGGCCATCGCTCAGCATGCCAATCAGTACCAGATCTATTACTTCTTCCTGCCCGAAAACAATCTGATTAAGCGTTTGCTTGATGTCGTCAACGGCTTTGGTAACCGCAGCCAGGTCAATTCTACTTTTAAAGATTTCTTCTTCGTTTTCCATTACTAATGCTTTATTGCTGGTAAAATGAGTTAATTTTCTGGTAAAGGTTAATCAGGCTTTCTTTACTGATTTCGTCCTGAGACCTGACCGAACCGACTGCCTCGTAAACTTCGTTGATTACCTGCTGGCTACGGCCGGTTTTACGGCTTATTTTCTCTAATGTTGCTTCCTGAAAATCCTTCTGATGCAACTGGTAATTTTGCAGCAGGTATTCGAAGAACTGCGCAATAACCTTATCGGCAATTGATTTATGATTTTGCTGCTGCCAGTATAAACCACTTACCGTTTGTATGTAGGTTTCGCTGGTATTACGGGGCATTACATATACCGGAACCGGTTTTTGTATGCGACGATAATAAATGAGTATAAACAATAAAATGGCTGCCAGAAAGGTATAAAACGCCCACACCAACGGCGGATTTTTAAATATTACCTCCAACACTTTACTTTTACCAACATTTAGTTTTTCATCGGGCTTGCTGTTGTAATAATTGTCCCAGATGATGTTGTTTTCTTTCAGTTTTATCTTTTCTGCTATTTTATTGAAAAGCGTATAGTTGTTTTTATACAACAAGAAATAGTTGCTTAAAAGAATAGGGTTGTTGCTCAGAAAAATGCGGCCTTCGCCACAGGTCAGCTCAAGCATTTGTATCTGGCCGGTGTTATCGGTTATCAAGGTATCAATAGCAGTAACGCTGTTTTCACCGAGCAGAAATACCGAGTCTAGCACAGCGATGGCTGGCTTATGCCCCCATAAATGGTAAGGCGTGGTGGTATTGTTCTGTTCGTGCCAGTTTACATACCAGCGGCTCTCTTTTAGCGCAGGCGGAAAAAGCAAACTGACCTTATCGCTGTGAGGCGAATAATACAGTGAATCAATAAACTCAGTTGACAGGCTATATGCCGCTATAAAAACCGTATTCCCTTTACCGGCAAAGTTTTTAAGCTGGTGGATGTCTTCACCGGACGGATAAAAATATGGCGAAACCACCACATAACTATTTCTGGCAGTGCCTAATATGCCGTAGTTGGTGTTCTCAAAGCTCAGGTCATTTTCAGTGAACCGGCCACCGGAGTTACGCACCAGTTCATCATAAAAAAATTTACAATCATAAGGCCTGTAAGAATGCGGGCTTACGGTAAAAAACTTATCAAACTTTTTACTGCGGGCAGATAACCTGCTAATGCCGAAAATAATCAAGATGGCCCCTACAATCAGAATTGCACCTGTAATGAATAGTTTTTTAGTCATGCCTTATGGTTAAGGAAACCCTTAAAAGTTTTTTCAATGTTCAGGAAGGCGGCATCAGAGACGGTAAAATTGCCAAACCACAGGTATTCGTAATAATGGGTACACTGCCTGAACAGCCCGAGCCTTTCTTTTGAAAAAGCAGTTTTACGGCTTAGTTCACGGGTATAATCCTGATTGGTTTTATCAATATTAAATTCTATCAGCTGTGCTTCGTTCAGCATTTTCATTACCCACAGGTAGTAATACCGTACAGCAAGCCGGTAATTTTTATCCTGTATACATTTTTCAATCTGGGCGTTCAGGTCAAGGGTATTCACCACTTTCAGGTCCAGGTTTCCGGTTTCTAATACAGAGGTGTTTACAGGTACTGCCGGATTATTTCTAAATTCAAAATCTTTCAGGTTTTTTATAATCAAATAACCGGCACCAGCCAGCGCCAGGGCAATAACCACCCACACAAATACCTTAAATACGGCACCAATTGTGGCCAGCACGTATGCCAGCGCCCGGTTATCGGTATTGCTCTTTTTAAGAGGCCCGGGCGTACGGGCTTTTTGTTTTTGTTCTCCTTTAAAATTATCAACATACCATAGTTTTTCTTCACTTTTTTTCAGCGAATCCACATGTGCTTTTGCCAGGGGCTTGTCGTCCTGCGCAAAAGATGGTGTTACTGCAAAAAAGAGAATCAATACTGGTATGAAGAGCTTATTTATGAATAATAGCTTCAAGGTATTGTTCATACGGATATTTTTCAGTCAGCTTTTTAGAATAAATAAAAAAGTACCAGATAACAAAAAGCCAACTACTTATAAAGACAAGAGATAAAAACAGCAAAACAAATATATTGGTGGTCTCAAAACCCTGCTTACCCAGATAGGTAACGTAGCTCTCAATCAGCGCAGCAATGGTAGTAAAAGGTATGGTTCCGATATATATTTTTACGCTTTCCGACAGCCCCTTTCTGAACGCCTGTTTTCTGGTAAGTGTGCCAGGAAACAGAAAACTTAAACCCAGAATAAGGCCTGCCATACACTCCAGCACAAGGCCCATGAGTTCAAAAGTGCCGTGCAGCATAATTACAAATATAGCATCTGTTCCGAGATTATTCTGAATGAAGAGCGAGAAAAATGCGCCTATCATTATGCCATTGGTAAAAGTGAGATAAAAACTTCCCGTTCCTAATAAAATACCGGTAATAAAAACCATCAGCCCTACTCTCAGATTATTGGCAAATATGCTCATAAACATATTCAAGGGCTGTGCAGAATTGTACACACCGAAGGGCTCGCCTTTTTTGATGTTAGCTTCTGTCATCCTGACGTAATCTGAACCAAGAATACCTTCAATAAAACCGGTGTCAATAAAAGAGCATACATAGCCCAGCAAACAAAAAGTAAAAAAAATGGCAGCAGATAACCAGAGTATGCGTGAATGATGCCCCAGTATTGCCGGAAAATCTTTTACCCAGAAATGGTAAAAAGGATTTTTGTTTTGTTTCTGATGCAGAAATATTTTTTTGTAAACCCTTGAAGAAAGAGAGTTTACATATTGGCTTATTTTACTGTGTGGATAATGCGTCTGAGCATAAGACAAATCGTTCATCAGGTCGATGAAATCAGAAGATATTTCATCAGGATCTGTTTTTAAGTCATTTTCAATTTCTTCCCACCGCTTAAAGTTTCTGTCAATAAAAGTACTTTCCCTCATATTTTGGTTTAAAATCCCAAGATAGCAAATTTTACATTATATTTGAAATTTACATTCTGATGTTAATAAAATACTGAAGCAACGATTCTGAAAAATGAAATTTCTATCTATTCCCACCTATCTGAATATCGATTTAAGATTTGAGCTGGCCAGTGCCGGCACACGTTTTGGCGCTTACCTGATAGACTGGGCAATAAAATGGGTATATATAATTGCGGTGTCGTTCATTAGCATTGACACCCTGTCTATCAATAATTTAGTTCTTTCATTTATTATCTATGCGCCATTTATATTTTACTCATTCTTGTTCGAATGGCTTAATAAAGGCCAGTCGCCGGGTAAATACCTTTTGAAAATCAGGGTGGTAGGTGTTGAAGGCAATTATCCGTCGGTTTACCAATGCGCTACGCGTTGGTTGTTTCTAGGGGCCGATACCTGGATATTTTCTTTGTTTATGGCTATTCATCAGGCTTTTTCGGCATTGGCGATATTCAGCCCGCTGGTTGGCGGACTGCTCATTTTGCTGTCTGACAAGCAACAACGCCTGGGCGACATGGCAGCCAATACAGTGGTGGTAAAAACCAAAGAAAAGATTATTTACATAGAAGACACCATTTATGCCTACGCCACCAAGGCCAGCGGCTATAAGCCGAAGTATCCGGAAATTATGCGTTTGTCAGACAAAGACATTAACAGCATAAAGCTGCTCATGGAAAAAGGAGACAGATTGATGAACCCGGCAATTGCAGCTAAGCTGGCACAGCACATTAAAAATCTGCTTAAAATTGAGAGCACTGAAGACAATTTTGCGTTTCTGAAACAGCTATTGAACGATTATAATTATTATGCCATTAACGATGAAAAATAAAGCAGCCTCTCAGGGGGCTGAGAGGCTGTTCAACTAAACACTTAACTGTGACCGACGGAAAGTTTTGTTCAGGATTCCCCGGTATATACTTCCGAATTTCAGATAACACCACTTTCTTAACTCACGTATCTCTCGGATTGACAATAATTTAAGGGACTTCTTTAATTCTTTTTCAAACAAACTACTTTCAAAACTCACTTTCTCCAGGATCACTTTTACATAGTCTAACATTTTCATAAGTCATCAGTTGATTAGAATGGTTATTAGCGACTAGTAGGTGTAAATTTACTAAATAATTCTTCAATATCAGAAACAAAAAAGTTTAATTTTTCATTAAAAAAATATCACAAAATTAATGTGTATCCATTTACACGTCTACTGATTTAACGCCTCAACCGCTTGTGTTATTTCTTTTGAAATATTAAAAAAAGATAAAATTTTAAGCATCACTGATTCCATTACGGCATCAGGGCACGAAGCGCCGCAGGTAAGCATGATGGTGGTCTTTTCCTTCTCCTCAATAAACGGGCTTGTTACCTCCGTTCTGGTATGAAGGTTATAATGACGGATAAGGTTTTTATCCAGAATTTTATCCTGCGACTGAATAAAAAACGTTGGGAGTTTCTCTTCACAAAGCTCAACCAGATGCGAGGTATTAGAACTGTTATACCCCCCAACTACTACGGCAAAGTCGGCTTCATGCTGCAACAAAGCATAGGTGGCCTCCTGGTTATCGTTGGTAGCATAGCAGAGGGTGTCTCGGGTATTGGCAAAATGCTTTTCAATTTCAGGGCCCTGCAACTGGTAATGGGTTATCATTACCTGTTTCAGGTAATCGGCAATGGCCTGGGTGTCAGACGCCAGCATGGTTGTCTGGTTTACCACCCCTATACGCGCCAGGTCTTTGTCGGGGTCAAACCCTTGCGAGTATTGCCCGGCGAAATCAACATAAAACTGGTCTTTAGGTAAAGCGCCGGTAATGTATAAAGCCAGTTGGCAGGCCTCGGCCATGTCGTTTACAACCACAGTCGGGGCGTTTTCTTTGCTATGCGAAAAAGTTGCACGGGTTTCTTCATGCCCGGGTTTGCCATGCACCACAATAGAGTAGCCTCTTTCGCCTATCTGCTGCGCGCGATTCCAGACTTTTTCTACAAAAGGGCAGGTGGTATCGTACCTGTATGGGTCAATCCGCAATTGTTCCAGTTGCTGCTGAATCTCTAGCGTAGTGCCAAAAGCCGGTACAATAACAGCATCATCTGGTTGCAGGTTGCTCCAGTCAATCAACTGGTTACCTTTGGTATCCATCAGAAACTGCACACCCTGCGACAGCAGGTCGGCGTTTACGTCAGGATTATGAATCATTTCACTTAACAAAAAAATGCGTTTATCCGGATTTTCGTTAATCGTCTTATAGGCAATTTCTACTGCGTTTTCAACGCCATAGCAAAAGCCGAAATGCCTTGCAATGAGAAACCTGACAGAGCCAAAGTCGAGTTCGGTAGGAGAAAAATCTTTCTTCAGCCTGTCTTTTAACCGGCGAATCTCCTTTATTCTTCCTATAACATTACTTTTATAAATTTCCGGTATAACGAACGACTTCATGGTGTGATGAATAATAAAACCCGACTATATAATCAAAATCGATAAACAATTGTTCAGAAGAATTTTAATTTTTATTTGTTAATACTACAAAATTAAAATTTCTATAGTACAAAATAAGGAATTATCTGTATTTTCGCATTTAAAAGCCCTAACGATTGCAAAAACATATCTTAATGCGTTTGAGTTTATTTTTTTTTCTGGCAGTAATGTGTTGCACTTCTTTGGCTCAAAGTACCTATGCACCATTGAACAACGACTATCAGCATCTTCTGGAACGATACGAAATAAAAGGCAACCGATTATCCAATAAACTCTTCAGCAATATTAAACCGGGGTTTCGTAAAGACCTGGTTCAATTAACTACCGGGCTTGAAAAAGACTCGCTGGCCGGGTTATCTAAAACAGACCTGTTTAATATTGCTTATCTGCAAAACGACAGCTGGGAATGGCTGGCAGATAGCTACACCGACTCTATACCAGCAGCAAAACTTGAACAGATTAACAGCAGAAAACCTGTTTTCAGGCAGCTATTTGTCAAAAAATCAGACTTTTATCAGTTCAATAACGATGATTTTGACATACACCTCAACCCTATTGTCAACTTTTCTGTTGGTTCAGATAACCGTTCTGTCAACTCTCTTTACACCAATACGCGTGGCATTGAGATACGTGGCAATTTCAGCAAAAGGCTGGGTTTCTATACAATGCTGACAGAAAATCAGATAGTTTACCCGCAATATGTGAAAGATTACGCCAAACGCTACGACGGTTTCCCTTATGAAGGTTTCACCAAAATTATAGATGACGACTCTACACGTTTCGTTACAGATTTCTTTTCGGCCCGCGGTTATATTACTTTTAAAATACTGAAGAACATTACCATGCAGTTTGGGCACGACAAAAACTTTATCGGCTCTGGCATACGCTCACTGATTCTGTCAGACTTCTCGGCGCCTTACCTGCATCTTAAAACCACCACCCAGGTAGGCCGGTTTCAGTATGTAACTATTTTTGCACAGACCGTTAATAAGCAGACCGCCATAGCCGCTGATGGCACTGAACGGCGCCCGCCCAAATTTTTTACGTTTCATCATTTAAGCCTTAACGTAACTAAAAACCTGAATTTCGGTATTTTTGAAACCATCTCATACGGGCAGAGGAAAGTTGGCTTTGATATAAACTACATTAACCCCATTATTTTCTACCGATTTGTGGAAGGCCACCTGGGTAGCGTTGATAACTCTATTGTGGGTGCCGACTTTAAACTTAACCTGGCGCGCAGGTTTTCATTTTATGGCCAGTTGGTGCTTGATGAGTTTAATTTTAAGCACTTTAAGAAAAAAGGCTGGTGGGCCACTAAATATGCTACCCAGCTGGGTATGCGTTATATAGACGCGCTCAATATAAAAAATCTTGACCTGCAACTTGAATACAATGTGGCGAGGCCGTATACATACAGCCATAACTCAAGCTACAGCAATTTTGTACATTATAATATGCCTATGGCTCACCCCTTAGGCGCCAATTTCAGAGAATTTTTAATTAACATTCGTTACCAGCCTGCACCAAGGCTTACATTTACTTATAACCTGATGCGAGCCGGGCACGGTGAAGACATAAACAATGTTAACTACGGAGGCGACATACTGCGGAATTACAACCTGCTGAGGCCTGGCGAGTACAATAATTATATAGGGCAGGGAAACAAGGCAAAAATAAGATTTACAGACATTAGCGTATCTTATATGCTATTTCATAATTTTTATTTAGATGCGGGTTTCCAGCACAGGCAGGTTAGCTACTCAAAAACACCCGAAAACCTTAAAAGTAATATTTTCTCAACCGGTATCAGGTGGAACATCGGCAAAAGACAGCTATTATTTTAGAGTTTTCATCTACTTTTAATGCTCTTTTTTAAGAGTTTCAATCTTTCTTTATAATTTTGCAACATAATTGCATTTGTTAAAGTACGGTAATAGATCCGTACATGATTCTATGAAGAAAGTCGCACTCATTCTTTTCTGCCTAATATCTCATTTTTCGTTTTCACAAACAAAAGAAGAAACCCCTGCAGCCAACGCCCATTGCGATTGCTTTATACAGGGCGTAGTGCGCGACAATGCCACCAAGCAACCCATTGTGGGTGCAGTGGTACTTATAAAAGAACTCAACAAAGGAACGACAACAGATATAGACGGCCGCTACCGCATTACCAACTTATGCCAGGGCACTTTTAAGGTAATAGGGCGTATTGTGGGGTATCAGGAAAAAACCTACACCATTAAACTTGAACACGGAGCCGAACAGGAAATAAAGCTTTCGGAAGACGAACTTCACCTGGCCAATGTAGATATTAAAGCCGAAAAAATTGATAATCTGACACAAACCAGAAATGTGCTGGATAACGAAGCCCTGGACCAGACCCGGGGGCAGTCTCTGGGTGAAGCCCTGAAACAGATAACGGGCGTAACTACCCTGCAAACAGGTAGCTCAATTGCCAAGCCTGTTATACATGGCATGCACTCTAACCGGGTGCTGATAATGAACAACGGCGTAAGACAGGAAGGCCAGCAATGGGGCAGCGAACACGCCCCTGAAATAGACCCCTTTGTAGCAAAAAAAATAACAGTGCTGAAAGGTGCCGCAGGCGTAAGATACGGCTCTGATGCCATTGCAGGTGTAATTATGGTAGAGCCTGATGCACTTCCTGATTCTACGAAGATAGGTGGGGAAGTAAACACCGTCTATTTTACAAACGGGCATCAGGTGGTAACGTCAGGCATTCTGGAAGGAGGATTGCGCCAAAAAAAAGCAGAGGTACCGCAATCAATCGGTGTAAGAGTTCAGGGAACGTTTAAAAGAGGTGGCGACATTTCAACACCCGATTACCGGCTGGCCAACACGGGGGTATCTGAAGTAAACTTTTCAGTTAATGCCAATTACAGACGAAGAAACTCGGTGTCTGAGGTTTTCTTCAGCCAGTTTAATACCCAGATAGGTGTGTTTGCCGGTTCGCATATAGGCAATGTAACAGACCTGGTGCAGGCCATAGAACGAGGCAGACCTTTAAGTATTTATACCCCAGAAACGTTTACTTATGCCATTGGCAGGCCGTATCAGGATGTGCAGCATAACCTGCTTAAATTAAAAACCGTTGCACAAACCAAAGGTGGAAAAATTTCATTAACACTGGGCCGACAGTTCAATTACCGCAAAGAGGTTGACGTATTAAGAGGCGACAAAAACCTTGTGCAGTTGTTTCAGCTAACCAGTTATACAGGCGAATTGCTATTTGAGCATAAGCCCATAGCCCGTTTGTTTACCGGCTCTGTGGGCCTGAATGGTAATTTTCAGCAGAATATTACCAGTGGCACGCTTCAGAAACCCAGCTCATCGACGGTGCTGATACCCAATTTTCAGAATTATACAGGTGGCATATTTCTGATAGAACGCCTGGTGCGCAACCGTTGGGAAATGGAAGGCGGAATGCGATATGATTTCAGGAATCTGGATGTTTACAGAATACCCAGAGGCCAGCAGGCCGTGGTTAATAATAACCAGCAGAACCAGAATTTTACCGGTACTTTTGGGGTAAACTACAGACCGCACTCACAGTGGAATCTGATACTGAACCTGACGTCTGCCTGGCGAGCGCCAACGGTTAATGAACTTTACAGCGACGGCGTACACCATGGCGCTGCCAGCTATGAAAAAGGCGATGAAACCCTACAGCCCGAAATAGCTACCAATCTGTCGTTTACAACCAATTACATTACCAAACAGGTACAGATGGAACTACACCTGTACAATAACTATATAAGAGACTTTATTTTTTTATCGCCAACCGGCAGGCCAACCTTAACCATCAGGGGCGCCTTTCCGGAGTTCAGATATGCCCAGACAGACGCCCGTTTCAGGGGCTTCGACCTGAGCGGCAATTTCTTATTGTATAAGGGTGTTTCACTTAATTCAAAGCTGTCTTACCTGCAGGCACAGGATATCAGCCACAACCAGCCGTTGATTATGATTCCACCCAACAGGTGGGAAAACACCCTGCATTATGACTGGAAGAAAACCGGCTTGTCGCTCACTAATCTTTATGTGGCTAAACAAACGCGGGTACCTGCTAAAGTTATTTTCAGCGATATACCGTCAGACGAAATTGTGTTTAACCAATACGGCGGCGACTTTGCGCCTCCTCCTTCGGCTTACTCGCTCTGGTCAGCAACTGTCAGTCAGCAAATCAATTTGGGGCGCAATAATAATTTAGGGGTATCGGCCAGCGTAAGCAACCTGTTCAACACGCAATACCGCGATTACCTGAACCGTTTCAGATATTTTGCTGATGAAATTGGCAGAAACGTAACCCTTAGGGCTAAATATACATTTTAAAGCGAGACATTAATTTTTGCAATATTGTTGCATAATAAGTTTCCCAAAACTATATTTGCACCATTGTTGCATTTGAACGTAAAACACTAAATCTCAATATCATGCAAAGAAGTCGCGTAATTCTCTTCAAAAGTATGGCGTTAGCTGCCTTGCTTTCGGTGGCAGCCTGTAAAAAAGAATCGGTAGATGTAGAAGATGAGAATGAAATTATCACAACTGTTAAATTGAATTTCACGTCGGGTGGTACTACTAAAACTTTTGTTTTTAATGACCCTGACGGTGATGGAGGAAATGCCCCCTTAAAATTTGACAATATTGCTCTTGCAGCCAATACTACGTACACGTTAACAGTAGAGTTGATGGACGAATCGAAGAATCCAGCTGATAATATTACAGAAGAAGTACAGAAAGAAAGTCAGGAACACCTTTTTGTGTTTACGCCTTCGCCGTCAGGTTTATTAACATATACTTACGGAGATAAAGACGTGCGTAATTTCCCGATTGGCCTGACAGGTACAGTAAAAACTGGTTCAGCCGGTACAGGTAAATTAAAAGTACAATTGAGGCATCAACCACCAGTAAACGGAAAAGATGTGAAAGATGGCACCATTACCCCCGGTAGCGACGACGTAAACCTTGATTTTAACATTGCCATTCAATAATTCTGGCTTACACTCATCATTTAGTTTATAAATAGTTTAGGCACTAAATCCGCATGTTTCTAACCTGCGGATTTTTATTTGGATGATTGCCGGAAGTTTAGTTCGGTGGCAATCTTGATGGTTCTTATTTCAGAGGCGTTTTGCTTTTTCTCAATCGTATCCAGTAAGATTTCAGCGGCGGTTTTACCAATGGCAAAGGCAGGTTGCACAACAGTGCTTAGAGGCGGGTCAAGCAGGTGGGCTACTCCCAGATTAGTAAAGCCAATAAAGGCTACGTCGTCTGGTATCCGTATGCCTTGGGCTTTTACAGCAGCAAAGCTATCCAGCGCCAGACGGTCGCTGGCGGTAAAAATCGCATCAGGTTTTTGGGTGTCCAGCAGTTCAAAAATCACCTGCCTGGCTTCTTCGGGTGCAAATCCGCAATACCTTACCAGGTTTTCGTCAAAGATAATACCGTATTTAGCCAGCGCAGCTTTGTAGCCTTCCAGCCGCTCTTGGGTTGTATATAACAATGAAGGGCTGGTAATATGTGCTATGCGTTTTCGTCCGTTCAGAATCAGATGTTCGGTGGCCTGAAAGGCCCCCTGAAAATTATCTGCTATTACTTTGTTGGTTTCAATGTCGTTCGTAATGCGGTCAAAAACCACCAGAGGCACGCCCCTCTTTTGTATTTCAAGCAAATGACCGGTATGGGTGGTTTGCCCGGACAACGATATCAGCACACCGTCTACCTTTCGCCCAACCAGGTGCTGAATATTGCTACACTCGCGCTCATACGACTCATGGCTTTGAAATATCACCACATGGTAGCCCCGCTTGTAGGCCTCTGCCTCTATCCCATTAATTGCCTGAGAAAAGAAGTGGTTAGCTATTTCAGGCACTATCACCCCTATTGCCCGGCTCTTGTTTTCTTTTAGACTAAGGGCAATCGGGTTGGGGTGATAATTCACCTTTTCGGCATACTCCAATACCAGCTTTTTGGTATCGGGGTTAATTTCATAGCTTCCCCTTAGCGCTCTTGACACCGTAGAAGTAGACAAATTAAGTGCCCTGGCAATATCTTTGATGGTGATGGCTTCCAATAGATTACAAAAAAATACAAATTATTAAAATACGACACTGTATACGCGCCTGCCATAGGGCGTAGAAACGACAATCAAAGATATTAAAATTATCAAAACCTAACGCGGAAAATGCCATTTTGGTAACGTTCCCGACAACGTTTGCATAAATAAAGTCATAAACATATTTGTATCTGCCTGTATTCCGTTTGCATCTTAGCATATAATTTGGTTCGGCACAACAGCTTGCGTAAGTAGTAGTATCTTTGAAAAATTCAATCGACATCCAAATGTTTAATATTTCAGGCAAAGTTGCCCTTGTTACAGGTTGCAACAAAGGTATCGGTAAAGCCATTGCCATTGGCCTGGCAGAAGCCGGGGCTGATATCATTGGCGTATCAACCAGTATAGCCTTAGAAGGCAGCGAAGTTGAAGTGGCCGTTAAGGCATTAGGTAAAAACTTTAAAGCCTATCAGGCCGATTTCAGTAACCGTGACAGCCTCTATCGGTTTATTGAACAGGTAAAGGCCGATTTTCCGGTTATTGATATTCTTGTAAATAACGCAGGCACCATACTTCGTAAACCCGCCGCTGAACACCCGGACGAATACTGGGACACAGTGATGACCATCAACCTGGACTCCCAATTCATTTTGGCACGCGAGATTGGCGCACGCATGGTAGCACAGCAATCGGGTAAGATTATTTTTACTGCCTCATTGCTTACGTTTCAGGGCGGTATCAATGTGCCAGGTTATGCTGCCAGCAAGGGAGCTATTGGCAGCCTTGTAAAAGCGCTGGCAAACGAATGGGCCAGCAAAGGTGTAAACGTAAATGCCATAGCCCCGGGCTACATTGCCACAGATAACACAGAGGCACTCAGAAACGACCCTGAGAGAAGCACGTCTATTCTGGCACGTATTCCGGCTGGCAGATGGGGCGAAACACAAGACTTTAAAGGCCCGGCTGTATTTCTGGCTTCTAAGGCCTCAGATTACGTACACGGCACCATACTAACAGTTGACGGAGGTTGGATGGGCAGATGAGACGCATTCATCAATCAGACAATTATTAAACTTTAACAATAGCAACATGCAATCAAGATATGAAAGTAGCCCTGCCGAAACAGCAGGAATGAATACCAGCCAGTTAAGAGACAATTTTCTGGTAGAAACCCTGTTTACACCCAATCAGATACATCTGGTTTACTCTCATTACGACCGCATGATACTTGGTGGGGTAATGCCCGTAGGAGAACCGGTATCGCTTGGTAATTATGAAGACCTGAAGGCTGAGTATTTTCTTGAAAGAAGAGAGATAGGAATTATCAATGTAGGAGGTGAAGGGAAAATTACTGTAGACGGCGAAAAGTTTACTGTCAATAAACTTGACTGCCTATATGCAGGCAAAGGCGTAAAAAATGTAATTTTTGAAAGTATAGACCATGCAAACCCTGCCAAGTACTTCGTTCTTTCGGCACCTGCACATGCGGCCTACCCTACCCGCCTGATGACCAAAGAAGAGGCATCACCGGCAAGTATGGGTTCTGTTGAAACAGCCAATCAACGTATTATTTATAAGTATATTCATCTCGATGGAATCAGAAGTTGCCAGTTGGTGATGGGTCTAACGGTTTTGCAAACAGGCAGCGTATGGAACACCATGCCATCGCACACACATGACCGCCGGATGGAAGTGTACTGCTATTTTGATGTACCTCAAAATCACGGAGTGCTGCATCTGATGGGTCAGCCACAGCAAACCCGTCATTTATGGGTAGGCAACCACCAGGCCATTATCTCACCGCCCTGGTCGGTTCATTCAGGCTGTGGCACTTCTAATTACTCGTTCATCTGGGGAATGGCCGGAGAAAACCAATCTTTTACAGATATGGACTTTATCACTATTCCTGAGTTACGGTAATCTTACCCGGTTTACGCATATATTAATTATTAAATTCAACCTGATATAAACTATGAAACTCACCACAAAACTTACGGTGGCAATGCTTGGCTTATCGACATTTGTTTTCGGACAAAAGAAGATAGATGTGGCCAAAGAATTTGCCTTTGCCGCACAACAATATGAAGGCATGCTGAAAAGCCACCCTGATATTACCAAAACGCCGCAATCAACCAACCCTGACGGAACACCCAGAGACATGCCCACTAGTTGGTGGTGCAGCGGCTTTTTCGGAGGTTCACTCTGGTATATTTTTGAGCAGACACAAGACCCTAAATGGAAAGATGCAGCCCACAAATGGACAATGGCCGTAGAAAAAGAGAAATTCAATACCGGCACACATGACCTGGGCTTTATGTTGTATTGCCCGTTCGGAAACGGATACAGACTAACCGGAAATGAGCAGTACAAAGAAATCATGCTAACCGGCGCCAAGTCTTTAGCTACCCGCTTCGACCCGAAAGTTGGCGTTATCAAATCGTGGAATAACTGGAAAGGTTATAAGTATCCGGTAATTGTAGATAACATGATGAACCTGGAGTTTTTGTTCTGGGCGGCAAGAGAATCGGGCAACAAGGATTTTTATAATCTGAGTGTTACCCATGCCGATAACACGCTTAAAAACCATTTCAGGCCTGATGGAAGCAGCTACCATGTAATAGCTTATGGCGAAAACGGCGAAGTGCTGAAAAAAGGTACCCATCAGGGTTATGCTGATGAATCGGCTTGGGCACGTGGACAAGCCTGGGCCCTTTATGGTTACACAGATATGTACCGCGAAACCAAAGACAAAAAGTATCTGGCCCAGGCAGAGAAGATTGCCGATTACTATCTGAATCACCCGAACCTTCCGGCAGATAAAATTCCTTATTGGGATTTTAATGCACCCAATATCCCGAACGAGGAACGGGATGCATCAGCTGGCGCCATTACGGCATCTGCTTTATTAGAGCTAAGCACTTATGTAAGCAAAGCCAAAAGCAAGGTATATTTCAACGCTGCCGAAACCATGCTGGCAAGCCTGGCAAGCCCCTCCTATAAAGCGAACTCAGGCGAAAACAACCATTTCATTTTAAAGCATTCAGTAGGCGCCAAGCCTCTGAAATCAGAAATTGATGTGCCGTTGGTTTATGCAGATTATTATTTCTTAGAAGGATTGTTAAGATATAAAAAGTTGAAAAAGTAATGGCTGTGCGCCTCTGTTATCGCCAACAAAAAAGCCCCTAAAACAAGGGGCTTTTTGCTTTAATTACAATTTATTTTACTTCTAACTAAAACATTTATTCTTACAGATGAGCCATTTGCCCAGCTTATGATTTTCATGTTTGATATTAATACTTCAATACCACAGAAAGTGACCAATTTCTACATTAACTTATAAAACAAACCCCGGCAAAACGTTTAACATTTAGACATCAAAATATTAAAATCATTAAACAAAGACCAGACATTAAGCCTTTTAACAAAGCAATTGTGGGCAAGCTGAAAAAAAAACAAATAAAACAAGCACAAAAAAAACCTAAATGACTAATAATGAACTGGTTAACAATACTTTCAATCAAACCTCTACCGCTGAAAGCATATTATTAACAATCAAATTCTATTTTTTTTTACCAACCAATAAGATTTTTTACTAATTTTCAAAAAATCAGTGGTCAGCTATTAAAAGTGACCTTAAAGCCAGTAAAAAGGCTCGGAATAGTTCATTTTTCGGGTCATATTTATAATTACGGGCTTAAATCACTTGAATTTTGTACCCTGCCTTTTTTTAGGATTTTTCAACAGCAGTAGCAGCGCAGGAATCACACATGGATACTAATAATCAGATAAAGAATACTTTGGCAAAATAATTGCTTCAAAGTTTCAGGACTTGCAGGCTTATTAGCAGGAAAAGCGATGTTTCTACTATTTCTCAATAAATTAAAAAACCATGAGCAAAAAGTTAAAACTTCTGATAATTGATGATGAGGCTAGTATCAGAAAGGTTTTAGAGCATTTCCTTAACAAAGAATTTGAAGTTACTGTAAAAAATGATGGCATGGAAGGCATGAACTGGCTGGAAGCAGGTAATGATACCGACTTCATAATTGCTGATTTGAATATGCCCAATCTGAACGGAAAAGAGTTTACCAAAGTAATCAGGTCAAGCAATTTGTATTCAGACCTGCCAATTATTATACTTTCAGGAACCGACGAAAGCAAAGAACGCATAGAATGCCTGAATCTGGGTGCCGACGACTTTATGCTCAAGCCTTTTAACCCTATGGAGGTACATGCCAAAATTAAAGCTATTTTGCGCAGGGTTAAGCCAAAATCCATCATTGATTCGTAGAAAACTCATCTGTATAATATGAATAATCCTTTACCTAATACTGCTATTGTACCGGAGGAGGAAAAGCTCCCGATTAAGATTATTTTTATTGAAAGAGACGACAAAGTAGTGGTTGATTTCCTGAAGAAATTCGGAAAAAAAATCCATATTAAAATTATGGGTACTCCGGAAGAATGTCTTAATTATCTTAAAAACACCTACCCTCCAGACGCCATTGTTATCAATAAAGGTAACGGCGGTCTTAAATTCCTTGAAACGATTCGCGGACAAGCATGGACCCGCTCTTTACCGGTGATAGTTACCAGCGAAAATATTACAGCAGGATTAATTAAAGAAGTACAGGAAAAAGGCGGTGATGATATATATCCTATCGATTTTAGTTCAGGCGATTTAATAGTCCGCCTTGAATACTTTATCAAGCGTCGGCATTACAAGGCCATGCAGCAAACCAAAGCCAGTATACTTGATGTAAAAATACCCTTCTGGAAAAGATTTATCGATGTTACCACCACAGGCCTTGCGTTATTACTACTCTCGCCGTTGTTAATTATCGTTGCTATTCTGATAAAGCTTGACTCCAAAGGGCCTGTCATATATCTTTCCAAGCGTGTAGGGGCCGGTTACAAGATATTCAGTATTTACAAATTCAGAACCATGCGTACAGATGCCGACCAGCTGATAAAAAACATGGGGTCGCTGAATATGTACACCAAACAAACCGAGCAAAAACAGATTGCCGGGTTATGCGATACCTGCCAGGCCATTGGCTCATGCCAGCAGCAGCTATATATGGACGGAGAAATGATCTGCGAGAAAATGTATCTGTCTGAGAAAAAAGAGAAAGCCGCCTTTATGAAGTTTCAGAATGACCCGCGCATTACCAAACTGGGTCGTTTTCTGCGCAACACCAGTATTGATGAGCTCCCACAGTTATTTAATATATTCCTTGGCGATATGTCGCTTGTAGGGAACAGGCCTTTGCCGCTTTATGAAGCCGAAAAACTAACTACCGACGAATACATAGAACGCTTTGCCGGCCCCGGCGGCCTTACCGGGCTTTGGCAGGTTACCAAACGTGGTAAAGGCAAAAAAGAAATGACAGAAGAAGAGCGTATTCAACTGGATATTGAATATGCCCGGAATTTCTCTTTCAAGTATGACATGAAGATATTCTTTATGACCTTCCCTGCACTTTTGCAGTCAGAAAACGTATAAGAATCTCTTTGAACCGAACCTATTTATATTAAAACACATATTGCAGCAGCCAACCGGTTAGCTGTCTGGTTTTTAACATCAAACTTTATAGAAATGGATGCAATTTCCTTACCTGGTTGGGTAAAGCAGATTCTTAGCAAGCCTTTACTGATTAATCAATATACTGAAAGTGAAATTGACGAGCTAAAGAACAAATTAGCCAGATTCAATGTTGAAAATCCGGTTGCCAGTATTTTAATACCGGCCTGGAACGAAGAAGAAGGTATTCTGCATACTTTAATTTCTCTCGCCAACACCAATACTGAATACCCGACAGAACTTATTATAGTTGATAATAACTCTACCGACGGCACCAATGCGTTGCTGAAAAGACTGGGTATAAACGTACTTTTTGAAGAAAAACAAGGCGTTGGGCATGCCCGCATACAGGGCTTGCATAAGGCCAAAGGAAAATATCTGTTGTCTGCCGACAGTGACACCTTGTATCCGCCGGGTTGGATTAATGCAATGATAAATGCTTTGAAACAAGGCGAAAAAGACAATGTTTATTGCGTGCATGGAACCTATGCCTTTTTACCGAGCGATAAAACCCCTCGCTGGCAATATGGAATTTATGAGTTTCTGAGTGGCTTTGTGATTCGTAAAAACGAGAAAAACACACCATATCTGAACGTTTTGGGTTACAACAGTGCGTTTATAACCCAAAAAGGTATTGAAGTAAACGGCTACGATATACCTGTGCAACGTACCTTCAGAGGCATTGCACGTAATAAAGGCGGCTATGCCGCAGTAGATGGCATGATGGGTTACAGACTCATGGAAGCCGGAGGTAAAATTGCGGTGGTTTCAGATTATGATGCCAAAGTCTGGACAAACGACAGACGTATCCAGATTGACGGTGGTATCTGGAAAGCGCTGGTGTTCCGTGTGCAGAAACATCTTTTCAAAAAGTAATTACACGGCCATGTCAATTACACAGATAATTAAAACAAACCAGAGCCTGAAGCAATTTGTGCACTGGTGTTTAATACCCAAACATCAGGCAAGACCCCGACTATGGGTGTCTTGGTTTGTTAACCCGTTTTTCCATAAAAAAGGTAAAGGAGTAACTATTTGCCACAGAACCCGGATGGACGTTCTGCCGTTTCAACCTTTCAGTATCGGCAATTACAGCACTATTGAAGACTTTGCTACCGTCAATAACGGTGTTGGCGCGGTAAGTATAGGCAATAATTCAAGAATAGGTATTGGCAATGTAGTAATAGGCCCAGTAAGCATTGGTAATAATGTAATACTGGCACAAAATATTGTTATGAGCGGGCTAAACCATACTTACACTGATATTGAAACGCCTATTTCTCTGCAACCGGTTACTACCTCACCTATTGTTATTGAAGATGATTGCTGGGTAGGAGCCAATGCCGTGCTAACCGCCGGTGTTACCATTGGTAAACATAGCGTGGTAGCTGCCGGAGCCGTAGTTACCAAAAGCATCCCACCTTTTAGTGTGGCAGTCGGCAATCCAGCCAGAGTTATTAAACAGTACAATCCTGCCTCGCAAAGGTGGGAAAGCACCATTAAAAAAGAATCCTCTCCGGCTAACGGATAATTGTTTTCTTAAGCCCCATTTACCTATGCCCGCCGATTTCCCCAAGGTTTCAATTATCACCATTAATTTTAACGGCACAGCTGTTACGGCCGAGCTGTTGCAATCGCTTGAAAAAATCACTTATCCTGATATTGAAGTGGTTGTGGTAGATAACAGCACAAAAACGCCCGGGCATGAATTATCCATCAGATTCCCGTGGATTAAATACCTGGAAACAGGAGAAAACA
Source organism: Emticicia sp. TH156 (assembly GCF_002855535.1). Classification (NCBI taxonomy): domain Bacteria; kingdom Pseudomonadati; phylum Bacteroidota; class Cytophagia; order Cytophagales; family Leadbetterellaceae; genus Emticicia; species Emticicia sp. TH156. The sequence goes on from NZ_PKRS01000002.1 coordinate 244,394, forward strand.
GGGGTTTTGCAGGTGGTAACAATCAGGGAATAGAACTAGCCACCGGCGATTACATATTTTTACTGAATAATGACACCGAAGTAGCGCCGGATTTTCTTGAACCATTGGTGGCCCGTATGCAAAGCGATACAACCATTGGGGTAGTATGCCCGAAAATCCTCTACTTTGATGAGCCGGATACCATTCAGTTTGCGGGTTTTCTGCCCATAAATCCTATCACCGGCAGAGGGTTTTCAATTGGCTATCTTGAAAAAGACAAAGGCCAGTATAATGAAGCCAGACCAACCTCGAGGGCACATGGGGCAGCCATGATGTTTTCCAGAGCTGCCATGGAAAAAGTAGGCCTAATGGCCGAACTTTTCTTTCTATACTATGAAGAAATGGATTATTGCGAACGTTTCAAACGAGCGGGATACACCATCTGGTATGAACCAAAAAGCAAAATATGGCATAAAGAATCTATCAGTACCGGAAAAGGTTCAACGCTTAAAACTTATTATTACGGCCGGAATCGTTTATTGTATTTACGCCGTAATACCTTCGGGTTCCAGCGGGTTTTAATGTATCTCTATTATTTCATCATTGCCGTACCGAAAAATTTACTCGGGTACCTGATAAAAGGAGACACCGCACATCTAAAGGCTTTCTGGCAGGGTTTAGCCTGGAACTTCAGCAATGGTTCAGCCGATATTCACGATAAAAAATAATCAGTACAGCAGCATATAAACAAACTTCGCAATGCGTATAGGTATAGAAGCTCAACGGATTTTCAGAAAAAAGAAACACGGAATGGATATTGTTATCCTGGAGGTACTCCGTGAGTTGCAGCAATTAAATACTCCTCATGAGTATTTTGTCTATGCCCAGCCCGACGAAGATATGCAAGCGCTTTCAAATAGCGCCAATACGCATCTGCATATAACCAAACCTGCCTTGTATCCTGTTTGGGAACAAAGCCTTCTGCCTAAAGCCGGCAGGAAGGATAACATAGATTTACTGCATTGTACCAGTAACACCGCTCCTATTGGCTCTTCTGTTCCATTAGTGGTTACAATTCATGATATTATTTATCTTGAAAAATGGATGATTCGAGAAGGAACCTATTATCAGCGTTTTGGTAATCTGTACAGGCGCTGGAACGTACCCAGAATAGCCTCAAAAGCAGAAATAATCATAACCGTAAGCGATTATGAGCGTGAACGGATTATTGAAGGTCTTAACATTTCGCCTGATAAAGTACGCACGGTTTACAATGCCTGCGGCAAGCATTTTACACCAGAACGAAATGAGGCCGAATTACTGGCTTTTCAAAAGAAAATGGGCTTGCCTGATAAATTTATTCTTTTTTTGGGTAACACCGACCCAAAGAAGAATCTGCCCAATGTTATGAAGGCCCTGGATATACTTCATCAAAGAGGCCAGCTTGATTTCAAGATGGTTATGCCTGATTTCGGTAAAGAACATTTATACGCCTTGCTGAAATTGCAGAACAGCGAATACCTCCTGAATCATATTATGCTTACCGGTTATATTCCAAACAAGGAATTGCCCAATCTATACCGGCTGGCGCAATTGTTTTTGTACCCTTCCCTGCGTGAGAGTTTCGGTATTCCTATTCTGGAGGCTATGAGTTGCGGTACGCCGCTTATTACCAGCAACACCTCTGCCATGCCGGAGGTAGCCGGAAACGGAGCCTTATTAGTAGACCCGACACAACCGGAGCAGATTGCAGAAAAAATAATAAAAGTTCTTACTGATAACGAGATACGTAAGACATCAATTGACTACGGAATTAAAAGAGCTGCCATGTTTTCGTGGCAAAAAACTGCTCAGGAAGTAGTGAGCATCTATAATGAAGTGCTGGCTTAGTCAATAGCTTTGGCTTTCTTTAGTAGGTACAAGCCTCTGGTCCTGGTCTGTAAGCTGGCAACCCGACAATGAAAAATCCGGTCCTTTGCGAACCGGATTTTTAAACAATATACGTATCCTGAACCATTCTTAACGGTTTTCTCTGCAAATACAAAATACTAGGCCTATGAAAGGCATATTTTTAGGCAGAGAATTTTTTCTGCTGCTCAGCTGGCGGTAGGTTTATGAGCGGGCAGTTTAACTACTCTCTTTAAAAAATTATGAATCGGGGGTTCGCCATATTTGGCTATCAGATGCGAAACACCAATCAGAAATGCAATGGGTAAAACAGGCAGCAATAAACCCGGAATAGACGGAAAGTACCTATTCAGTTTTATTATCATCGCTATCATAGCGCTTTCGTGAATGAGGTATAGAGGATAACTAACAAAACCCATATAAACCAACACCTTGTTATCAAATAAAGCCTTCAATTTATCTGAGTAAATGGTGGCCATAAAAATAACCAGAATCATTATTGCCCATAAAAATACAGCAGGGGTTCTTCCAAAAGTAAGAAAGAGTGACGATACCGATGAAATAACACCAGTTGCCAGAGCATAGCCTAAAAATGACTTTTGATGCTCTTTATAGTAAATATACATAAGAGAACCACAGGCAAACCAGCCAAAATAAATAAAACTAATCTGATGTGTTAATACATTAACCGGAACCAGCGCCTTGAATCCCATTTCTTCAACCAGAATTTTGATAATCATTCCACCTATGAAAATCAAGAAAATAGAAACAATTGCTTTTATTCTACCCCAGAAAAAATAAAGCAGGCCAAATATGAAATAATACTTTACCTCAACATACAACGACCAGAATACACCCTCCAGATACCCCTGATTATTGTGGAATATTTTGTTAATCCAGGCTGGTTCCATAAAAAGCAAACCCGGTATCACGTCTTTCAATGGAGGTATGCCGCCGGGTCTTTCAGGTAAAAATCTGGCGGTGGCATATATTAATACAGTGGCTATAAGCATTGCCGGAAATAACCTTAGCCATCTTTTAATAATAAATTCTTTAAATGAATAGCATTTTTCGAGCGTCATTAAAATTACAAAGCCTGAAATCAGGAAAAACAGCTGTACTCCTAACCAGCCTTTTTCAAAAAGCGGGAAGTCGGCAAACTGGCCGCCATAAGGCACCATGGCGGGCCATCTTGTGTAGGCATGATACAGTATAACCATCAGGATTGCCAGCCCCCTGAAACCATCCAGAAACTTAATTCGATTCATCTTTTTTAAATAGTAAGCGTAAACAATTCCAGATACGAAAAGAGTAATTATTGAGGCAATTTACTTTGCCTACGATAAAAAAACGCAAGTAATCAAAATAATCCACAGGCAGTTATGAGGTATATAACCATCTACTGCTTTTATAAAGAGCCAATAGTCCATGCTAATAAACAATGCAACTAAAGTGTATTTTCAGAAAATTACAAAACGTACTTCAGACCTTTTTATGCTTGCTTAAATACTGTTTAGCGAAAGCGCTTATCTGCGAAAACCCAACCGTATAGAAACTCAGCAAGGTAAAGTCGAGATATTTTCTTAACCAATAATAACCAAAGAATGTACCGGATATAAGCGTGAAGAAAGTAGCTAATGCCACACCATTGATGGTTTTAAAAACCGTAAGCGCGATAAAATCGAACACCACATTGGTGGCAAGCATGATAAGTACTTTATAAAAATTTATTTTAGGTTTATGTATGATGTCAAGCGTGATACCTAAGAATCGGTCAATGGGTAGTACCATAGCAAAACTCATCAGAATCCGATAGGCCGAAGTTGCATCTGTGCCCACATACTTACTACCGCCTAATAACTCTACTGCAAAATCTGCCAATAAAATTATCAGGATAGATACCGGTATTAAACCGATTGAGATGGTACCCGCATACTTCTGCATAATTTCGGTTACTTCTTTTTTATTGCCTCTGTTAAAAGCAGCCGACATAGATGGCATACCGGTAGCCAGAAAACTACGCAGCGGAATTTCAATGATTTCCATCAGGCGCATCGGAATAGCATACATGGCAATGGCAGCAGGCCCCGCCGTACCCAACAGAAACATAATGATGAAAGTATCTGAACTACGCAGCAAGTTGGTACTGATGGATGTACCTACGCTGTACTTCCCGAAATTGAACAAATCAAGTATAATTTCCCTGGTTCGCTTCGGGAACGTCCGTATGTGTGTCCAGCCTTTAATAATACAATAGCTGCTTACCACAAAGGCGCTTCCGGCGTTTATCATAAACAGTAAATCACTGTGCAGTTTACCAAAGATGATAGTGAGCAGAATCATCACAATAAAAAAGCCCTGATTGAGTATACGTAGTATCAGGAGTTTATCAAATCTTTGGCTGGCTTGCAGTATCCAAGACGAGATGGCAGAAGGAAGCGTGCATAAAAAGGTGATTCCAAACCAGCGGATGGTATTCATTATACCCTCATTACCGGTAAAGTTTAACAAATGCGCACCAATATAAAACAGTATGTTGGTCACAATCATAATGGCTGTAATTGCCAGACCCAAAAACCATACCGAGCCCAGAACGGCATCACCCCGTTCTTTTTCTGTACCTGAAAAAAACTTGATTAAGCCCACCTGAAGAAAACCGGTTCTGAAGGTATCGAGCAAAACAAAAACAGTCTGAAAGAAAAACCAGTAACCGATTTCGGTGGCAGGTAAGTATCGAAACAGAATACCGATAGTAACCATTGATAAAACAGCCATGCTCCCGTTGGCAAACAAGGATAAGAAATGTCTGTTTTGCAGTTTAGCTATTCCTTTTTTAAGGGTATTAATCATAGGTTAATTAGTGCTTGGTAAAATGTATTTTAAGAGGGCAGGTACTATTTGCCAGCCAGTAATTGGTTCTGAACCTCAAATATTTTCTCAACGCAGGCCTCCCAGGTATGGCTTTTACCACAGGCAATAGCTGCTTTTTTTTCTGCTTCTGTTTGAGGTTGAAGCGCCTTTTCAATAGCCTTTATGTATGCCTGTGTGCCCACGGCCAATTCAACATGTGGCAAAAACATCTGCATGGCAATGGTATCGGTAGCCACGGTTGGCTTACCCATAGCCAGATACTCATCAATTTTGCGCGGGTAGTTACCTATGGTCAGTTCATTAACGAGTTGAGGATTCATGCAAACATCCATAAACCGGATATAGGCTGGCAATTGAGCAGGTTTTTTAGAACCCAGAAAATGCACATTGCTCATGCCGTGCAACTGGCTGGCCTGAAACATGGCTTCTTCAGGCCCAATCAAAACAAATTGCCATTCTTTTCTTGTGGTGGCCAGCTCTTCCAATAGCTTTATGTCGAGCCTTTTGCCGGTAAGAAACCCGGTATAACCAATTCTTGGCTTTGGTATATCTTTCAGGTCGGCTGGCTCCTGATAGCTTTGGTCGGGGTCATACATATCGGTTTCACAACCCTGGCCAATATCGAGGCTTAACTGATGAAACTGCCGTGCGTACTGCGCCAGATAGGCCGAATTTGCAAAAACAGCATCGGCATCTTTTATGGTATCTGGCTCTATTCTTGTTCCGTGAAACTTAAAATAAGGGTGCTCTACCAGGTTGTCTCTTATATAATAAAAGCTAAGCAAAGGCCGTAGATATGCTTTGGTATACAAACCTGTAAACATCTGGCTGTCGTTTAAAACCACGCATCTTTCTGCATTCCAGCCCAATTGTTTAAGGGCTTTTTTTAGGCTGTTAAAAAAGCCTTTTCCGTTTCTTCTGTTCAGAAAATTGTATAGCGAAATATTCCGCAGCCAGTTTATAGAATAAGATACAGTAGCCGGGGTATGTACCCAAAGGTTGTCTGCTGCCTTAAAGGTATTTTCACCAAAGCCTAAGGACAATTTCAAGCGCCTTTTACCGGCCTCAGTGTTGGCCTGTTTATAAACAGATTTTATATCAATAGCAGGATTAACATACATAACCGGTTTGTTCTTGCTGAATTCAACAGCCAGATTTCGGGCATTACTGCCCAGGTTCAGTTCCCATTCCTGCTGGGCAATAACAATGTATGCGTCAATCTCTTTTAACATGTTTTTTTTCTTTAGCTTTAAGCCCCTGTTTAAAACCCCAGATTAAACATATAATGGCGGGTATGGCAATAATTTCCCAAGGCATCTTTTTAATGGTCTGTTTCTCCGTGTGGTGTGTGTATAAACTTTTTGCGTGCTTTACCTATGTTTAAAGCTGCTATAAGAATAGAAAAAATAGCAACCGGTATCTGCAAAAAGGCAGCCAACAGTTTTCGGTTATACCATTTTGCCGGAATCCCCATCAACAAGGCAATAGCAAGGGCAACAAATAAACCCAGGCTGTAATATAACAAAGACGGAACGAAGAAAAAGGTAAATGCTACCCACAAAACCAGAACTGCCACCAGCATTACTCTGGGCAGCAGGTAGGTCTGAAACACTTTATTGAAAAAAGAAACATTGCCTTTAAACAGCATTACCCAGCCTTCAACAAAATACTTCTCAAGAAATTCTATTTGCATGGCCAGCCAGCGGCTTCTCTGTTTGCTGAACACTTCTGTTTTTGCTACTTTTTCGTCATACACATAATGACCGTCCAGAAAAGCAATTTTCTTGTGCAGCTTCATCAACCTGAACTCCAGTTCTTTATCTTCGCCAGAGGTATCACCAATATCAGCCAGCAGGTTTACAAATAATGACCAGTTAAATGCCATACCACTGCCTATCAGGGCAGAGGGCAAACCAACAGCCACATGTCCTCTTCTGAAAATATGGTTATTAATTTCTTCTGTGCAGGCGTCCAGCAATGCAAAGGGGGTCTGAAAATTCTTGGCTGTGCGATGGCCTTGCACGGCCTCATAGCCAGCCTCAAATGCGTTGTTTACGGCATTCAAAAAACCGGGAGCCATGTGGTTGTCGGCATCAAGAATAACCACAATATCAACCGGGTCAGTAATGGTGGCATCAATGGCTTTTTGCAGCGCTTTACCTTTGGTGCTTTTCTCGAAGCTCACTTCAACTATTTTTATAGGAAGAGCCCTTAAAACATTAAGCGTTTTTTCGGTGAAAGAATCAGCAATAATAACTACTTCAAACAATTCAGCGGGATAATCCTGCCTGATGGCGTCTTTTGCGGTAGCAATAATAACCGCGTCTTCTTTATACCCTGGTATAAAAATGCGTATCTTTCTGTTTTTTGCGGCTTTGGCAAAGGCCTTTTTTTTACCCACTTTACCGGCAACCGAAAAAAACAACAGATACACAACCTGTATAGTAAGGTAAATCAGAATAACAAATTGCAGAATAAGACCTAAGTAGTGCATCGCAAATAGTTTTAGGTTGTTTTTTATTTACTGTTACCGGCTGGCAATGGTGTGTCCCATCTTGGGCTTAGCCATATTATAACCCAACTGAAATAGATAACTGCCGACGACGGCATGGCATTCATTACTTCGTTTCCATAACTACACAGCAGAATACCCGTTGCCCCGGCACATATAGATGTAAGCTGATTTTTGAGAACAGGGTCTCGGGTTTTCCAGATTATGCCAGAGCATTTACCGGTTATGTACATCATGCTTCCAAACCAGATAATAAACCCTACTATGCCATACATGCCCCATATTTTTACATACATGCTGTCTGGCGGTATGGTTGATATAAACTTATCTGCGTTGTATTTAGTACCCCAGTTACCCATTGTACCCACACCGGCACCAAAAGGCTTGTTTTTTATAAATTCGCGTAATTTTTTCTGATTCCGTAACCTTGCCTGCAATGATGCGTCTTCAGGGTCCAGTGATGTTCTGAATCTAACAATCTGGGCATTGCCGTTGCCAATGGTGGTGTACTTTAACATGCCTAAAAAACCAAGACCAATTACTGACCCTAAAATCAGCATCTTTATTTGCTTGCTTAAAACCAGAAAAGTAAAACCGCCACCAACCAGTGCTGCCATGGCTCCGCGCGTTCCTGAAAGCAGCATTCCATAAAAAATAATAACGGCGGCTATCAAATACCAGAGTTTCTTTGCCTTATTATATGGCCCCACTGCCAGAATAAAACACATAATAGATAATTGTGCCTGTGATGCCCCAAACTGGGCGGCCTCCGGATAATAAGAGAATATCCGTAGCTTACCAAACAAAATGTGTGTAACTTTTGCTCCTGCCTCCAGCCATCTCATTTCTGCGGCATCGGGCCCAAGTATATTTTGCTTTACACCATAGAGGGCACCCAGCAGCGACAAAATAATGATTATATTCAGAAAGATATTCACATCTTTCTTTTTATTGAGCAATAAATAGCCAGTTGATACTGTCAGTATCCAATATAAGGTGGTTGACCTCATTTCATAAAACCATCCTTCAAAGCTGGGTCTTTCCGGGTTTCCGATTTGCAGAACCGTAATTACAAACCATACAAAAGCAATCCAAAACAAATCGTTATTGAGATGCCTGATTCTATATCTGTTTGTGGTATTAAATAAAAGGCTTAAGACAATCAGCACAAGAATGGCATCCATTCCCAGACCAAACTGAATACCGACTATGTGTTTGCCTAATGTAGGCATTAAAAAACAATAGACTAAAAAGAAGTAAATGCCAAACCGGGGCTTGTAGAAAAGAACAATGACGAAGGCAATTACAAACGGCAAAACAATAACCATCATTCCGATGGTTATTCCTATATTAGCAATAGCCCATCCTAAAATAACAGCAATAAGAGTAAATGGTAATAGCCATATACTCTTTAGTTTATTTCTGTTAGATGTATATAAAACATCATTTTCCATGCAGTAGCAGAAGCAATTAAATCAATCAGAACCGGAAGGGTTATCAAGGAATCGGGTTAACGAATCCTCGATTTATTTCCAAATTCAAGTTTAACCAGGCTTTTTATAAAAGAGCGCAACGCGTTTCTTTTCTTGGGTACTTCGCCCAATGTCTCTTCGGCAAAATCTGTCTCTACACCATTCAGCAAAACCATCGGGGTTGTACCAGTTGTTTTGGCAAACAAGTCAAGAATTTCGTCGTCTCGTTGGTCCCAGATACGGTTAGCCCTGCAAAGCAGAATTGTCTGATGTAAATGAGGGAACAACCCAGGCTTGATTATCATTTTTTCAAGCGGAGGAAACTCAATAAGTACAAAATCTACATCTTTCTTTACAATCAGGTTATTCTTAGCTTCCCAGTTGGCAATCATGTTTTCTTCGGTATCCCATTGATGGGCTTCCAGGCTCATAGGCATAGAAATGCCAAGTTGTTTATATTCAATAGTTGGCAGCAGCAATTGTTTTTCAACGCTGAAACTCAGGTTGGTCAGTTCCTGCTCAAGCATATCAATAATGGTGCTTTTGCCCTCTCCTTTCTGCACACTTACGAAACCAATATAGACCGGCTTGTCGCGGGGGTCAACTCTTGATAGCACTTGCTGCATCAAACGAACATTGGCTAACTCCAGAAATTTGGGATTCTCACTCAACAGCGGGTATAAGCCCATAAATGGCTTACCTATCATTTTTTTAGCTCTACTGGGCTCAAGAATGGTTTTATTAATAAAGGCATTGCCTAAAACTACTGACAGCACCATTATAAAACCACCCAGAAAACCCACTACCACCAGAATAATCCTTTTAGAAGCATTGGGTTTAAGAGGCAGATACGGCGGGTCAACTACGTTTAGTTTTGAGGTGATTTCAGAGTTCTGCTGCGAAAGTTTGGCAAGGTTGAGGTCATGAAGCATCTGCAAATACTCTTGCTCATAAACAGATATCTGTCTTTCAATCTTTTTAAGGAAAGCGCCCAGCGGAGCAAATTTCCGGTATTCTTCAGTAAATTCTCTTTTGCGTTTATCCATCACTGCCAGTTTGGCTTTACCCTGTTCAACTGCAATGGTATTTTTAAACCATTCGTCAAGCACATTTTTGGTGGGTATTCCTTCCGGCGTATTTGTGTTGGCATTCAGCTTATCTAATGATACCCTTAAGTTATTTTCAATAACGTTGGCATAAGATTTCAGGCTGTCTAGTTCTCTCTTGTTTCCTTTGCCCCTATTAATTGCCTCACTAAAGGCAATTTTATTATAGACATCCGAGAGTTTTTCACGCTCGTTAATGATCTCACTACCGTAGAGCGACTGGTAAACCCTGTTCTTGATATTTTCATTTACTTTATCTAATGACCTGATTGAGGCCTGCTCGTCCATTTCCAGATTATGGTTCAGGGCATACAAGTCTTCTTTTTCATTGGCAACTGCCTTACTTTGCTCATAATAGTTAATAATATCGTTTTTCTTGTTAAACTCCAGAAAAACCTGCTCAACAGAATCGAGCCGGGCAAAAGACTTTTTGCTTTGCTCTTCAAAATAGCCTACAACCGAAACGGTTTGCCCGCCTTTCAGTAAACGATACTTATCCATGAAGATGTCCTCCAGCAGCTCCAGTGTATGTTTACAAATAAAAGGGTCATTGGCTTCATAAGAAATCTTAATGAAGTCGCTGCTGCTAACACGGTTCGATTTTATATTATTGAGTGCATCAATAGAATAATTGGGCACTTTTGAGTTAATGAGCCTGTAAATAACATTGGTGTCATTCTTTTTCATGTAGCTCGCAATTGCGGCGCGGGTTTCTGGCAGCGTAGATTTTACGACACTATCAATGGTCGACTGCGGCACGAGTTTCTTCAACTCTGTATATGACCCCCAGGTCATTTTTGAGGGGTCATGGTTTTTCATAAATAAGTGTTCGGCCAGCAAACTTACTGCCACATCTTCTTTGGTTTCTCTGGCCTGAATAAGAGAAAGCAGGTTATCAAACGCATTATTGGCAGTAAAAAAGTCGGCTTTTATACTGCCAATCAGACTATACCCGGATGCAATACCTGTATAAATAGTTGTTTCGGAAGTATAAACTTTTTTCTCGTTTCTGGTAAAATAAAAAATGGTTGCGGCCAGAACCAGAGGCACTAAAATGAGTGCCTTCAGGTTTTTGTAAATGATATTTAAAAAATGAAGAAGTGTCATTTCACTTGTTGTAATAATGAGGACAGACTAACCCCCGTAAATGATTCTAACTGAAAAAGATTGGTCTGAAATTTATTTAAAGTGGTTTCGTATTCCATTTTTGCCTTGTTGATGTAATCAAGCATTCTGGATACTTCAGATACACTAAGCTGACCCTGCAAAAACTCTTTCTCTGCCAGATTGTAATTAACCTGAAATGCCTGTTTGTTACTACTGCTTATTGCCAGCAGTTTATGAGAAAGTTTTAATTCCTGATAGAGGGTGATTACATCCTGCCTGATTGACAATGCTGAAACGTCTTTATCGTTCTCGATTGATTCTATCTGAGCCTTTCCGGTGTTTATCAGGTGTTTTCTGTTAAGTAAACTTGAAAGCGGGAAACTGATACCACCACCTACACTATAGAACCCCGACTGAACCATTGTGAGCCTGTTAAGCACGTTTTCGTACGAGGTCTGGTCGGTAACGGCTGAATAATTGGTTCCATAATGGTAATTTCCCCCTACTGTAATTCCGCTGTAAATGAGGTTTTTATTATATTTCAGCGTTGATTCTGCCGCCTTAAGGTTACTATTCAGTTTTTTTATCTGCGGCGAGTTTTTCAGGGCTGCATCAATCAAAAGGGGCAAAAGGGCGTCGGTAGCCAATGCTCTTGTCAGGGCATCTTCCGTGGCAGTTACCTGAGCTCTTGTCTCAGAAATGGTAAAAAAGTAGGAAACTAAAACAATGAATACAACTAGAGAATTTTTACGCAATGCCATTTAAAAAGACTGGTTATTGTTATGATAAATACACATAAACTGAGCTACAACGGCTTACAAAACCCATTATCAGTCAGTATGTCAAAAACTGTGCCTTTTTAATAAAAACAATCAAAAAATAGACGTGTACCGTAACACGTTGTAAAAATAACACAAAAATATCGGAACATTTACGTTGCGCGCCTGGCTTTTTCCCATATTCCTGAACTTACCCCCTTTCTATAACGGTTAAAGCCCAAAATAGCGCAGTAGTTCATAAATGAAAAATAGAACGGAACGAACAAAAGCTTGATTCTCATCTTCCGGTTTTCGAACCAATACCCTAATATAGCTAATAAATAAAATAAAACCTGCGCGAACATTATTATTTTATAAAAACTAAAGCCATTATCAGGGTCTTCCAGCAGCACTATTAGCAGGTTACACAAAAAAATAAGTGGCAGACAAAACGGGGCCACTGCCCACCGCATTGCTCTGTGAGAAACATACTGAAACGAAAGCCATCCGTATTTGAAAACGTTCCATAAAAATGCAAGTCGTCCTATTGACTGAAACCCACCCGTTGCAATTCTTACTTTTCGTTTCATTTCGTCATCTATTGAAAATGAGGGGCGTTCTATGGCGTAGGCATCAGGTTCATAAATTACTCTGTATCCGGCGGCGGCTACCCGCAGCGACACCATGAAGTCATCAAGCAGCGTATCTTTTTCAACGTTTCCGTAAAGGTGCGTTCTTACGGCAAAAAGTTCTCCGGCTGCTCCTACCACCGAGTACAGCCTGGTATCCAGTTTCTTCAGAAAAGATTCGTACTTCCAGTATAAGCCCTCACCTGCCCCGGCGGCGGCTTCAGTACTATCAGTTTGTATCCGCTTCTCACCTGCTACTGCGCCAACGTTTTCGTCCTCAAAATGTCTTACAATATTTTTAAGTACATGGTTGTTCAGGGTTGTATTGGCGTCGGTAAAAATAACAATCGGGGTGTTTATGGTTTTAATGGCCATATTCATGGCCTCAATTTTTCCCTTTCGTTCTTTACCACCTATAATGCGCAGCCTGGGGTAGTGTGGCTTTAGCCCCTCAAGGTACTCTGTGGTACCATCGTTTGAGCCTTCAGTTACAAAAAGAACTTCGAGCTTATCTGCCGGATACTCAAGACCAAAAGAATTTTTAACCTTGTCAGCTATGCAGGTCATCTCGTTATAGGCCGGAACCACCAAGGTAATTTCTGGTTGGAATGACGGGTTATTAAAGGATTTAAATGAAATACCCATCATTTTCCTGATTTTAACAAGCGCCCATGCTAACAATCCGTAGCCTAAGTACGTGTAAAAAACCAGGCCGGTAAAAACCCAAAAAAGAACTTCTATAATAGTTTTCATCTGTGGGGGTAATAACGTGTTTGACTTTTAAGTAAGGTAGTTACAAAGGGTTAATCAGAGAAAGGCTGACAGATAAAGCAGTTTGAAAACCTGAGACTCACAGGTAGTCTTCCATCCGTTTAAGATCTTCTTCTATAACAAGTTTGGCATGGTTTACATCAACTGCAATTTGCTGGTATAGTTTATTGAGTTCGCCTGCTTCAGGGTTTGCCTTTGCGTAGGATTCAAAGGCCTGCATTTTAGGGTGTAGAAAAGTAAGCCCCACCATTGAAAAAGATGGTTTTATCTGATGCGCCAGGCGGCCGACTTCATTAAAGTTTTTCTGGTTGATCTGGTCCTGTATTTCGTTCCAGACAGGGATACTTTCTTCCAGAAAAGAATTAAACATTATTTGCACGATAGAGAGGTCTCCACCATAAATCTCGTTTATATAATCTGCATCAAGATGCGCATTAAACTCAAACATAATAAAACGGTTTTAATACGTTATGAAAGTAAAATTAATACCATAGTTAATCTTTTTTATATTTCTTTTTAGCAACAAAAGTCAATCAAAAACCATACAGATAAATTTTCTAGAGCATATTTAACCTGTTCATGAGTTCAGGCTTATTGGCCCGGCTGATAGGAATAACCTTTTTGGCTATTACCAGGTTGTTTTCTTCAATGTCTACGATTTTATCGAGGTGAACTATATAAGAGCGGTGAACGCGCAAAAACTGTTCTCCCAGCTTTTCTTCCAGATACTTCATTGTGGTATGGATAATGTAGGAATTATCCTGCGTGAAAATCTTCACGTAATCGCCGATATTTTCGATATACAATATATCCGCATACGGAAGCCTTACGTATCTTCCATCTGTTTTTACGTAAATTTCCTGTCTTTGGGGCGAAACCGTTGTTTTTTTAGAATGTAGTTCCAGTGCCTTATCTACTGCCATTCTGAAGCGCGGCAGCATAATTGGTTTCTTAAGATAATCGGTTACCTGATACTGATAGGCATCAAAAGCATATTCAGTTTTGGTGGTTGTCATGATTATCTGTGGTATTGATGTGAGGTTCTCCAATAAATCGAACCCAGAAAGACCCGGCATCTCTACATCAAGCCAAATAAGATCCGTCTTTTCAGATGAGAGGTAAACCAGGGCATCTTCGGCATTTTCAAAAACTGCAGCCAGTTCAAGCGACTCATGTTGCTCACAAAGCCGCTGCAATGATTTACGCGCCATTACTTCATCTTCAACGATGATACATTTCAATTTCATGCTTGTAATTTGGCTAGTTCATTCCTTATAATAGGAAGGCTTTGATTAATATCTTCAAATATATTTTTCCATGTTTCCAGCAGTTCCTGCGTTTCGGATGGTTGCCTTATTCTGTCTTCAAAATCAAACATTCTTTTTTCCAGTTCTGTAAGGCCCACCATACCTAAAGTTGGTTTTAATTTATGCACTGCTTTGGCCAGGCTTTCTCTCTCGTTGGTTTGAATTAACCCAGCCAGAGAGTTAAAGTCTGGCACTACTTCGCTCAGAAAAGTGCGGAACATATCAGCGGCATAATCTTTATCGTCTCCGTATAGCTCATTTAAACAGGCTCGGTTCAGCTCAATGCCATCGGTGGCATTCTGCCGGGCAGCGTTATCATCTTCCTGGCCATTGAGATACTCCTGTATAGTACCCAGCAAATGATTAGGCGTAAAAGGTTTAGATATAAAACCATTCATACCAACTGCCATGGCTCTGTTCTTCTGGTCAATCATTGCTGAGGCAGTGAGAGCCAATATAGGGGTTTTTCTGTTTAAATTATTGGTATTTCTGATATTTATGGCGGCCTCATAGCCATCCATATTTGGCATCTGAATGTCCATTAAGATGATATCAAACTTCTCCTGGCTTGCCAACTCAACAGCTTTTTTGCCGTCTGCTGCAATAATATACGAAATACTCCATTTATCGAGCAGATTACTGATATACTTCTGATTCATGGCATTATCTTCTGCAATCAGTACTTTTCCGGCCTTTAATGCACTAGGAAATGGGGTTCCTTTGGTAACGCCTACCTCTGCAACTTTCCGGTAAGGCAGCACAAATGTAAATACAGAGCCGGCACCTTCCTGACTTTTAACTGATATATTACCACCCTGCAACTCTACCAATTGTTTGGTAATGGTAAGCCCAAGACCTGTACCTTTGTGCTTGTTTCCGTGCAGTGTAATCTGCTCAAATTTCTGAAAAACAAGGTCTAGCTTTTCTTCCGGAATACCAATGCCGGTGTCAGAAACCTTAAATTCAAGCCATACCCTTTCTCCATCTTCTTTTTTCACCTTTACCGAAACATCTATTGAGCCCTCAAGTGTAAACTTCTCTGCATTACCAATCAGGTTAAGTAATATCTGGTTAAGGAGCAGGTCGTCTCCGATATAATTTCCGGTTATGCGGGCATCAATCATTAAATCAAGATTGATAGGCCTGTTTCCCAGTTTTATTTTAAAAACCTGTTGGGTAGCACGCAGCAGACCTACAAGATCAAAAGGTTTTTTCTTTACTTCAATTTTGCCGTCTTCAATTTTTGCCATATCCAGCAGGTTCGAAATCAAACCGTATAAGAAGTCTGCCGTGGTTTTCAGCGCTTCCAGAAACTCCTTCTGTTGCTGGCTCGGCCGGGTGTCAAACAAAAGGTGCGTCATGCCAATAATGGCGTTCAGCGGTGTTCTTATCTCGTGGCTCATATTTGCCAGAAACTGCTTTTCTGCCTGCCTGGCTTCTTCGGCTACCTGTTTTGCCTTGGCGAGCTCCTGTTCAAGCAATTTCCGACCGGTAATATCATAATGCACACCAATTGAACCCACCAGATTACCGTTTTCATCCATAATAGGCGAGCCACTGATAATGGCCCAAAGGTCGCTCCCATCTTTTTTTAACATTTTCATTTCATAAGAGCTGCCTATTCCGTGTTTTCTCTTAGCCTGTTCATGGTTTAGCACATCTTCATAGCCTTTACCTATCAGTAAATCGGCAGCTATTTTGCCTACCAGTTCTTCTTCGGTATAGCCCACCATTTTACAGAAACTGCCATAGGCACGAATAATCCTTTGGTCGTTATCAACTTCCAACAAGCCCAAAGTCATGTTATCCATTATTTTCCTGTACTTCTCCTCACTTTTTCTGATGTTTTCGGCTGACAGGAATCTCTGGGTAATATCGGCATATTCCCAAAGACTGCCACGATAAGCGCCATCAAGAAAAATAGGTATGTAATCGCGTTCCAGTATTCTTCCGTCGGCGGTTGTGAGTTTTTCTTCAACCACCGTTTCTTTTTTGCCAAGCAGGCAGGCCATGTTTGAAAGAAACTGGTCGGTGTCATCAAAACACAATTTAACGCGTTCAAGCAAATCCAGGTAATTGGTACCAATCAGTTGCTCCGGGGCATCAGAGATTTTAAAAAAATCACAAAATTGCTGATTCACCAATATTACTTTTCTGTTTTCGTCTTCTACCAGAACGCCTTTCTGAAGATTAGAAATCAGGGCAGTCAGGCGCCGTTGGGTAGTCCGGAGTTCATCACTGCTGTTTTTTCTTTCAGTAATATTCCTGGCCACCGCCGATAACTCAACAATCCGGTTATTTTCTTTAAGCAAATGAACACTCTGGCCTATCCACACCACCTGGTTATCTTTGGTAAAAGCAGGAAACTCCACATAGGTGCTTTCCTTCTTTTCTTTCATCATGTTCAGATAAAAGCCTACCAGTTGTTCTCTGTATTCGGGTATTACCAGCTCAGTAAAGTGTTTTCCTATAATCTCTTCGGGTTCATAACCCAATGCTTCTCTAACTACCGGGTTTACAAACGTAAAAAAGCCTTCGGGTGTAATTTTATAAACAATATCTTTTAAAGACTCAATGAGTATCTGATACCTGTTCTCAATTTTCTGAACTGCCTCATTGCCTTCAACCCTTTGTCTTTCAAAATCAGCGTTAAAAGTGTAAAGCTTTTCATTCAGCTCGGCTAGCTGCTGTTTTTTTTCCTGTAGCAAAGCATCGGTTTCTAACCTGGCTTTTCGCTCCTGCTCAAGCTGTTGTTTGAGAAGTTCTAATTCCTCCATAATTGCTGCCTGATATAATCTGATAAACTGTAATAATAAATACACATGGCAAGCCTTTCAGGGCATACAATGCATATAGCCAAAGCTAAATATTTTAACGGATAGCAGTTTCTGGAAATAATATCTAGAGCAATAAAGAAAACATCAGTTTGAATTTCATTCAACTAACTCAAAAGCATTTCAATTCATTTTCAATAGCAACACTCAGATACAACATCCCATCAACTACATTTCATTGTTTCAGGAACGGCACAGGCTTGTAATTTGGCTTGAAAACCACAATAAACATGCCCATTTGTAAATTAAAAAAAATATTTGTCTTTATGGCATCAAAAAAAAATTAAAAATCTTTTAACTTTCCATTCTGGAACCACAACAGACACTAATTTTAATGTTTAAATACACAGCTTTTAAAAAACTTCTGACCATTCTCAAAAAGTTTAAAAGCACCTGTTTTGTAAAAATAATTTTCAAAACCTACTCATAAATAACCAGTTACAAGCCCAATATGACCTAAACATCCACCAGACACCTACTTTTATTGCTTCAATATTCTGTAGTTATTTCATACATTTACAATACAAAAACCAAATATATTTATATTATCATGAAAAAAAAGCTACTTGCTTGGAGTTTTTTACTCTGCCTTTTACTTTCCTTAAAAGTATCTGCACAGAATACCATAAAAGGGAAAGTAACTTCTGCCGATGACGGAGCCCCGATTCCGGGTGTAAACGTAACTGTAAAAGGAACCAGTATTGGTACTACCACCGATGGTAACGGTATGTATTCTATTGCTGCCAGAAGCGGCACCGAACTGGTTTTCAGCTTTGTGGGTATGGAAACCCAGACCGTGCTGGTCATTAACCAATCTACTATTAATGTGGTTTTAAGTGCCGGTAGCTCTACCCTTGGCGAAGTGGTAGTAACTGCTCTGGGGCAAACGCAAGAGAAACGCGCCATTGGTTATTCAATACAATCGCTTAAAGCCGAAGAGATAAAGAATTCAGGGAATCAGAACCTTGTGGGTGCATTACAGGGTAAAATTGCCGGAGCCGTTATAACCGGTTCAGGAGGCGCGCCAGGTGCGGGTATCAATATTATTCTCAGAGGTGTTACATCCCTGAGTGGAAATGCCGACAACCAGCCACTCTTTGTTGTGGATGGTATCATTATCTCTAACTCAACCAGCGCAGGTAACCCATTACCCAGTGCGGGTAGCAACTCACCGGGTGCAGGCGAACAATTTGCCAACACTAACCGGGCTGCCGACATTAACCCTGACGACGTTGAAAGTATATCTGTACTAAAAGGCCCTGCAGCTACGGCGCTGTATGGTTTGCGGGCTTCAAACGGGGCTATCATTATTACAACCAAAAGAGGCAAATCCGGTAAACTGAACATCTCGGTTTCGTCATCGGTAAGTGCCGATGTGCTGGGCAAATCACCCTCCATCCAAACTTCGTTCTTGCAAGGCCGTTTAGGCGAGTTTATTCCGCTTACTACTACGGGCAGAACCCCATACCAGTCGTTCGGGCCGGTATTTGACCCTCAAAACACTACCGACAGGATTTACGACAACTTCCGCGGTTTTTACAGAACGGGTATGACCAACAATAATAACATTACCCTTACCAAAGGTGGAGAGAAAGGCAATGTTTATGTATCGCTGGGCCGTAGTTACCAGTCTGGTATAGTACCTAATACTGATTTCGGCCGTACTTCTGCTAAAGTGGCAGGTTTATATAATATCACCAAAGATTTTTCTGTTTCGGCCTCTTTCAATTATATTAATTCTGGTGGTAAACGCCCACCTGCCGGCGATAAATCAATCTTCAGTGCTTTGGCTTACTGGCCTAACACTTATGATGTAAACGATTACCTGAATGCAGACGGAACCCAAAAAAATATTCTGCCGGGCTTTACCGACAACCCTCGATACCTGGTTGAAAGAAGCCCGCGCGTAGATAAGGTGAACCGCTACATTGCTGACGTAACCTTAAACTACAACATTACTGATTGGTTGTCTGCAAAATATCAGCTAACCTACGATACCTACCACGAAACCCGCAGCCGCCAGGTTGACAGTACTTTTGACGTCGGTATCCAGGTAAAAGGTTTTCTTGTGAACGAGTTTCTGAACTACCGCGAGCTCAACTCAAACTTTTACGTAACAGCTAAAAAAGATTTCGGAAATAACTGGAGCGGTTCATTGATGCTTGGCAACTCTTTAGTAAACAGCGAACGCCCGGACAGCTACTACATTCGAGGTGAGGGATGGAAGACGCCATTTACTAATGAAATAAGCAGCTACCGTAACCAGCAAACCCGATTTTACTCGCCTGCGCATTATAGAATAGCCAGTTTCTTTGGCGATGCCAAACTGAGTTATAAAGACCTTTTATATTTGAATATTACAGGCAGAAACGACATTGTTTCAACGCTGCCTCAGGCCAATAACTCTTTCTTCTATCCGTCGTTTAACCTTGGGTATATATTTACCGAGCACCTGCCGGCCAATAATGTTTTGTCTTATGGTAAGTTACGTGCCTCATGGGCACAGGTAGGTAAAGGTACCGACCCTTACGTATCTGGCAGTTATTATGAAATAACCGATAATTTTCCGTTTGGTAACACCGTGCCGGGTTACTTCAGAAGAACTACTACTGCCGACCCTAACCTGAAACCGGAGCGTACCACCTCAATTGAAATTGGTACCGAACTGCGCTTCTTCAAAAACCGTTTCATGCTCGACGCCACCTACTTTACTATGGATAGCCGCGACCAGATAGTGCGCGCCCCTGTGTCTAACGTGTCGGGTTATTCATTCTATTATACCAATATCGGTCTGATACGCAACAAAGGTGTGGAGTTGCTGGCTACTGCAAAAATTATCCAGAGCAAGGATTTCTCATGGGATGCCTCATTGAACTGGTCGAAGATGTCGGGTAAAGTAATTGAAATGCCAGCAGAATTAAAAGAAATAGCTTATTATGACAACGTAGTTGGAAGTTTAAGAATCAGAGAAGGCAGTAAAATTGGCGATTTGTGGGGGTATGATTATCAGAGAGCGCCAGACGGCCAGTTGCTGATAAATGCCTCTACGGGTTTCCCGGTAACAAGCACCACACTAACCCAATATGGAAATGCACTGCCCGACTGGATTGGTGGTTTGACCAATACCTTTAATTATAAAGGTTTAAGTCTGTCTGCACTATTAGAGTGGCGCCACGGTGGCGATGCCATAGATTTGGGCGAAAGAAACGCACTACGTAGTGGGTCAATCAAACTCACCGAAAGACGCTACGAAAAAGTGGTTTTCAATGGTGTGGTTGAGCAAAAAGGGTCTGATGGTAAATCTACCTACACTCCAAACACAAAAGAGGTATATTTAGATGACTTACTGTACAATCCATCAACTTCTACACGATTTAATGCCTGGTCGAAACTGAATATTCAGGATGCGTCGTGGATTCGCCTTCGTACAGTTAGCCTAAACTACGCACTACCGCAAAGCCTAATTGGCAAAACCGTATTTAAAAACGGTGTAAGATTCAGCTTTACAGGTACCAACCTGTTCCTGAACACGCCTTTCCGCGGATATGACCCGGAAGCGCTCTCTTTTGGTTCTGGCACCAATATTATTGGCTTTGTGGGTCGAAACAACCCGGCAACCAAAAGCTTTATGTTTGGAGTGTCGGCTAATTTCTAACATTGTACAGATTTGAAAAACATTATTACCATTATTGCAATGAAAAAAGCACATTATATATATTCCCTTTTAGCGGCTGGGTTTATGACAATCCTCTCGGGTTGTCAGAGCTTCCTCGATGTGAATGTCGACCCAACCCTGAAATCAGATGCAACCGTACAGGAGCTCCTGTCTACCGCACAATTATACACCAGCGAGGCCAGTTACCAACAGGCTTACGTAGCCGCGCAATATGCACAACAACTGGGCAGTAACCTGGGTACTAATGGTACAGATGCCTATTATGAGGCAGAAAATGCCTCAGGGTGGTCAAACCTTTATTTGTATGTTATACCTCAACTGAATCTGATAATCAAAAAAGGTCAGGAGCAAAACAGCCCTGCCTATGTGGGAATAGCTAAAACTTTGTTAGCTTATAACCTGGGTTTAGCCACCAGCAACTGGGAAAACATACCATACACACAGGCAGACCAGAAAAATTTCAGCCCGGCCTACGATACCCAGCAGAGTGTATATGCCTCTATTCAAAAATTACTTGATGAAGCCATTACAGAGCTGGTTAAAGATGCGGGTACCAAACCGGGCAATGATGACATGATTTATAAAGGAGATATGGGAAAATGGAGCCGCCTGGCCTATTCATTAAAAGCCCGCTATGCCATGCATCAGTCGTCTATTAATCCGCAAACTGCCTCACAGACCGCTTTGGCTGCCTTGCAGAACGCCATGACCAGCAATGCCGATGATTTTCAGTTACAGTACAACTCAAAAAACCTGAGCCCCTGGTATAGCCGTGTGGCACTGGCCAACAGCACCGGTAACTTATCTGTTACTTACGGCAGCACTTTTGTAAACCTGATGAATGGCACGGTTCAGGGCATTGTAGACCCCCGCCTGCCCATAGTTGTTACCCGCAAAAACGGACAAACTACTTACGCTGGTGTGGCACCGGGTTCAGGTGCCGGCTCAACCGTTGACTTTAACATTACTGCCTGGCATTCTAATATCAATTCGCCAATTGTGATGATGACTTACGCCGAAGTAAAAGCCATTGAAGCCGAAGCAAGGTTTTTGGCTAATGGAGGCAGCATTAGCTCATCCGGCACAACAACCGATGCCTATAATGCTTACCTGGCCATTGCCCGCGCCAATATGCAGAAACTGGGCGTAAGCAGCACCAATATAGATACTTACCTGAGCGCCTCTGTGGTAAATGTAGGCGCTGCCAACCTGACTTTAACACACATTATACGTGAGAAATATAAGGCGATGTTTTTGATTGGTGATATCTGGACAGACGTCAGAAAATACAATTATCTTGATTTCCCGATGCCTCTGAACCTTAATCCGGATCTGAACGGACAACGCATTCAACGCATGAAGTACCCTTCATCAGAGCTGACAAGAAATGCAAAAAACGCAGAGGCTAATCTGAAACAACCGGGTGTAAAAATGTGGTTATTCAACAAGTAAGGTATCTAAATTAAAAATTGAAAGAGATATGAAAAACATAAAAGTATTAGTTTTCACGATGCTGGCAGCCACTGCAGTTTTTATGACCGGTTGTTATGAAGAGCCAGACTTAATAGGTGACATAACCACCAGCAAGGGTAAAGTAGCGCAGATTTCTGTTGTGTGGCTGGGTACTACCCGCACAACAACTGCCAATACGTCGGTAGTTGCTAACCAGACAACCACACCGGGTGCCAATACAAATTTCAATATTGAGTACACCACGCAGGTTCCGGTTAAGGAGTTCAGGGTATATTGGGCTGCCACGGCAACAGGTACACAAACTTTGCTCACTACTATTCCTGCCGGTTCGCAAAAGTATGACGCCACACTTCGCAGCTATGTGCTGGCTATACCTATTACGGCGCAGACAACTGCAAAAACGTCAAGGGTTTTCTTTGCCGAAATAGTAACCGATAACGGTCTGCTGTCTGCACAGAAATCGGCTACTCTGACAACCAATTAAACCACAATTGATTGTAAATCATACTAGCGGTAAAATCCCATTGGCGTAAAAACCAGTGGGATTTTCGTTTAATCAGGATAACCATGCCCATGTGCTGATTTCGACGATAAATCTTAGATATTTACAATTCCACTAACACCTAAGTACAATTTTGGCAACGTTCCCGATAACGTTTGCATAAAAATATAGCCTGACTGGAAATATTTTCTTTAAAAATAATAGGTACTTTTACCTTCGCATAAAAGTATGATATATTTACGTTTATCTGTTAAACTCAAACCGTGACCTCTCTCGTGAATGCAGCCTTTGAAAAAACGCTGGTAGAAGACAACGACCTACCCTGGGAAATTGTTGATGCCAAAATCAGACGCAAAATCATGTCTTATTCAAAAGACCTTATGCTCGTAAAGGTAGCTTTTGAAAAAGGAGGCGTTGGCGCCACGCACAAGCACCCACACCTGCAAATGAGCTACATTGCCGGTGGCGTTTTTGAAATAACTATTAATGGCGAAAGTAAAATCCTGAAAGAAGGCGATGTCTACTTCGTTCCATCAGAGGTTTTGCATGGCGCCATTTGTCTGGAAGACGGTGTACTGGTAGATGTATTTAACCCAATGCGTGAAGATTTTATTCATACTTAATCGCTAAATCATGAAATCGTCATTTCTTGTTTTAAGTTTTATTCTGGCGGGTAATGTGGCGCTAGCACAGTACAACCCCGAAAAGCCCGACCTCAGGCAAGGCCGTTTTTATACTGAAGAGCAGGCAGCAAAAGTACACCAAGACCTTGCCCAAAACTACAGCGACAAAAAAAGCTGGGAAAAACGCGCCGCGCTTATCAGGCAAGGCATTCTTGAGGGTTCAGAGTTCAATCTGCTCAAGGTTCCCAAAGCATCTAATGTTACTATACACAGCAAAAAAGAGTTTAACGGCTACAGTGTAGAAAACGTATCTTTCCAGAGCCTTAACGGTATTTATGTTACCGGCAACCTGTACCGGCCAATACAGACAGGCAAAAAAATGGCAGGCGTCCTTTGTCCGCATGGCCATGGGCAAGACCCACGTCTGAAAGAATATACCCAGCAGCGTTGCGCCACACTGGCACGCATGGGGGCAGTGGTTTTTGCTTATGACATGATAGGCATGGGCGATATGAAACAGTGCGACCATAAAATACCAAAGGCCGTAAAACTGCAATTGGCAAACAGCACAGCCGCCCTCAATTTTTTATTGAGCCAGCCAGACATTGATAAAGAACGCATCGGCATGACGGGTGAGTCTGGCGGTGGCACCCAGACTTTTTTACTGGCAGCCATTGATAACCGCATTAAGGTATCTGTTCCGGTAGTAATGGTATCTGCGTATTTTTTTGGTGGCTGTATCTGCGAAAGCGGCATGCCCATTCACAAACGCCCCACGCATGAAACAACCAATGTTGAAATAGCTGCACTGGCTGCGCCAAGACCTATGCTGTTGGTATCAGACGGTGGCGACTGGACCAAAAACACCCCTAATTTAGAATACCCCTATATTAAGCGCATTTATTCATTTTATGGGGCTGAAGACAAACTGGAGAACGTGCATCTGCCCGATGAAAAGCATGATTACGGCATTTCTAAAAGATTGGCAGCTTATGAGTTTCTGGCCAGACATCTGAAACTGGAAATCAACAAGGTAAAAGTTAACGGAAAAATAGATGAAAGCATCAATGCTGTGCTTTCACCAGCCCAATTGCAGGTTTTTGATGCCGGCCATCCACTACCTGCTGATGCCCTAAAAGGAGACGACGCCGTAACGAAACTATTAAACTAAACCCTATGAAAAAGGCCATTATTTATACGCTGGCTTTTTACTGCATGGCTTGTAACACGGCACATGAGGGAAACCATACACAAACCACTATGAAACTGGAGGACACATTTGGATTCGACTACGAATTTTTAAAGAAACACAAAGAAGTAGTATTACTGGAGCAAGACAGCATGAAAGTTGCCATTGTAGGCGATTATCAGGCAAGAGTAATGACCAGCACCGCCCACGGAAACGGCGGTTTCAGCTATGGCTGGATCAACCATGAGGCCATTGCGTCGGGCAAATACACACCGCACATGAATGCCTTTGGCGGAGAAGAACGCTTCTGGTTTGGCCCTGAGGGCGGGCAGTATTCTGTTTTCTTTAAGCAAGGCAGCACATTTGACTTTGAAAACTGGCAAACCCCGGCAGAAATAGACACGGTTTCTTATGATTTGGTTGAGAAGCAAGCCAACAGAGCAGTTTTCACAAAGGATATGACGTTAGAAAACTACTCAGGCACGCAATTTAGGGTAAAGCTGAATCGTGAAATCAGTTTACTGAACAAATCTGATGCCGAGAAATTATTAGGTGTTGCACTTAAAGACATTGCCTGGGTGGGGTATCAAACCACCAATGCCCTGACCAATACCGGAGCTGAAGACTGGGATAAATCGAAAGGGGTACTTTCTATCTGGCTTCTGGGTATGATGAAAGCCTCACCACAAAACACCATCATTATCCCTTATCAATCAGGCAAAGCAGAATTGATTAACGACAGCTACTTTGGTAAAATTCCCGCCGGAAGACTGGTAAAAAAAGAAGACATTCTGTTCTTCAAGGCTGATGCGCAGGCCCGTGGTAAAATAGGTGTACCTCCGCAGGCCTTAAAGCCGGTTGCCGGAAGCTACGATACCGAAAACAAAATACTGACTATTGTGCAGTTTGATTACAATGGCGAAACCGACTACGTGAACTCGATGTGGGAAATTCAGAAAAACCCATACAGCGGCGATGCCATTAATGCCTATAATGACGGTAAAAATGATACGGGGAGTCAGATGGGGCAATTTTATGAATTAGAGACCTCGTCGCCTGCCATTGCGCTTAAACGCAATGAAACATTAACCCATGTACAACGTACTTTTCATTTTGAAGGGGCCGAGAACGCCCTGGATGCTATCAGCAAGAAGCTGTTAGGCATACATTTATCTGAAGTACCAAAACTTTGAATCTATAATTATCCACTCATGAAAAAAACCAAATTATTACTTCTGCTTTTTACTATCTCGCTTGCCAGTTACGCACAACCAGATAAAACGCTCTGGTATAAAAAGCCGGCGCAATACTTTGAAGAAAGCCTGGTGCTGGGTAATGGCAAATTAGGCGCCACTGTTTTTGGTGGCGTTCAATCAGACAAAATCTATCTGAACGATGCCACATTGTGGTCTGGTGAGCCTGTAAACCCTAATATGAATCCGGAGGCTTACAAGCATATTCCGGCTATAAGAGAGGCTCTTCAAAAAGAAGACTATAAACTAGCCGACCAGTTGTATCGCAAAATTCAGGGGAAATACTCCGAGTCATTTGCGCCGTTGGGCACGCTTTATATCAACTTTGCCAATGAAGATAAAGCGCAGAACTACTATCGCGAACTGAATATAGGCGAGGCGGTTTCAAAAACTACTTATGAAATTGATGGTGTAAAATACACCCGTGAATACTTCGTCTCTCACCCCGACCAGATTATGGTCATTAAACTGACCAGCAGCAAGGCCGGGGCATTGAGCTTTGATGTAAAGTTTAACAGCCTGCTTAAAAACAAGGTTTCGGGTAATGGCAATCTGTTATCGGTAAATGGATATGCCCCTGTAAAGGCTTTGCCTAACTATGTCAATTCGCCGAATGCAGTTGTATTTGATGAATCTAAAGGCACCAGATTTACAACCCTTGCTAAAATCAAAAATACAGGTGGCCGTGTATTGGCCACCGACAGCACTATCGGCATTAAGAATGGAACAGAGGCTTTGATCTTTGTATCTATAGCCACCAGTTTTAATGGTTTCGATAAAAACCCTGCCACCGAAGGGCTGGATAATAAAGCCATAGCAACGGCTAATCTGAACAAAGCATTTGCCAAGACTTATGCCCAACTAAAACAGGCGCATATAAAAGATTATCAAACGTTTTTCAACAGAGTAAGTCTGAATCTGGGTGCCACGCAGGCACCTGTTCTTCCAACCGACGAAAGACTGAGACGTTACGCCGAAGGTAAAGAAGATAAAGTGCTGGAAGTACTGTATTTTCAATATGGCCGATACCTGCTTATCAGCAGCTCGCGTACCAATGGTGTTCCTGCCAACCTGCAAGGTATCTGGAATCCCTATATGAGACCCCCCTGGAGCAGTAACTACACGACCAATATCAATGCCGAAGAAAACTACTGGCTGGCAGAAAACACCAACCTTTCAGAAATGCACAAGCCCTTACTCGGGTTTATCAGAAACGCTTCAGAAACCGGAAAAATTACGGCCAGAACTTTTTATGGTGTGAATGGCTGGACAGTAGCGCACAACTCCGATATCTGGGCTATGAGTAACCCCGTCGGTGATTTTGGTAATGGCGACCCCGTATGGGCTAACTGGACAATGGGTGGTACCTGGCTGAGTACTCATCTTTGGGAACACTACATTTTCACGAAAGACATCAGTTTCCTGAAAAACGAGGCCTACGGCATTATGCGTGGCGCAGCGCAGTTTTGTCTGGAATGGCTGGTGCCGGATAAAAACGGGAATCTGGTTACCTCACCGTCTACATCACCCGAAAACAAATATATCACATCAACTGGTTATCATGGCGCTACCCTTTATGGCGCCACAGCCGACCTGGCTATGATTCGCGAGTGCTTTGAGCAAACCATCAAGGCATCCAAAATATTGAACACCGATACCGAGTTCAGAACCACGCTGGAACAGGCACTGGCCAAACTATACCCTTACCAGATTGGTAAAAAAGGTAATCTGCAGGAATGGTATTATGATTGGGAAGACGAAGACCCTAAGCACCGCCATCAGTCGCATCTTTTTGGCTTGTTCCCGGGTAATCATATCACACCTGAAAAAACACCTTCTCTGGCTGAGGCCTGTCGTAAAACGCTGGAAATAAAAGGCGATGAAACAACGGGTTGGTCAAAAGGCTGGAGAATAAACCTTTGGGCAAGACTATGGGACGGCAACCACGCCTACAAAATGTATCGTGAGTTATTGCAATATGTAGAACCCGACGGTGTAAAGACCAAATATGCACGTGGTGGCGGTACTTACCCTAATCTGTTTGACGCCCACCCGCCATTCCAGATTGATGGCAACTTTGGCGGAGCAGCGGCCGTAGCAGAAATGCTGGTGCAGTCTGATGAAAACCTGATTCGCTTACTACCAGCCCTGCCAGACGATTGGAGCAATGGTTCAGTTAAGGGTTTATGCGCCAGAGGTGGTTTTGAAATAACCATGACCTGGGCAAATAAAACAGTGAAGTCTGTCACGGTTTATTCTAAAAGAGGCGGGCAAACCACTCTGGTAAGTGGTAGCAAATCTAAAAAAATCAACCTGAAAGTAGGACAAAAACTGAATGTGGTGTTGTAATATTTATCCTTATTAAATATTTCATTATGATTGCTAAAAAACTGATTGTTATTTTTCTGTTCGGCTGCATTGGCAGTTTCGCACAAAAACCCTATTCGGTTCAAATGGCTGAGTCGTTCATGAACTGGCATAAAGACTCCATTACCGTAAAACCTAATAAACCGGCTGCCTGGGATTACGAGCAGGGGCTGGCGCTGAAAGCACTGGAAAAGGTCTGGTACAGAACAGGAGACGGAAAATATTTTGAGTACATCAGAAAAGATATTGACCGCTACGTGCAGAAAGACGGCAGCATCAGAACTTATGCTTATAATGATTTTAATCTGGACAATATCCCTACCGGAAGAGCGCTGTTGATGCTGGCGCAACAAACACAGCCTGATAAAGAGAAATACATCAAAGCCGCCCATTTACTGTGGAAGCAGATAGAGAACCAGCCCAAAACCAAAGAGGGTGGCTACTGGCACAAGCAAAGGTACCCCTACCAGATGTGGCTTGACGGCCTTTTTATGTGCGAGCCTTTTGCGGCTGAATACAGCAGGCTTTTCAACAAGCCTGAGCATTTTGATGACATTGCCAGACAGTTTGCCCTGATTGAAAAATATGCAGTAGATGAACAGACCGGCCTGGTGTATCATGGCTACGACGAAAGCCGTGAACAGAAATGGGCAGATAAAAAAACAGGGCTTTCGCCGCATTTCTGGAGCCGTGCCATTGGCTGGTATGCAATGGCATTGGTTGATGTTCTGGATTTTTTCCCGGAATATCACCCGGAAAAAGCTAATCTTATCAAATATCTGCAACGCCTGGCACCTGCCTTGGTAAAATATCAAAATGCCCAGTCTGGTGTCTGGTATCAGATGACCACTCAGGGCAACCGTAAAGGTAATTACTTTGAGGCGTCTGCATCTTGTATGTTTGTGTATGCTTTAGCAAAAGGGGTTCGTCAGGGGTATCTGGATGCCCGGTATCTGTCGGCCGCCAGAAAAGGCTACGCCGGTATACTGAAAGAATTTGTTGAGAAAGAAAAAGACGGAACAATCAGCCTTAACAAAACCGTAAGTGTTGGTGGCCTGGGTGGCAACCCGTATCGTGATGGTTCGTACGAATATTATCTGAGCGAACCTATCCGCAAGAACGATTTGAAAGGGGTCGGCCCGTTTATCTTTGCCAGCGTTGAAATTGAAATTGCCAACGAAAACACTTTGGGCAAAGGCAAAGTAGTGGCTGTAGACGGGCATTTCAATAATGAATTCAGAAAAGACCTGAATGGTAATCAGGAGAATTTCCATTATACGTGGGACGACCGCATGCACTCTGGCTTCTGGCTCTGGGGTAATATCTTTAACGAGTTAGGCGCCAGAACAACCACAATTAAACAAGCGCCAACTGCTGCAAACCTGAAAGGCGTAAGTGTTTACATTATAGTTGACCCAGACACAAAAAAGGAAACAGCAAAGCCTGCTTTTATTCAGGCAGATGATATTAAACAGATTAGTAACTGGGTTAAAAACGGTGGGGTGCTTGTGATGATGGCTAATGACACCGCCAATTGTGAACATAAGAACCTTAATCTGTTGGCCAAAGAATTTGGCATTCAGTTTCTTCCCAAAAACATCAACATGGTGCAAGGGACAAAATGGGAACAAGGCCGTTTAGACATACCGGCGGGGAATCCCGTTTTTAAAAGCACTCAGGCGGTTTATATTAAAGAACTATCGCCATTGGCTTTGAGTACCCCTGCCAAATCTGTACTGACTGATAAAGGTGAAATAATTATTGCAACAGCAAAAGTAGGTAAAGGAACCGTGTTTGCAGTGGGCGACCCCTGGCTGTACAATGAATACACTGATGGCCGCCGCATACCGCTTGTTTATCAGAATTTTAACGCCGCTAAAGATTTAGCCACCTGGTTGTTACAGCAAAGCGCTAAAAAGTGATTGTGAGCAATTAATTAATGATTTTTTCACCCTGTACATTCTTCAGTCGGCATTTGCGTATTAAAGATACCTTTGTTTAAATAGCCACCGACTTCTGTCGGTTATTCGTCGCGGATAGCATATTATTGATTCAATCTCATTAATCACTTGTCAAAATAGTATTAAAAAAAGAAAAATTAGGGCAGAATAAATTAGTTAAAACTAAATAGTTTTGCTGAATCATAATTGAAAAACTTATTGCGACACAACTCTTAAAATGAGTATCCTTGTGTCAATTTCCAAATCTTAGACTTTGAGAAGCATGAAACCGTTTTTAGACGAAGATTTTTTGTTGCAAACCAAAACCGCACGCACGCTTTACCACGAGTTTGCGAAAAATATGCCCATCATTGATTACCACAATCACTTACCACCAGACCAGATTGTGGCCGATAAAGTGTTTAACAACCTAACCGAAATATGGCTTTATGGCGACCACTACAAGTGGCGCGCCATGCGCACCAATGGTATTAGTGAAAAATATTGTACCGGGGATGCGTCTGACTACGAAAAGTTTGAAAAATGGGCAGAAACCGTGCCTTATACCATGCGTAATCCGCTGTATCACTGGACACACCTTGAGCTTCAGCGGTACTTTGGTATTCAGGATGTTTTAAACCCTCAGACAGCTAAGAAGATTTACGATATTGCTTCCGAGAAAATCAGTTCGCCGGAGTTTTCGGTGAGAAATCTGCTGCGTAAAATGAATGTAAAAGTGGTTTGCACAACCGACGACCCGCTGGATACATTAGAATATCATAAGCAATTAAGAGATGCTGGTGATTTTGAAGTTAAAATGCTGCCGGCCTTCAGACCGGATAAATTTATATTGATTGATAACCCGAATTTCGCGACCTATATTCAGAAACTGGGTGCTATTGTCAATTTTGACATACTGTCATTTGAAGATTTGCTAAAGGCGCTTCGCCAGCGTGCCGATTTCTTCGCGTCGCAGGGAGGGCAAATTTCAGACCATGGGCTGGAACAAATTTATGCCGCCGACTTTACCCCTGAAACCGCAGACAGCGCCTTTAAAAATGCCATAGCAGGCAAAACGCTTTCAGAAACCGAAGCAGTTGTATTCAAATCAGCTATTCTGCATGAATTAGGTAAATTGTACGCCGAATTGGGCTGGACACAGCAGTTCCATCTGGGTGCATTGCGTAACAACAACAAACGTGCTATGCGCGTGTTGGGTCCTGATACTGGTTGGGATTCTATTGGAGACTGGTCGCAGGCGGCAGCTTTGTCTAAGTTTTTAGGCAAGCTGGATGAATACGATCAACTGGCTAAAACCATAATCTATAACCTGAACCCTGCTGATAATGAACTGATAGCCACAATGGTGGGCAATTTTAATGATGGCTCAATGGCAGGTAAAGTGCAGTTTGGTTCAGGCTGGTGGTTTCTTGACCAGAAAGACGGCATGGAAAAACAAATCAATGCATTGTCGAACATGGGCTTATTGAGCCGCTTTGTAGGTATGCTGACAGACTCACGCAGTTTCCTTTCATTCCCCCGCCATGAGTATTTCCGTCGTATTCTTTGCAATATTTATGGCAATGATATCGAAAACGGAGAATTACCAAACGACATAGCCTGGGTTGGTGAAACTGTGCAAAACATTTGCTACAATAACGCCAAAAACTACTTTGGCTGGTAAAAAGAGCCCTCATGAAACGCTTTGTTATTCTTTTACTACTGATAACCTCTCAGGTGTCGGCGCAGGTATCTACCACCAAGCCCTGGGCTTACTGGTGGTGGATGGGCAGCGCCGTTACCAAAGACGGCATCAGTCAGAATCTGAAAGAATATGCCCAGGCTGGTTTCGGTGGTATGCACATCATACCCATTTATGGCGTAAAGGGCGAAGAAAACAAATTTCTGCCGTTTTTATCACAAGAATGGCTGGAAATGCTTGATTTCACACTAAAGGAAGCAAAAAAAAATAATCTGGGTATTGACCTGACACTTGGTACAGGCTGGCCATTTGGTGGCAAAAGCGTTTCAACAGCAGATGCCGCTCAGGCATTCAGGGTAACGGAACACAACGGCCAATATATGCTTACCTTTGCTCCTACTAATCAGAAAGTAAAGCGAGCGGCCCCGGGTGGAGAAGGGTTGGTACTTGACCCATTCAATAAAGCAGCCTTAGAGCGTTATTTGCAAACATTTCAGGATGCCTTCGGACAAAAGGACTATCCTGTCCGTGCGTTTTATAATGATTCTTACGAGGTTTACGGCGCTAACTGGACTGCCAATTTCTTTCAGCGATTCAAGGATTTAAGAGGCTATGAATTGCAACAACACCTGGACGTATTGGCTAAAGAAAAAGCAGAGAGCCAACGCGAAAAACTGATATGGGGCGACTACAACGAAACCCTTTCTGATATTCTGCGTGACGATTTCACCAAAACCTGGACGGGCTGGTCGAAAAAACAAGGGAAACTAACCCGTAATGAAGCCCATGGTTCGCCCGCCAATATTCTTGACCTATATGCCCTTGCTGATATTCCTGAATCAGAGTTCTTCGGCAGTAAACCTTATGATATTCCACTTTCAAGGATAGACCCCGACTACGAAGAAAAACGTTTTGGTGTACCAGATGCACTGGTGCTGAAACTGGCATCTTCTGTGGCGCATGTAACGGGTAAAAAACTGGTGAGTTCAGAGACAGCTACGTGGCTGGGTAATCATTTCAAGGTATCTTTATCGCAGGTAAAACCTATTATTGATGAGTCATTCATTGGTGGAATAAACCACATTTTTTATCATGGCCTCCCCTATTCGCCACCCAATGAGCCTTTTCCGGGTTGGTTGTTTTATGCTTCTACCAATTTCAATCAGCAAAGTCATTTCTGGGATTACCTCCCCGAGTTGAATAATTATATAGCCCGCTGTCAGGAAAAGCTGCAAAACAGCAAGCCAGACAATGACATTCTGATGTATTTTCCCATCTATGACCTTTGGCAGTCGGTGGGTAATAAAGCCAAAACCCATGCCATTGATGTACACGCCATTATGAAAGACGGTATGCTTAAATCAGCTTTTGGCGATGCCTGCAAAACGCTTATGGCCAATGGTTTCAGCTTTGATTTCATCTCTGATTTACAACTGAAAAACTCTCAGATAAACAACAAGCAATTAGTTACGCAAGGCAAACACGCTTATAAAGCTATTGTTGTGCCTCCGGTTCAGTATATACCTCTGGCAACGCTGGCCTATCTTGAAAAATGCAAAAAGGCGGGCATATCAGTATTTTTCATTAATCATTTACCAACCACGGCTACAGGTTTTAAAGATTGGGATAAGCATCAGAAGCTATTTGAACAACTGTTACCGACATTCAGCTATTCAGTTAGTTCAGATATTATTTCAAGCCTGCAAACGGCTAAAATCAGAAAAGAAAAACTTTCAGAAGCTGGGCTTTCATTCATCCGCAAAAAAAACATCAACGGAACCTTGTACTTTGTAAGTAATCTGGGCAATCAATTCAGGCAGGGAACGATTCAGTTAGCCGCTACCGGCCGGGCTGTCAGAATCTACGATGCGCTACATCAGAAAAGCGGGTTGGTTAGTTTTAAAAGAATTGCTTCTGATCTTTTAGAAATACCAATTACGCTTTATGGCGGCCAAAGTATATTCATTGAGGTATTGAACCACAAACCTGCCAATGAAAAAGCCTTTGAGATGAAAAAGCCAGGAAAAACGATACCCTTAAAAGGCAGGTGGAAAGTGGATTTTATAAAAGGGCAGCCGTTTATTCCTAATTCATTTCAGACAGACACCTTGCAGTCGTGGGAAAATCTGAGCGACTCAACCGCTCAGTACTTCAGCGGAACTGCACGTTACCATTTAACTTTCAGCCTCGACAAATCAGAAATTAAAAACAGCTGGATCGATTTAGGCGACGTACGCGAAATGGCCTCCGTAAAACTCAATGGTAAAGACCTGGGCAAATACTGGTCATTACCTTTCAGAATTCCGGTTGCGGCCGATAATCTGAGTACAACCAATAAACTGGAAATAGAAGTTACCAATTTATCAGCCAACCGGATTAGGTATTTAGATAAAACAGGAGTAAATTGGAAGA
The DNA here is from genome assembly GCF_002855535.1 of Emticicia sp. TH156. Lineage (NCBI taxonomy): Bacteria > Pseudomonadati > Bacteroidota > Cytophagia > Cytophagales > Leadbetterellaceae > Emticicia > Emticicia sp. TH156. The sequence goes on from NZ_PKRS01000002.1 coordinate 278,785, forward strand.
AATTTTATGATACCAATATGGTAGACATTAAATATCAACCCTTTAACGCTGCCGAATGGAAGCCTGTTACCTCAGGATTACTTGGCCCCATACGGCTTATTTCTGAACAATAAATCCATCACAGAAAGAGAGTACCTCTTTCGTTAACCTAAAAAAATTCAACCCTTTATCTATGGAAAAAATCGGAAAGTATCGTTGGACCATCTGTAGTCTTCTTTTTCTTGCCACGACAATTAATTATCTCGACCGGAACGTTATCAGCTACCTGAAGCCCTACCTGGCAGATGCTTTTAACTGGACACCCGAACAAGAAGTAATTGACTATTCTAATATTGAAATCGCTTTCAAGTTAGCCTATGCTTTCGGGATGTTCTTTGCCGGAGGCTTCATTGATAAGTTCGGCACAAAAATCGGCTATGCCATTGCCACAGGTTTATGGAGCTTGGCAGCAGTAGCGCATGCTTTTTGTACCGGCACACTGGGCTTTATTATTGCCCGTGTTTTTCTTGGCGTTACAGAGGCTGGCAACTTCCCGGCTGCTATTAAATCGGTAGCTGAGTGGTTTCCTCAAAAAGAAAGAGCTTTGGCCACAGGTTTTTTCAACTCAGGCACTAACATCGGGGCTATTATTGTGCCGCTTTCGGTGCCTTTAATCGCCCAAAACTGGGGCTGGCAATGGGCGTTCATTCTTACGGGCCTTATAGGCTTCATCTGGCTTATTTTATGGTTTATCTACTACGAGGTACCCCAAAAACAGAAGCGTTTATCAGCAGCCGAATTTGAATATATCAATTCAGATAAATCAGAACCTGTGTCTGAAGAACGAGTACCCTGGTCTACGCTGCTAAAATTTCCACAAACCTGGGCTTTTGCCATTGGCAAGTTTCTCACTGACCCTGTGTGGTGGTTTTATCTTTTCTGGCTACCTGATTTCCTGATGAAACAATATAACCTGACATCAACTGAAATCGTCTGGCCGTCAGCATTGGTTTATGTCATTGGCAGTATTGGCAGTATCTTTGGCGGTTGGTTACCTATGAACCTTATAAACAGAAACTGGCCTGCCTTTAAGGCACGTAAAACCAGTATGTTAATATATGCCTTTGCAGTATTGCCGGTGCTATTTGCCCAGTATTTAGGTGCCATTAATATGTGGCTGGCGGTATTGGTAATTGGTATTGCGGCATCTGCACACCAGGCCTGGAGCGCCAATATCTTTACAACCGTTTCTGATATGTTCCCTAAAAAAGCTACCGGCTCGGTTACCGGCATTGGCGGTATGTTTGGTGGCTTGGGAGGTATATTACTTACATGGTTGGTACAGAAAAACATGTTTGTGTACTACACTAAAATAGGACAGATACAAACCGGATATTTTATAATGTTTTGTATTTGCGGCGCAGCCTATCTGTTGGCCTGGTTAATTATGCATGTACTGGTACCCAAAATGAAAAAGGTAGAACTATAAATATTCAACCGATATACTATTTACTATGAAAAAATTAATTGCATTTGGTATTTTTCTGACTATCAGTCATTTGTCTATCGGGCAAGACGTTAAATCAATAATCGAAGACCTTGAGAAAAAGCGCTTTGCCGCACAGGTTTCAAAAGATGCCGGTTTTCTCAACAAAGTTTTTGCCGATGATTTGATCTACGTGCATTCAAACGGCAAGATGGATAACAAAGAAGCCTATATTGCCTCGGTTCTTAATGGTGGCAGCGTTTACTCTAAAATAGATATTGAGAACATCTCTATCAGAGTATATAACAATAATCAGACAGCCGTGGTCAATGGCAGAATACTGGTTACCCAGCCCCCTGTTGATGGCAAACCTACTCTGCTGCCGTTGCAATACCTTGTTGTGTATGTAAAAGACAAGAAAAACGGCTGGCAGTTAAACTCATGGCAGTCGTTGAAACGACCTAACTGATTTTCTATATCATATTCTGAAAGAATGGTTTAACCGTTGTGCCATACACAATGGCTGGACCATTCTTCTCTGTTTAGTCCATTTGCAAGCTTTACACCAATGAAAAAAAGACTACTCCTGCCGGGATACTTTTTGCTAACTGTACTGACGGCTATTTATGCGCAGAAACCACAGACACTTACACCAGCCAAAACACCTGAAGAAGTTGGTTTCTCAACCGAAAAATTAAAAAAACTTGATGCCCATTTTCAGGAACTTGTCGATAAGGGCATCACACCAAATGCAGTTATGCTGGTTGCCAGAAAAGGCAAAATAGTGCATGAGAAAGCTTTTGGCTTTAGCAACCTGGAAACGAAGACACCACTTAAGAAAGATGATATTTTCAGAATTGCCTCACAATCAAAACTCATCACGACCATTGGGCTAATGATGCTGTTTGAAGAAGGCAGATTCTTTCTGGATGAACCCGTCTCAAAATACATACCCTCGTTTAAGAATACGAGTGTTCTTGTAAGTTATGAAGAAAAAGACCGTAGCAAGTATATTACCCGTCCGGCCAAATCAGCTATTACTATCAGGCATTTACTGAGCCATTCGGCAGGAATACCCTATGAGCACCCATTACAGGAGTTACCCGAATTCAAGGTTCCTTTCTTTTGCTCGGTAGAGAAAGATTTACTGAAAGATGTAGTTGACAGAATAGCGGCACGTCCTTTGCTTTCAGACCCCGGCACGCAATTTACCTACGGGCTGAACACTGATGTTGTCGGTAGGTTAATAGAGGTGCTTTCAGGTATGCCATTTGACCAATACCTGCATAAAAAAGTACTAGGCCCGTTAGGCATGACGGATACCTACTTTTACCTGCCTGCAGAAAAAGCCAGCCGATTAGTTGAGCTTTACTCTAAGCCTGACACTGGGGCAAAACTTAGTTTGCACACGAACGAAACCTACAGAAATTTTGCCGTCAGTGGTCAAAGAACCTACTTTTCAGGCGGCGCAGGTTTGGTAAGTACTATTCAGGACTACGCAAAGATTTGCCAGTTTATTCTTAACAAAGGTGAGTTTAACGGTAAAAGGCTGCTGAGCAGAAGCACAGTTGACCTAATGAGCAGGAACCAGATAGATAAAAGCTTTGTGTGGGACAGGCAGGATAAATTCGGTTTAGGATTACAGATTATCACGCCGGAGTCTCATTATGGCGATAACGCCACACCCGGCGCACTTACCTGGGGAGGTATGTACTGTTCAGAATATACGATTGACCCAAAAGAAGATCTGATGCTGCTGGTATTTACTAACGTTCATCCCTACGCGCATTATTCAGCGTTTGTACGTAATTTCAGAATTCTGGTTTATCAGGCACTTTTATAATTTTATCGGGCAAAGTACTGAGAAACGATTTTGCAAATCGTTTCTCAAAGTCCGATTTTCTGACGAACTTTGCCCGACAAGACAATATTATTTTTACAGCAAAAAATGGCACATCCGTTAGAAGGAGTAGGTGTAGCTTTAATAACACCATTTGACAGGCACCACGAAGTTGATTATGATGCTTACGTAAGGCTGCTGGAATTTACAAGTGCAGGCGCAGTAGATTATTTCGTTGTGCAAGGCACAACCGGAGAGACCTCTACCACAACTGCTGAAGAAAAAGCCCAGTTATTAAAGCTTGCCAAGGAAAACAACCCAAGAAACCTGCCCATTGTGTATGGCTTGGGCGGAAATAATACAAGAACCGTTTTAGAGACTATCAAAACAACTGATTTAAGTGGTGTTTCGGCCATTTTATCGGTTTGCCCTTATTACAATAAGCCTTCGCAGGCTGGGCTGATTGCCCATTTTACTGCCATAGCTGATGCATCGCCGGTACCGGTGTTGCTTTACAATGTTCCCGGCCGCACGGTTATTCATTTGCAGGTTTCTACTGTAGCTGAATTGGCTAAACATCCTAACATTATTGGTATAAAAGATGCCAGCACTATTGAAAACGCCCTTGAACTAGCCACGCGTTGTCCTGAGGATTTCTTATTATTGTCAGGTGACGACAATCTCGTGACATCCTCAATCAGCATTGGTTTCAAAGGTGTAATCTCGGTTATTGCCAATGCATTCCCGAAAGAGTTTGGAGAAATGACATGGGCTGCTTTAAATGGAGACTTTAAAAAAGCCGCCGATTTGCAAAGACGCTTTTTAGATTTCGACACCCTGCTTTACGTGGAGTCGAACCCGGTGGGTATTAAAAAATGTCTGGAGATTAAAGGAGTTTGCAGCTCAGAAGTACGCCTGCCATTGGTAAAAGCTTCGGCAGAGTTAGGCGCCAAACTTGAAAAAGCCATGATTAACGAGGGCTTCTGGCAATAAGATATTTCATTTGTTATTCTTCTGAAGGTGGGGTTTCCCCACCTTTTTCTTTTCTGGAAAAATACAGGGCGTCGCGCATGGATAAGTTTATTTCAAATCCAAGTACCAGGATAAGAGAAATAAGATACAGCCAAACCATAAGCGCAATAAAAGTACCAATAGACCCATACAATTTATTGTAGGAGTTGAAGTTAGCCAGATAATAAGAAAAAAGATTAGTGGCCAGAATGCCCAAAACCGAGGCAATAAATGCCCCGATGTTAAAGAATTTCAAGCGTTTATGCACAGCCGGGGCAAAAAAATAAATAACGCATATACCCAGGTAAAAAATCAGGAAGATTCCACCATACCTGACAATCTGCAACAGATAAAAAGTAAAGTTTTCGTTCAGAATCGCTTTTTCAAATAAAAAGTCCAGAATAATTCGGCCTACAATCAACACAACAATAGCACAAACCAGTACTATAAAAAGTAGCATAGTAAGAAAAAGCGCTATCAGCCTTGCCTTGAGGTAGCTGCGTTTTTCTTTTACATGCAGCGCCATATTAAATGCCCGCATCAGGGCCATCATACCATTGGTGGCCGCAAAAACCGTAAAGAAAAACCCGAATGACAGGATATCGCTCCGTTTTCGGCTTACAATTTCAAGAATAGTAAAAGACGTGCTTTCATAAATTCCCTGAGGCATTACGTCTCTCAGGAAATCCATAATCAAACGGTCGAGGTGGTTAATCGGAATATAAGGAATAAGCGTAAAAAGGAAGATTATGCCCGGAAAAACCGCCAGCAAAAAACTGTATGATACTGACGCTGCCCGTTGATCAATATCAAAGGTTATAATTTTTTTCCAGAGAATTACCAACAAATGATACAATGAAACGGTTGTGTTCCATAGATAGATACGCTCAAGAAATTGCCGGATTCGCTTCAAATTAAAAATACATTAGACTTTGTTTGCAAAAATACAAATTAACTTGGTTTTCATGAATTTTACCGATATTGCACCAGCGCTAATTAAGAAAATTTAAATTTACGTATAAGCAATAAAAGCAGGGTTTTGCCATTTTAACAATACACAATTTTTTAAACAACAGATAATTATATGCGATACAACATATTGTGGGCCGACGATGAAATTGATTTATTAAAACCATATATTATATTTTTACAGGGAAAAGGCTACGACGTAACCCCCGTACCAAGTGGGGCCGATGCCATTGACAAAGTGGAAACCGAGCGTTTTGACATTGTTTTTCTGGACGAAATGATGCCCGGTATGACAGGCCTTGAAACGCTGGCGCAGATAAAGGTAATTAAACCTAACTTACCGGTGGTGATGATTACCAAGTCTGAAGAAGAGCGGATAATGGAAGATGCCATCGGCTCGAACATTGCCGATTACCTGATTAAACCACTAAACCCCAACCAGATTCTTCTTTCTGTAAAAAAAATACTTGATAACAAAAGGCTGATATCAGAAAAAACCAATCTGGGGTATCAGCAAGATTTCAGAAATCTGGCTATGCAGTATAACGACCGCATCGGGCATCAGGAATGGGCAGAAATCTATAAAAAACTGATATATTGGGAATTACAATTGGATAAGTCGGAAGATAAAAGCATGGAAGAAGTTTTTGAAATGCAAAAATCTGAGGCCAACTCAAACTTCTGTAAATTTATTGAAGAAAACTATGAAGACTGGCTGAACGACCCCAAAGTTGAAAAACCGCTGCTTTCGCACCAGCTGATGAAGAAAAAAGTATTCCCTCTGGTGCAAACCAGCTCTCCGTTGTTTTTTCTGCTGATTGATAACCTGAGATACGACCAGTGGAAAGTACTTGAAGAAGTTATAAGCGATTACTTTAATGTGGAAGAAGAAAGCGATTATTACGCTATTCTGCCAACGGCTACTTCTTATGCCCGTAATGCTATTTTTTCGGGTCTTATGCCTTCAGACATGGCACGCCAGCACCCTGACTTATGGGTGAACGATGAAGGTGAGAACGAAGATGCACTTAACAACAACGAGGCCGAGTTTTTAAAACGCCAGATTGACAAAAGCAGGCTCAATATCAGCTTTTCTTACCATAAGATTCTGAACATCAATCAGGGCAAAAGCCTTGTAGATAATTTCAATAATTTATTGAAAAACCAGTTGATTGCCATTGTTTATAATTTTGTAGATATGTTATCGCATGCCCGCACCGAAATGGGCATGATAAAAGAACTGGCCCCAGACGAATCGGCTTACCGTTCTATCACGCGGTCATGGATTGAACACTCACCACTGCTTGACTTGCTGAAAAAAATTGCCGAGAAAAAAGGCAGGCTGGTTATTACTACCGACCATGGCATGATACGTGTGCGACATCCGAAAAGAATTGTGGGCGACAGAAACGTGAATACAAACCTGCGATACAAACAAGGAAAAAATCTGAACCTGGATGATAAAAGCGACCATGTGCTGGTTGTTAGAAAGCCCGAGCTGTTTATGTTGCCTAAGCCCAATGTATCAACAGCCTATTTCTTTACAATGGAAGACTATTTCTTTGCGTATCCTAACAATTATAACCATTACGTAAGCCATTATAAGGATACTTTCCAGCATGGGGGTGTCTCGATAGAAGAAATGATAGTTCCGTTTGCATATCTGACAGCCAAATAGTGAGTTTCATGAGAATTTTACTTGGTTTTATATTCTGCCTGATAGTTACAAAGGCTGTTGCGCAAACGCAACAGCCTAAATACATTGAAGATAAGTACTCTTACTTCTTTAACCTTACATTGGGTAATGCGCTGGGCGATTACAGAACAGTTCTGAAGGAAGGAAATAAATCAGGAGGCAAATTCGGTGTTTCTGCAGGCATTCTGCTTAACCCATACGGCAGAAAAAAAGCCTCGCCTGTTTTTTATGGCCTTGAGGGGGGCATACAGGCAGACGGCAAAGAATATCCCATAACAAGCTATAACGGCGACTTCCGAGTTACCAATACTTCTTTCTTTCTTAACGGAATAGCCCGCTACAGGCCAATTTTGTGGAGTTCTAAATTTAATCCTTATGCCGATGCATTTGCAGGTGCAAAACTGATTCAGACGGGTCTGGTTGAACAGTTGAATGAAGATGAATCGGAAACGCTGAAAAGATGGACCAAAGTAACACCTAATTACGGTATTGGTGTGGGTGTAGGTATCAAACTGTTCGGCGCTATGAAAAACAGTTATCTTGATATTGGCATTTATTACCAGCAGGCAGATGCCACTAAAATTGTAAAGCCTAATTCGGTAGAGATTGACAATAACTTTGAGTATAAAAGCAAACAGATTTTAACTACCACCAATCAGTTATTGATTAAAATAGGCATTACCGGTTTTAACTAAAGGCCATCTGAAAGGTCTGTTATATATCCTTTGTCGCAATAAAGTGTACGGCTCGGGAACCGCTCTATCAGTTCAAAGTTATGCGTAGCCATTAGCACGGCTGTTTTGGATTTCTCGTTGATATCCTTAAATAATTTCAGAATCTCAACAGACATCTCCGGGTCTAGGTTACCCGTAGGTTCATCAGCCAGTAATATCTGTGGGTGATTCAGCAATGCTCGGGCAATACCTACCCTCTGCTGCTCACCGCCAGACAACTGATGAGGCATTTTGGTAAGTATATTCTGGAGGTTCACAAGTTTTAAGGCCTCCTCAATTCTGTTTCTCATTTCATTTTTATCTTCCCACCCCATGGCTCTCAGATAAAAAACCAGGTTTTTTTCAATGTTTCTATCGCTCAACAACTGAAAATCCTGAAAAACAATACCGATATTTCTTCTTAAATACGGAACCTGCGCTCGTTTAATAGTATGCAGGTCATAACCGGCCACAATACCTGTTCCTTTTTCAAGCCATAAATCGGCATAAAGTGTTTTTAAAACTGAAGATTTTCCGCTCCCTGTACGGCCAATGAGAAAAACAAATTCGCCCTGATGGATAGTAAAGTTAACTGATGATAAAACCAGTTGCTCGCGCTGATAGATATAGGCGTTCCGTAGAGAAATAACGGGTTCCATATTTGTGAGGTAAGAATTAAAAGGCAACTGCCAGGCAGTTTTAAGCAATAAACGCAAAAACTGTCTGGCAGCGTATAAGAAATCTTATTTCTGATTTACTTTGGCGTGGTCGGCAAGAAACTTGGCAAGGCCACTATCAGTAAGCGGATGATTCAGCAAGGCAAGAATGGCAGAAAGCGGGCCTGTCATTACATCGGCACCTATTTTTGCGCATTGAATAATGTGCATAGGGTGGCGTACTGAAGCCGCAAGTATCTGGGTTTCGTATCCGTAGTTATCATATATCAGACGGATATCTTCAATCAGATTCATACCATCGGTTGAGATGTCGTCCAGACGCCCAACAAATGGCGAAACGTAAGTGGCTCCGGCCTTTGCAGCCAACAAGGCCTGTCCCGGCGAGAAAACAAGCGTACAATTGGTTTTAATACCTCTTTCAGAGAAGTATTTAATGGCCTTGATACCGTCTTTTATCATCGGTATTTTAACAACAATCTGCTCATCAATTTCGGCCAGTTCTTCACCCTCAACAATCATTTCTTCATATCTGGTCGAAATCACTTCAGCGCTTACGTCGCCATCAACAATGTCGCAAATGGCCTTGTAATGGCGCATTACGTTGTCTTTCCCTGCAATGCCTTCTTTGGCCATTAACGAAGGGTTAGTGGTTACACCATCAAGCACACCTAGATCCTGTGCTTCCTGTATTTCTTTAAGAGATGCGGTATCAATAAAAAATTTCATAATTCATCATAACCCCATATCCGGATAACGGATTATTTGTTAGGAACTCTCATGCCTTAGGGGAGTTAGTTACATGAAAGTAATAGATATTTTATTGAACAATTTGTATAAGCCAGAAACAAAAAAAGGCAAATTCACCGCTCAACCACAATACCCTTGCTTCGGTCAAGACCTGGGGGATTCAGCAGGAGCTGGTAATTTGCCGCTGCAAAGGTATGAAACTTTTTATGTTGCTACAAGTGGTTTTCAAAAAAAGCCGATTTCAGGCAGGTTGCATTATCTTTTGCACAGCCATTAACAACAAACAAATATAAACTAAAACTACTGATAATGAAGCATTAAAAAAATGTAATCAGGCCAATTTTAATGTTAATTAAATCCTGTAAATTTTAAAGATTTTTTTTCGGTAGAACGTACATAATTAGCTTTTAACTTGACAAAATGTATTTTTTTAGGTTGTTTTGACGTACCAATCCTAACCAAAAACTGATGCTAACGATGGCAAAAAAAATACTCCTCTGGATTTTCATGGCTATGTTTATTTATGCGGCCATTGTACAATATAACGACCCAGACCCTTATGTATGGGTACCGACCTACCTGATTCCGGTTTTTTTATGCTACCATAAAATGAAAGGCAAAGGCGAACCTATAATGTTTTTTACCATAGGTTTGCTATATCTGATGTGGGCAATTAACCAGTTTCCACCAGCTTGGGAAGGTGTAGTGCTTAATCAGATGGGTATGAAGACAATCAATATTGAGTTGGCAAGAGAGTCGCTAGGCCTGGGTATATGTACTTTGGCCATGTGGGTTTGTGCTTTGCTGAAACCTGAAGCGCAGATGTAATCCTTACTAAAAATTGAATGCGGCATTACTAATTGCCGCATTCAATTTTTTTTATTGTTTTATTCGTTCCAGGTCTTCTATGGTATCAATTCCTATACTTTCATAATTTGTTACAATGGCATATATTTTATAGCCAAACCCCAACCACCTGAGCTGCTCTAGTTTCTCGGTGTTTTCAAGCGGCGAAAGCGGTATGTGCGAAATCTGCTCTAACACATCGCTTCTGTAAGCATATATACCAATGTGCTTGTAAAAATCGGCGTGGTCAAGCCACTCATCCGGCTCAAAGCCTCTTACATAAGGCACAACCTGGCGGCTGAAATACAGGCACTGTTTTCTGATAGTAAGCACAGCTTTTACCACATTGGGGTCTCGAAGTGTTTCGTAGTCTTTTATCTTCTTAACGGCCGTGGCAATTTCAGTTTTAAAATCCAGCAGACCTGAAAGCTGGTCAATGGTTTCAGGGTCAATAAAAGGCTCATCGCCCTGGATATTAATGGCGTAGTCGTACCTGGCAACACCTCCGGCTTTTTCCAGTGCTTCAAAACATCTGTCGGTTCCTGTAGGGTGGTCACTTGATGTCATTATCGCGTCTCCACCAAACTCCAGAACATGATTCAGTATTCTTGAATCATCAGTTGCTACCACCACTCTTTGTAAACTCTTAGCTTTTAAGGCCTGCTCATACACCCTTTGAATCATGCTTTTACCGTTTATTTCAACGAGTGGTTTACCCGGAAAGCGGCTGGAAGCATATCGTGCCGGTATTATCCCAAGAATTTTCATAGGTCTCAATATTTTATTCGGGGCGAATTTACACGAAAAAAAAATTATATGCGTTAATCTCTCGCAGAATCATTAAATTTGCATAAAATTCAATCCGCTTGACTACGATGTTAAGATATTTTTTTACTATTGCTTTCCTGGTGCTTTATCTTACTGATACTTTTGGTAATTCACGAATATCCCCTCTTGATTCTCTTGGCATTGAGAAAAAGAACGGAAAAATATTTGTACTGCATAGAGTTGAACAAGGCGAAACGCTTTATTCGTTGCTTCGCAGATATGCTTCTACTGAAAAAGATTTTTTTGAAGCCAACCCCGAACTTAAAAAAAATGCCCAGGTAAATGCATTACAGATAATTTCTATTCCGGTACAGAGCAGGAATAAACCGGCTACTACCCATTCAAGAGTAATTGAGATTCAAGAGACCACATCTGACACTGCCAGACCCAAAAGCAGAATAGATGAAAACGGCATTGAAATTGTAGATGTGCCAGAGGCAACGCCCAAAGACACAGAAACTACTGTTGCAATAACCAAACCGGAACTAGCCCCCAAGCCTATTGACCCCAACGCAAAAACACACAAAGTAATGGCTGGCGAGGGTCTGTATGGCATTGCCAAAAAATATAATGTGAAGGTAGCCCAGATAAAAGAATGGAATAACCTGACATCTGACGGGCTAATGCTTGACCAGATATTAATTGTAGGAAAAATTACACCTGCGGCCAGAGAAGAGAAAAAAGAACCTATACAACCAAAAACTACTACTAATGCACCCACGGCATTGGCCGAAAAACCCAAAACTGTTGTTGCTCCCGCTGCAGATGAAGAGAAAAACAACCAGCAGGTAGTAACCAAACCTTTGGCCGGCGTAACACCAGGTGCAATACCCAATGCACCAACGGGCAAAAAATATTCAGAGCAGGGCATAGCAGAAATGATAGAAGCAGGTACGCACACCAATAAGTATCTGGCTTTGCATAGAACTGCTCCGGTGGGTACACTTATTAAAATAGAGAACGATGCCAACGGGCAAAGCGTTTGGGTAAAAGTTATTGGTAAATTAACCGGCCCCGGAGATGCAATCGTGAAGATTTCGCCAATGGCATTTCAAAAATTACAACCCAGAGACAAACGAATCCGTGCTTCTTTAAGTTATGCTTTATAAGAAGCACACCAATTTATTGTTATTTCATGCAGCATCACGAACCGCCAGAAAATAATACCTCATCGCCAGCAGAGGCTTCGTCTAAAGACAAAGTCTGGACGTTCTTCTTTGCAATTATGTATCCTGTTATTACTTTGTTCGGTCTTTTGTTTACAGGTATCGTAGCTGTTTTCTCGGCTATTTCTCGGGTTCTGGTGTTTCTTCTGCGCCTTATCAGAAAGTAGGCGCATAACTTTATGTAGTAGTATGACCGGATACATCATAGATTTGCTGAACGAAAAGTACGAACAATTTAATGCTCCCGGATTTATTCCTAACGACCCCATAAGCATACCACATAAATTTACTGTTAAGCAGGATATTGAAATCATGGGCTTTCTGGCTGCCACCCTTGCCTGGGGGCAACGCATAACCATTATCAACAAATGCAACGAGTTGATAGATTTGATGGATGGCGCCCCTTATGATTTTATCCGTAATCATCAGGACACAGACCTGAAACGATTTCTTTCTTTTAAACACCGCACTTTCAATACCACAGACACCCTGTATTTTATTGAATTCTTCAAAGATTTCTACAAAAAGCATACATCGTTAGAAGAGGCCTTTGCAGGTGGCATTACACCCTTATCTGTTGATACAAAAGCCGCGCTTGAAAACTTCCGGAAGGTATTCTTCAGTCTGGAAGATTTCCCTGCCCGTACCAGAAAACACATTGCCACACCAGCCAAAAATTCTTCATGCAAAAGAATCAATATGTTTTTGCGCTGGATGGTAAGAAAAGACAATAAAGGTGTTGATTTTGGCATTTGGAACAAAATATCGCCGGCACAACTAGTTTGCCCCTGCGATTTGCACGTAGAGCGCGTTGCCCGTAAACTGGGATTAATAAGCCGCCCCAAAGCAGACTGGCAAACAGCCATAGAATTAACCGGTAATCTAAAGCTGATTGACCCGAACGACCCGGTAAAATATGACTTTGCATTATTTGGTTTAGGAGTTGAGGGGTACATGTGATAATAATATCAGTATTAAAGGCTGAGTTATTCCGGAAATTTATATTTTTACCTTCCTATTCAAACCCTTTTCTATGACCACCACTACTACTCCGCCTCGCCTGGCGTCGGCTGATGTTTACCGCGGCTTTGTTATGCTGCTCATGATGGCCGAAGTACTTCGTTTTCATAAAGTTTCAGAGGCTTTGCCCAACAGCTCTTTCTGGGGTTTTGTAGCCGCCCAGCAAGACCACGTCAGTTGGGTGGGGTGCTCACTCCATGACCTCATACAGCCCTCGTTTTCGTTTCTGGTTGGTGTTGTGCTTCCTTATTCGGTAGCCAGCAGAATGAGCCAGGAGAGTAGTTTCGTAAAACTATTCGGCCGGGCATTATGGCGCTCATTGATTCTGATTTTACTGGGCATATTTCTGCGTTCTCAAAGGGCAGAGCAGACTAACTTTACCTTTGAAGATACGCTTACACAAATAGGCTTGGGGTATCCTTTTTTGTTTCTGCTCGGCTTTGCTTCTAAACGCGTGCAAATTGGTGCATTAGTTGTTATACTGGTTGGCTACTGGGCTGCTTTTGCACTTTACCCGTTGCCCGATGCCAATTTTGATTATGCAAACGCCGGAGCCATAAAAGACTGGGAACATAATCTGACAGGTTTTGCTGCACACTGGAACAAAAACACCAATCTTGCCTGGGCGTTTGACCGTTGGTTTCTGAATCTTTTTCCGAGAGCAGAGCCGTTCCTGCATAACCGGGGTGGCTATGCAACGCTTAGTTTCATACCCACTTTAGGCACTATGCTTTTGGGTTTAGTTGCCGGAAATCTGTTGAAATCTAACAAAAAACAACAGGATAAATTAAAGATATTCATCATTCTTGGTGTTTCAGGCCTTGTGCTGGGGTTGTTTCTGAATTGGTCGGGTATTTGCCCGAATGTAAAAAGAATCTGGACACCCACGTGGGTTCTTTTCAGTGGTGGCTGGTGCTTTTTGTTACTATCTTTTTTTTATTGGACAGTAGACATTCTTCAAAAACGTAACTGGTTTTTTATACTTACCGTTATAGGTATGAACTCTATTGCTGCCTATGTTATAGCTGATGGCTTTAACTCTTATGTCTCTTCATCGCTGAAAATTCATCTGGGGCAAAACTACGCTGCCATTTTTGGCGAACCTTACCAGACACTGGTGCATGGATTTCTGATACTGCTGATTGATTGGCTGATTCTGAGATGGATGTATAACAGAAAGTTGTTTATAAGGATTTAATGCGAATCAAAAAAGTACCCTTCTTGGCCCTCCCCGACCATGGGGAGGGAGTATATAACCTGCTTCCTTATGTTGGGGTAACCGCACCACTTAGGGGCGAGAGTGGGTTTCAAGGCTGCATTAAATTCGGAAAGTTTGACAAAAAATGTATTACATTAATTATCGCTTTCATTTCTGGCTTCAAATAATTGTTTAAGCCATAGTTTTTTTTCTTCTTCCTCTTCTTTTGGGCTCGGTTCATATTTTTTAAATCCATCCAAATTGGGCTGGCCCGCATCAACCCAGCAGGTAAACCAGAAATCACCAATCATTTTTATAGAAGCCCGCATTTGCCGTTCTATCTGATTTTTCAGCATTGTGTGGTATCTGGCAGAAAAAGCTCTTGAGTAAACGCGGGTAGTAACATTGTTTACCTCTTCAAAACTGTATTTTTTGTCTTCAGAGAACTCATTGCTCAACCCTTTCTCAATAATCAGCACGGAGTCCAGGGCTGTGTGAGCCGTTATTACTGCCTGCCAGGCTCTTTTGTCGGGTTGCTCTTCATAAGTTGCCTGCCCCAGCATCAAATCATAGTTTTCGGCAAATAATACAGGCAATCGACTCTCCCAAAGGCCGTGTATTCCAACCTGATTAGTTAGTTGGCCATTGTAATTACGGGTGGTATGCAAAGGCACATGCGCATCTGCAATATAATGCCCTAAATCTGCCGAAAGGCTTAAAATACGTTTAACATCTTTTTTTCTGAAAGCCTCTGTCAGTTGATACTTTATGGCATTAATGTGCCAGGGAACAATGCCATGAAGGTAAAGTGTATCTTCTCCCACCCTTTCAACAGCTTCTTTCCATGAATACGCTGGCAGTCGATTTCTTACAGAATCAGCATAATTGTCTAAATCTATAAAATGGCGGGGAGCCTCACGAGGCACAGCATAACGTCTGCGGTCGGCATTGACAGCATTTGCTGCTAAAAAATCAATATTGAGTTTGTAAAAGCCGAACATTTCAGGCGGAAGCATAAACACCGCCAGCCGGTTAATGCGCTGATGCGCAAAAAAGCCCCATAGTTTGGATTGGCCGGAACGGCCATCTTTCGGTAATTCAGGAACGATAACCGCAGAACGCGCCAGACCGGCGTTAAAAACAAATACCAGCCCGGCTACCGCCAGGCCTTGTTTTAAATAACTATTTAGTCTTGCAAAAGCTTGTTTTATTTGCTTCATTAGCAACAGTTTAATTATTGCCCTAATATTATACGTATTTCATTAAAATGAAAAGATTTCTGATTTTCTTTTACTTCATTGCTGTTTCTGCCAGTGCACAAGACCCACTGAAGGTTTATACAATACCTGCATTTAAAACGCAGGCAGGTAAAACCATAGCCAACTGCAAGCTGGCTTACCGTACTTTTGGACGCCTGAATACCAGCAAAAGTAATGCAATATTGTGGCCAACCTGGTTTGGCGGAAAAAGCCAGAATCTGATAAACCATGCAGGTAGTACCATTGATACCACCCGTTTCTATCTGATTCTGGTAGATGCGTTAGGGAACGGTGTTTCCAGTTCGCCGTCAAACACGGCAGACTTTCCTGATATTACAATTCGCGATATGGTTAACGCAGAGCATGCACTGGTAACACAAAAACTGGGCATTAATCATTTAACAGCTGTTATGGGTATATCGATGGGTGGTATGCAGGCTTTTGAATGGCTAACAGCGTACCCGGACTTTATGGATAAAGTGATACCCATTGTGGGTACCCCCAGACAATCTTATTATGACCTGTTGCTCTGGAAAACCGAATGGAACATTATTGAACAGGCCGGCCAAAAACCGGAAGACAGAAAAAATGCCATGCGCCTGGTGGCGGCAGTGCATAATCTGAACCTGGCCACCCCAGACTACTATGTGCGCACTGAAAAAGCAGAAAACGCAGATCAGAAAATACAGAAAATGGGAGACGATTACATAAAAAACAATGACCCGGAAAATTGGATTTGCCAGATAAAGGCGATGTTATCGCAGAATATTTATCGTACCTCAGGGATACCCCTGTCTGAAATGCGCAATTATGTAAAGGCCAGAGTTTTGGTAGTAGTGGCCACCAGAGACGAAATGGTAAACCCGGCTGCCGCCATTGAGTTTGCTAAAGCCCTGAATACTGAATATTTGGAATTAACCGGAGACTGCGGGCATATAGCAACCGGATGTGAAGGTGAAAAGCTCAAAAATGCACTGAAAGCGTTTTTAAATTAACCCAAATATTATTTTAAATTAATTGAAAAACACCTGAAAAGAGACTTTTCACTCAAAAAAGGCCGAACATATATTTTTCCTTTAAAGAATCTCAAATTTACAACCTGCCAGTTTGAGTTTTTTAATTTTTAGAAAAAAAACAACAAAAATTAAAACGCATTAAATCAGATTCTATATTTTATTCAGATTTACCACATTTCTCCAAAATCATTTAAAACAAAATATTATTTGGCAATAATACAAAAATATAAAATCAATAAAATATTTTCTAAAAAAAATGCAACTATTTTGTTTAATTTCCGTTATATTTGCAAAGTATTACAAAATATTATTCGGAAAAGACATATGAGTTCTATACAGAAAAAATCGCTTTTAAGATATTTGATGCCTGCAATTGCCTTGGGCGTATTTGCATTTTTAATGGTAGCTTATGGCTCGGCATACACGCCGCCAAAAGCCCAAAAGCAACGCATTGTATGTTTCAAATTCAAACAAGGTACCTCTCAGGAGGCTATCAAACAACACATGCATCAGTTTCAGGAATTGAAACGCGAACTACCTGAAATAGTTAGTTACTCTGCAGGAAACACCCTTTCTGAAAAAGGTGAAAATGCAGATTATGATGTATTACACTATCTGACTTTCAGAACTGATAGTGAAATGGAGAAGTTTCGTGAGAGTGCCCAATACAAAGCTTTTGAGAAATCAAATGAAGCTAACTGGGAAAAAGTTTTGGTTATTAACTCAGAGATAAAATAATTTTAGCTCTGGTATCAAAGAGATAACAGAAAAAGTACGCCATCAGGTGTACTTTTTTTATTTATGAGAGGCTTGCAAATAAACGAATGCAATAAATACAGTAGCGCAAAGGCATATTTTTATAGTTCTGTTTTGTTATTATTAATAAAATTTCTATTTTTGCACCCTCAATTGGATTTCTACCAAATAAGAACAGACAAATTATTACAATAAAATGGCAAATCATAAGTCGGCATTAAAGCGTATTAGAGCAAATGAGGCAAAACGCTTGAGAAATCGTTACCAACACAAAACAACCCGTACGATTGTTAGAAAACTACGTGGTCTTTCAGATAAAGTAGCAGCATTAGAGTTGTTTAAATCAGCGGCTTCTATGTTGGATAAACTGGCTCGTAAGAACGTTATCCACAAAAATAAAGCAGCAAACTTAAAATCTGGTTTAGCGAAACACATCAATTCGTTAGCGTAATTGATTGAGAAACAATATTTTGCTCATGGAAACAACTCCGTGGGCATTTTTTGTTTAGTATTGTTAAATTTTTTAATCGATACACTGCTGTGATGAACAACATACTTTCCTGGGCTGAAGAAGACCGACCAAGAGAAAAACTGATATTGAAAGGCAAAGCCGCGTTATCAGATGCAGAATTGATTGCTATTCTGATTGGTTCCGGCACCAGAGAGCTTTCAGCCGTTGATTTATCAAAAGTTATCCTCAACAGCGTTGGAAATAACCTGAACGAGTTGGCTAAACTGAGTATCAACGACCTGATGAAGTTTAAAGGTATTGGTGAAGCCAAAGCCATATCTATTGCCGCAGCGCTTGAATTAGGCAGACGCCGCAAGGAAAGTGAGGTACAGAAAAAAGCCAAGGTAACATCTTCTTATGATGCCTACCAGGCTGTTCGCCCATATCTGCTTGATTTATCGCATGAGCAGTTCTGGGTTTTGCTTCTCAACAGGGCCAATGGAATCATCAGACCTGTGCAGGTAAGTGTAGGAGGTTTGGCAGGCACAGTGGCTGACCCCAAAATAATTTTTAAATGTGCCATTGAATACCTGGCCTCAGCCATTATTCTTGTCCATAATCATCCATCAGGGAATCTGACACCCAGCCAGGCAGACAAAGACCTGACACGAAGGGTAAAAGAGGCTGGCCGACTGCTGGACGTACCCGTACTTGACCACCTCATTTTTGGAGATAACGGGTATTTCAGCTTTGCAGATGAGGGTATATTTTAAATGCGGTAAACTGATTTCACGTCCATTGATTGAATCTGACATTATAAATTTTATTAGAAATAAATGCTTACTGTTTCAAATATTTCGCTTCGCTTCGGAAAACGTACGCTTTTTGAAGAAGTAAATTTAAAATTCACACCCGGCAACGTGTATGGCCTTATTGGTGCCAACGGAGCAGGGAAATCTACCTTTGTAAAGATACTTTCGGGTGAAATTGAACCCACTACCGGCAATGTAAGTATGGACCCGGGTGAACGGATGTCGGTTCTGAAACAAAACCAGAATGCTTTTGACGATGAAACCGTATTGAACACGGTTATCAGAGGTAACGAACGCCTTTCTGAGATTATTCTGGAAAAAGACGCCATTTACGCCAAAGCTGACTTCACAGAAGAAGACGGTAACCGGGCGGCTGAGCTTGAGGCTGAATTTGCTGAAATGAATGGCTGGGAGGCAGAATCAGATGCCGCCTCTTTGCTATCAGGCCTGGGTATTAAAGAAGAGCTGCATTACTATACAATGGCTGACATGAACCCGTCAGACAAAGTGAAGGTATTGTTAGCTCAGGCATTATTTGGTAACCCGGATATACTGCTACTTGACGAGCCTACCAACAACCTTGACATTGACTCTATCTTATGGCTGGAAAACTTCCTGATGAATTTCAAGAATACCGTTATTGTGGTATCTCACGACCGTCACTTCCTCGACAACGTGTGTACCTACATTGCCGACCTTGACTTCAAAAAGATTACGCTATATGGTGGTAACTATTCGTTCTGGTATGAATCAAGCCAGTTAGCAGCACGCCAGAAGGCCGACCAGAACAAGAAAGCAGAAGAGAAAAAGAAAGAACTGGAAGAATTTATCCGTCGTTTCTCTGCTAACGTGGCTAAGTCTAAACAGGCTACTGCCCGTCAGAAAATGATAGAAAAACTGAATATTGAAGAAATTCAGCCTTCGTCGCGCCGTTATCCTTATATTGGGTTTAAACCGGAGCGTGAAGTGGGCGACCAGATACTATTGGTTGATAACCTGAGTTATCAGCTGGAAGACGGCACTTATCTTTTCAAAAATCTGAGTTTTCAGGTAGCCCGTAACGAAAAAATTGCGTTCCTGAGCAAAGACGGCTTGGCCGTATCGGCTCTTTTTGATATACTGATGGGTGAACGCAAACCTTCAGGTGGCACTTTCAAATGGGGTATAACCATTACTAACAGCTATTTGCCGAACGATAACGCCAAGTATTTTGCCAATAATGACCTTGACCTGGTAGATTGGCTGCGCCAGTATTCTACCGAAAAAGACGAAACTTTTATCCGTGGGTTTCTGGGCAGAATGTTGTTCTCTGGCGAGGAGGCTCTGAAAAAATGTACGGTACTGTCGGGCGGTGAAAAGCAGCGTTGTATGTTCTCGAGAATGATGCTTTCGGGCGCCAACGTACTACTTTTTGATGAACCAACCAACCACCTGGACCTGGAGTCGATACAGGCGCTTAACAAAGGTATGGAGGATTTCGCGAGCAATATTCTTTTTGCCTGCCATGACCATCAGTTAACGCAAACCGTAGCAACCAGAATTATTGAGCTGACTCCTAAAGGTTGCCTGGATAAACTGATGGATTTTGATGATTACCTTACAAACGAGAAAGTAAAAGCACAACGTGATGCGCTATATGCTTAATTTAGTTTAAGCGAAAAATAATTTATACCCATGCCCTGAGATAGTATTTGAAAGGCATGGGTATTTCTGTAAATTAAACACAAAATGGCTGATTTTACCGAAATATCACAAAAAGACCTGGAATCTTTAAGAAACCGGCCGGCAACATTGTTTCTGGATGTAAGAGAGGTATGGGAATTTGCTGATTTTAACATCGGAGGCCAGAATATACCCCCACACGAAATAACGGAGAAGCTGGACGAACTGAGCAACTATGAGACCATCATTGTGGCCTGCTCTAATGGCACCCGAAGTAGTATTGTGGCTCGTCTTTTAGCTAAAAAATTACCCGCAAAAGAAATATTGCACCTGGAAGAAGGCATCTATTAAAAAAGTATCAATAAGCAAGGTTATTACTTATTGATACTTATACATTAATTCACAATCATTAATAATTTCTGTCCTTCTTTACAAGCCACTTCCCAACTGCATACGCAAGAACCATTAATACTACGAAAAAAAGAATAGCAACCCAGGTTGGATATTGATAACCGAACATATTCGTTTTTATTTTAAGTTTCTACCCCACAAAAATACAACAAAAACCCATAAATGCAGGCTGTGTTCTATAAAAAAATCAAAAAAAATATATTCATTTTTTTACGCCCTGCGCTTTATACCTGTTAATACTAAGTCAATCTCTTTTTTTAAATAACAGCCTTAATAGCCATAACCAGCATGGCAGCCACCACCAGCCAGCCAATTATCTGTAAAAAAACTGAGTGCCTGTATGCGCCCATCAGCCTGGTTTTACGACTTGCCATAAGAATAATGCCCAACCCAACCGGCAGAATAAAACCATTGATGGTACCTACCCAAACCAGAATGCTTACGGGCTTGCCCACGCCTACAAAAATCATGGTAGAAAAAACAATAAAACCAATGATAATATGCCTGTTATATTTTTCAAAAAAAGGATGAAAAGTGCGTAAGAACGAAACTGAAGTATATGCTGCCCCCACAACTGAAGTAATAGCGGCGCTCCAGATAACAACTCCAAAAAATTTATAGCCCAGATTGCCCGCAGCACTTTGAAACACCGACGCAGCCGGATTATCTGCATTGAGACTGAAACCTGCCGATACGATACCCAACGAAGCCAGAAACAGCAGATACCGCACAACTGCAGTAACCAGAATACCCGTTGTAGCGCTTTTGTTTATCTGCGGCAGGCTCTCTTCGCCGCTTACTCCGGCATCTATCAGGCGGTGTACTCCCGCAAAAGTAATGTATCCGCCTACTGTCCCTCCTACCAGTGTGATAGTCGCCAACGCATCAAATTTCTGAGGGATAAGGGTTCTATGAACCGCTTCCAGTAATGGCGGCTGAGCAACAAATACTACATAAAAAATAAGTATTATCATAACCAGGCCCAGAACCCGGGCAAAGTTGTCCATCACTTTGCCTGCCTCTTTCGACAAAAATATGCCAATAGCCAAAGCCGCGCTGATAACAGCCCCTATCCTTACATCAATACCCAAAAGTACCTCAAAGCCCAAGCCTGCCCCGGCTACGTTACCAATATTAAAAGCAAGGCCACCTATCACGATTAAAACCGCCAGCAAATAGCCCAGCCCCGGAAACAAATCATTGGCTAAATCCTGGGCTCTTTTGTTACTCACTGCCACCACACGCCAGATGTTCAGCTGAGCCGCCACATCCAACAGAATTGATAACAAAATAACAAAGCCAAAGCTTGCCAGCAACTGCCCGGTAAAAACGGTGGTCTGTGTTAAAAAGCCCGGGCCAATGGCAGAAGTAGCCATCAGAAAAGCCGCACCTGTGATGGCACCTTTGTTTTGTCTGGTCATGGTTGAGGTATTAAGATTCGGTTTTTACCTATCATCAGCATAGGTTTTAATGAACCAAAGTAATTATAATTATAGCATCTTCAAATCTAATCAAACAATTAAGCAAAAGAGCGTATCACAAAAATTATGTAACACGCTCTTGTTATTAGTATGAACCCTGAATGATTGATGTTGAATGAGAATTTTATCCCTCATACTCCTCAACCGGAGGGCAGGCACAAATCAGATTTCTATCACCATAAGCAGAATCAACACGGCTTACACTTGGCCAGAATTTATCAGCTTTTACATAAGGTAACGGGAAGGCCGCTTTCTCTCTGCTGTATTGTTTATCCCAGGTTTCAGCTAAAACAACCGATGCCGTATGCGGTGCATTTTTCAATACGTTATTTGCTTTATCGGCAATGCCCGCTTCAATTTCAGCTATTTCTTCTCTGATAGTCAGCAACGCATTGCAGAAACGATCCAGCTCGGCTTTAGATTCTGATTCAGTTGGCTCAATCATTAAAGTACCCGCAACCGGAAACGAAAGCGTTGGTGCATGGAAGTTATAGTCCATCAGACGTTTGGCAACGTCTTCTGCCTCTACTCCTGCCGATGATTTGAACGGACGTAAGTCTACAATCATTTCATGAGCACAACGGCCATTACTGCCAGTGTAAAGAATCGGGTATTTATCAGCCAGGCGTGCTTTAATATAATTGGCGTTCAGAATGGCGTTTTTGGTGGCATTGGTTAGCCCTTCTGCACCCATCATGGCAATATAAGCGTAAGAGATAGTAAGGATACTGGCACTGCCATAAGGCCCTGCCGAAATAGCATGTACACCCTCATAGCCAGATACCGGCACTACTTTATGATTAGGCAGGAATGGCACCAGGTGTTGTGCCACACCAATTGGCCCCATACCAGGGCCACCGCCACCATGCGGAATACAGAATGTTTTATGTAAGTTGAGGTGACAAACGTCTGCCCCAATAGATGCCGGAGAAGTAAGCCCCACCTGTGCATTCATATTGGCGCCGTCCATGTAAACCTGTCCGCCATTGGCATGTACAATTTCACATATTTCTTTAATAGACTCTTCAAACACGCCGTGCGTTGACGGGTAAGTAACCATCAGACAAGCCAGGCTGTCGGCATATTGCTCTGCTTTGGCTCTCAGGTCTGCCACATCTATATTACCTCTTTCATCACATTTGGTAACCACCACCGTCATACCAGCCATTACAGCTGACGCCGGGTTGGTACCATGTGCCGAAGACGGAATCAAAGCTATATTGCGGTGTACTTCTTCTCTGCTTTCATGATAAGCACGGATAACCATCAGACCGGCGTATTCTCCCTGCGCACCAGAATTGGGCTGCAACGACATTTTTGCAAAGCCTGTAATGGCACAAAGCCAGACGTTCAGTTCTTCAAACAACTGCTGATACCCTAATACTTGTTCTTGCGGTGCAAATGGGTGCAGTTGCCCGAACTCCGGCCAGGTAACCGGAATCATTTCGGCAGTGGCATTTAATTTCATGGTACAACTACCGAGTGAAATCATCGAATGCACCAAAGACAAATCTTTGTTTTCTAATGACTTCAGATAACGCAGCATCTCGTGTTCGGTATGGTAACTACTGAATACCGGATGGGTCATAAACGCAGAAGTGCGGTTCAGGCTTGGTGCAAAAACCACATCTATTTCAGACTTCAGATTGATGATGGTTTCTTTACCATTGGCCTCTGCAAAAATATTCAGCAATTGTGCTACATCGGCCAGTGTTTTGTTCTCATCAAAAGAGATGCTCACATTACCCTGTTCTAAATAGCGGAAATTCACCCCCTCTCTTTCTGCAATGGCGCGTAGAGTTGCGCTGTCTTCAGTATGAATAGTAACTGTATCAAAAAAATTACGGGTCAATAACTGATAGTCGAGGCCTTCTATTGATTCGGCAAATAGTTTTGCCAGACCATGTACTTTACCGGCTATGTTTTTAAGGCCTTGCGGGCCATGATAAATACCATAAGCAGCAGCCATAACAGATAGTAAAACCTGTGCTGTGCATATATTAGAAGTGGCTTTTTCGCGACGTATGTGTTGCTCACGGGTCTGTAATGCCATGCGCAACGCACGATTGCCCTGTGCATCAACAGATACCCCGATGATACGACCCGGTATCTGACGTTTGAAAGATTCTTTGGTGGCAAAAAAAGCGGCATGTGGCCCACCATAGCCCATAGGTACGCCCAGCCTTTGTGCTGAACCCACCACCACATCAGCGCCCATTTCGCCCGGAGGTGTCAAAAGCGTCAGTGCCAGTAAATCGGCAGCAACAGCCACGGAGATATTCAGCTCATGGGCTGCAGTAATGAGGTCAGTATAGTCATACACCTCGCCGTTGGTGGCAGGGTATTGCAATAAAACACCGTAGATATCTTCCTGCGTAAGGTCGAAGGTTTCATGGTTACCTACCACCACAGTAATACCCATAGGTTTGGCCCTGCCTAACACCACATCAATGGTTTGCGGATGGCAAAGCTCTGACACGAAGAAAGTATTGGCGTTTTTCTTGGCAGCAGGGCGCACGTTGTGCAGCATAGCCATGGCTTCGGCAGCGGCAGTACCCTCATCTAATAATGATGCATTGGCGATTTCCATACCGGTAAGGTCAATTACCATGGTCTGGAAGTTCAACAGCATTTCCAGACGCCCCTGCGCTATCTCTGCCTGATACGGTGTATATGCCGTATACCATGCTGGATTCTCCAGTATATTTCTCAGAATCACGTTGGGTACTACGGTGTCGTAGTAGCCTGTCCCGATATAAGATTTAAAGATTTTGTTCTTTTGAGCCAACGCTTTAAAATCGGCCAGAAACTCAGCTTCAGATTTAGCTTTTGGCAGATTTAGTGGTGATTGCAGACGAATCTGCTGCGGTACAGTCTGGTTGATGAGTGTGTCCAGTGAATCGACACCGATAGTTTTCAGCATTGCCTGCAAATCGGCCTCGCTTTTGCCATGGTGACGGCTCTCAAAGGACTCTTGCGAATTGAGATTTATTTTCATCGGGATTTTTGATGTGTTTAAGAACGCCCCGCTGTTGCGGTAAATGAACCAATGCTGATAAAACAACAGGTTCATTCCTGATTGTTCTGCAAATATAATAAATTTAAAAAATAGTTGTTGAAACAAATTATTACAATAGCAGATAATTTTTTGAATAAAAGTTTAATTTGGTCTCGGTTTTGCCTGATTGTATTTAAATTATTAGATAAAATATCTACTATCTTGGTAGAGTTTAGATAAAGTAGCGGCAGACAGTTAAAATGTGCGTTTATTGTTTTTTCCAGAAGGGTATTGACGGTTAAAAATAAATAACAATCAGCCTTTGGTAAGAATCACTACTGTAAAACGAATAAAGGAGGCACAAGTGCCTCCTCATTTATCTTAAAATTTTTAAAAAGCTGATAACTTTACTTATACCCCCATTTATTCAATATCTGAATATCTTCTTTAATGGTGTCAATCGGCGCTTTGCCCTGATACGACTCCTGCTCAACAATAAAGTGAGTGGTGCCTCCGATTTTTCTGCCCAGGTCAAGCACTTCTTTAACGCCGATAATTCCGGTACCCAGAATCGTACTTTCATATTTTTCGTTGGCACCTGCAACGGCAATTTCATCTTTTACGTGCATCGATTCGAAACGACCCGGGTATTGTTTCAGCAGTTCAACGGCTCTTCCGCCACCGCCGTACATATTGCCTATATCCAGCTGTTGTACCACCAGTTTAGGGTCAGTATTCTGGAGTATAATATCATACACTTTCACGCTGCTCAGTTTCAGGCTGAACTCAAAATCATGGTTATGATACCCAAATTTCATACCCGACTTCTGGCACAGTTCACCAGATTTATTAAACACATCCATGAAGCGTTTCAGGCTGTCCAGGTCTTTACGCAAGCTCACATCCAGCCAGGGGCTTATTACATATTTCTGTCCACAGATGGCAGCATCTTCTACTGTTTGTTTCCACAAATCAGTAAATTCACCTTTGGCTTCATCCCAATGTTGTTTGCCCATTACAGTATGCCCGCTAGGCATTTTAAGGCCCAGATCGTCTAAAACTTTTTTAAACTCAGTGGCAGAGAAACCATAAAACTTACGGTTAACATAATTGGCGTGTTCTACATTCCTGTAGCCCATTTCGGCCACTTTTTTTAAAGTACCCAATGGGTCTTTCTGCATATCAGTGCGCACTGAATACAACTGCACCCCAACAATTTCATTTTTCTTTTTGCCGGCAAATAATTCATGAGATAAGGCCGTGGAAGCGGCAAGCGCCATAGCCCCTTTTTGCAGGAAGTCTCTTCGTTTCATAGTTTACTTATAGGTTTTAAATAGATGCCGGAAGTTTCCGTCTGGTTGAATTTTTAAATTTAATACAATGCCGGTAGATATGTAATATAAAATATTAAAATTTTCACAAATAAGGCAAAACTGCTTTTTTCAGCGACAGCACCAGTTCTTCGTCCATAAACTGAAATTCATCGGGTATATCAAGCACTATCATAGGTTTGTCATGAACTATGTACGGAAACTTTTCCTGAATCCTGATGCAGTGTTTTTTCTCCATCACAAAAATTATATCTGCCCAAAGTAAAAGTTTTTCATTGATTTTGATTCGGGCAGATGGCTCAGTACCGGCGGATTTTGCCTTATGCCCGGCATAATTTTTAAAGATGGCCTCTGCCGTGGGGCTTCTCCATTGGTTTCGGCTACATACAAAAAGGAGATTCATGTTACAAAAATATTAATGGCAAGTAAACCAAAAAATATTAAATTTTAATCATTTCCAGGCAAGATTAGCAATGCGGCCAGCCCGTCAGTACCAAACAAGAAAGAAATAGGCTGGTATTTAATTGAACCATTCTGAACAAGATTTGTCGGGCCAGGGTTTAATGAAGAAGTAAATTGCGATTAAAGCCAACTAATTTGACCGAAAATAAAAATCCGGAGGTCAGCAACCTCCGGATTTCACAATAAAAACATCTATAAACAGTATCTCTACTGATAAAAACCTACCTGTTGGTTTTACAATACAAAAGTAGGTACTAATTTTCATTTTTGCAACAATGTTGCAAAAATAATTTTATAGCATAAACCCTCCCAAATAGTAATTATACGTTTCGGTTAGTCGCTAAAAAACAATCTTTTGTCGAGCATAAGCCAAACTATGCGTATTTTTATCTATTTTTAAAAATCATTTTCCCAAAGAAAATTTTAATCTGCCCATGCAAATGGCTCTGGATTTAACCCATAACGGGCAAAATTCAGGAGATAAATTGGTTAGTGTGCAGTTTTTTTTCATTTTTACATTACAGTATTTCATCTTTCAAACTTCAATCGCTCACCCAATTATGAAAAGACGGGATTTTATCCAATTGTCCGGTATGGGTCTGGGGGCTATGGTGGGTTCAACCATACCTGTTTTAGGTAATATCGTTCCTGTTGAACAATTACTAGAGCCCAAGGCTGACGCCGCCGCAAAAAAGAAAATGGCCGATGTGGCACTTAATGCCGCCAAAGCCAAAGGAGCCACCTATACCGATGTGCGTATAGGCCGGTATCTGCAACAGTACCTCTTTACACGTGAAAATAAAGTTCAGAACATTGTCAATGCCGAATCGTACGGTGTCGGCATCAGGGTAATAGCCAATGGTACCTGGGGTTTTGCCGCCACAAGCGACGTCAGCAGCGCAGGCATTGCCAAATGTGCCGAAACCGCCGTTGCCATTGCCAAAGCCAATGCCAAAATACAAACTGAGCCCGTAATACTGGCGCCACAAAAAGGTGTGGGCGAGGTAACCTGGAAAACCCCGATCAAGAAAAACGCTTTTGAGATTCCGGTTCAGGAAAAAATAGACCTGTTGATGAAAGTTAACAGCGAAGCCATGAAAAACGGAGCAGGCTTTGTAACTTCTAACCTGTTTTTTGTGAACGAGCAAAAATACTTCGCTTCTTCTGACGGCTCATATATCGATCAGGATGTACACCGCATCTGGCCTACTTTTACCGTAACTGCCGTAGACAGACAAGCCGGTAAATTCAAAACCCGCGATGCCATCAGCTCACCAATGGGTATGGGCTATGAATACCTGGACGGTTTGGCCAGTGAGAAAATTCCCGGGCCAAACGGATTAGTTGGCTACCGTAATTCTTACGATATGGTTGAAGACGCCATTAACGCAGCCAAACAGGCCAAAGAAAAAATGACTGCGAGGTCTGTACAACCTGGTAAATATGATTTGGTACTTGACCCTAACCACCTGGGCCTGACCATCCATGAGTCGGTAGGCCACCCCACAGAGCTTGACCGTGTTTTAGGCTATGAAGCCAACTATGCCGGCACCAGCTTTGCGACGCTGGACAAGTGGAAATCGAAAAACTTTAACTACGGCAGTAAACTGGTAAATATTGTGGCCGACAAAACCCAACCCTATACACTGGGAACCGTAGGATATGACGACGAAGGCGTACCTTGCAAAGAGTGGGATCTGATTAAAGATGGTATTCTGGTAAATTACCAGGCCATAAGAGACCAGGTGAATATACTTGGCGAAAAAGAATCGCATGGCTGTTGTTATGCCGACAACTGGAATTCGGTTCAGTTCCAGCGTATGCCAAACGTATCGCTTCGCCCGAGCACAAGCAAGCTGAACGTAATGGACATGATTAAGGGCGTTGAGAAAGGTATTTACATCATTGGCCGCGGCTCTTACTCTATTGACCAGCAACGTTACAACTTCCAGTTTGGCGGACAACTTTTCTACGAAATCAAAAATGGTGAAATAACCGGAATGCTTGACGACGTAGCCTACCAGTCAAATACTCAGGAATTCTGGAACTCATGCACACAGATATGTGATAAGGACGATTACCGCACTTTCGGTTCTTTCTTTGACGGCAAAGGGCAACCATCGCAGGTAAGCGCTGTGTCGCATGGTAGTTCTACTACCCGTTTCAATGGTGTAAATGTGATTAACACCGGCAGAAAAATTGGTTAACCAAACACAAAAGAACATCAACAATGGCTATATTAACAAAAGAAGAAGCTAAGAAAATAATTGACAAGGTATTGGCCTTCTCAAAAGCTGACGAAATGAGTGTGGCCCTTACCGGGCGTCGCACGGGCAATATTCGTTACGCACGCAATACAGTTTCTACAAGTGGCGAGTCAACCGACTTATCGCTGGCTGTCACGGCAGTTTATGGCAAACGTAGCGGAACATCAACTATCAATGAGTTTGACGATAAATCGTTAGAAAAAACGGTTCGCAGGGCAGAAGAGATAGCCAAACTGGCACCTGAAAACCCTGAGTATATGCCTATGCTAGGGCCGCAACAATACCTGGAGTCAAATACTTTTGTGCAAAGCACGGCCAATATTGACCCTGCGTTCAGAGCGAAAGCGGCTTTCGACAGCATTGACCCCTGCACCAGGAAAAACCTCGTAGCGGCCGGTTATCTGGAAGACACCACCGGCTTTTTTGCAACAGGCAACAGCAAGGGTTTATTTGCTTATAACAAATCAACCTCGGTAGACTTCTCAATTACAGTACGTACGGCCGATGGCCTTGGTTCAGGCTATGCTATTAAAGATTATAACGACGTATCGAAACTGAATACCAAAGCAGCTACTGAAGTAGCCATGCAAAAGGCCATTGCCTCAGTTTCGGCACAGGCATTAGAGCCGGGTAAATACACGGTTATTCTTGAGCCCGCAGCTGCAGTAGACTTACTGCAAAACATGATGCGCAGCTTTGATGCCCGCAGTGCAGATGAAGGCAGAAGCTTTCTGAGTAAAAAAGGTGGTGGGGTGCGATTGGGCGAAAAACTTTTTGATGAAAGAGTAACTATATATTCTGACCCGACGAATCCGGATGCACCTACGTCAGGCTTTGCCGGAGACGGCCGGGCTCAGGAAAAAGTAACCTGGATTGATAACGGAGTGGTGAAAAACCTGACCTATTCAAGATTCTGGGCTGATAAAAAAGGCGTTAGAGCCGTGCCTCCACCATCAGGATTTATTATGGCCGGCGGAACACAGTCTTTAGCCGATTTAATTAAAGGCACTGAAAAGGGGATTCTGGTAACGCGTTTGTGGTATATACGAGCCGTTGACCCTCAAACATTATTGTACACTGGGCTTACGCGTGACGGAACTTTCTATATCGAGAATGGAAAAATCAAATTCCCAGTAAAAAACTTCCGTTTCAACGAAAGCCCGGTTATCATGCTAAACAACCTTGAAGCCATGGGTGCGCCGGTACGAATAAGCGGAAACCTGATTCCTCCATTAAAAATCCGTGATTTTACCTTTTCGTCTCTTTCAGACGCGGTATAAAATTTTACCCTGCCATGCCCCTCTCCTTTTTCGGGGAGGGGCTCTGGTTTATTTATGCGCAGGGTTCACCATCCAGTAACAAGCTACCCAAGCAGGTAGCTTAACGCGCGGTTTAATGCTACAATTAACAATTTTTAACTATCCGCTAAGCCATTTATTAGCCCGTTTATCAAAATCCCCACGAATCGGATATCCATGAAATCATTTTAATTCTTACTTTTATAGTCCTGAACAAATATTCTATCACTCACAAATTAAAAACTGAAAAAGCTTTGAAAAGAAGAGACTTTATCCAATTATCCGGAATGGGCTTCGGAGCTATGATGCTACCCAATATTCCGCTTGTGGGCAATACTGTTTCGCAAGAAGCCCTGCTGGACGGCGGCATAGATGTAGCCGTAAAAAAACGTTTAGCTGATGCCGCCCTTAATGCTGCCAAAGCAAAAGGTGCTACCTACACCGACATCCGCATTGGCCGGTACCTCAATCAGTTTGTTGTCACGCGCGAAGACAAAGTGCAGAACATTGTCAACACCGAGTCTTATGGGGTTGGTGTGCGAGTAATTGCCGATGGTTGCTGGGGATTCGCCGCCGTAGTTGACGCTAAAAGCGAAGCAGATACAGCCAGAGCCGCAGAAGAAGCCGTGGCCATTGCCAAAGCCAATGCCCGGCTAATGAAAGAGCCGGTACAACTGGCACCTCAAAAAGGCTATGGCGAGGTTAACTGGAAAGCACCTATCAAAAAGAATTCGTTTGAAGTACCTATTAAAGAAAAAGTAGATTTATTGCTGAGTGTAAACGATGCAGCCCTTAAAAACGGCGCCAATTACGTTAACTCGGTGCTATTTATGGTTAATGAGCAAAAATACTTTGCTTCATCTGATGGCTCATATATAGACCAGGACATCCACCGTATATGGCCCATTGCTGCGGTTACAGCCATTGACCCCAAAACAGGCAAGTTTGAAACCCGCCAGGCATTAAGCGCCCCAATGGGTATGGGCTATGAGTATTTACAGGCTAATCCGTCAGATAAAGTAATAGGTGTAACCACCCGCTATAATAAAGGCTATGATATGCTGGAAGACGTAACCGCCGCTGCCAGACAAGCCAAAGAAAAACTAACCGCGAAATCGGTTGAGGCAGGCAAGTATGACCTGGTTCTTGACCCTTCACACTTGTGGCTAACTATCCATGAGTCGGTAGGCCACCCTTTAGAGCTTGACCGCGTCCTGGGTTATGAAGCCAATTTCGCCGGAACCTCATTTGCTACGCTGGATAAATGGCAAAGCAAAAATTTCAACTACGGTAGTAAAGAAGTGAATCTTTTTGCAGATAAAACGCAGGTCGGGTCATTAGGAGCAGTCGGTTGGGACGATGAAGGTGTACAAACCAAACGCTGGGATTTAGTGAAAGACGGTATTCTGGTAAATTATCAGGCCATCAGAGACCAGGCACATATTATTGGCGAAAAAGAATCGCATGGTTGTTGCTATGCAGATAGCTGGTCTTCGGTGCAGTTCCAACGCATGGCCAATGTATCTTTGGCACCGGGTAAGGCTCCGCTATCTGTTGAGGAAATGATAAAAGACGTAAAGAAAGGCATATATATTATTGGTGACGGGTCTTTCTCAATAGACCAGCAACGCTACAACTTCCAGTTCGGCGGACAATTGTTTTATGAAATTAAAGATGGAAAGATTGAAGGTATGTTGAAAGACGTAGCCTATCAATCAAACACACAGGAGTTCTGGAACTCATGTGTGAAGATTTGCGACGAAAAAGATTATCGTTTGGGAGGTTCGTTCTTCGACGGCAAAGGGCAACCTTCGCAGTCAAGCGCGGTATCTCATGGTAGTTCAACTGCTCGTTTTAATGGGGTTAACGTCATTAATACAGCACGTAAAATCTAATTTACACAAGAGAGTGGAGAACGAAAAATGGAGAAAGGGTCGAAAAAAATACTTTTTCAGATTCCTTGTTCTTAACCATTTTCCTTGTCCAATCCCTAAAATCAAACCATTTAAAATCTGAAATCAAATGTCTGTTATATTAACCGAAGAAGAAGCTAAAGCCTTGCTGAAAAAGGTTTTGAGTTATTCAAAAGCAGATGAATGTGAAGTAAATCTGCTTGGCGAAATACGTGGAAATATCCGCTATGCCCGTAACGAGGTATCTACCAGTGGCTCTTTAATTAATAAAAACCTGCAGGTGCAATCTGCCTTTGGTAAAAAAGTTGGTGTTGCCACCATTGATGAGCTGGATGATGCCTCAATTGAAAAAGTGGTACGTCGCTCTGAAGAATTAGCCAGATTAGCCCCCGAAAACCCGGAATACGTAGGCATTTTAGAGCCACAGCAATATCTTAAATCAAGCGGACATTATGACTCTACCGCAAAAATTACCCCTGCCACACGTGCAGAGGCAGTAGATAAGAGCCTTCAATTATCAAGAGCGCAAAATCTGGTGGCGGCCGGTTTCCTTGAAGATCGCCACGGTTATAATGCCATGATGAACTCGAAAGGTTTGTTTGCTTATTATCTGGACTCAAACGTTAACTTTTCGTTAACCGTCCGCACGCAGGATGGCACCGGTTCTGGCTACGTAGCCAGAGGCTATAACGATATTAATAAACTGGATACAGCCGCAGCCACTAAAATTGCTATTCAGAAATCGGTAGGCTCTGTTGGCGCCAAAGCGCTGGAGCCGGGCAAATATACTGTTATTTTAGAGCCTACTGCCGCTGTTGTGCTTTTAGAAAACCTCTTTTTTGATATGGACGCCCGTAGTGCCGACGAAGGGCGGTCTTCCATGAGCAAACCGGGTGGCAAAACCAAACTCGGCGAAAAAATTGTAGATGAACGCGTTACTTTTTATTCAGACCCACAAAACCCTGAACTACCGGCAGCAGCCTGGTCGGGCGACGGGCAGCCACAGAAGAAATTGTTCTGGGTTCAGAAAGGGGTTGTAAAAAATCTGGCTTATTCAAGATTCTGGGCCAAACAAAAGGGCGTACAGCCGGTGCCTTATCCAAACAACATGATTATGGAAGGCGGCACAGCAACCCTTGATGAAATGATAAAAAGCACCAAAAGAGGAATATTAGTTACTAAACTTTGGTATATCCGCTCTGTTGACCCTCAGACTTTATTACAAACAGGTCTTACGCGCGACGGAACTTTCTACATTGAAGATGGCAAAATTAAACATCCGATTAAAAACTTCCGTTTTAATGAGAGTCCGATTATCATGCTTAATAACCTTGAAACGCTGGGCAAGCCAGAACGCGTGGTGAGTACCGAATCAAACCAGAATTACATTGTACCACCCATGAAAATCAGAGAATTTACGTTCTCTTCACTTTCTGATGCCGTATAACGGACTGGTAGTCCGTTGAAAGTACCACGGACTGATAGTCCGTGGCTATGGGAAAAAACCGAGATAGGGATGTCTAAAAAGTATTTTCAGGCAAATATTCTGCGGCAAAGATTATTTGGCAGCACTTGGCTTTTTAGACACCCCGATCTTAAGACAAATTACCAAGAATTAATTACTGAAAATTAACACTTCACAACATTTGAAACCTTTCGTTTTCACTCGGATTCAATACACTTCGGGGGATTGGGATACAGATCAGCGCATGCCTTCCAATATCCTAAATTCGCTGGTAGAATACACTACCATACCCGTTGATGAAAAAGAGAAAGTAGTGTTATTGAGCAGTAACGAAATATTCAGAAGCCCGTTCTGTTATTTAAGTGGCCATAAGCTGGTAGAGTTTTCAAGTCAGGAGAGAGAACATTTCAGAAAATATGTCGAAAACGGTGGATTTGTCTTCGTCGACGACTGTAACCATGATATCGACGGATTGTTTGCCAAATCATTTGAGCAGGAAATGGCTCGCACTTTTGGAGCCAAAGCACTTCAGAAAATACCCAACACTCATCCCATTTACCATTCATTTTTTCATTTTGATGGCCCGCCTACAACTAGTTTCGAGCTGAACGGCTGGGGCGATGACCTGGTACACGACTACCTGAAAGCCATACAAATTAATGGAAGAATCGGCCTGCTTTACAGCAATAAAGATTATGGCTGCGAATGGGACTACGACTTCAGAAATAAACGCTGGCTGGCAGAAGACAACACCAAGTTTGGGGTAAATATCATCAATTACGCATTAACAGTTTAAACATTGGAAACACAGAATCTTAATCACTATAAAACGCTGGTATCTAAACTACCACACTTAAAAAAAGAGATCGGTAAAGTTATTGTCGGCCAGGAAGAGGCCATCAATGAAATATTGATTAGTTTACTGGCGGGTGGCCATTGTTTGCTGGAGGGTGTGCCCGGGCTTGCCAAAACACTGATGGTAAAAACCATGTCAGAAGCGCTTGACATGAAATTCAAAAGAGTGCAATTTACCCCGGATCTAATGCCGGGCGATATTATTGGTACCGAGATATTGGAAGAAGACCATGAAACAGGTAAGAAGTTTTTCAAATTTAACCGCGGGCCCATCTTTGCCAATATTGTTTTAGCAGACGAGATTAACCGTACACCGCCCAAAACTCAGGCAGCTCTGCTGGAAGCAATGCAGGAATATAAAGTTACATACGCCGGCACCAATTATGACCTGCCCCTGCCCTTTCTGATTATTGCTACACAGAACCCTATTGAACAGGCCGGTACTTATCCCCTGCCTGAAGCGCAGCTTGACCGTTTCCTGCTTTATATTAAACTGGGGTACCCGTCTGAACAGGAAGAACTCAACGTACTGAAAAGTACAACAGGCAGCAGCAAACAAACTTTGCAGACCGTACTGACAGATAACGAGATAATAGATTTGCAAAAACTAACCAGACAGGTACATATCACTGATGAATTGATTGTAAAAGTAAACCAATTGGTAAGAAATACCCGCCCGGCCAATAGTAATTCTCAATTTGTAAAACAATGGTGCGACTGGGGCGCAGGCCCCCGCGCAGGTCAGGCGCTCATTTTATGCTCAAAAGCAAGAGCGGTATTAAACGAGCGCTTCTCGGTCGTTCCGGAAGATATTGAGACACTGGCGTATCCGGTGCTTCGTCATAGAATTGCGCTGAATTTCCGCGCCGAAGCTGAAAATATAACTACTGACAACGTAATTGGGGAGTTGTTGAAAAAATAAACCTGATGCTCACTACCGAACTCATTAAATTAAATAATCTGCAACTGGCTGGCCGCTTGGTTAGTGAAGAAGTAATGCTGGGTATCCACGGTAGCAAACGTTCAGGTATCGGTACAGAGTTTGAACAATACAGACACTACGAACCGGGCGACGACCCGAAAAGAATAGACTGGAAACTCTTTGCCCGTACCCAAAAGCACCTGGTGAGGGAATCGGCCACGGAAAGTAACCTGAATATCCGGTTTGTACTTGATTTATCGGGTTCCATGAATTATCTGGAAAAATCGGTGAGTCGATTACATTATTGTAAAATCCTTTTGGCATCACTGGC
The DNA here is from genome assembly GCF_002855535.1 of Emticicia sp. TH156. NCBI lineage: Bacteria > Pseudomonadati > Bacteroidota > Cytophagia > Cytophagales > Leadbetterellaceae > Emticicia > Emticicia sp. TH156. Next base: position 314,651 of record NZ_PKRS01000002.1, read on the forward strand.
CTATTTGGGGTATCGACAAAGCGACAAGATGAGTTTGTATACACTTCAAAACGGCGACTTACAAACATTAGTACCTTCAGGCAAACAATCGTTCCAAAGAATTTTATACACGCTTGAAAAGGCAGAAGCGAGCGGGCCATGGAAAAACAGCAATCCGAAGTTCCCTGAGTTTCAACAAAAGCAAAAAGAGCTGATTTTCATAGCCTCTGATTTCTTACAGGCAGATAACGAATGGATACAGCTAATCAGGAATATTGCCAACCCCAGGCGCGATATTGTAATATTTCAGGTTTTGGGAGAAGACGAAATCAACTTCAATCTGAATGGATTTTATCGATTCAGAGATTTAGAAACGCAAAAGGAAATAGAATTACAGGCCGAAGCAGTAAAGGCCGAATTTAAAGCTGGTATGATGGCTTATCTGGAAAATCTGGAAAATGCTTTACAGATTCCAAACGTTAGTTTAATCAGAGTTACACTTAATGAACCCATCGCAAGAGTCATTGCCGAGTCATTAAAGAAAAGAAAATTTTAAGTATGGAATTGTTAAATCCTCTGATGCTTTGGGGTGGTTTGGCCATTGCCATACCCATTATTATCCATTTCTGGCATCAGAAAAAAGGTAAAGTTTTAGCATGGGCGGCCACTCAATGGCTTCTGGAAAAAAATCTACAACAGTCGAGAGGCCTCCGGCTGGATAATATTCTATTGCTACTGCTTAGGTGCCTGCTTCTATTGCTACTTTGCTTTTTATTAAGCAAGCCTGTTTTCGACTGGTCTGATGCGCCATCATCGTCTCAAAAAATACATCTGGTTCAACCAAACAAACTGATAATTGATAACTATAAGTTTGAATTGCAGGATGCGCTTAAAAAAGGCGAAAAAATCTATTGGATTCAACCCGTTTTAACCTTGGCGGAAGACCTGGGCCATGTACCGCAAACCGACAACTTTAACCCGCTATTTTTGCAATCATGCCTTAACAAATTGGCGCAAACCATCGATAAAGAAGATATAGCGCTTTATTTGATTAATAGTCAGAATCTGGCACAGGTACCTAAAATTTTTGTACCATCCGCTTTCAATCTGCTTACCATAGTTGATACATCCAAAAATAACCTGAAGCCCTATTTAGCTTTTGGTAACAAAAAGCTATTCGTAAATGCTGCCAATCAATTGGCACTGCAATCAGAATCACCCAACAACAATACTTATACAGGCAGCCCGGCCAATAATGCACCAATCGAGGTTTTGATTCTCAATCAGAATAATGCAGAAAAACAAACCATTTTAGCTTCATTAAAAGCATTGGAAGAAGTGTATAAAATTACACTGACAGCAGATACAGAGATTAACAAGCACAAAAAATACAACTGGGTATTCAGCGATAAACCCTTAAGCTCAAAATCAGAATATGATTCTGAATCAACTTTGAACATCATTTCTAACACAGATAATATTCCGGCCAACCAGTTAAGATACCAGAAGAATACTATTCAGATTCCGTACGGCCTCAATCCACAAACTTCTGCGGCCATTTTTAATGGTGAGTTTCCTGAGTGGTTGGCAGAGACGCTGATAAAACACTATGATTTAAACCCTGTACCTACGGTTTTAAGTAATCAACAATTGCAAAGTATATTTACTAAATCCGGTGCTGTTAAATCTCATCAGGAAAATGAACTTGCAAGAATCTTACTTTTTGCTTTCATCATTATTCTAAGCATTGAACGTTATATAGCCATCACTAAAAACGCATGAATCAGGTCAAACATATTATATCGGGTGTGCGCTTTCAGTTATATGCGGTGGCATTCTTTACATGTCTGCTGGTGGCAGTTTCCGCCTTTTTATTGGTATCAGTTTTTAGCGGTTCTTTGTCAGTATCGCTAATATGCAGCCTGCTTGCCTTTGGTGTTAGTGCCTACCAGACTCAATTGTTTAAAGATAAACAAAATGAAGCGGTAAGGTTAATCCATAAAACGGTCGGAGATACCGAGTATAGCCTTCAGTTACTCAATGTGTCGCAACCCAACATAGCTGAGCAATTGCAATTGGAAAGATTAGCCTTAAAATTGCAAGGACACAGAACACCAACAGCAATTAATTCAAAAATATGGGTTCCGATTGCCATTGCAATCGTTTCTATGCTTATTTATTTAGGGTATCCGCTTGTAAAACAGCATCAAAGCAAAGAAACCTTTGGCACTGAGACCCACACCAAAGCATCGCCGCAGGAAATGGCTAAACCACCAGTGTTCAGTTCAGCACAATTAACCATTACACCACCTGCCTATACCCAATTACCAACCAAAACAAATGACGATTTAAACGCCTCTGCCATCAGCGGTTCTATGCTTAAATGGCTAGTAGCGTTTAATCATACCAATAATTTGGCTGTGAAACTGAGCAATAACAGAGGCGAAGAACTCTCTTTCAGGAAAACAGGAGAAGTTTTTGAATATACCGACATGCTGCAAGGCTCTGGTTTATATGCCATAAAAGCCTATTGGAAAGACTCCCTCATATTTCAGTCTGACTATTACCGGTTGGAAGCCATACCAGACCTGGCACCCAGAATTGACCCGGCATCTAAAGAACTATATAAATTCCATTTCCTGAAAGACCCGAAAACCGTTCAGATTTCAGCAAAAATATCAGATGATTTTCAGGTAACACAAGCATTCATCATTGCTACAGTAGCCAGGGGGTCAGGAGAGAATGTAAAATTCAGAGAAATTAAATTACCTATAAATCAGGCGCATTTCAAGGAGGCTTTCATCAACAAGACCATTGATTTAAAGGCGCTAAACTTTGCCCCCGGCGATGAGCTTTATTATTACTGGGCCGCCATTGACAATAAACAGCCGGAACCTAACTATACCAAGTCTGACACCTACTTTATTGTTTATAAAGATACATCCAAAACAGAGGAGGCCGAGATGGCTACCATGGCCATGAATATACTTCCTGAGTATTTCAGAAGCCAGCGCCAGATTATTATTGATACTGAAAAACTCATCGCCAAAAGAAATAGAATCAGCCTGAAAGATTTTAAGAGTACATCTAATGAAATAGGTTTTGACCAAAAAGCACTACGCCTGCGTTATGGACAGTATCTGGGTGAAGAGTTTGAAAACTCTATTGGTGGCGGCGACCCTATTCCGTCAGACGCTATCAGCGGATCGGCTATGGGTGGCGACCTGCTGAAAGGTTTTACGCATGCACATGATGAAGGCGAGCACGACCATGAAGATGGTGAAAAGCACCAGGCTAATGGACATAGCCATGACCACGGCACTGAACCCAAAAGTAATCAGGACAACGAAGACCCGCTGGCAGCTATTCTGAAAGACTACGTGCACTCGCATGATGATGGCGAAGCCAATACTTTCTACGAACAATCTACCCGTAGTTTGTTAAAAATGTCGCTCGAGCAAATGTGGCTGTCAGAATTACACCTGCGTCTTTATGAGCCTGAGAAAGCCTTGCCATTTGAAAAAAAGGCACTCGAATTTCTTAAATCGGCACAGCAAAAGGCGCGTACATTTGTAAAGAAAACCAGCTTTGACCCACCGCCCATCAAAGAAAAAGAAAAGCGCATGACAGGCGAGTTAACCAAATTCAACGATGCATTCAGCTACGAAAAGAATTTTTCTCAACAAAAGTTAGAACTCCTGGTAGCGCAGGTGCTGGGTATTATAGATACAAAAAAAGAAGGCCAGAAACTAAACGGGTATCAAAAACAAAACTTATTGCTGTTAGGCACGTACCTGAGTGGTAAGGTAATGAATAGCAAGCTGAGCAACTGGTCTGTTTTAAACCAGCTTCAGCATTTAATAAACGATAAGGATTTAACGGTTGACGAAAAAGCTGAGCTGAAGACCAAACTATATCAGCTAACCGGTGTTGCTCAGCCAAAAGGCATATCGAACAAATCTTATACGGCAGAAAAAAAACTAGAGAAGGCATTCTGGAAAAATATCCGGTGATGCTACCTGTCAGACAAATACTAATACATGGCATTTAACTTACTCATATTATCAGTCTTCCAGTCAAAGTGGATACTTTATGTAGGCCTGGTGTTCTTATTGATTATCCAATTATGGTTGTTGTGGCGGTCAAAAGCTCTGCCTAAAAAACGCATACGGATACGCCTGGGGCTGAATCTGTTCGTTTGGCTGGCAGTTTTTCTTTTTGTTTTTCAGCCGGGCATAAAGCATACAACCAATGGCAACAAAATTTTACTGGTTGCCGCCAAAATACCCAAGGCTTATGTTCAGAAAATAAAAGACAGCCTTCAAATCGCAGATTCTTTCAATGAGCAGGATTTTAACCGCTTAATCAGTAGTAATCCGCAATTTGTTGACAGCCCCGGCAATGTATATCTCTTAGGGCAGAATTTCAGCCCTAAAACCCTAAGCTGGTTGAGTAACAGTAACCTGAACTGGATACCCTATTTTGACGAAGGACACCTAGAGAGATTAAGATATAAAAGCATTGTAAAAAAGGGAGACATGCAAGAGCTGAGCGGTAAATTAACCGTTAGTAAACCTCAGACACTCGCCATTAAATATGGTCATCAAACGTTAGATAGCCTCGTATTGCAAAAAGGCCATAATACCTTTCATTTCAGTTTTCCGGTTTTTACCATTGGTCGTACAGAGGCATTATTAACACTAGATGAGGCGCCGCTTGAGCACATTCATTTTTTTGCGCATGCTCCACAACCACGTAAAGTACTTTTCATATTAGGCAATCCTGATTTTGAAAGCAAAAATCTATCAGAGTGGCTGGGCAGAAACAATTATCAGGTTGAGATTATTACTACCATTGCCAGAGACGCCCAAAGCAAAGTTACTATCAATAAACCCGGCGATACTAAATCGTTCGACACTGATATTATCATAACAGACCCTGCCAATGCGGCGCATACCCTGGTAAAAAAAGCAGTTGCCGAAGGCAAAAGTGTCTTATTTATTAACTGCACTAAACCAGAAGAAGACGCTAAAATGCTGAATCAGGCTTTGGGTATGAATTGGCGAGTAAAAAAAATATCAAACGACCAAACAATAACCGTCGCGGATAATCTTACAGCACTGCCTTATGTACCTGAGCCGGCCGTTAACCAGAAATTAATCAGTAAATACCCCATAGCTATTCAGAAGAAAGCTGGGTCAGTTGGTTTGAGTTTTCTGAATGAGACTTTCCAGTTGAAACTAAGTGGCGATACCCTCGGCTATGCCCGTATTTGGTCGTCGGTATTTCAACAACTGGCTCCAGCTATTTCCGACAATATTCTGATTGATGCTCCTGTTTTTACCGATACGCAAACATCTATAGTTATTAATAATCCTACTGTCGTTTCTTCAAAAATCAGGATAGACACAGATACAACTATTTTATCCCAATCGCCAGTCAATCCGCTTACCTATTCAGGAAGCTATGTTTTCAGGAAACAGGGCTGGCAATCATTTCAGGATTCCTTATCGCTTTATGTGGAAGAAAACACAGGAGGGCTTAAGCAAGCCACACAAATACAAGAAGCCTTACAGGCGCATCAGCAAAAAAGTACATATAATGGTGGTAAAGCATCTTTACAGTCACTTACCACCACTTTGCCAGAATGGGCATGGTATTTAATTATTTTGGTGGGTTTAGTAGCGCTCTGGGTAGAACCCAAACTGAATTGATAAGTAATGCTTTGTTATCTTAGAGTTGCTTAACTGCTACTGAAATACTTTCCAGGCGTGTTTTAATCTGCCCAATGTTTTGTTTAATTTCCTTTTGCACCTCCAGCATTTTTTCGGCAGGTAAATCAGGAACAGAATTCTGGTGATGGTGTTCATGCTCATGGCCACTTCCATGTGTATGTTCAAAACCCGGCACCGCAAAGAAGTTCTTCTCCCAAGTATTAAAGTCAGCCTTCAACGTTGTCAATTCTCTGGCTAACGAATCAGCTTTTAAAGTTTTTTTTGCAAGTAAAAGGTTACTAAGGCTGTCGACCTTTTCTATTTCAGGCTCAATTTGCTCCTGAATAGCCTCTGCCTGTATGTGCACCTCATTGGCCTCTACCAATACGGGGTTGTCTTTCGGATTTTTTGACGAACACCCCATTACTGCAATTCCGGCGAAAAACAAAAGAATTTTATTCATTTCATTATTGTGTTTTATGCTTGAAAAAACGTTGTATCTGTGCCTCTTTTAACCGGGCTTCTTCTGACTTGAACCAATGAACCGGCGGATAAAAATAGAAAACAATTGAAACCAGAGAAATAAACCAGAATCCGGTGCGCTGCAATTTTGAAGCCTTGCCGGCAGGTTTGTACACCTGATAAAAAGTAACCCCGAAAATAATTAACTGGCAACACAGCAAAAGAGGTGCGTAGGCCTGCAGGGCAATAAAAATGCTTAAACCACCACTGATACTCAGCAGCAATGGTAAACCACAGCAAATCAGGTGAACGAAAGAAGCGGTAACCAGTTGGAATCCTAACAATACTTTTGTCATAATGCGATAATTTAATGACAGGCAGATTAGTATATGTAGAAATACCCGAACTTTAATAGATGAAATACTTGCAACAATGATGCAAAAATAAATCTCCATTACTATATTTGCAACATTATTGCATAAACAATTTTACTATGAAAAAATTCAGTTCATTTTTTTCGGTAGGGCTAATACTCATTTTATTGGCAGGCTTCATCAATACAGGCTTTAAAGTGCAGGCTGAAATCCAGCACATTACATGGAAAGACCTGCAGGATGTGCGCTTTAAGAAGAAATTTAACAAACAGGAGAATATGTTCTTTCTTTACCCTGAATTTGGCGAGCGTGTAAAAGCGCTGGAAGGAAAAGTGATACAAATAAGAGGATATATGATACCGGTTGACCCGGCTGAAAACGTATTTGTGCTTTCGGCCAATCCTATGGCTGCCTGTTTTTTCTGCGGAGGCTCGGGGCCTGAATCAATCATCCAACTGAAACTCAAACAACCACGCCGCTTTGCTACCGACGAGATATGGACCGTAAAAGGCATATTAAAACTAAACATAGACAACGTAGAAGAGCTGAACTACGTTTTACAAAATACAGAACCTATTAAGAAGTTTAATTGAGGTATCAGACTTCTTTTACGCTGTAAATTTAACGACAGCATACATAGCCACATAGTGGGTCTACATGGCTATTTATGATGCTTCAGTTACCTGCCGGCTTGTTAGTACGACGAAAAAATTTCTTTTTCGGTTTACCCGTCTGGCCGTCAGGTTTTGGGATTCTTGCATTTCTGTTCTGCCCTTTATACTCAGGGGCAACACCCAGACCCAGGCTTTCGGTAATGCTTTGCTTTTCAACTTCGCGCTCCAATAACTTTTCAATATTTACAATACGGTATTGATCTCTTTCATTAATAAATGTAATAGCGGTACCGGTGGTTTCTGCTCTGGCTGTACGCCCGATACGATGGATATAGTCTTCGGCATCGCGCGGCACATCAAAATTTACTACATGACTCAGATTATTGATGTCTATCCCTCTTGAAAGCACATCGGTAGCTACCAGAATCTTAAATTGCTTGTTTTTGAAGTCTCGCAATACATTTTCGCGTTCCTGCTGCGAATTATCGGATGATATCCCCCGGGCATCCAGGTTTAGTTTTGTTAAAGCCCTGATGATTTTTTCAATCATCATTTTCTGCGACGAAAACACAATGACCGACTGCACATTGTCATTTTTTAGCAAATGTGCCAGCAAAGGTATTTTCTGGGTATCGGTGGCCATATAAAACTGCTGGTCTATACCTACTGCAGGCTTTGATGTGGCCAGCCGCACTTCTGCGGGGTCTTTCAGTATTCTGTTGGCAAAATCTCTTATTTTTTTAGGCATAGTTGCCGAAAACATCAGATTCTGTCTTTGCACCGGCAGGTGCTTCAGAATATACATAATGTCGTCTGAAAAACCCATATCCAGCATCTTATCGGCCTCATCAAGTACCAGACATTTAATGTGGTCAAACTTCAGGTCTGTTGCTTTCATGTGCGCCATCAAACGCCCGGGCGTTGCAATAATAATATCGGCACCATGTACAAGGGCTTTTCGCTGCTGATTCCACTCTTCCCCTACTCCGCCGCCATAAATGGCAATGCTGGTGGCATTAATAAAATAACTGAATCCTTCTATTTGTTCATCTATTTGTTTAGCCAGCTCACGCGTAGGTACAAGCACCAGCACCGAGGTCTGGTTACTTTGGTTTCGCACAACGTGGTCTAGCAAAGGAATAAGAAAGGCAGCGGTTTTGCCTGTGCCGGTTTGCGCAGAAGCAAGAAGGTCTTTTCCTGAAAGAATAATAGGAATGGTTTGCTCCTGAATAGGAGAAGCCTGTACGAAATTCATGGCGTTTACGCCAGACAACAGGTCTTCATTTAGGTTAAATTCGCTAAATTGCAAGTTTTAATTAATAATTTTGATTGGTAAAAATGTAAAGATAGCATTTAGAAACGAAGAATGCACAGAAAGCCCAAAACATCGGCAATTCTGTGCATTTTTTTATAGGTTTATGGTGGCTTTTGTCATACCCGGTTTACGGTATTGCGCAACAGGCCAACATCTTATTTGAAGAAAAACTTACTGGGTGCAATTTCTACTTTTACAGAATCAATCAGTTCTCCGGTTACTTTATACCTGAAAACATAACCTGCCTGCTTGTAGGACGGCGTAACACCAGCATAGATGATATTTGCATTAGTATCAAATCCCAGGCCAGACAATGTACGCCTGATTAAGGGCTTGGCGGTTGATATTGCCGCATCGCTTATATTAAAGCTATATACTTCTCCGCCTTCACTCCAATTCGAATAATCAAAATAGATAGTTCTTTTGTCGGCACTTAAAATCAATTTTCCGGGTACTTTACCTGTTGTTTTTTCGGTACTGAAAGTGGCTTCGATTGATTTGGAAGATGGATTAATACGGAAAACCTCTTTCCCAACCGAACACCAAATCTTGTTGTTGGCATCAACTACAAGATTGGTGGTACCGCCTTTCATCGAAATTTTACCAGACACCTCATCTTTGGCAATATCAATTACGGTAATCTCGCTCTTGCCTGAGTAAGGGTCATTACCAATAAAGGCTTCATTACCTGCAACCACAATTCCTTCGGCGCCATTTTGAACAGCAATTTTTTTAGTTACTTTATTGGTGTTCAAATCAATTACCAGAACATACCCTGGTTTGTATGAATAATCGGCATTCAGCACGTCCCAACAAACTACATAAGCTTTATTAGAAGCAACTTTGATAGCGCTGCGTGGGTTTTCAACTTCTTTTATTGACGCCACCGACTTAAAGGTACGGGCATTTACAATTTCAATGGCGTCTTGGCCGTCAGTAGAGTTATCTACTAATATAATTCCTTTACCGTCTATTTCTGCGTATTCTGTAATACCCCCTACAATTGAGCGTTTATTTTCTTTTTGAAAAACATCAAGGGTAGCTTTTGTAGAATCTCGTTTCAGAAAAGATAGTGTGCCGTTGTTATCAAAAAAGTTGCCGGCGTTAATCACTATCACACCTGTGTCGTATGGTTGTGCGGGTTCTGCATCCTTGGTTTCGCAAGAGAATAAAGCAATAGAAACAAAACCAAGTAACAATAATTTTTTGTAGTTCATCTGGATTACTTATTTATGTTAAAAACAAAGTTGATTGCATAATTTCTGCCGGGCATGGCATTGCGTTTTGAGTTAAGGTAGAGCTCATCAAACAGGTTGTTAATCTGAAAAAACAATCGACCATCTGCATGCTTCCATTTCAGGCCACTTTCAAGTATCAGGTTTACCAAATGCTGGCCATCGAGCCATTTAGAGTTGTCGAAAGTGTAATACCGGCGGCTATTGGCTTGCCATTGAAGCGTTGCACGGAACGGCGTTCCGTGTTTTTTCAGCCACCCGGTTTTCCCGTTTGTCTGGTAATATAAATTGGCGGTAAAATTGTGCTTCGGTATGTAAATCAACTGCTTACCTATTACATCGTCAGAGAAAACATTATAAGCTTTCTGCTGCGAAGAATGCGTGTAAGCATATTGGGCATGAAACCCAATCGCTAGTTGCTCGCGCTGATATTGCGTTTTGTGTGTAAGCTCCAGACCTTTGGCCAATACCTGTTGCAGATTCTGTACCTTGTAATTCAAATCCGGATTCCAGTAGGCCCAGTTGTCAATCAGATTATGATACAGATTCATCGACGAGCTAAAACTGAAAGTATGGTGCTGCTTATTCCAGCTAATACCCATCTCTTTATTAAATCCGTCTTCGGGCTTCAGCTCCGGGTTGCCTAATTCAGACCAATAGCGTTCGTTCATGGTAGGCACCCGGTAGCTGCGTGAAACATTGCCCGTTAATTTGGTGGATTCAGTAAGCTGATATTCAAACCCCAAAGCAGGGGCTAAGGGTGGCTCAAAGCCTTTTACAAAGGCCTGACGCACATTAAGAGAGGCAAGTAATCTTTTTGAAACCTGGTACCTCAGCCAGGCAAAAACGTCTAATCTGTTCTCTGCAATGGTGTTTTTTTCATATTCGTCTACATGGGCTATTACATGCGCTGCTTCTGAGCCAATATGAGCTGTCAACTTTGAAATCTGCCATTCATGTTCGGCACGAATCAAAAACCGGTCAATGGCTGTCCGGCTGGGTTTAACAAAATTACCTTTACCATAATTGGTAATATCCTGCACATAACCTCCTCTTACAGTCAGTTTTTTAAATTGGTAGGTATTCAGAATCCTGACAGCCTGGGTTTGCAAAACCTCTCTTGTATGGATTGACTGCGGTGATATTTCGACATTATTATCAGAAACCCAGATGTTCAGCGAAAGCTGGTTTTGCTTTTTGGTGAGATAAAACAAATCCTGAATAAAGCCTCTTGAAGAAGTGGTTGAACGCTCAACCGGATAATAGTTCCGCTCGGTATAAGGGTAATTGTTGTTCAATACCCCCTGATAAAATACGGTTTTGGAAGAAATGCGTTTGTCAGAAATTCTGGCACTCAGCTGTGTCTGCCGGTTATCGAAACTAGCCAGCCTCTGTCCAAAACTTAGTTGCATTTTGTTTTCCCATACAGGCTTTGAATCTAGCAGTATACTGCCTCCAACAGCATCTGACCCCACCACACATGACGATGACCCGTATTGAATAGCCAGGAGGTCGAAACCTGCAGCAGGCAGAGTGGAGAAATCGCTCTGCCCTGTACTTGGTGAGTTGATATTGATGCCATTCCAGACTACAGCCGTATGATTGCTTGAAGTACCTCGTAATCCTATACTTGTCAGTTGCCCGTTTCCATAGGGCCGGAAATTAACCGGTGCCTGAAAGTTTAGAAATTCGGCCAGGGTCTGAAATTTTGCCTGCTCAATTGTGGCGGAATCAATACGCTGAATCTTTAGCCCTGCCATAAACCGGGTTGGAGCGAAGGTTTTCACCAACACTTCGTCCAGCATTCTGGTTGAGTCAGTCTGGCCCAATACAATTTCCTGCGACAGCAGAAGCCACGCAAAGGCAAAGGGCAAAACCCTCAGGCAAAAGCATCTGATAAAAATGCCCAATTAATTAACACATGTAAAATGAATGATAGTCTGTCGCTCAGTTGGCTTCATCCTCCGTAAAGCGCAAATAAGGATAGCTTTGGGCAGGTCTCCTGACTCGTCTCAGCATTTCCGGCCTTCCCGTATAACAGTGGCCATGCAGTTGAAATGCACTCAAGAAACTTACAGTTGCGGGGACAGCTCCCGGTTTACACGGGATTCCCTTTTAAGCCTTGAAACAACTATCGGAAGCTGTATAAGGCACCTAAAACTGTTGCAAAGGTAAAATGATTTTTAAAAATAACAGCAACAGGCACAAAAAATAGTATTGGGCAGTGCCATTATGAAAATCTGAAACACTTATAAACACAAATGAAGGGTTGTAAAATCTTATGTTTATATTCGCACAAACAAAACCTTAATCAAGAATGACCAAAAAGAGAATTGCCATTGATATGGATGACGTAATGGCGGCCACAGGAAAGAAAATCCTGAAAACTTATAACCACATTATCGGTACGGCTTTCACAGAGCAACATTTTGAAAACAAAGCCTACTTTGAGATTTTTGAAGAAAAAAACTATCATAAAATTCGGGTTGAAATATTTAAACCGGGCTTTTTCAGAGATGTGGAGGTAATGGCAGATGCCGTAGAAGTAATAAAAAAACTGCATGAGCAATATGAAATATTTATTGTGTCGGCAGCCACTGAGTTTCCTAATTCATTGAAAGACAAAATGGACTGGCTGGAAGAGCATTTTCCGTTTATATCATGGCGAAACATTGTACTTTGCGGAGATAAAAGCATTGTAGCCGCCGATTATATGATTGACGACCACGAGAAAAATCTGAAAACCTTTAAAGGTAAAACGCTGATGTTCAGCGCCATTCATAATCAGAAGGTAACCGGTTATCAAAGATTCAAATCATGGAAAGAAATTGAGGCTTTTTTTGAGAGTGAAAGTTAAGTTTATCTAAAACAGACTTGTTACTATGGATGTAACTGAAGAGGTCCCGATTATCTCAAAGCCCAATAATAATTATTTAAAATCTGTATTATTTACCGTAATTTTTCTAGATGCTTATATAGTTTTTTTCCAGCAATCAATTATTGAAGTTTCATGGTGGGTTATGTTATTGTCTTTATTATGTCTTTTAATCGGAGCATCTATATCAATAAACTTCCACGAGAGAGTATACCTTTTTTATGACGATAAAATTATTATTCAAACTCATAAAAGTAAATATCTGGATGAAATAGCTGTAAGTGATATTACAGCCTGGAATGAAGAAGTAACTAATAATTATAGAGATGGTAGTGCGACAGATTTAACTATTATTACTGATTACAAAGTAATACATATATATAAATCTGCGTATAAAAATTATTCGGAATTTATTGACTACTTAAAAAGACTGAATTTGCCTATTTATAAAAATCTAAAATCAATAGATACAGGAGATAAAGATGATATATTATCTCCATCACAAAAAAATGGGTATTCGATTATTTTGACTTTGTTTATACTTACACCATTTGTATTCTGGCTAATTGTAAGAACAAAGTCAGAATCAGACGAAAAAATATACTTTAATAGTAGAATAAGTAATATAACATTTTCCAAATACAATGCTGAATTAGAACTTTACGATTATCCCGAGATAAAGTTTATTACCAGTGATAAAAATGTTTTTAAAACTTATAATTATAATTACGGTAACCAAAAATATGTGCATCAAGACAAAACCGTAAGGCTTACTGTTTCAAAAAGTGATTACGAATGGCGAGTAAAAAATACATTCATTAAAAAAATACAATTATCTTCTACGGCGAAGCTCGATATAATAGATTATGAAATACTAGACTAAAACGCTTTGACTTACTTAGTGAAACCCTAACTAAAACCCAATATGACCGCGAAACAAATTGTAGAAAAACTGGCAGCTTTTCCTAACAGGGGTGTAGCCACCGCTAATGAAATACCTGTGCTTGATTATCTCAGCAGTTTGTTTCCGGAACAGGAAGTATCAAGGGAGTCGTTCAAAACGCCAAAAACTTACATTTCTATTGTCTGGTGGCTCATCGGTGGTTTGTTTGCGGGTTTATTAACTCTTAATTTCTCTCCAATTGCCGGGCTTTTTATCACACTCATATTTGTAACACTGGCTATGCTGTATTTCAACTGGTACGCATCGCCGGTTACGGGTTTTCCTCCACTGGTTACTTCGTATAACCTCGTAGTTAAGCCTAAAAGTAAAGCAACCAGCAAACCTAAGAAACTCATCCTGATGGCACATTGGGACACCGCCCCTATTTCCGTCCTTTATCGCCCCGAAATGATTGGCAACTTCCGGAAATCATTAAAAATGAGTTTGTTCCTCATGATTGTAGCTCAGTTTATAGCTATTTCTCAGTTTCTGGTGCCGAATAACTTCATTATGATGATAGGCAATGTATTGGCCTTTTATTTTCTGTTACAAGGTGTAGTGGGCACGGTAGACTATTTCCGCCTTGGCTATTCAAATGGCGCTTCTGACAATGCCACCGGAGTAGCGGCCGCTGTTGCCACTGCCGAGAAACTATGGGCTAAGAATTTAGACTATCTGGATGTAGAACTGGTTCTCACAGGTGCTGAAGAAGTAGGTATGATAGGAGCCAGAGCCTACATGAAAAAGCATTATACCGAATTTAATAAAGAAACCTATCTGATTAATTTTGATACCCTCGGCAGCGGCAATCTGAAAATTATTACCCAAACCGGCAGTTGGTCTAACATTGTGTATGACAACCAGTTGATACAAATAGCTAAACAAACCGTTGCAGCGCAGCCTGCATTAAAAAACGTAACCACAGGAGCCTGGCATACGGCTGACTTTGATTCAGTCTGGTTTCAGCGCGCAGGCATTCCTGCTGTAACGCTGGCAGCACTTGATGCACACGGACGAATGCCAAACATCCACCGACCAACAGATGTGCTGGCAAACGTAGATTTTTTACCTATGGAAAAGGCTGTTATATTAGCAGAGAAAATCGGAGAACAACTCAATATTTCTTAAAACACCTTACTATGAATCGTAACCAGACTTTTATCTTCTATGGCCTGTCTGCGATAAACATTGCTTCAGGCTTACTGGAAACCGAATGGCTTGGCTATATTACAAAACCGCTGCTGATGATTACCCTGGCCGTTTTTTACTACCAGCACACCCGTGCCACATTTAGTAAAAGAGACCGGCTTGTGTTATTTGCTTTATTTTTCTCTTGCCTCGGAGACACCTTCCTGATGTTTCAGCAATTAAACCCTGATTACTTTCTGATGGGCCTGGGTGCATTTCTGCTTGGGCATGTCTGTTATATACTTCTGTTTCAGCAAGAGGGTAAATCGCGCCATTTCCGTTGGCTGCCATTTATATCTTATGCCTGTTTGTTACTGTTTTTTCTGCTAAACAGAATCCCTGCCGACTTCAAGATTCCGGTTATATTGTATTCAGTAGTAATAACCCTGATGGGTATCCGTGCCAGCGAGCGGCAGGTAAATGACAAAAGTTATGAAGTAGTACTCATTGGCGCTGTTTTATTCATCATTTCCGATTCCCTCATAGCGCTCAATAAATTTGTGGTGTCAGTGCCACTGGCAGGGCTCTGGATTATGAGCACCTATGTAGTGGCTCAATACCTGATTATCCACGGGCTGCTAATAAATTCTATGTTAAAGAATCATTAAAACTTTATTATGGGATATATTCAAAGAAAAGATGATTGAAATCAAAAATTATTAAACTTTTTTATACTTTTTTATAAAAATACTTAAGTTCTAAAAGGATTTAAGGATAAGCCCATAATTTTAGAGACCCATTAATAATTTGTAGCCTTAATAATTAGAATTAGTTTATCATCTTCTTGCGTTAAAAATAAGAGAATCATACCTTCTTGCTTTAGCCTCATTTACAAATTTCGCTAACTTATCCGATAAAGTTGATGACTCTTCAAAAATTTTTATACTGTTAATTTCAGCCCCTTGTAATCTACTCAATCGTGGAGGTAAGGTGTTAAAAGCTACATTATAACAAATAGGAACCATAAATTTATCATTGGCCCATCCTGTCGACCATTCTGAGGTCACATATTCACTGCCTTTGGAATTTTCACTCCATAAAATCCATATTTCTCTTGAGTCATGTAGAGCCTGCTTTATTTCATCATCAAACTTATCTGCACTTTTTAAATCATAATCAAAAACAAATACTTCTAGCTCATTCTTTTCTAGTATATCCTTAATCATGTCAACAATTTTTTTGTCCTTCTTTGAATAACTAATAAAGACATCAAACTTTGTTCCTCTCTTATAGGCTTTTCTTTGTTTTACACTGCTTATAGCATATTCATAAATTAATGGAATAGTTTGTATATTATCTATTGAACAATTTTCTAAACATTTAGTTAATACATCTTTTAGCTCATCAACAAAATTATTCTTCGCCTCAAAAATACACTCTTTGTGTAGATTTCCTTTAAATCGAGTATTTTCAAGCAAAAACATCATTCTTCCTTCTTCCATTTCTGGCAGACTTAGCAATGTATTATTATGAATTCCCCAACAATTGTAGTAGTGAGGGATACAATCCATTATTGCTGACATAATTCCTATACACTTCTCCGGAAAACCATTACGACTATAATCAACAATTAATTCGAAAAATCTTTTTGAATCATGTTGTGAAATTGCTAATATTCTAATATTTAAATACCTCGTATCCAAATCTGTAAGGACCAAAGATGGTAATAACAAGTCCTTATTATTATTTCGTCTTTGTATCTCCTTAATAATTTTAATAAACTTACCACCTGCAGAATGCAATTCTGCTCCAGAAGTTTGTTTACCCTTTAACTTAAACGTTGAATAAATAAAATCGTCTTTGTGCTCCAAATAATGTTTATAAAAATATGCAAGTGCTGTATTTGGCATTACGTACACGGCCGTATTTAAATCAAGATCATTAGGATTAAAAAATAAGATACTGTCTGAAAAAGCTCCTTCAATGTCCTTTTTTAAAGACAATAGTCTTTCATCAATATCATAAAATATCGTTTTTTCAATATTAAAGTTTCTTAAGGAATGATCCTCACGCTCTATTAATTCTTCAAAAATTATCTGAAGGCTCCATGCACAATAACGATGTCCAGAGCGTGTCATTTCTGACATTACTATTGATATATTTCTTTCCTTTAAGAATTCCGTTATCTTTTTTGATGTCTTAGGTATATTCTTCAATCTTAGCAACAAACGACCGCAAATAGGCCAATAACGTGGAGGAATAGGTGTAAGCATAAAATCATGCTGTAATCTTACTTCATCATATTCAGTGCTTGAAGGAGGTGGATAGTAAATCCCATACAAAGAATTATTTTCCAAATTTATGTTAAGTGGCTCTAATAAATCAGGCGGAAGTTCTAGACGTCCCTCTTTTGTTATATACCCAATTCCTCCATGGTTCATATTTTACAATTTGTTATGAGTAGAATATTTATTAACAGCAAGTACTTATAAAAACATATTTGTAAGCTAATATTGTTAATATAAACAAAAGACTTAAAAAAAATACAAATAAGCATTTCATTAAGTCATTGTTGTAAACTTTTTTTTATTTAAAGGCCCTTATGAAGAAATTATTTATTTTTGCGCCTGCGGTAAGATGGCTCAGGCGCAATCAATTCGGCCATATCACTCAGTTCCAGTTTCAGGGCATTCATCGATAATGTTATTTCACGTACCGACAAAGTGAGTGCTGCTATCTGTAGCATCAATGCGCCGCCAAACATCCATTTGGCTGCCAGTTCGCGGCCAACAAAAATCAATAACATACAAACCGCACTTAAAAGCAGGCTGGAAATGGCAATTATCTGAATGTTCCTTACAATTCTGATGCGCCGCTGTAAACCGATAATCTGTGCAACTATATTCTCTTTCTCTTCTTCAGTTTTGTATTTTAAATGCAAATCTCTGATCAGACTAGCCAGCGCCAGAAACCGGTTAGTAAAAGCAATCATCAGTAATGAAACCGTAGAAAAAAGAAGTGCCGGAGTACCAATTGTCAATTCCATCAGATAATATTAAGCGAAATCAATCGATTCGCATGAGCCAAAGAGTTTGTAAAGAATTTAAGCGTAGCTGCCCGATATATAACTTTCTAACGAAGCTATCTGAGACTTCTGTTCATTGATTAACGTTGAAACCAGGTCATTGATAGAAATAATGCCTACCAGCGTGCTGCCGTCCATTACTGGCAAGTGCCTGATGTGCCTGTCAGACATTATCTGCATGGCATTTTCCAGTTTATCTTCCACATCTATGGTAATAACTTTGGCGGTCATTACATCTTTTACCTTTGTTTCATCTGAGTGCAGGCCTTTCAAGACAATCTTGCGGGCGTAGTCGCGCTCAGAGAAAATTCCGGAAAGGGTTCCGTTGTCAATTACTAAAACCGCCCCTATGTTTTTATCTGCCATCTCTACAAGTGCATTGTATACAGTTGTGTCTGACGAAACCGAAAACAGGGCATTGATTTTCTTTTTCTGCAATATCTGACGAATTTTCATAGGTGTGTACGTTATGGTTGATTGAAACTTCTTACAATTTTATAAAAAAAATCATAGAAAGCAATAGTTTGAAAAACAAAAATATATTCTTAACTTTGCACCCCTAAATAATGCGTTTCAGACATTAATCAGCGCTTATTCAGAATAAAACAGTATTCATTGTAAATCTATCATTCAAAAAATGTACGCAATCGTAGAAATCGCAGGTCAGCAATTTAAAGTTGAAAAGGGTCGTACGCTCTACACAAACAGATTAGAGGGTGAAACGAACGCTGAACTTGTATTCGACAAGGTACTCCTTGTTGACAACGGTGGAACCATTTCTGTAGGTACTCCAACCGTAGCTGGTGCTTCTGTAAAAGCAACCATCCTTGAACACCTTAAAGGCGAGAAAGTAATTGTTTTCAAGAAAAAACGTCGTAAGGGCTACGTTAAAAAGAACGGTCACCGTCAGTATTTGACCAAAATTCAAATCGACGAAATCGGAGCGTAAAACTGGTTGAGTGAAATGCTCAGCAACAAAAACATTTATTCATTGCAATTCACTAATTAAAAGAGAATAAGGTCATGGCACACAAAAAAGGTGTCGGTTCGTCAAAAAACGGCCGCGAATCAGAAAGCAAGCGCTTAGGCGTTAAATTGTTTGGTGGCCAAACGGCTATCGCTGGTAACATCATTGTTCGTCAACGTGGTACCAAACATAATCCGGGTGTAAACGTAGGTGTGGGCAGAGACCATACACTTTTCGCATTAACCGATGGTATCGTAGAATTTAAAAAAGGACGTGACGGAAAATCATTCGTTAACGTAGTAGCAGAAGCTTAATCAGCACCCTGCAAACGACATGTAGACCTGCCTTTACGGGCAGGTTTTTTTGTGCCTCAATAAACTTATTTCTGGTGTTTTATGTTCTTAACAAGACACTAATTCATTTAAAATACAAAACAATTGTCATGCTTCAACGCCAAACAATGATATATACCGAACTGAGCCCAAATCCGAATTCAATGAAATTCGTATTGAATTTTGAGCTGGCTCCGGACGGATTGTCTTTCGACTACCCCACCATTGTTTCTACTGCAGAAGAAGGTAAGGCTTCGCCTTTGGCGGCAGACCTCTTCCAATTCCCTTTTGTAAGAAGAATTTTTATTGCAGCCAATTTTATTACCATCACAAAAGATGATGATACTGAGTGGGAAGATGTAGTTTATGATGTTAAAAAGTTTCTGAAAATATATTTTGAGCAGAACCACCCGGTTTTTACACAAAAAACTATTGATAAAAATACCCTGATTATTGACGCCAATGATTCGGCCGTAGTGGCAAAAATTAAATCGACGCTTGACCAGTACGTTCGGCCGGCAGTTGAGTCTGACGGCGGTGCTATCAACTTTGCATCTTTTGATGAAATAACAGGCCAGGTAAAAGTCTACCTTCAAGGCTCTTGCAGCGGTTGCCCTTCATCAACAGTTACCCTGCGTGACGGTATCCAACGTTTATTAACAACAATGGTACCTGAAGTGAAAGAAGTAGTAGCAGAAGGGGTCTGATAATTGAAGATATTAGCTGAGTAGAGCCCGGGCAATGCCCGGACTCTTTTTAAAAATGCCGTCAAAGTGCATTGCCAGATATAATCCTGGACAATATACCTTCTTTCAGTGAATATCTGGAAACCTGCACGTGATTGATTCCAAAAGCCTGTATCACATATTTAATAAGGCAAACCGCTACTACAATCATATCTACACGCAGTTCTATCATTCCCGGAATCGCCATTCGATCAGTATGGTTTTTAAATACCAGTTCGTCATACGCCCTGTAAAACTCTGGAATTGAATACTCAAATCCTACTTGTTGTTCTTCAGGTAATACTCCTTTTTCCCGCATGTATTGCATATCAATCAAGGTATCAAAAGAACCTGACGAGCCGATTAAAATTTTAGGGTCATACTGATGGCAGGCATTGGCCAGCGGCAATAACTGCTCTCGGAAGTAATCATCCATCTGTTGTATCGAGCGCATAGAAACAGGGTCGGTCTTCATAAACTTATCCATTAATCGTTGTCCGCCTATTTCAAAGCTCTGTTTCCAGAGAATCCTGTCTGCATTACCGATAATAAATTCTACACTGCCACCGCCAATATCCATCACCATTGATGTTTCTTTAATGGGCACGGCTTCTTTTACGCCATCATATATCAGTTCAGCTTCTTTATCTCCTGAAATTACCTGAACTATGATACCGGTTTCTTCTGCTACACGATTAACAAATTCATCTTTATTGGCCGCATTTCTGATAGCGCTGGTACCAATGGCAAATACCTGCTTAGTTTCTATGTCATGGCTATCAATAATGCTCTTAAAATGCTTAAGAACACGCAAGGCTCTCTGGATACCCTCTTCAGAAATAATACCTTGGCTAATACCCCCCTGCCCTATTTTAGCCGGGATAGACTCTCTGTAAAGTGTCTGGTTGTTCTCAACAATCAATAAATGAAAAGTATTGGTTCCTAAATCAATGACGGCTATTTTCATGAAGCGGTATTCTGGTGATGTTTCCGGTGCAAAACTACACCTTTTAAAAAAAGACTTGCAGACCTGCCCCGATTAAATTTCATAAAAACCTGACGGATACTTGAAAAAACAATTAATTATTTCTACATTTGCAGCCCAAACAAAAGGAGGTGTATCTATATGTTAGTAGTAAATGTAAAAGAAAACGAGTCTATTGATAAAGCGTTGAAACGTTTTAAAAAGAAATTTGAAAAAACTGGTGTGTTGCGTCAGTTGCGTAAACGTCAGGCTTTTGAGAAACCTTCTGTAGCTCGTCGTAACGAGGTTATACATGCTCGTTATGTAACAAAACTAAGAAGCAACGAAGAAATCTAAAATCAATTGACAGCCTAACCGAAACTAAATTTCGGTGCTTAATTGTAAATAGATATATTTTAAACCATATTAGCAGTTTCAATTGCCTAAAGCAAATTGTTTACCGCTAATATGGTTTTTTATTTTTTACAGTATATCCAATTCGAAAAACGGCTTAGTCGGCATACGCTTACCGCTTATGAAAACGATATGAAGCAGTTTTCGTCTTATCTCCTCTTTCAATACGAACTGAAAGAGCCTGAAAAGGCCGATTCACAGATGATAAGGTCTTGGATAGCCGGCATGGCTGAAGAAAAAATGGATAACCGGAGCATCAACCGGAAAATAGCTACTCTCCGCAGTTTTTATGATTTTCTGCTTCGTCGCAAAGCCATCAATGCCGACCCGATGCTTAAAGTAAGGGCATTGAAAACCGACAAACCCCTACCGAAATTTGTTGAGGAAAAACCTATGAAAACGATGCTGGACGAAACCGGTTTTGAAGCCGATTTTGGCGGACACCGGGATAAACTGGTTCTGGAACTACTCTACGGCACAGGTATGCGGCTGGCTGAGTTAATTGGCTTAAAAACGGCTGATGTCAATCTATTTAACCAGACACTTACCGTGCTGGGCAAAAGAAACAAGCAAAGGGTTATTCCTGTCAATAAAGGCTTGGCAGAGGCCATTGCTGTTTATCTGATTTACAGGAAAGAGTTTCTGAGCAATTACGAAGATACCCCTTACCTGATTTTAACTGACAGCGGAGTGCAGGCGTATCCGATGTTTATACAGCGGTTGGTGAAAAAACACTTAACGCCCGTTACCTCTCTTGAACAAAAAAGTCCCCACGTTATAAGGCACACTTTTGCCACGCATCTGCTTAACCGGGGTGCCGACCTGAACGCTATTAAAGATTTGCTGGGCCACACCAGCCTGGCCGCAACACAGGTTTACACGCACAATACCATTGAAAAACTAAAGAAAGTATATCAACAGGCGCACCCAAAGGCCTGATTGGTGCCTGCCAACCGCAACATTCAACCTATAACTATGACTCTTGATGAAAAACTACCTCTACACCCTCTGCCTGATAGCGGCAGTTAGCCTTGCTTATTTTTATCCGCAATATTTTATTGAAGTCAATGGTTTTCAGTTAAAAGAGCTGATTATCCCTCTTTTGCAGATAATTATGTTCGGTATGGGTACAACCATGACCTACGACGATTTTCTGGGAGTAATAAAAATGCCAAAGGCGGTTATTATTGGGCTGGTATGTCAGTTTACTATTATGCCATTTTTAGGCTTTGCCATTGCCAGTACCTTCAATTTCCCTCCTGAAATTGCTGCGGGTGTTATTCTGGTAGGCTGCTCGCCCAGCGGGCTGGCGTCAAACGTTATTTCCTATATTTCAAAAGCCAATGTCGCCTTATCAATTACTATCACCTCACTTGCAACTATTCTGGCACCTTTTCTTACACCTTTTCTGATGAAAATGCTGGGTGGACAATTCATTGAAATCAATTTCTGGTCTATGATGTCAGATATCGTTAAAATGATAATTGTTCCCATCAGCATTGGTTTTCTGGTTAACAAATTACTAAAAAATCATAATACGCTATTACAGAAAATACTGCCGCTTATATCAATGGGGGGAATAACAATAATACTTGTGGTAATTACAGCTGCCGGGCAAAAATCAATTCAAGCCGTTGGTTTGGCTTTGGTTTTTGCTACTGTAATTCATAATGTAGGTGGATTTATTTTGGGCTACTGGGGCGCCAGATTATTTAAGCTGCCCGAGCAAGATTGCCGCACCGTAGCCATTGAGGTCGGGCTGCAAAATGCCGGGCTGGCCTCCGGCTTAGCAAAGGCAATGGGTAAGCTGGCTACAGTAGGCATAGCCCCTGCGTTATTCGGGCCAATCATGAACATAAACGGGTCGCTGCTTGCCAGCTTCTGGAGTAAAAGGCCGGTAGATAAGTCTTCAGCATCATAAGATACAAGAAAAGCACGGCTTCCCGTGCCTTTCTCTTTTATAAACTTCCGGAATCTTATCTTCCGGTGTACATGCTTTCGTAGTATTTCATGTAATCGCCACTGGTTACGTTTTTTAACCAGGTAGTGTTTTCAAGATACCACTCTACAGTGTTTGTAAGACCTTCTTCAAATTGAAGAGAGGGCTGCCAACCCAGTTCGTTCATTAGTTTGGTGGCATCTATGGCATATCTTAAATCGTGCCCGGCACGGTCTTGCACATAAGTGATTAATCCGGCAGAGGTACCCTCAGGGCGGCCGAGTTTTTCATCCATTATTTTGCAAAGCAGATGCACCAGGTCAATATTCTTCCATTCGTTAAAGCCGCCAATGTTGTAGGTCTCTCCATTACCGCCTTTGTGGTAAATAACATCAATAGCACGTGCATGGTCTTTTACATACAGCCAGTCGCGCACGTTTTCGCCTTTTCCATATACCGGCAAAGGCAAATGATGTATGATATTGTTAATCATTAGCGGAATCAGTTTTTCAGGAAAGTGATTCGGCCCGTAATTATTAGAGCAATTAGAAACCACCACCGGTAGCTTGTAGGTATTATGATAAGCCCTTACAAAGTGGTCAGATGAAGCCTTTGAGGCTGAATACGGAGAACGCGGATCATAGCTGGTGGTTTCAAGGAAGAACTCCTTCGGGTCATGCAGTTCACCATACACCTCATCGGTCGATACATGGTAGAATCGCTTACCTTCATAATTGTTTTCTTTCCATACCTCGCGAGCCGCATTAAGCAAGTTAACGGTGCCTATAACGTTGGTCATCACAAATGCCATAGGGTCTGTTATCGACCTGTCAACGTGCGACTCAGCGGCCAGATGAATAACGCCATCAAAATTGTACTTCTGAAACAGTCCTTTCAGAAAATCAGCATCTACAATATCACCTTTCTCAAATGAATAGTTAGGCAGGTGCTCAATATCTTTCAGGTTTTCAAGATTACCGGCGTAGGTTAGTTTATCCAGATTAACAATCTGATAATCGGGATACTTGGTAACGAATAGGCGAACTACATGAGAACCAATAAAGCCTGCTCCGCCGGTTATTAAAATGTGTTTTGATTGCATCTTTCTATTTCAGTTTAGGTATTACAAAAGGCCGGCAAATAGTTTAACTACCGGCGTTTTAGCACATGGCATTATTTGTTTTCAGCTATTTTCTTTTCCCAACGCCAGGCATCTTCCACACTTTCTTCCAACGACTTCTCGGTTTTCCAGCCCATTAGTTTTTCAGCTTTCTCAACACTTCCATATATTTTCTCAACGTCTCCTGCCCTGCGCGGCCCTATCTCATAATTCAGTTTTATATTATTCACTTTTTCAAAGGCTTTTATAACCTCTAATACAGTATTTCCACGGCCTGTGCCTACATTAAATACCTCATAAAAATTATCTTGTTTCTCTGAAAGCAATTTTAATGCCGAAACGTGCGCCTTTGCTAAATCAACCACATGTATAAAGTCTCTTACATTGGTACCATCGGGGGTATCGTAGTCGTTCCCGAAAACGGTCAGTTTCTCTCTTTTGCCTATAGCTGTTTGTGTAATAAACGGAACAAGATTGCCAGGTACGCCTCTTGGCAGCTCGCCGATATGAGCAGAAGGGTGCGCACCAATAGGGTTAAAATAACGTAATGATATAATTTTTAAAGCATTACCTGCTGCTATTGTGTCTCGAAGTATGTCTTCACAAATAGTTTTGGTATTGCCATAAGGCGATGCCGCTGGCTTACGCGGTGTATCTTCTGTTACAGGTATTGAATCTGGCTGGCCATATACCGTACATGACGATGAAAAAACAAGGTTCTTGATATTCAGTTTCAGCATCACCTCCAGTACATTAAGGGTTGAGCCTATGTTGTTTTCATAATATTTAAGCGGTTGCTGCACCGACTCACCTACGGCTTTATAGGCAGCAAAATGGATGATTCCTTCAATATTTTCTTCTGCACAAATCTTTTCAAGAGATGCTATATCGTTACAGTCGTTTTCATAATACTTTACAGACTTATCCAGTATTTTTTCCAGGCCTTGCAGCATGGTTTTTTCAGAATTGCTGAAATTATCAATAATAACAGGGTCATAACCGGCGTTCACCAGTTCAACTACTGTGTGGGAGCCAATAAATCCGGCACCGCCGGTAACTAAGATTTTCATAAGCTTAAATTATCCTGTTAAAGTTTTTGAAAAAGTTTTTTAGCAAAACTATTTGTTTTTTTGGCAAAAGTATGAATTTAGAGGTGGAATTAGAAAATTTTGAGGTTTGAAGTTTTAACATGGCCGTAGCATAGCAGTTAGCACACTGACTGTCAGCTATTTAAAGCCGTAACGGAGCAGGTATGAAAGAATCAGAAATAAAGGCGCTGGTAACACTTCTCGACGATGAAGATATGGAAGTAGTACAGCATGTAGAAAAACAATTGAGAACGATTGGTGGCGCGGTGATTCCTTTGCTGGAAGACCATTGGCAGGAAAACGGGTTGAATCCGGTGTTGCAAAAGAAAATTGAAGACCTTATTCATGACTTGCAATACAACTTATTAGTTACCAGATTAGTAGATTGGAAAAATAACGGGCACCAGGATTTGCTGGAAGGTATGTGGATTGTGGCAACGTATCAGTATCCTGATATCAGTCTTGAAAAATTGCGCCAGAGCCTGAACGATATTTATTTTGATACCTGGCTGGAATTCAGGGACGATTTGCACCCGCACGATCAGGTAAGGATATTGAATCAGGTGTTTTTTGACAAGTATAAGTTTCAGGCCAATACGAAGAACTTTCATTCTCCGGCCAACTCTATGTTGAATCAGGTTTTTGAACAACGCAAAGGCAACCCGATTTCGCTTTGTATCATCTATATGTTGCTGGCCAAGCGGCTGGGCATGCCGGTAAGCGGTGTTAATTTACCCAGCTTGTTTGTTCTGACCTACAAAAACCCACAGATACAGTTTTATATAAATGTATTTAACAGAGGGTTAATATTTTCTAAGATTGATATTAGCAACTACATTAAACAAATGCACTTGCTGCCACAGGATAGCTTTTATCAGCCCTGCACTAACCTTGATATTGTGTGCAGAGTTCTGAGAAACCTGATTGTGTCGTTTGAGAAAGTATCGGATGTAGAACGAGCGCAGGAAATAGAACATGTACTGAAGCTACTAACCGAATAGATTAACACACAGCTACCAGATAGTATTTGTCTATTTTCTCTACAAATATCTGGTATGTCTGGTCTATTTCATTAATCTTAAGCCTGCCATTAATAACCTGTTGATTGATGCTGAATGGTGCTATCAGCAGGTTATCGTTAAAAATTACCTTACGCTTACCATACAATTTATAAAGCGCCTCTTTTGCCGACCAGTAAATACAAAGTTTATCCAGGTCACCAGCAGCATCGGCCCTTTCAGCGTATGACAAAAACTTGTGGGCAATTTTCTGCAATTTTTCGCTTGGGCGTTCCATATCAATGCCCAATGGCAGGTATTTATGCATTACTACAGCCACGTATTCAGCAGTATGCGTTAATGAAAACTGCCAATCAGAACCCACCAGAAAAGGCTTACCATATTGATCCTTTTTAATACCCAGATACTCAATTCCCAGTTTGTCTGCCAGATACTTAATAGTTAACCTGCTGCAAAAAAACTCTATTTGCTTTTGGGCATGACTAATTCCAGCCAATTCGGCATCGGTCAATATTTCAGAGGGCAATAGCGCTTGCAGCTCATCATGCGACTCTTCGATTTTCCAGACAGCCAAAAATGATTCATTACTGTATTGCTTCTCATTGACAATGGCCATAAATAAAAATGCGTGGTTTTGGCGAAAAAGCCGCAAATAAATGAATAAACTGAAAACCAGAGTTTGATTTGAAATATTTTTTTACATTTGCTTACAGGCATCTAATTTCTGGCTGATAAAAAAACATCACCTTCAGAATTGAAAAAAAAGCAGATATTAACAGGCAATTAATAACCTTACTCACCTTTAATGTGGTAAAACCACCCGGGCCAGACTTTAAACCCCGTGGTTTATTTTAAACACAAAAAGGCTGAAATATTGCAGCAAATAAAGAATTCGTTGTCAGATTATAAGAAGTTTTTTGTGAATTCACAAAATTTTCTAAAATTGTATGCCTGAAATACAGCATAATCTTTTAAACTTTCGTCTTTTGACTAAGCAATGATTTTCTTTGAGCCTTGTTTTAGCAAATAACTATTTTGTAAAGTTTGCGGTAATTTTTTAAAACTAAACTAATACTATAAATTATCTGACCTATGAAAATTAAAATTCCTCAGTTTCATCTAAGCTTCTATACTACTACAATTATCTGTAGTTAATTCAGTTTTTATTACGCCTAATTTTTGTACTTTATATAGTTTACCTTGTACAATAAATACTTTGTTAACACTTATTTGCTATTTTGACTCATATTTTGAGGTATATATGCAATTTTAATTTATTTTTAATCACTTTAATTAATCTATAACAAACTAAATACGAATGAACAAACTTTTACGGGTTTCATTAGGCTGCCTGTTCCTCTTTATTTCATTTTGGGGAAATGCGCAAGATGTAGATGTAACGGGAAAAGTTACGTCTACCGAAGACGGTAGTCCGCTACCAGGTGTTTCGATTACAGTAAAAGGTACAACAAGGGGTACAACAACCAACATAGACGGAACCTACAAAATTTCTGTTCCGGCTAATGGTACGCTACAGGCCAGCTTTATTGGCTTTGCCTCGCTTGAACAACCGATTAATAATCGCAGAATTGTTGATTTTAATCTTGTACCAACTACTAAAGATTTGAACGAAGTGGTTGTAACCGGTTATGGTTCACAAATCAAGCGTGATTTGACAGGTAATATTGCCAAAATAAAAGCTGCTGAAATTGCTGATGTACCTGCTACAACGTTTGAGCAAAGTATCCAGGGTAAGGCCGCCGGTGTACAGATAAACCAGGGTACCGGTAAATTGGGCCAGGGTATCCAGGTACGGGTTCGTGGTCAGTCGTCGGTTGGTGCATCTAATCAGCCACTTTACGTATTAGATGGTATTCCGCTTACGCAAGAAAGCCAAGCCGTTTCAACCAGTGCTACTAACCCTTTGGTAGATATCAACCCACAAGACATTGAGTCAATCGAAATTTTGAAAGATGCTTCTGCGGGTGCTATTTATGGTGCGCGTGCTGCCAATGGTGTGGTACTTATTACAACTAAAAAAGGTAAGGCCGGAAAAACCAGTGTTTCTTTTGGTATGCTATATGGTAAAAGCAAGCCAACCAATGTGTTGCAGTTCCTGAACACCAAGCAATATATGGATTTTTACCGCATGGCTGCTGCCAACTCAGACGCCATTGACGGATATGAAGCAAGCGACCCTGATTCTTATACTTCTTATATGGAAAGCTTCTTTGTTACCCAAAGCCTGGGTACCTTAGGAACTGCCAAACAAGCTGATACAAAATGGGCCGACCTGGCATATCAGGATGCTCCGATGCAACAATATGACCTGAGCATTACCGGAGGTTCTGAGAAAACTACCATCTTTATCTCTGGTCAGTTGTTTGACCAAAAAGGTATTCTTGCCGGAAACGCATTCGGACGGATGTCAGGCCGCATGAATCTATCTCATAAGGTAACTGATAAATTATCGGTGGGAATGAACATGAGCATGACCCGCTCACTTAACGAGCGTGTATCAGGCGACCGCCAGTTTGACAACCCTCAGCAGTTGGTTGCGCTTCCTCCGATGACTCCTGCTACCGACCCTGATACAGGTTTACCGGTAGGTATGCCTCCCGGAGACATCAATATTCCGGTTTATTACAATGCTCTTATTAATATTGGCAATGCCTATTACAACACTACGGTGCATCGTAATATAGGTAATGTATTTGGTGAGTATAAATTCTTTGATGGCCTTCGATTCCGTTCTGAATTGGCAGTAGATTTATTGAACCAACAGGAAGAGCAATACTATAACAGCAAAACCCAACGTAACTTTGGTGCTCCACTAGGTTATGGGTACAATCGTTTTGTAAGAGTTGAAAACTACAACACCAACAATTACTTTGTGTTTGACAAAACAATTGGCGTTCATTCAATAGATGCAACTGCTGGTATGTCTTTCCAGAGTTCGCTGAGAAAAACGGTTGCAGCTGAAGGAAAAGATTTTCCATCTGACGCCTACCGCATGATTGCCAGTGCTGCCAGAAAAACAGACGCCAGCTCTTCTGAGGCAGCTTATAACTTCTTGTCATATTTTGCACGTATCAATTACAAATTCAACGAAAAATATTTGTTGGGTCTGAGTGCACGTACTGATGCTTCTTCTCGCTTTGGTAAAGATAACCGCTATGGTTTCTTCCCGGCGGTATCAGCAGGCTGGATTCTTTCAGAAGAAGGCTTCCTTAAAAACAGCGATGCGCTTAGCTTCCTGAAAATCCGCGGTAGCTGGGGTTTAACCGGTAATGCAGAAATTGGCAATTTTGACCATCTGGGCTTGTTTTCCGGCGATGCAGGTTATGGCACTTTACCGGGTCAGCGTCCATTACAGTTAGCAAACCCTAACCTGCGCTGGGAGGAAACCCAACAGGTTGATATTGGTTTAGACTTTGGTTTGTTTAAAAACAGAATCAATGGAGAAATTGATTATTACGAGAAAAAGACTACCGGTTTGTTACTGAACGTAAACGTACCTGGTACATCAGGTTTTGCGGTACAACGTAAAAACGTAGGCTCGTTAACCAACAAAGGTTTTGAATTCGTGTTGAATACCGAAAACCTGGTTGGCCAATTTAAATGGAAAACGAGCATCAATGCCTCTACCAATAAAAACGAAATTACCAGCTTGCAAGGACAGGTTATTGAGGGTGGTTTGAGCAATATGAGCCGTGCAGTTGAAGGCCAGCCGTTAGGCGTATTCTATACAGTAGAGTATGCAGGTGTTGACCCTGCCAACGGAGATGCACTCTTCTACAAAAACACTAAAAATGCAGACGGAACATTAGACAGATCAACTACTAATGTTTACTCACAGGCTCAACGCGTTGTAGTTGGCAGCCCACTACCTAAATGGATAGGTGGTATTACCAATACTTTCAGCTATAAAGGCATTGAGTTGAGCGTATTCTTTAATGGTGTGTTTGGTAATAAACTAAATTTCTACGGAGTAGGCCGTTTCTCTTCTGCTAATGGCCGTTATGAAGATAACCAGACTGTTAACCAGCTGGCAGCATGGACACCTGAAAACCGTGATACAAAAGTGCCTCAGGCCCGTTTGTTCTTTAACAACGGTGCGCAGGCATCAAGCCGCTTTATTGAAGATGGTTCATTTATACGCCTTCGTAACGTAACGCTGGCTTACAACCTGCCAAAATCTTTAATTAATAAAGTAAAACTAAGCAATGTAAGGTTATATGTAACCGGCCAGAACTTGTTGACATTCACAAAATATTCTGGTTGGGACCCTGAAGTAAATGCCGATGACATTGTGTCTAACATTGCTTTGGGTTATGATTTTTACACTACTCCTCAGGCAAAAACTATTACGGGTGGTTTAACAATCAATTTCTAATTTCTTTTTCAGCATTTAACGAAACAGAATGCAGTAATTTAATTTATTAAATAAAGCAATCAGAAAATAAAATGAATAAAAATATAAAAAATTGGGTTTTTACCTTTGCCACAGTAGCTTTTCTGGCAAGCTGTGACAAAAAGCTGGACGTATTGCCTACTGCCACCATTGAAGAAACGGAGGCGCTGGCAAACTCGCAGGCTGTTGAAGTTACGCTTATAGGTGCTTATGATGCCATTAGCAGCAGTAACGTTTATGGTGGTGCAATGCAGTACTCAGGTGATTTGCTAGGCGCTGAACCTACAGAAATGCGCTTTGCCGGAACATTTGTTACTTTAGACGAATTGTGGCGTAAAACTTTTACCACGACCAACTCTCAGACGCAGGCTACCTGGTTGCAGAGTTATAACGCAATTAATATTACCAATAACGTTTTATCGGCATTAGATAAAGTAGAGACATCTAAAAAGGCTTCGGTTGAAGGTGAAGCACGATTTATACGTGGTCTGGTTTATTTTGACCTGGTAAGACTTTGGGCCAAAGCCTGGGCAGACGGCGACCCTGCTACTAACCTGGGTGTTCCGTTAGTTACCACCCCAACCCGTGGTATTACTGATACTGATTATCGCCCAAGAGCTACTGTTGCTGCTATCTATGCACAGGTAATTGAAGACCTGACCAAAGCAGAAAGCTTACTTGGTAATCCCCAAAACACAGGTTTTGCTTCAAAAAGTGCGGCTCAGGCTATATTAGCAAGAGTTTATTTGCAACAAGGTAAATATGCTGAAGCTCGTGATGCGGCAAACAAAGTAATAAGCGGTGGCCAGTTTTCATTAACCCCTACTTTTCAAGAAGCGTTCAGGGATGCAACTAATGATAGTGAAATTATTTTCAGAATCATAGTTACAGATCAGGATGGTGCCAACAGCCTGAATACGTACTATGCACCAGCTTCTTATCAGGGTCGTGGTGATATTCGTGTACTGAGCCCTTTCCTTAACCTTTATGGTGCCGGTGATACAAGAGGTACTTACTTTGTGAGAGCTTCAAATAATACTTATACAGGAAAACACCTTGACCAGTACGGCGATGTATCTGTAATACGACTGGCTGAAGTATATCTGATTCGTGCTGAGGCTAACCTTCGTTTAGGAACCACAGTTGGGGCAACACCACTAAGCGATGTTAATCTCATCAGAAGCAGAGCAGGCGCAACGCCACTTACAACAGTTTCGGTAACAGATGTTTTGAAAGAACGTAAATTGGAGCTGGCTTTTGAAGGAGAACAGATACATGACGTAAAACGCACCAAAGGTGGCGTTGCCGGCCTTACTTACAGTGATAACAAACTGGTTATTCCTATTCCGCAACGCGAAATAGATACCAATAAATCATTGGTTCAGAATCCAGGTTATTAATCTGAATTATCAATTAATAAAAATAGCGGGCGCAAGCGTCCGCTATTTTTATTATTACCGGTTTTTACAGATTTTTCAATTCACCCCTTTCACTTTCATGGGTAATACAAATACTGACTCAGAGGCAGTAATAAAAAGTATATCTTTGTTTTTACCACCAAAACAAACATTGGCTGTCCATTTGGCAGGTATGTCAATTTGCTCAATTTTCTTTCCCTCCGGGTTATAAACACTTACTCCCCTGCCCGCCAGATACACATTACCCTGATTATCTATTGTCATTCCATCTGACAAATCTTTGGCAAACTCTGTCTTGTTAGTCAACGTGCCATCGGCATTTATATCATATCTAACAATAGCGCGGTTGCCCATATCAGATACATACAGGTATTTGTTATCTGGTGTACCTATCAATCCATTAGGTTTCTTAATTTCTGGGTCAACCAGAATAGCCTCTTTCTTTCCTTTGGGTAAATAGTAGAGCTTTTCTCCGTTTATACCGGCATCAGGGCTTTTTCTTTCCCAGTAATTGCGCTGATAATACGGGTCAGTAAAATACATACCGCCTTTTTTATCAATCCATAAATCATTTGGCCCGTTAAAAACATGCCCCTGATAACCTTTCAGTAAGACCGTTACTTTTTTATCCGGGCTTATCGACCATATCTCATTATGTTCGTCGGCACAGGTAATTAGGTTACCTTTTTTGTCAAAGTAAGTACCGTTAGAGCGGCCGGCATTATCTAAAAAAACTGATAGCTTACCGTCTGTATCATACTTCCAGATTTTGTTGTTGGGCTGGTCGGTAAAAAACACATTGCCTTTTTTGTCTGACGCTGGCCCTTCTGTAAACGAAAACTGATTAGAAACCAATTGTGGTTTTGCCCCTTCGGCAATTATACCAGATTGCTGGCTGAATGTTTCCATAGCTATAGATGTTGTTAGGCACATTATTACAGCTAGGCTTCTTTGTGATTTGTTTTTCATTTTTTACGACTAAAAATTTGAATAGATGCTTTTGTAAAAATATGAATAAACTTCAGACAACCCTGCCTCACTGAAAATTTTAATTAAATATAAAAGCGCATGGCCTGCCGTTAACGACAAACCATACGCATTAAAAACAGAACGCAACTGCATTGCCTGTGCCAAAAAAATAAACTTTCGCTTTAAAATCAGTTAAGGTGTTTGTCTTTTTTTTCTCTTTCCCAAAAC
This sequence comes from Emticicia sp. TH156, assembly GCF_002855535.1. NCBI lineage: Bacteria > Pseudomonadati > Bacteroidota > Cytophagia > Cytophagales > Leadbetterellaceae > Emticicia > Emticicia sp. TH156. The sequence goes on from NZ_PKRS01000002.1 coordinate 347,972, forward strand.
CTGTGCTGTGCAATAGCGTTTACTAATTCTTCATCAGACTGATTAACTAACAAGCCGGATAGCGGATTAATCTCCTTTGCCAGTTCCTTCATTATTATTCTGGCGGCTCTTAGCAGTTCCACCCCTTTGCCTTTGGTGGCTATGGGCTTGCAGTGCTTGTAGGCTTCTTCTATAAATTCAATAGCTTCTGGTTCTTCCAATAAGGCTTCCACACTTTTTGTGCCGTCTGCTATGTAAACTGCATCAAACAGTACAGAAGCTGCCGTCAGCAGGCTTTGGTCTACCTTCAGTTCTTTACCCTCATTGCTTTTGATAATGCCGAGTTTTGGCGCTATTATTGATGCTTTCGCGCCTTCTTTTTCCAGGGCTTTCTTAATATCAGTTATTGATTTTGCATCAAATCCATCAGCAGCCAAAAGCGCAATTTGTCTGGTCTTAATGGTATCTTTAATCGTATTGATCATGCTCAACGCAGCAGATTTGCTGATTGGCGAACTAGTAAAAATGGGCTGATAGTCTTGTGGGTCGGCATCAGCGGGTAAACTATGATTCATAGGTTCTTCCAATATTTCAGGTACCGGAAGGCCCAGTCCGTCTGCCACTGTTTGGGCCAGCTTTTTATTGACCTTGGATAACAAACCAAGCATTCTTTGCCGTATTTCAATTGTCTCAACTTTGCCCAGTTCAAATTTCAGTGCATTGGCAATGTGTTGTTTTTCAGGCTCAGACTGGCTTTCATAAAATAAAGTTGCCTGGCTAAAATGGTCTAAAAAGCTTTTGCTTCTGCTTCTTATCTTTTTACTGTCTATTCTCTCAGTAAAACTTTGAAAACCACCCTCTGCCGCTTTTGCCTGAAACGGACAACCACCAGCCAAAGAATTAGGGTTATAACTCACCCTGCCTTTGTTGATGGTTTGTCTCATAAAACCATCGCGCTGATTATTATGAACTGGTGCCACAGACCTGTTAATTGGTATCTCATGAAAATTGGGGCCACCCAGCCTGAGGAGTTGCGTATCGGTGTATGAAAACAAACGGCCTTGCAGCAGTGGGTCGTTTGTAAAATCAATTCCCGAAACAACATTACCCGGGTGGAAAGCCACCTGTTCTGTTTCTGAAAAGAAATTATCGGGATTCCTGTTCAATACCATTTTACCAATTCTTTTAACGGGCACTAATTCTTCAGGTATTATTTTGGTGGGGTCAAGCAGGTCAATTTCAAATTTAAATTCATCCTCGTCTGGTATTATCTGCACACCCAGTTCCCACTCCGGAAAAGCGCCGTTCTCAATTGCTTCCCATAAATCCCGGCGATGAAAATCAGGGTCTTTACCAGAGATTTTCTGGGCTTCGTCCCAGCATACGGAATGTACGCCTAACAGTGGTTTCCAATGAAACTTTACAAAATGCGCCTTACCTTCTGCATTTACGAATCTAAAAGTGTGTACCCCGAAACCCTCCATCATGCGGTAACTTCTCGGAATCGCCCTGTCGCTCATTACCCACATTATCATGTGCATACTTTCGGGCATCAGAGAGATAAAATCCCAGAATGTATCATGAGCCGACGCAGCCTGCGGAATTTCGTTATGCGGCTCTGGTTTAACCGCATGAACAAGATCCGGGAATTTCATGGCGTCCTGAATAAAGAACACCGGTATGTTGTTACCAACCAGGTCATATATGCCTTGCTCGGTATAAAACTTTACGGCAAACCCTCTAACGTCTCTGGCCATGTCTGATGAGCCCCTTGACCCGGCCACCGTTGAAAACCTTACAAATACAGGGGTCTTTAAGTCTGGGTCCAGCAAAAAATGAGCTTTGGTGTATTCAGCCATTGACTCATAGACCTGAAAATACCCATGCGCCGCCGCACCCCGGGCATGCACCACACGTTCAGGGATACGCTCGTGGTCAAAATGGGTAATTTTTTCGCGCAGAATAAAATCCTCCAGCAAGGTAGCACCTCTCTCGCCTATTTTCAGCGAGTTCTGGTCGTCATTAACAGGCAAGCCATGATTGGTTGTCATGGTCTGGTCGGTAGCATCGGCAATATGAATGCCTAATTGCTCGGTTTTTTTATTATCAGCAGGCTGGTCAGAATCTTTCATGACTATTGTATTTTTAAATTGTTAAAATGGTAATAACTCCGAACTCAAAATCATTCTTTTTACCCCTGTTACCTATTTTTCTTGTAGGTTCAGTACACTATTTTATTTCCTGTTTATTCTTTGGGTTTTTATGCTTTTCTCAATCAGTAATTTCTCCTCTTCCGTTAATTCAATTAATATGGCGTCTTTATTCGGTTCAATTCCCCTACCAAAATGCGTGGCATATTGCTTGGTAAATTCTGCACCAAAAAACACAATCATGCATGAATAAGAAACCCACAACATAACCAGAATAATAGAGCCAGCAGCACCGTAGGTTGAGCCCGGCTCTGCCTTACCGAAATAAAACCCAAGACCTAACTTACCCAATGAAAAAAGCAAAGCAGTAACCATGGCGCCAATCCAAACATCTTTCCATTTAATCCGGGCATCTGGCAGAATTTTAAACATAAGGGCAAAAAGCACGGTGATGATAGCAAACGATATGAAAAAACTGATGAATTGTAAAAGAAACAAAGTAAAATCTGGCAGATGAGACTTTATCCAGGCGCTGAATGCGGCAAGTGCCGTGGTAAGAACCAGTGACACCAGAAGCAAAAAACCAATTGAAATGATGAGACCAAATGAAAAAAGTCTGTCTTTGGCCAGTTTCAGCCATTTTTCTTTCCCCTTTAACTGCGGCTTTATTTTTACTTCCCATATCTGGTTCAGCGATGTCTGTAATTGAAGAAATACTCCCAGCGCGCCAAGTATCAGCGAAATAACCCCAATAATAGTAGCCACTATGGAGCTTTTTCTTTCTCCTGCTTTGGCAATGATGTCTTCCAGCTGGCGGGCTGTGTCGGCCCCCATTGCTGCACTTACCTGGTTTGAGATTTCGCCCTGTACAGCTTCTTTCCCGAATACAAGCCCTGCCACCGCCACAACAATTACCAGCAGTGAGGGTATTGAAAAAATAGCGTAATAAGCAATAATGGCGCTCTGCCTGAATGGGTCGGCGGCGTTCCAGGCTTCAAACGATTTCCTGGTAATGAGCCACAAATTTTTTGGACTTGCTTTAGTATTACTCATATTAAATATCCGGCAAACCGATACTCGTACTCAGAGTATTGATGTTTCAGGTAACCAAATACAAAAATTTCAAACCAAGTCTGTTTTGTGGAATTAGTTGCGCACCTTCCTTACGCGCTTCATACCCAAACGTAAAAACATCTACATATCCTGAAAACCAAAAAGATGTGCTGGAGCTAAAAAAATGAAGTAAAATTGCCTTAAAGAAGAAAAACCAGACCAAAGGCAGATAAAATACCCTAATGCCCCCATCAGGTTTTTAGCCTTGCATAGATTTTTAAACCTGTATTGGTGGCATGCAGGTAGCTTAATATCTGGCTTAGTGCATGGCTTGCTGCTCAAATGCCATTGCACAACAACTTCAAAATCAAAAATGAAATGTACTTATGAATCAGGTAATGATACAGTTTTTTGAATGGTATTACCCGAATGATGGTTCGCTATGGAACAAAGTTGGTACTGAGGTAGAAACATTTAAAGAATTTGGTATTGATACTATCTGGCTCCCCCCTGCCTACAAGGGCGTAAGTGGGTCTTCTTCTGAAGGCTACGACGTTTATGATATCTACGATTTGGGCGAGTTTGACCAAAAGGGAACCATACGCACCAAATACGGCACCAAAGAAGAATATATTGCCGCAATTGAACACCTACAGAAACACAAAATAAAGGTTTTGGTTGATGTGGTGCTCAATCATATGGGAGGCGCCGATGAAAAAGAAAAAATAATGGCCAGAAAGGTAGACCCTGAAAACAGGAATGTTTTTATTGAAGAGCCTGTAGAAATTGAAGCAGATACTAAGTTTTTATTTCCGGGCAGAAACAAAAAACACTCCGACTTCGTGTGGGACTACCACTGCTTTACGGGCATTGACCATGATACAGAAAGTGGTGAAAGAGGCATTTACAAAATAATAAATGAGTATGGCGATACATGGGAAGAAGTGGTGGGCGAAGAAAAAGGAAATTTTGATTACCTGATGTTCTCTGATATTGAATCGAGAAATCCGGCTGTATTGGATGAATTGAAACGCTGGGGTAAATGGTATTTTGAGACCGTAAGGTTTGACGGAGTAAGGCTGGACGCCCTGAAACACATAAGCCCCCATTTTTATAATGAATGGCTCAGCTACATGAAAACCCACGTAAAGCAGGATTTAATTGTAATTGGTGAATTCTGGACGTCGGGGACGGTTGATGTATTAGAGAAATACATTGAGGCAACCGGTGCGGCTATTCAGTTATTTGATGCTCCGCTGCATTATAATTTTCATACCGCCTCAATAGAAGGCAATAACTATGATATGCGCCACATATTCGGCAATTCTCTGGTTAGCAGGCAACCAGACCTGGCAATAACCTTTGTTGAAAACCATGATACCCAGCCATTTCAAAGTCTTGAGTCTCCGGTTGATGCATGGTTTAAACCATTAGCCTACAGCTTGATTCTGCTAAGACAGGAAGGCCACCCCTGTGTTTTTTACTGCGACCTGTATGGCACCTGCTATACCCATGTAAACCATGAAGGCGAAGAAAAACAGGTAATAATGCCCAAAATTACAGTCTTAGAAAAATTATTATTTGCAAGACAAAAATATGCCTACGGACCACAGCATGATTATTTTGACGACGCTCATTGCGTGGGTTGGATAAGAGAAGGAGCTAATGGCCAAAATGGTTGCGTAGTTTTATTATCAAACGCCGGAGAGGCCGTAAAAACTATGCATGTAGGTATGCAGTACGCAGGCAAAAGATTTATTGATTTGCTGAGAGACGATGCGCAGGAAGTTTATATTGATGAAGCAGGAAACGGAGCGTTTGGCGTTGGTGCCGGAAGCGCTGCTGTCTGGATTGCGTACGATTAAGTTTGCTGAGGAATAATTGAAACAAATAAAATTCACACATTTACTATGAAATCTTCAAAGAAAAAAATCGACTCAAATGCCTCAGGCGAGGCAGAAATGAAACACAAGCCTGTTTTTGAAAGAGAATACGACCGACTATCTCAGAAACTGGCAGGTAAAGTTGCCATTGTAACAGGTGGAGACAGCGGCATTGGCCGAGCCATTTGTGTGGCTTTTGCCCGCGAAGGAGCAAAAGTTGCCATCGTTTACCGAAAAGACATAGAAGACGCTAAAGAAACACGCAAGCTGGTAAAAGAAAAAGGAAGTGAAGCCATTATTGTAAGTGCTGATATCAGTATTGAGAAAAACTGCAGAAAAATCATAGACAAAGTAATTAAAACTTGGGGTACCGTAGACATTCTGGTCAATAATGCGGCTGTTCAGTATCCGCAGACAGAAATAGAGAATATCAAAGAGCCACAACTGGTTCAGACTTTCCGCACCAATATTTTCTCACAGTTATTTCTGGTTCAGGCAGCTCTACCCCATCTGAAAGAAGGAAGTTCAATAATTAATACCACGTCGGTAACTGCTTATAAAGGCAACCCATTCCTGCTTGACTATTCGGCCACCAAGGGAGCCATAGTTTCGTTTACACGGTCTCTCTCGGGTATTCTGAACGCCAGAAAAATCAGAGTGAATGCCGTTGCACCAGGCCCAATCTGGACACCACTTATTACTTCTACTTTTCCGGACGAATCATTAGAGACATTCGGTAAAGACACTCCCATGCAAAGAGCAGGCCAGCCTGCTGAAGTAGCCCCTGCTTATGTTTTTCTTGCTTCAGAAGATGCCAGCTACATTACCGGCCAGGTTATTCATGTAAATGGCGGAGAAATTGTTAATGGCTAAATTTTAATGACACAAGCTGATTATCATGTTCAATTTACAACCACAAGATACACTTACAGAAAAAGAAATAGAATGCGGCATGAAACTGAGTATCAGAGAAGGGCTGGCCACTGAAACCATGACAGTGCTTACCAGTGGCGCCTTTCTTACCGCCCTGAGCCTGCTTCTGGGTGCTACCAACCTTCAGATAGGGTTCATTGCTGCATTGCCTGCATTCTCTAATATATCGCAGTTAATTACCATCTGGCTCGTAAAACGCTTTAATAACAGGCGTGGCATCAGCGTTTTGTTTTCTGTTATGGGGCGTATTCCGATATTGGTGATTGGTATAATAGCCTTGTTTTTTCCGCGCGACATCTCTATTGAGTTTATTATACTCTTTCTTTTCTTTAATTTCTTTTTTGCATCTATGGCCGGACTGACTTGGAATGCCTGGATGAAAGACCTGATACCGGAGAAAGTAATGGGTACGTATTTTTCAAGAAGAAGTGGATATCTGCAAACGCTGAACGTATGCCTGAGCCTCATTACGGCACTGGCAATTGATTATGTAAAAGATAACTTCGCGGCATTTGAATTAGACGCCTATGGTTTTATGTTTGTTGCAGGTGGTATTATTGGCCTGGCAGGGGTTTTAATGTTATCGCGCATTCCAGAGCCTAAGTCTTTTCTTGGTAATGAAAACGTATTCAGGCTTTTTATTCTGCCGCTTAAAGACAATAACTTCCTGAGACTGCTCATTTTTAATTCGTTCTGGGTATTTTCGCTTAGTATTGCCACACCCTTTTTTACTGTATTTCTGATGAACCACATGAAATACAGCATTTCATATATTATTACACTTACCATTATAAGCCAGCTTTGCAGTATTGCCACCATTCGAAGCTGGGGTGTGTTTGCCGACCGATACAGTAATAAAACCATTTTATCTATTTGCGCACCAATTTACATTATATGCATTGGCGCATGGTCTTTTGTTGGCATTTATACTGAATTTGCCTCAAACTTTGCTTTGCTGGTGGGTATTTATGCCTTTATGGGCGCTGCAACGGCGGGTATTAACCTTTCGCTAACCAATATTGGGCTTAAGCTGGCACCGCGCAAAGAGGCCATTGCCTATCTATCGGTAAAAAATTCGGTTACCGCTGTTTTTTCTTTTATGGGCCCGCTTATAGGTGGTTTTCTGGCCGACTACTTTGCTAACCGGCACTTGAATATCAGAATAGAATGGACAAGCCCCAGCCTCGACAAAGTTTTCAGAATTTTGTCGCTTCACCAATGGAACTTCCTCTTTATTATTGGCGCTGTGCTGGCGTTGCTATCCTTAGAGTTTCTGGTAAGAGTAAAAGAAGTTGGCGAAGTAGAAAAAAACCTGGTAGTTAAAATTATGAGAAGCAGCATCAGAAACAACCTGAAAGATTATTTTGTAGTGGGCAATATGCTTAACTGGCATAACCACCTGATGGCTGTTATAAGAAAGAAAAAAAACGAACCAATACAAGACGGAGTATCAAAGCCAACATAGCCATAAGTTTTAAAGACTGAAAAACAGGCAAAGCAAATCCATTTGGCTTAATTTTGCCTTATCTTTCAACATATGTTTAGTTTATATATTAACTTAGGCCATTAAAAACTTAGGTGAACGGGTATGATAAAAATAGGAGTGATTAATGTTTCGGATAGAGCCAGTGCAGGCATTTATGAGGATATTCCGGGTAAAGCGGTAGTTGAAACGCTAAAAGAATATCTGGTGTCTGAATTTGAAACGGTTTATAAGGTAATACCAGACGAACAAGCCCTGATTTCAGAAACTTTGATTGAAATGGCAGATGTGCATGAATGCTGCCTGATAGTAACCACCGGAGGAACCGGCCCCGCCAGGCGCGACGTAACACCTGAAGCCACCGAAGCTGTATGCCAAAAAATGATGCCGGGTTTTGGAGAGCTGATGCGCATGGAAAGCCTGAAATACGTACCTACGGCAATATTATCAAGACAAACCGCAGGCATACGCAACAAAAGCCTGATTATTAACCTGCCCGGAAAGCCAAGAGCCATTCGTCAATGTCTCGACGCTGTTTTTCCGGCTGTCCCCTACTGCATAGACCTGATAGAAGGCCCTTTTCTGGTTTGTAATCAGGATGTAATGAAGGAATTCCGTCCGAAGGGTTAAACCAGTCAACGGCGTAATAATTAGGAAGAAAAGCAGGGTAATTATCTGATAATGAGACATAACCAAAGCAGGTTCCGGCGTTCCGGAACCTGCTTAAGAATCGACTATACATTAAACCTGAAATGCATAATGTCGCCGTCGGCTACAACATATTCTTTGCCCTCTATACGCAGGCGCCCGGCCTCACGGCAGGCAGCCTCAGAGCCATATTTTACATAATCATCATAAGCAATTACCTCCGCTTTAATAAACCCTTTCTCAAAGTCGGTATGTATTACACTAGCCGCCTGTGGGGCTTTCCAGCCTTCCTGAATCGTCCAGGCTCGTACCTCCTGCACACCTGCAGTAAAGTAAGTGCGCAAAGTAAGTAATTTGTAAGCAGACCTTATCAGCCTGTTCAAACCGGGTTCTTTTAAACCATATTCGTCCAGAAACATGGCTTTATCATCAGGATCTTCCATTTCTGTAATCTGCGCTTCAATAGAGTTGTTCAGCACAATCATCTGGGCGTTTTCGGCATCTGCTACCTTCTGAAGTATCTCCGAAAACTTGTTGCCGGTATGCATAGATGCTTCGTCAACATTGGCCACATACAAAACAGGCTTAATGGTAAGCAAAAACAAATCGGCAATAGCTGGTAAATCTTCTTTGGCGAGGCCTAGTCCGCGTACATTCTTACCTTGCAAAAGCCATTCCTGGCACCGCTTTAATACATCAAACTCGGCTTTTGCTTTGGCGTCTCCACCTACTCTGGCCTGCTTTTCAATCTTCTGTATTTTCTTCTCAATACTATCAAGGTCTTTCAGTTGAAGCTCGGTATCTATAATTTCCTTGTCGCCAATAGGGTTTATGTCTCCCTCATCACGAAGAATGTTATCATCTTCAAAACATCTGATTACATGTATAATGGCATCAACCTCTCTGATGTTTCCCAAAAACTTATTACCAAGGCCTTCACCACGGCTGGCACCTTTAACAAGCCCGGCAATGTCTACAATTTCAATCTGGGTAGGCACTATCCGGTTAGGTTTTACGAGTTCGGCCAGTTTGTTTAAACGGCTGTCTGGTACATCAACCAAACCCACGTTAGGGTCTATGGTACAGAAACGATAATTGCTTGCCTGTGCTTTGGCACTATTAGAAACGGCATTAAAAAGTGTTGATTTCCCAACATTGGGCAGACCCACAATTCCGGCTTGTAAAGGCATATAATTTTGTTAAACTTTTGTCTGAATAAATTTTGCGCAAAATTACTTTAAAAGCATCAGAATGGCAAAAGTAAATGCAAAAGGGAAGGATAATTTGACACAGGCCTATAATAGCAAAGCCTTTGAGAGACTCCCAAAGGCTGAATGTCTTTAACTCCCATACTCAAAAAGCAATTATCAAAAAAAAAAGGAGAATTACAGATTCCGGTTTGGTGAAATAAAACCGAATCAGCAGCAAAAATTGATAATTGATAATTCGTTAGGAACTACTCCCATTTCAAGTCAGAGCCACCACCCGCAGCATAGTCGTCTGTCTCTTCGCCGGCTGCAGTAACCTGCTCGTTTTTGTACTGATCGAAGTCAAAATCAGGCATCAGTTCAGTTTTAATGTGATCAATTGTATCTTGCAAAGCTTCAAGAAATTTGTTAAAATCTTCTTTGTAAACAAACATCTTGCTCTTTTCAAATACAAAACCGCCATCTTTCTGAAAACGACGACTCTCGGTAATAGTCAGGTAATAGTCACTTGAACGGGTACTTCTTACATCAAAAAAATAAGTACGCTTACCCGCTCTTACACGTTTGGAGTAAATTTTGTCTCTGTCTTCTCTTTCCACAATCCTTGTTAAGTTTTAGAGGTTTAGAATGATTTTCAAATATAGGTTTTTATTATTTTATGCAAAATATTTTATTAGGATTTTCAAACAAAAATAATGTTAATTTTAATTCAAATCAGCAATTCTCAACATAAATATTTTAATTATGATTTCATTACAAAATTTTTGATTGTTTTCAGCCTTGCCGAAATTTTTGTATATATGCAGTACAAAATCAAATTTCAACCCTGAATGACCCATAAAACAGTAACCTTTCTGTGTTTACTCGTTCTGCTTAATTCTACATTGTTACAAGGCCAGGCGTCTTATCTGGGTACCGAAATGTTCGGTAAAGCATCTTTCTATGAAAATGTGTTTTACGGCAAAAAAACTGCAAACGGCGAAATTCTTAAAAAAAATATGCTTACCTGTGCACATCAGACACTTCCGTTTGGTACTATGCTTGAAGTAACCAACCTCACAAACAATAATTCGTGTATTGTAAGGGTTAATGACAGAGGGCCATTTATAAAAAAAAGAGTACTGGACCTGACACATGCCGCAGCCAGAAGGCTAAACATGTTGCACCACGGAGTAGTTAATGTTAAAATAACCATAGTAGGCCAAAACAACAAAGTGTACATTGCCAGCGCAGGTTCAATGATTAAAAGCTCTGCCGACTTAATGGTCAATGAGCCGCATGATGGCAAAGTAAAAGTGCCCATGAAACCCAGGCACAAAACTATATTAAGCAAGCCTTCAAGAGCAGCCAATAAGAAAAGAGCCATGAGAAGAAGCAAAACTGGCCATAGATAGACGGTAATTGCCCGCAGAGAAAATTTACAAAATAATTGATTGAATGAGGATGAAATTATGATTGACTTAGTAAAGATACGCGAATACGGTAGCATTGAGTTTCTGGCCAAGCAGCTGGTTGAAGGATTCATAACGGGTTTGCATAAATCTCCGTTTCATGGGTTTTCGGTAGAGTTTGCGGAACACCGCCTCTATAATACTGGCGAAAGCACCCGCTATATTGACTGGAAAGTATTTGGCAAAACCGACCGCCTGTATGTAAAACGTTATGAAGAAGAAACCAACCTGAGGTGCCACCTGCTGATTGATACGTCGTCATCGATGTATTATCCTGAAAAAACCAATGGTAAAATCAATTTCAGTATTATGGCAGCCGGCGCTATTGCTTATATGCTTCAGAAACAACGTGATGCGGTAAGTTTAACTACTTTCTCTGACGAAATCGAGTTGCAGACACCCATAAAATCAACGGCCTCGCACATACACAAGCTATTTCTTGACCTTGACTCGCTTCTCCTGAAACCCAAACCGAACAAAAAGACATCGGTAGTTGATACCCTACACGAAATTGCAGAAAAAATCCATAAGCGCTCGCTGGTAGTCATTTTCAGTGATATGTTTGACGACATTGCCAATACCGAGCGCCTATTCTCGGCCATGCAGCATTTACGCCACAATCTGCACGAGGTGCTGCTGTTTCATGTAACCGACAAGAATACTGAAGAAGACTTCAATTTTGAAGAAAGACCTTATGAGTTTATAGATCTTGAAACGGGTGAGAAGGTAAAAATACAGCCGTCGCAGGTTAAAACACAGTATCAGGCTGCCATTAAAGAATTTTACCACGACCTGCGCCTGAAATGCGGCCAATATAAAATAGATTTTATTGAGGCTGATATCGCGCAGGGCTTCGACCAGATTCTTTCTGCTTTTCTGGTTAAAAGAGGCAAAATGAAGTAATTCTTTCATTGATTCTATCCATTAACTTTTAAATATCATGAATACGGGCCGGCGTTTCTTTGTAGGTACTTCTGTGTTAGGTGCAGCGTATTTAATTTACAGAAAGATTTTCGGTGGAGACCCCGTTCAATCTACACTAAGCAAAACCGAACTGGCTGATGTTTCTGTGCCTCCGATGCCGGAAGAAATTGTTCCTGACAGCACCTTTACTCCATTTGAAACCCGCTTGCTACCTTCGCTTATAAGCGGCACAAATGACATAGCGGGTAAAAACCGTCTAGATTTTGAGGTTTTTCCGGATATGAACGGCCAGCCGACACCTCAGTTTAACTGCCGGTTTCTCTGGGGCAACGGTGTTGAATTTCTGAATCATAGTGGTAATACGCCGCCCATTGCTCTTCAAAAAGGCCTGGCTACTGGATTCGACAACTGCTTTTTGAATACATTGAAGGGAGTTCCGGCTGAACACCGCTATAAATGGGCATTATTCAATGATTTTCTGTTCTGGCAGAATAACCACACAGAGTTAGAGAAACTGGGGGCTGAAAACTATAATGCCATTAAACATCAATCTATTGACTCTGAAGGCAGAATGGTTCCGTTCTCATACACCATGCTTGATATTGAAGCCGGTGTAACCGACTTCTCGAAAATCAGTTCTTTTCTGAAAGGCTATTACAATGCCGCCAAAGCAGATAACCCCAAACACGTGGTTATCTTATATAGTTTTGCACCCAACAAGGGCTTTACCTACTGGCAAAGCGGTTATTATTATGATGGAGACCAAGTGCCGCAAGACAAGAAATTTTTCCCTTATTCCAAGCACAGCTACAATGAAGCTAAGGCCAAGGCAGGCAATGGCATTATCAATAACTATTTCCGCGGTAAAGACCTGATGTATAACATTATGGTCAGTTATCCGAAAGTGAACCTGCCCATTACCACGCCTATGTATCAGAAAGATGCCCATGGCCGGTTTATTGTTGATGCGAATGGTGACAGAGTTCTACGGAACGATTTTTTTGAAGAATCGCAACGCGGAGAAATCATCCGGTTTTCGGCTGCGGGCAGCAGAAATGAAATTTCTATTGATGAAGGACACAAATTTGGCGAATACAGGCTTAAGCCCGAGCTTTACCATGCAGTTAATCAGTTTGGGGGCTATTATTCAGAAATTTTCTTCCGGCTTCAAATGCTTGCTAAAGACTGCGGCCTGGGCGATGATTTTCAGAATATCCATGCCATTAATAACCCATACCAAACCATCGGCATTCTGAGACATGACCTGGAGTCAAATCCGTTTACGAATATCTACCGCCCTATTGACCGCATTACTTCAGAATGGCATGCGGCTTTAGTATATACACTGCTTAATAACCTATTAATATGGTCGAACGTTACAGGTGGTAACATTGGTCTGACCCAAAAAGGAGCCTGGATTAACGGTAGCTTTATACCCGGCCTGCACGTTTCTGCACCAGAAGGCAAATCTTTTGCGCAGGAATACTTTGGAGACGGCGCCGGAGAACCAAAAAAAGAGGGGCATTTGGGAAATTACCGGCAATGGGCTGCTAAAATGTACCAGATGCAAGCCGAAAACCGTGTTTATGGCCTTTGGCAAAAAACCGACAAAGTGCTGGCATTTGCCCACCCTGAACAGATTATTACAGGGCAGTTTCCGGCTGTGGGCCGACTGCAGGGAAACATTCTGAAACTAACAGCGGTTGAGTCTAAGCTGGAAATTGGCGAAAGTTTTAAGATAACCATTAAAAACACAAAAAATAGTACGTCAATTACCAAAACCATCGCTTCTAAAGCGGTGTTAAATGAGGTGGTGGTTTTACCCGCAGGTAAGTATAATGCCCAGGATATTTACCTTGAATACACAAACCCGGTAAAAGGAAAACTACAAAGCGTAAACGGACGCGGAGAAACCCTGTAACAGAAATTTATTTAGCAAGTGAGTCATAAATTAAACTAAATGTAAAGTATCCTCTGCCGTTGGTAAGCACAGCGCGCGAAAATGAAAAGCCAAATTGATTGAGGCGGATGTTTCCCCCAAAAGAAAGCCCTCCGGCACTACCAAGGTTGTTTACCGCCAGTTCTTGATGGCGCAGATGATTGTAACCTGCCATTAGCCTGAAGTTTTTGTGAACAAGAATTTCAGTTCCTAAAACCAGGTGCCTTAGCATTTGATCGGCCACAGATATTTTTTCTAAAACTTTATTACCCTGGTTATCGTAAGTAAAATTGAATGAGGCGCCGTTATAGGCAATGTCAAAAACATATAAATGATGGGCAGTTAAAGAAAACCTGACGGGCATGTGCGCTGGTTTAAAAGAGGCCCCCAACTGTAAGTCGAAAGGTATATCGGGACGGATACTTCCATAGCTTTTTACTACAAAACCAACATTTTTGGCCACAATTCCGATATTCAGGTCATGTTCAGGGTGTTTAAAGGTACCACCCCAGTCGGTCAGTACAGCCATTGAATTATAAGATTCAAGCACCGACCCGACCAGCTTTGCCGATACCCCAAAAGAAATATGGCTAATACGCCGGGCATGAGTTACGCCTAAAGAAAAATCATTGGCTGAAAACACATCAGTCAGATTACCAATGGCATCCATTCCCTGAAATGAACCATAATTCAGATTTTGCAGGCTTATACCCCACTGGCTGTTTTTGAGGTTATTCTTAAAGCGGGGGGCATAATTTAAGCTAAAAAAATTGCTCTGTGCCAGATACGGAGAATAATTAAACCCAATTTGCCCCCCCTGCGTAGTATCCAGCAAGGCCGGGTTGCCCACATGCAGATTCAGGTCTTTGTCGGAAAGCGACACATTGAAGCCACCCATGGCATTCAGACGTGCGTTATTGGGCAGGGTTAAAAAAGAAAAGCTGTTTTGTGCGTTTAATTCAGCACAAAAACAGCTTGCCCATAAAAACAAAATAAAAACAAACGGGTTAGAAAACAATATACCCCAGCTTGAAACCCAGCGCCAGATGCGGGATATTGAACCGTGCATCTTTGTAGCCAAGCCCTGAGTTATCAAACAAGCTAGTTCTTCCATAATTCCAGTAGTCTTCACCCGGCTCACTATTGTCATGATGATTGATGATGATTCTTCTTATTCCGGCGCCCACATAAAAATCAAATACAAATTTGGTATTTTTTTTGAATTCATCACGTATTCTTAACTGATAACCTATTTTGGCCGTTAAACCCACTACAAATTTATTAACCGGATAACTGACGGTTTCGTAATAATTACAAGCGCCGTTTTCGCATTCTCTGGCAACGTTTTTACTGTAACGGTCATTTATCTGCTTATAAAAAAGCTCGTAGGAGGCGTACCTTCCGGTAAATGCCTCTTTATACTTTCTTGCTTCAATTTTGGCTCTGAAATTCTCGCGAAAATCACTTTTAGAGCTATTAAAACTGTTTCCCCATAAATTAGCTTTACCTGTGCCATAACCAAATTCTTCAGAAAGTGTCCAGCGTTTGCCACTCAAATTATGTTCGGCCGCTATCTGAAAAGTGTTGTCGACATCAAACATAGCCAGTGGAGCAAACTTTACAATTAAATGTTTCTTTTGAAGTGAATCCTGTGCCAAAGACAGATTCAGAAAAAACATATTTGCGAGCAAAATGAGTATTAATTGTTTCATGATTCTGTTCTGATTACACTTAGCAGTTTCAGTTCTTGCTGGTCAGTATAGCTATATTGATAAATCCCCTGTCTTCCGGTTACTATCAGTACATTGTTATCGGGTATTACGTCATACGCTGAAAACTCCTGGAAATGCTTAATTAACTTCAATTCTTTGGGGTCTGACTTGTCAAATACTTTAAGTCCGTTTTCGCCTTCGGTTACAAAAAGAAGGTTGCCGTCTACACCAAGGCCATGCGGGCTTTGCATCGGATAACTGTTAATCAGTTTGGGGCTATTCATTTTTTTTATGTCTATCACATCAAGCAGATTTACCCCACGGTTGCAGTTGGTTCCGCTACGAAGCGTTACAAAAGCATAATCGCCTTCCGCTACAACAGGGTCACAGGCTGCAATATGCGCATAAACAGATACCTTCAAAGGGTTTTGCGGATCCTGAATGCTGAAAATAACCATACCCGTCTGGGTACCTATAAAAAGGTATTCGCCTAGCGGAAAAATGGTTTCTACCACTGTGTAAAGGTTGATTTTCCGGATAAAAGCAGGGTCGGCAGGGTTTGAGAGACCAAATACCCTTAGAGATTGACTATCAACCGTATATAAATAGTCTTTTGCAATGGTAAAACGGGCTGTTGACCCACCTTTGCCAACTGTTTCGGGTCCTGCTGACATTGAATCACCCTTACAGGCATACATAAATGCCGTAAACATAAAAAGACAAATAATTTTTTTCATGGTTATCGGCGGCATTTTGGGTTCAATAATTCTACGTATTCCCAACCTTTTACATAGCCCTTGTTAGGATTGACACACTCAAACCAACCTATTTCGTTCGGAAAGGAAGGAAAAGGAAAAGCTTTTTCAATGCGCTTCAAAACTTTAATTTTCTGTAAATCTGAAATATCTATGGTTACCAAATCGTCTGCATTATCTGCATAAAGTATATTGCCCTTAATAGAAATATCTTTATTGACAGGTATAGAAATAAACGCCACAGGTTTTGGACTGGCCTTATCTGTATTATCAAAGATATGGATACCCTCACCGGCTTCTCCCACGTACAGATAATTACCTTTTATGTAAATTTTGCCGGGATGAGACAAACTTCTGGCTTTTTGGACTTCAATTTTTCTGGCTGATGCATAATCAATGTAAACAGGTTTATAACCCATTACTTTTTTATTTGTGTTTTCATCATCCAGGTGTGGAACACAACCGCTTGCCAGAGCCATGACAAACAGCAGGTATAGTTTTTTCATAAAAATCTGGTTTTCAGGATGGTTTCATGAACCTTTAAGGCCATGACAGCCACAGCTTAAGAAAGGTTGTAAAAGTGATTCAGTTTTTTTTCAGATAAGCAATTACTGCCTTTCTGATATCATTTCGAACATCGTTTTCAGGAAATGTATCATTTATTGAAATAATATCGGGGTTGGTTCTCACAAAAAAATCAAGGTTTCTCTCTTTGCCCGTAAGCAGAAAATCGTTAGTTACCACTTTATATTCCTGATTCACATCCAGAGGTTTTCCGTTGATGCGCCAATCGTTTTTAGAGGCATCGTAGTTAATTCTGTCCCATTGCAGATACCCGCCACTGCCTTTGTTTTTCAGACCCGTTTCTAAAATTTGCTCCAGCAAACGCCCTCTCATCGTTATTTCTATAACTTTACCCCCAAAAGGCAAAATTCTGAGTACATCCAGCTGGGTTATTCTGCCAGACACCACATCGTCTATTCTGATAGACCCACCATTAAAAAACGCACAATCGGTTGTTTCAGGGGTGGCGGCTGTCATGGCTCTGGCTATCATGTTGCCCATAGGTGCCTGCTGATTACGGACGGTAGACTCATGACCATCAAGTGGTTCTTTCAAATCAGCAATTACCTCATTTTTATTAATTCCAATGGCTTTAAAGCTGGCATCGGCAATGTCTTCCCATTTTTTCACAACAGCAGCTGTAGTGGGTTCATCAGGAATCTGACTATCAATTTTTCTTAATTCAGATTTAACCGAGGCTTTTCCTGTGGCTTTATTAAAGACAATCCGGTGTATGTATGCGGTCTTGGCGTTAGCATCGGCCTTAGCCATAATCACGTTTCCTATTTTTTCAATCATGTTGTCATGGTCATGGCCACCCATAATCAGTTTTACCTCGGGCAGCATACCTGCCAGCCTGATATCATCTACTTTATTTATGTGCGTAAGGCCAACCACGAAATCGCATTGGGGTTTCAATTCTTCATAGGCTTTCTTTGCCGCCTCGAAGAAATCATCGTAATAAACATACTCTTTCGGGTTTGAGGGCAACACAATACCAAACATCCCCATTTTTACCTCTTCACCTTTTGCATTTTTAAAACTAAAAATTCTGGTTTTGGCAAAAGGCACCTTTACTCCTTTTACTACTTTACCAAAAGGCTCCAGTTTGCCATTAATTTTCTCGAGGGCATTGGTATTGAGCCACTCAAACCCAGACTCATTAATGCGTTCCTGTAAATCTTTCTGGTCCAGGTCAAACTCATGGTTACCAAAGCACACCCAGTCAAACCCAACGGCATTCATAACATCTACCATTTGTCTGCCTTTAATACCTTTCCCCTCGTATCTGAGTGTACCGGTAACAGAAGGGCTCAGGAAATCGCCGGAAAGAACAGTAATCGTATTCGGATTCTCTTTCAGCAGTTCCTGCCGTACAGTAGCTACGCGGGCTAAGCCGCCTATTCTGCCATTGTCAAGCGGCGAAATCTCATATACATCGTTCAGATGCAGAAAAGTAACAGCCACTTCGTCTTGCCCGGAACCAGATAAACGCGATGTATGGCATGAAAACATAATGAGCGCTATGCTCAGAAAAAGGATAATTCTTTTCATGGTAGTAGTTTTAGTCAGTCAATCAAAAAGGTTCAGACAATTGTTTTAAATGCCATTGCATACATGAAAGTGTATCAAATCTGCTTAGCAAATGTATATAAAAAGCACAACTTATTCCAGATTCCGTTTTATAAATACCCACCGGTTTACATCCACCATAAAAGTTTAAGCAGAGCCTGCTAAATAACCAAAAAAAATTGTATAAGCTTCAAAACCAATCATTTTTCTAAAAACACATTGGCAATCGGGGCATCTTCTAAGCTACTGACAATCAAACAGATAAAATAAAAAACTAAAACTTATCAAATTTTAACCAAAAGAGTTCAGCAAAAAAGCGTACCTTTGTATCCCGTAATCAAAGATATTTAGACCACATGTCAATGAACGGGCAACCCCGAAATCCGAAGTATATTTTCGTTACTGGCGGTGTAACTTCATCACTCGGTAAAGGCATTATTGCCTCTTCCTTAGCCAAACTACTACAAGCCAGAGGCTTATCAGTAACCATCCAGAAATTTGACCCTTATATCAATGTCGACCCCGGCACACTGAATCCTTATGAGCATGGCGAATGCTATGTTACAGACGATGGCGCCGAAACAGACCTTGACCTGGGCCACTATGAGCGTTACCTGAATGTGCCTACTTCTCAGGCTAACAACGTAACTACCGGCCGCATCTATTATAATGTAATTATGAAAGAGCGGAAAGGAAATTATCTGGGTAAAACTGTACAGGTGATTCCACACATTACAGACGAAATCAAAAGAAACATTCTGCAACTAGGCGAAACCGGTAATTTTGACATTATTATTACCGAGCTGGGCGGCTGCGTGGGTGATATCGAATCTTTACCCTATGTAGAGGCTGTTCGCCAGTTGAAATGGGATTTAGGAGAAGATAACCTACTTGTAATTCATCTTACATTGGTACCCTATCTGCAGTCGGCTGGTGAGCTTAAAACCAAACCAACCCAACACTCGGTTAAACAACTGCAGGAGTCTGGCGTGCAGCCTGATATTATTGTATGCAGAACCGAACACCCGCTACCACAGGATATCAGAAGAAAAATTGCGCTTTTCTGTAATGTTGAGCAGAATTCTGTTATTGAGGCAATGGATGCTGAAACGATTTATGATGTACCCTTGTTGATGCAGAAAGAAAAACTTGACCAGCGTGTATTGTATATGCTTGACATCTACAACGATCAGGATGCCGATATGGATGCGTGGAAGAAATTTCTGAGCCGTTTCAAGAATCCGATTGAGCAGGTAACCATTGGCCTGATTGGTAAATATGTTGAATTAAAAGATGCCTACAAGTCAATAGCCGAGTCGTTTATACATGCTGGCGCGGCCAATGAATGCAAGGTAGTGGTAGAATGGATACACTCTGAAAGCCTGACAACAGACAACATTGCTCAGAAATTTGCCGGGCTTGATGGCGTGTTGGTAGCCCCGGGCTTTGGCGAACGTGGTATTGAAGGTAAAATTGAGGCCGTAAGATATGTAAGAGAAAACAACATACCATTCTTCGGAATCTGCCTGGGTATGCAAATGGCTTGTATTGAATTTGCCAGAAACGTAATAGGCATGAAAGAGGCGCACTCAACCGAAATGGCACCTGAAACGCTGTTTCCTGTGATTGACCTGATGGAGGCACAAAAAAACGTAACCGACAAAGGTGGTACCATGCGTTTGGGGGCTTATGCCTGTAAATTGAAAGAAAAAACACTGGCACGTAAAATTTACGGCAAGGCTAATATCAGCGAGCGTCATCGCCATCGCTGGGAGTTTAACAGCAAATACCAGAAAGATTATGAAGCAGCAGGCATGGTGATATCGGGCATTAACCCGGACAGCGGCCTGGTTGAAATAGTAGAATTGCCAAACCACCCTTACTTTATTGGTGTGCAATTTCACCCGGAGCTGAAAAGTACGGTTATGAATCCTCACCCGCTTTTTGTTAATTTTGTAAAAGCGGCAATTGATTATTCTTTGAAGAAAAAACAGGTGCTCAACTAAATTAATTCTTTGAACGCCAGCGCCTTAGTGAGTGCCTAATCATTAGGATTTATTACGATTCTTTGCGACTTTTGTGCGTCAATCTGAAAGTTGCGATTGCATTTTTTACGAATTTTAAAATTTTAATGGAAAAATTAATAGACAAAAACCAGATAATTGGTATTGTGTTGTTGCTGGCCATGTGGGCAGGTTATACGTATTTTATGCCTTCTCCACCACCGCAGGAACCCAAACCTGCGGTTCCGGCAGAAGCTACAAAGGTTATACCCAAGAATACTCCGCAAACCACCGATACCACTGCATTGAAGGCCGCTTTCGGAGACTTTGCTTCTGCCGCCACCGGAACCAGCCGCGACATAGTTGTTGAAAACGAAGATGCGCGGTTTACATTCAGCACCCTGGGTGGTAATGTAAAAGAAGTAGTTCTTAAAAAGTATTCGGCTTATGACGACTTTAAAAGTGGCAATAAAAAACCTTTAACCCTGATTGACTCCAAAAGCTCAACTATGAGCATGGAAGTACAAACCAATAAAGGTAAAATTGATTTAAAAAAGCTTTACTATGCTTCAGACAATCAATCGGCAGTTATTAAATCAGGAGACTCAACTAAAGTAGTTTTCAAACTTGCCTTGGCCGAAAACCAATTTATTGAGCAGGTTTATACCATTAAAGGTACAGGCTATACAGTTGACTACGACATTAATCTGACAGGCCTTGACGCCGTTGTCCAAAATCAGCCGGTTCGTTTTTACTGGCAGGACAACCTGAAAGTGCTTGAGCATGACATCACAGAAAACCGTAAAGCAGCCCAGATTAACTACTGGGATGCCAAAGCTGATGATTTTGACGACCTGGGTTCAAACAAAGTTGAAAGCGACGAACTAAATATTGTAGACCCTATACAGTGGTTTTCGTTCAAACAAAAATACTTTATTACAGGTTTTGTAGCTAAGAATCAGCCGCTGGCAACACCGAAGTTCAAATTAACTACACCAGAAACCAGTCTTGATATTGTAAAAACAGCCGAAGTTGAGGCTAACATACCAATGTCAGATTTAAAGACCGGCAAAGGTAATTACCGTTTCTATTTCGGCCCGAACGATTATAATCTGGTAAAAACAGTAGCCACTGGTTTTCATAGAAACGTTTATCTGGGATACGACTTCGTGAAGCCCATTAACCGTTACATTTTTGTTCCGCTGTTTAATCTGGCAGAAAGCCTGATAAGTAACTATGGTTTGCTAATCATTGTGGTTGTATTAACCATTAAGCTGGTATTAACACCTCTTATTTATCGTTCTTATGTAAGCTCGGCAAAAATGAGAATTCTTGCACCTGAACTGAACGAGATTCGCGCGAAAGTAGGTGACGACCAGGTAAAAATGCAACAAGAACAAATGAAACTATACCAGCAGGTTGGTGTCAATCCGCTGAGTGGTTGTGTGCCTATGCTTTTGCAGATGCCTATTCTGATGTCGGTGTTTTTCCTGTTCCCGAATATGATTATGTTCCGTCAGAAAAATTTCCTTTGGGCATCTGACCTTTCAACTTACGACTACCCGATTAGCTGGGCAACTACCCTGCCTGTTGTTGGTAATCACATCAGTTTGTTTGTAGTGCTTATGACGGTTTCCAGTCTGGCTTTTACTTACTACAATAACCAGATAACCCCAGACCAACCGGGTCCAATTGACATGAAGAAGTTAAGCTATGTTTTCCCGATTGTTTTCTTCTTTGTATTGAACAGTTTTCCGGCGGCGCTAAGTTTTTATTATCTTGTTTCAAACGTTATTACCATTGCACAGCAACAAATTGTGCGCAGATTCGTTGATGAAGATAAAATACGGGAGATACTGATGAATAATAAAATAAAGTATCAGACCAACCCACAAGGAGCCAAGAAAGGCAAGTTTGCCCAGTTTATGGAAAAACAGGTAAAAATGGCCGAAGAAACCCGTAAACAGCAGGAAGAGCTGAAAAAGAAACAACAGGGTAAAAAATAAAAATTAAAGCTGGGCGCAAAACATCTTTACAGGGTTTTGCGCTCGCTTTCATATAAACTCCATTACAATGCCTATGAGAAGGACAAAAAATTTCTTCATTTTTTTATTCCTATCATATTCTGCCATAGCTCAACAACAGGCCAATCTGAATGAGAAAGATTATTTGTTGAGATATAAAAAAGCTGTGCAACTATATGCCGACCAGAAATTTAACGAAGCAAGAGATTTACTTGCCCCTCTGACCAATAAAAAATACAATAACGCGGTTTCGCCCTACGCACATTATTATTTTGCTTCTTCTTCTTATAAGCTGAACAAGTACTATGATGCACGTATTATGTTGAGACAGCTTCTGGAGCGTTTTCCGGGCTGGAGCGAAATAGACGACGCCTACTATCTGTATGGCAATGTTGCTTTTGCCGAAAATAAACCCGACGAAGCCCTGCAGGCTTTAAGCCGGGTTACATCAAAGTCTTGGAGAACCTCTATCGAGAACATGGAGTATGCATATCTGAGCAAGATAAAAGATTTAAGCCAGTTAAAGCAGTTGTATCAAAAGTCGCCGGATAACCCGGTGCTGGCACAACTGATTATTGATGCGATACAGAGAAGTAAAAATGCAACCCGCGATGACCTGGAACTGTCAGACAGGCTTACCAATCAGTTTAGCCAGAGAAACGCTGGGAGTAATTCGCCGAAAAAAACCAGGCAGAATGATGATTCTGATGCCATTAACGTAGCCGTAATGCTGCCCTTCCGGTTGTTTGAATTTGATGCCAGCAAAGCCACAAGGGCAAATCAGTATGTGTATGATTTGTATGCAGGCATGAAACTGGCTCAGGAAAAACTAGCCTCTGAACAAATCAATCTGAACTTATTTGCTTTTGACATTGAGAAAGACGCCAAGCAAATGAATCTGGTGGTCGCAAACAGAGGTTTTGGTAAGGTTGATGTGATTATAGGGCCACTATATCCGGAAGTAAACAAAATAGTAAACACGTTTGCGAAGTCAAATGATGCAGTTCAGGTGCATCCGCTTTCAAATAATCTACAGCTGGTTAGCGATGATAAGTCTGCATTTCTGGCGTCTCCGTCTTATGAAACCCAGTCGCAGAAAGCGCTAGAATACATAGTAAATGAGAAATCAGCGCGCTCTGTCAGCATCTATTATGGTAACACCCGTAAAGACTCTACATTTGCTTATATATACCGCGACAAAGCCGTTGCCAAAGGTTTAAGCGTTGTTACAATCAGGAGATTCAACACGAATGACGATATTGATACCAAAAGAAAGGCTGATCACATTTTTGTGTCATGCAGTGACCCTACTTTGGGTCCGAAAATAATCAGTGCATTAGATAAAAAGAAAGTTTCGGCGCCGGTAGTAGCGGCATCTTCTGCATTTGATTTTGAATCTTCTTCTCTAAGTATTTTCAACCGAGAGTTATTTCTTATTCAGCTAGATTATATCAACCGCGACAAAGAGGAAGTCAGAAATTTCAGAAGTGCGTTTATTAATGCACAGAATATTTCACCTTCATACTACGCTTATTGGGGTTACGATATGGTGCTGTTTTATGGTAGAATGCTAAGAATGGGTAAAAACCGTTTCAGAGCCAATCTGGACGCCATAGATTATACCCAAGGCTACACACTCGAAGGCTTTGATTACACTAATCGCTCTCATGAAAACAAAATTGTTCCAATTGTTAAATATGAAGACGGCAAGTTTGTAGAAGTAGCACGCTGATAATACCTATAATATTATTAAAAAGCCAATAGCATTACTTTATTCGAAAGCAGCTATTGGCTTTTTAATTTCTCAACTTTTTAAATTAAATATTCAATATTTATTGAAACTTCAATAGAAACAAACCATACCATATATTTAATTTATTCTATTTAAATATTTTTAATGATATTTTTTATATAAATAGTAATTTCAGCATAGATTGATTATTCAAAAAAAATAAGGAGAAAGTACAACTTTCTCCTTACCAATGTATATTCAATAATTATCAGATACCAAATGCTTCTTTTACTTTATCTATGTAATCAAGTTTTTCCCAGGTAAATAACTCAACCTCAACTTGTTTTTCGCCTTCTGGTCCTTTAAAAACTTTTGTTACCCACTTAGACTCGCGACCCATGTGGCCATAAGCAGCGGTTTCAGAGTATATTGGGTTTCGTAATTTCAGGCGTTGCTCAATGGCAAAAGGGCGCATATCAAATACTTTCTCAACTATTCTGGCTATTTCACCATCAGATAGCTTTTTGCCGTTGGCGCCTTTAACTTTTGCTGTGTCGTAAGTATCTACATAAACACCACAAGGCTTGGCAACCCCAATGGCATAAGATACCTGCACCAGCACTTCGTCACAAACACCGGCTGCCACCAGGTTTTTGGCAATATGGCGCGTTGCATAAGCAGCCGAACGGTCAACTTTAGACGGGTCCTTGCCAGAGAATGCCCCACCACCATGTGCACCTTTGCCGCCATAGGTATCTACAATAATCTTACGGCCTGTCAGACCGGTATCTCCATGCGGCCCGCCGATTACAAACTTACCAGTCGGGTTAATATGGTAGGTAATCTGGTCGTTAAACAATTTACGTAAAGAAGGCTTCAATTTTGCCTTTACACGTGGTATTACGTAACTAATAATATCTTTTCTTATTGTGGCTAGCATGGCCTCATCAGCGGCAAAATCATCATGTTGTGTTGACACAACGATAGTGTCTATTCTGATAGGCTTATTGTTGTCGGCATATTCAATCGTAACCTGTGACTTCGCATCAGGGCGCAGATACTTGATGCGCTTGTTTTCGCGGCGAATCTCCGACAGCTCCTGCAAAATTTTGTGTGCCAGGTCTAGTGCCAGCGGCATATAATTGTCGGTTTCACGGGTGGCATAGCCAAACATCATACCCTGGTCTCCGGCACCTTGTGCATCGGCTTTCTCTTCAAAATTTCTTTCATCCGCCGAGCGGTCAACACCACGGTTTATATCGTCTGACTGGTCATGAATAGCCGAAAGAATACCGCAAGAGTTAGCCTCAAACATATACTCAGACTTGGTATAACCAATTTTTGCAATCACATCGCGCGTAATGGTTTGCACGTCAAGATAGGTTTTGGTTTTTACCTCCCCTGCCAACACTACCTGGCCGGTGGTAACCAGCGTTTCACACGCAACTTTAGAAGAAGGGTCAAACGCCAGGAAATTATCAATAAGGGCATCAGAAATTTGGTCAGCAACTTTGTCGGGGTGTCCTTCCGAAACAGACTCGGAAGTAAATAGGTACGCCATAAATCTTGTTATTTGTTAAATGATTTTTCAAAAAGAGTATGCAAAAACTCTGTGCAGAAAGAAAAAGAAACTGTTTTTGACAAATAGAAAACGAAAGTTCTACTGCCCGCATCTTTTTACCACCGTAGTGTTTCTACTCGGTTGGGTTTCCGCATAAGGGAATTTCTTGATACTTACGCAAAATAAGCTAATTAGTGAAACAAATGCAAAAATTAATCTGCAAATATATCTATAATACTTAGTTTGTTTATCGAAATTATCTTTAAATACTTTTCTGGTTGGACAAATTATCTATTAACACTGCCTCATTGCCGATATTTTACCTTTACTTAAAATCTACAAATAACCGCAGTTTATAAAAAACAAAGAGATACTTTTAGTAAAAAGCATCTCTTTATTTTGAAAATTAACAATTTCTTAAACAATTATTTGGCAAAAATCATGAATTACCCACTTTGCCATTATCTATAACCCTGCGTATGCCCACAAACCTCAGATTATAATATTTTTCTTTCAAATAACTTATAATAACGCCCTTACTGGTAGCAGAATGAATAAATCTCAGGCCATGTTCGTCAGGTTCAAGCACAATGCCAACATGAGACACCCCCTTCCGTCGGGAACTGGTCCGAAAAAAAATCAGATCGCCAGGCTTCGCCTCTTCAATGCTCATTTTATTACCCAGCCGGTATAAATCGCGGCTTGCATGGGCAACCTGTATGCCAAAATAACCAAAAACATAATTTACAAGTCCTGAGCAATCAAATCCATGAGTAGCTTTGCCGCCATATCTATATCGGGTTCCTAATAGTTGTCTGGCAAATACCTGAATCTCATCAGTTAAACTAAGGCATTCAGAATCTGTAGATTCAGGCTGATGCGTTTCAGCCAAAAAAGGGGTCTCTTGTGCATTACAAGTACATACAGCAACAAAAAAAGACAAACTCAATATGATTTTTTTCAGCATAATATTGATTGGGTTCAGCAATAATTACAAGGCATTATTGAGGTCTGCTATTTAGAATGTCAATAGCAGTAAACATGCTTTGCAAATAACTCGACGGCTTTAAACCAGCATTTATCAATAGTGTCAGATAAACATAAAGTCAAATATAGAACGCCTGCCACTTAAAAAAAACGTTTGTGGAAAATTATACATTAAAAAAAGTTAAAATCTTTATTCGCTTTAAAATTATGTATATCTTCGCACCATTATGAACTAAGCAATTAGTTATTTAAAACGGGAACTATCCTTTACTAAACAATTTATGAAAAAGCAATTACCTCTGCTGGCAGCGCTCTTGCTGGCTTGTAACCTCTTATTTGCCCAAAATCCGGCAAAATTCACTATCAAAGGCATAGCAATTGACTCAGGAAATGCAGCAATGCCCTTCGCCACAGTTATGCTCTTGCAGCCCAAAGACTCTACGCTTGTCAATTTCGGACGTACCGATGAAAACGGTGCATTTGAATTTAAAAACGTAAAAAAGGCCAATTATGTTTTGAAAATCTCTTTTGTGGGATACATCCCCTTTCAGATTGATGTAAAGCCCGTAGAAGGCGCCGTTAATGACCTGGGTAACCTGAAACTTAAACCCATTGCCAAAGAGCTGATGGAGGTGGTTGTAAGAACAGCCCGGGCACCCCTGAATATTAAAGGTGACACCATTGAGTACAATGCGGCCTCATTTAAGGTGCCGCCGGGGTCATCCGTCGAGGATCTGTTAAGGAAACTCCCCGGTGTACAGATTGACCAGGACGGCAACATCAAAGCCCAGGGGCAGGATGTTAAAAAAGTAACAGTTGATGGCAAAAACTTTTTTGGGAATGACCCCAAAGCAGCTACCAAAAATCTTCCGGCAGATGCAATTACCAAAGTTCAGATTTTTAATGATAAATCTGAGCAGGCCAAAGCAACAGGCGTAGATGATGGAAAAAAAGAAAAGACCGTAAATCTGGAACTGAAAGAAGACTTCAAGAAAGGTGGGTTTGGAAAAATAATTGCCGGTGCAGGTACTAATGAACGTGCCGAGCTGAGAGGTAACTACAACCGATTTGATACCAAACAACAGTTTTCGGTATTGGGGCTTGGAAACAACGTTAACCAGACGGGTATATCAAGAGATGATTTTCAGGATTTCAGAGGAAGCCAGGCCAATAACTGGGGAGACGCCGCCGACTTCGGCTTCAATAGTGGTGTGTATTACTTCTATGATAACGACACCGAAGAAAGTATCAGTATTCCTATTGGTGGTCGTAATTTTCAGGGCTTTTCAGAAAATTATGCTGGTGGTGCCAACTATAACTTTGACACCAAGAAAACCAAATTCAGCTCAAACTATTACTATAGCCAAACGCAGCAACTGGTATCTAAGAAATCTCAAAGAGAGAATTTCCTGCAAAATAATGTTTCTTTCAAAAGCCAGGAAAACAGCTATCAGAACCGTATCAGCAGAAACCACAGGGTTAGCATGAGATATGAGCAGAATATTGACTCACTGAATACTTTAATTCTGATAGGCAATGGCCGTATTGGAGACGGAACCACTAAATTTAATAGTAAACAAGAGTTTTTCAGAAATGGCACAACGAAATCAAATGAAACCAATATCAACAATTTCAATGATTTCAATTCAACGGCAATTTCGTTGATCGGTATTTATCGTCATAAGTTCAAGAAAAAGGGCAAGAACTTTGCAGCCAGCCTTACCTACAATTATAATATATCAGATGGCGAGGCTCGCCAAAGCTCGGTGAACGAATTATTTGGTGCACCAGAAGGCCTGATACCTGGAAATATCAACCAGCTTAATACCACCAATAGTCCTCGTAATTTAGTAAAGTCGAGTTTGCTCTATGTTGAGCCAATATCAAAAAAATTCTTCTCCGAAACCTTTTATAACTTCAGCCTGCGCCGTGATGCCGTTGACAGAAACGTACAAACCACAGACGGTATTAGGATTGACTCGCTGAGCAATTATTACAACAACGATTTTGTGTATAACAGGCTCGGAACAAGCTTAAGGTATAATCATAAAGGAGTAAACATTTCATTAGGTGTGGCTGCACAACAGTTCCATTTTACTGGAAATTTTGCCCGTAGCAAAAATGCAACCGATTTTCAGAAAATCAACCGCGATGTTTTTGCCTGGATACCGGCCTCAACTATTAGCATTGACCTTAAAAACAACAGATATATATGGGCAGACTACAGCAAAGAGGTATCTGAACCATCTATAACAGACCTGCAACCAATTGTTGACAACAGCAATACTCTTTACCTGCGCGTGGGTAACCCCGATTTATTACCGATGAGTTCGCACCAGGGCTATATTGGTTATAACATGTTTAACCCTGCCAGCTTTACCAATATGTTTGTTAATGTTAACTATAGTTACCGCATAAACCAGGTAATATATAACCAGACAGTAGACCCTGTTACACTGGTAACAACTGCCAAGCCAACTAATATTTCGGGCGGGCAAAATATTGGCTCTTATCTGGGCTTTGGTTTCCCTATTAAAAAGACCAAAAGCAACCTTAATTTAAGCGGTGGTACCAACATCTCTAAAAACCTTGTTTACATTAACAACGTGCTTAATACTACCACCAATAACAACTATAATATAGGTTTCAGACTTGACCTGACACCAAGTGATAAATTCACCTTATATGCAAACGGTAATTTTGGCATTACCAATACCAAGTATTCAATTAATGATACCCAGAACCAGCAGATTTTTAACCATACACTGGGTGGAGAAATGAATATTGCCTTGCCTGCGGGTGTTTATTTCAGTTCAAACCTTAACTATCGCATTTATAAAAACGATCGTTTTGGCTTCAACCAGCATATCCCTATTCTTTATGCATCGTTTTATAAAATTGTTGGGAAGGCTAAAAAGGCAGAAATACGCGTATCAGGCTATGACCTCCTGAAGAAAAACATAGGTATTAACCAATATGCTTCGCAGAACTTCGTTTCTCAGGAACAAACCCAGACGTTGTCGAGGTACTTTATGCTAAGCTTTACTTATAATATGAGAGGTGTAAGCGCAAAGATGCGCCGCCAGGGTTGGTTCTAATTTAAACTAGTTAATTACTATTAAAAAATATACTTATGAAAGCTATTTTAAAATTCCGGTTCAGCTTAGTGTTTTTTGCGCTGTTAAGTCCGTTACTTGGCTTTTCACAAAAAACTGAGGGTGTAGTTATATATGAACGCCAGGAATTCTGGTCGAAAATTATCGGACAGCTCACGTATCTTTCAAATGAAGAAAAAGACCGCGTGAAACAAACCTGGGGTAAGAATGATGATGGCTGGAAATCAAAAACCAAGCTTGCCTTTAATGCCAATGAAAGTCTGTTAACCAATGTGGAGGAAGCCAGTGAATATGGGTGGTCTTCCAGAACTGAGGATTACTACATTTATCGCAATTTTGAGAAAGAAAAGAAAATTGAGCTGATAGAAATGATGGGTAAAACTTACGTTGTTGAAGATTCATTAAAGGCACCGAACTGGAAAGTACTAAACCAGATAAAAGATGTGGCAGGTTATATATGCATGAAAGCTGTTACCGAAGACACGGTTAAACATCAGAAAATTACAGCGTGGTTCACAGGCGACATACCGATTTCGGCTGGCCCGGAAAGATATTATGGCCTGCCCGGCTTGATTTTGGAACTGGAAATAAACGATGGCGATGTTATAATTACAGCAAGCTCCGTTCAGTTTAAGAAACTAACCGACGAACTGAAATTACCGAAATTGAAAGGTAAAAAGATTAAAGATGTTGATTATGACCGCCTTATAGCCAATCATATTAAAGATAGTATAAAATCATACAGGAATCCGTACTGGGCAATAAAGTACTGACAAAGCATAAAAAAAGAGAGAAGCGGCCGTTTCTCTCTTTTTTTATGCCTGAATACTACAACATCCGCTTGATTATATCTTGCACCGAAACCCCTTCAGCCTCAGCCTTGAAGTTTCTTACTACCCGATGCCTTAAAACTGGAATCGCCACTGCTTTTACATCTTCAATATCCGGCGAATACTTTCCATTAATCAGCGCATTGCATTTGGCAGCCAGTATCAGGTTCTGAGATGCACGCGGGCCAGCACCCCACTCGAGATATTTATTGGTATCGGCAATGGCCAGTTCAGAATTGGGGCGTGTTTTATGTACAAGGCCAACGGCGTATTCAACCACGTTGTCAGCCACTGGAACTCTGCGAACCAAATGCTGGAAATAAAGTATCTGTTCCCCCGTTAATATCTTCTTAACTATCTTTTTTGTATCAGAAGTAGTACTCTTTACAATGTCTAGCTCTTGTTTATAAGATGGGTAGTCTAAATGCACCATAAACATGAAGCGGTCCAGCTGAGCTTCAGGAAGCGGGTATGTTCCCTCTTGTTCAATCGGGTTTTGGGTGGCCAATACAAAAAACGGTCGGCCGATGCTGTGTTTGTGTCCGGCAACTGTAACGGCGTATTCCTGCATGGCCTCTAAAAGCGCAGACTGCGTTTTTGGAGGCGTACGGTTAATTTCATCTGCCAGAATGATATTGGCAAATACCGGCCCTTTAATAAATCTGAAATTGCGTTCGTTGTCCAGTGTTTCTGAACCTACAATGTCAGAAGGCATAAGGTCTGGCGTAAACTGAATCCTGTTAAAGTCTAAATCAAGTGCAGAGGCAATAGTCTGAATCAACAAAGTTTTTGCCAGACCCGGCACCCCTACCAGCAGGCAGTGCCCCTGGCAAAAAATAGCAGTTAACAATAATCTTACTGTGTCATCCTGACCTACAATTATTTGTCCGATTTCGCTTCTTAAATCATTAAAAGAAGCTTTCAGGGCATCGGCTGCTTCAACATCTGAATTAAACTGAACTTTGCTCATTAATATAAGGTATGGATAAGAAAATCTTTTCTAGTTTCCGACTTTGGCCTGCCCGAATATATTGCAGGATTCAAATTCCGGGTCGATTTTTATGTACACATCAGCGATTGCCTTTTTAAACCAAACATCTATTTCTTTGCTTCGCTTATCCATCAGGGCAAAATCTTTTATTTTTTCAAAATCATCCTTTAAACTGGCTATGTGCGGCGCATACTTGGCCTTATAATATATAATTCTTGAACCGGTTTTACCATCTTCACTTCTATACGGCATAGGAGGTGTAATAGAGCCTACCTTCATGCTGTCTATAGTAAAATACAATGTTGGGTCCATTGATTGGTCTAATGCCAGTTTTGAGGCACCTGTTTGCGGGTCAGAAATCATGCCACCGGCATCTTGCGTTTGCTTGTCTTCTGAAAACTCTTTGGCTGCCTTCTCGAATGTAATACTGTCGCGAACAATTTCTCTTCTCAGGCTATCAAGAAATCTGGTTGGCTCAGACAAGTCAAGACGGTTGTAATCAGGGCGTAATAAAATATGGCGTGCATGGAACTCCTGTCCACGAATTTCAAGCGTCTGAATCAGGTGAAGGCCAAAGTCAGATTCAACTACATCAGACATTTCATTGGGCTTCAGTTTCATGGCAACTGCCTCAAACTGCGGCACCATTTGCCCTCTTTTTGACCATCCCAAGTCACCACCATACTGGCGAGAACCAGGGTCTTCTGAATATTCTTTGGCGAGGTCTTCAAATTTTTCGCCTGCCAATATCCTTCGTTTATAATCAAGCAGGCGTTCAGACAGCTCGCCTTTCTGCGCTTTAGTTACCTTGGCCAGTCGTACAATGTGCCCAATCTGCACCTCAGTCGGTACCTCCGGAATACTGTCTTTCGGAATCTGATTAAAGAATTTTTTTACCTCATTCGGGGTAACTTTCAGATTCTTGGTTATTTCGCCCTGCATTTTCTGTGCCGTCAGCTGCTCTCTTACTTGCGACCGCACTTCATTTTTTAATGTTTCAAGTGATTTACCAAACTGGTCAACAATATTTTTTTCGTTACCATAAAGCTGAATCATTTGTTGCATACGGGCAGTAAGCTGGTCATCAACCATTTTATCATCAACCAGAACAGAGTCAATCTCGGCTTTGGCAACCAACAGTTTGTTTACAACCAGGCTTTCAAGAGCCTGGCATTTGGTAATAGGCTGTTGTTGCTGTGTAGAGCGGAGGTAGAGCTGTTCTACCTCAGAACGAAGTACAATATAGTTAT
This sequence comes from Emticicia sp. TH156, assembly GCF_002855535.1. Taxonomy (NCBI): domain Bacteria; kingdom Pseudomonadati; phylum Bacteroidota; class Cytophagia; order Cytophagales; family Leadbetterellaceae; genus Emticicia; species Emticicia sp. TH156. The sequence goes on from NZ_PKRS01000002.1 coordinate 380,720, forward strand.
CTACTTTGGCAATTATACGGTCAATATTAATTGGCTTGCTTTCCTGCGCAAAGGCCATAAAGGGAAGGCAAATGAATAAAACAAATTTCTTAAGCATAAAATTGGGAGTCTGTTATTTTCTATCGTTGCAGTACTATAACTTATTGTTTTCGGTTATCAATTACCTTTTCTAATTCTTCTTTATTTATCTTAACCGGGTATCGCTGCTCAAGCTCCTTATTTAACTGGGCTTCCAATTGTTTCTGGTAATCAGCCAATACCTGTCCACGAGCTTCGCGCAATGTTTTATACCTTGCCGGTTCAATCCTTTCTATATTCAGTTCTACAAAATTACCATTTTTAGTTATTGAACGGCTTCCCGGCTCCCATTTAAATCCATCAACAAAAATATTGTCACCCTTTTTAAAAAAACCTTCTTCAATTGAAACAGCCTCATTATCTTTTCTATTGAATCTCTTTTCTATATCTTTTTTAGAGTTGCTAAAGAAAATAAATGTTACACGCTGGTTTTTTGTCCAGTCAAAACGGTCGGCAGGTTTTGTTTTTACATAATCGTTTTCAATTATTCTTTCTATTGGCAAACCGTTTGCTATCAGAAAACTCTTTACTTTCTCAATTCTTTCTGCCGAATTGCTATTGTTTTCGTTATGATCTGCGTAACCACCTATTTCAACTATATACCCTTTGTTGGCTCGCATTATTTCCAGAAGGCTGGCCAGTATTTTTTTATGTTCGGCAGTTAGCTCACTGGCATACTTATCGTAGTAAAGTGGGGTTCTCATGGTGCTGTTAAGCGGATACGGAACACCCTTAGCAAAAATTTCCTTTACCTGTTCAAGCGTTCTGGCGTCTTTGGCTACAATCAGGCTACCCTGAATACGCTCTGGCATTCTGTATTTTTCTTTGTTTTTCTCATAAAACGCACGTTGACCCAGCGTATCGGCAACAGATTTTTCAAAAACAAGGTCATTCAACAACTGCACCTTCAAGAAACCCGCGCTGTATTCCTGCATCATCGATTTGAAATCAGGATTAACCTCTTCCAGATGCAATTGTGCATACTCTTTTACATTTTTATCAACAAACTTTTTATAAAAGCTTCTCATCCAGATTTCGGGAGTGTAGCCAGAAGGCACTCTTTCAACCAATTGTCTCTCCATTACATAATCAAAAAATGCTTTGGCTTTTATTTCGTTACTATTAATGGAAAAAATGGTACTTGCAGCAAGCGGGCTGCTCAACGAGTACCCCCAACGGCGCTTAAAGAGGTTGGTATCTGCTGTGGCAATGGCACCTTTAACGGTTTCATCATTTTCAGCAAAGTGCATATCTCTTTTCAATCTGCTCAGTGCATTATCTCTTACAAGGTCTCCTCTTGAATCTGTAACAACCTTTTCTTTCAATTTAGGCAGTAATTCTTCGTAAGACTCTAGCGGTAATTTTCTTGCCAGCCTGATAATATGCCAGCCTGCTGACGTTCGCACAGGCTTTGAAATTTCACCTTCTTTTAGTGCAAAAGCGGCTTCTTCAAACGCCGTTTCTTCTCTGGTACCAATACCAAAAACCGGCAGTAAACCACCATTATTTCTGGTGCGGTAATCGTCAGAATATTTTTCGCAAAGCGCCTCAAAAACAGTTCCCTGCTTTAAAGCGGCATACAATGAGTCTATCTCTGTTTTGGCTCTCAAAGCTAATGAATCTGCTGCGTTGGGCGGCACTACTTTTAAAATATGCTGCACCATAACTTTTCCGCTGTTTGGTCTGCGCTCACGTACTTTTACCAGATGATACCCGGCTTTGGTTCTTACCGGCATTGATATTTGGCCTACCGGTATAGTAAAGGCGGCCTTTTCAAGCGGATACACAAGTTGCAATGCTGTAAACCAGCCCAGGTCGCCACCTTTGATACTTGTCTTTTTATCGTCAGAAAACTGGTTGGCCAATACCTCAAAACTTTCTCCTTCAACGGCTCTACGGCGTATATCAACCAAACGGCTATATACTGCGGCAGTATCAGCCGGGCTTGCAAACTCTGGTAGCTGTAACATTATATGCCCCCCTCTCACCTCCTGTAGCAGCCAGTCATAGGTTTCTTTCAACAAGGCCTTAATTGTTACGCTATCTGTCAGATAGGCATCTGCCAGGATATTGTGGTACGTCTGCAACTCTTCATTAAACTCTTTAGACTTATCGTAGCCTCTTCTTTGTGCCTCTAACATTATACGCTGGTCCTGAACAAGCTGTTCTAATGCCTTTTCAACAGTGACCGAGTCTGAAACTACCAGTTTTTCAACTTCCCTTTTTACTTCAGAAACGCGAACTTCCTGATTACCAACCGTTAGCCCCACTGGTTCTGGGTTAACCTGACCCACAGGAGCCCCCTGCTCCGGCACCGATTGGCTTTTGGTAACCGACTTGTTGTTTGATGTCTTATCTGTGTCAGTTGGTGCCTTTTTCAGAATCTGGCACGAAAACTGGGAAGATATCAATAATGTATATGTAAGTATCTTATAAAATGGCTTCATAAATTGCACTTGTCAATCATCAAAGCAACATGAAAAATACATGCTACTGCCTTACAATAACTAAACTCTGAGCGTTTAAAAATTATTGTGATGAATACTAACTTTGTTTAGGTTTGCCACCTCTTAAAAAAGTCGCATAAAACTTAATAACTTAAAGAAATCAAAAATAACGGAAAAATCTGCTTTTTACGAAGTTTAACCGATTATTTCTTCCACAACAGACTCACCGGACGATAAATCCCGGCTTGTCCACTGCCATTTTTCATGTAGCCTGATACGCCCGTCGGGCAGTATTTCAGGTGTCGATATGCATTTGCCGGTCATTAGCTCGCCTGCTGTATTCAAATGCTCGTACCTCATATCTAAAACACTGTTTTTCAGCATCTTAGCAATTAAAAACCCTTTTACAACTGTGCCACCCGCATACTCGGCCCATACCACATCTGCTTCCTGACTATAGTGGAAAAGGGTTTCATCGCCAACATCGCCATTGGCAGCATTGCGCACTGCACGAAAAGTTTTTTTATGAAGATTTAACATTTAAACGATAGGCTCTTGTTGAGATAAACAATGAAAACTACCCAACCCCCAGATAATCTCTGTGGCATCTATACCTGTTATCTTTCTGTCCGTGAAGCATGATTGTATAATATCCAGTGCTATATCGTCTTTATTGCATCTGTAAGTTGGCACGATAACAGAACCGTTTGTAATCAGGAAATTAGCATAAGACGCCGGTAAACGAATGCCGCTGTCATATACGGCATTTGGCATTGGTAACTCTTTAATATTTAATGACTTTCCGTTCAGCAGTGTCATTTTGCTGAGGTCTTCCAGATTCTGTTTTAACGGATGGTAATTATCATCTGTTTTATCATGTTCTACTACCGTCAGCACCGAGTCTTCATTATAAAAGCGTGTGGTATCATCAATGTGTCCGTCTGTATCATCTCCTACTATGCCATCAGTTACCCATAAAATCTGTTCAACTCCGTAGTAATCCTGCAGATATTGTTCAATCTGTTGTTGATTCAGATGGGGATTCCGATTGGGGTTTAATAAACAGGATTTACTGGTAAGAACGGTTCCATTTCCATTAAATTCAACAGACCCACCTTCCATAATAATACCCGGCTCTACATAAGGCAGACCCAGATACTCAGCGATTCTAACCGGTATGCGGTCGTCATCGTCATAGGGTGGATACTTGCCGCCCCAGGCATTATAGCCCCATTCTACTATCATCCGCTCTTTGGTGTTGGGGTTGATCAGGAAAGCCGGACCGTGGTCCCGGCACCAGGAATCGTTTGATGGATGCACAGGAATCTCAACCTGCAAGGGGTCTATCTCGTATTGCTCAAGTAGTTTCTTTATTAAAGTTTTTTGGGCTTCATGAGTGGCATTGATACATACTTTCTCACTTTCAGCAATTGCCTTAATGAAAGCCATATATGCGGGATAAATTCTTTCCAAACGCTCGCCGTAATCCCAGGAATCAGAACTCTGCGGGAAACTCAACCATGTTGCGCGATGCGGATGCCATTCAGATGGAAAGAAAAAACCTTTTTGTTTAGGAGTAATAAGCACTATTTTCTCAGTTTTAATTGATGATTAGAAACAGAAAATTTCAAATGAGCGCAAAGTTAAGGCTATTATTTATAAAAAAGAACCCAAACACCAGTGTTGTTAGGTGTTTGGGATATTAATTCAGGTAATTCGCCTATTAGAAGAAATTAATCACTTATTCAATTAAGATTCTAATACATATTAGAACTCAGAATCACAAGGCCGTTCTAATCAAGCCTGCGTGGTATCAAGAAAATAGCCATTCATAGTTGCAAAACTTACCAGCTTATAATTCTTATCTGAAAGGTATTTGTAGATTTCGTTCTCATGAATATCAGATAAATCAGTATTATGAATCTCAACCACTATTAGCTTAGGACGATAAACAGCCAAATCAATTGATTTAATCACATTGAAATCATTACCCTCCACGTCGACGGTCATCAAATCAATTTTCTGCCCTTTGGGTAAGTGCGCATCTAAAACCGATGTCAGGGTCTGAGTTGTCAGTTTTCTCTCGCTCCTGTAATTAAACTTTTGCTTCCATTCTCTCATCATCCCCTCATCCATTGTATTGACTTCACTCTCTTTAAATTCATAAAATGTTACTTCCTTTTCCTGGTCCGACACTGCAGCCATAATCGGAATATCTTTCTTGCGCTTTCTTTTCCACTTGGCAATTAGAGCAGGGTTCGCATCAATAGCTATCCCTTGCCAGCCTTTTAAATATAGCTGGAAAGTATTAGAAATCTTATATGGGTGATGACAACCCACATCCAAATAAAAGCCATTCTTTACATCTTTTAATATCCATTGAATTAAGATTTCTTCACCTGTTTGCGAGAAAATCACTTTACCGAATTTGAAAATGTATCTTCTTATAAACAACAGTAGACTAAGCCTTGCGGCATCAAAAAGAGGCAATAGCCTAAATACATTGCTATACATAATAATATTTACTTAGGTACAAAACCAAAATCAACAAAGCCAGAGATTGAAAAATTGTTGTCGATTTCATTAGGTAAAACTGGTGGTGCAATTGAAGAAGGCTGGCTTTTATAAGCAAAACCTAAAATTTTAATATTCCCTTTTACTAAGGGATAGGGAATAATTCTACCTGATTTCGGATAAGCATCGTTCCAATTATTCGCTAGCACAGAAATAAAGTAATCCTTACCAACCACCAAAGGCAAACTTGAAACATTGACCCATGCTAATTTATTTGCTTGATTTTGAATAACATTTTGTTGCAATAATACCGACTTATTTGAAAAATCCCATACACAAACCCTATATTCTCCCGCATTTGGCAAAATTGTTCCTAATTTTACAATCCTACCTTCGACGAGTGTTTGAAACTTCAATCCGAATTCATAGTATGAAGAAAGATTTGTTGTTACTTTTATGTTCATGGTACTATCAGCCAAAAAACTAGTGAATGCCTCCTCAGAATGTATTTCTTTCTTTTTACACCCAATGATTATAAATATAAGGAGCATATTTGCCAGCAGAACAAAAAATTGTTTTTTCATAAAAATCAAAAAATTTCAAATAAGTACTTACCAATCAAAAAAACATTCCTTAAACTTAATTGTACCAATGGGCTTTTGAAGTAAACCTTTAATGCCTGAATACCCAATGCTTTGTTGCTTGTACATACTTTTATCCATCTGTGAGATAAAATATATGCTAAGGAAGTCGCATCAAACCTGCCTGATATTTTATTCTGCGCCTTAATACGTTGAAGCCAAACAGACGCTTTCCGAAGGTATTCAATGCTTTCGGCTTTTTTAAATGCAATAGAATAGTGCAAATCTATTTCTTCCTGCGTGGCATAAATTCCCAATTCGCTTAGCTGATGGCGATGATTCATTTTTATACCTTTCTCAGACCTTTCCTGCTGCATTGAACTTGTATTGGTAGCATGAATTCGGTAGTCTACCAGTATTTTGGGCAGAATAGCAACAGCATGGCTTGCGGCTATACGAACCCAGAGTTCGTAATCTTCTGCCGGGGGATACTCAGGTCTGTAATGTACCTCTGGCAGATGTTCTCTTCTCAACATCATGCCAGATTGAACGAAATAGTTTACAAACAAAAGTAAGGAGCCCAGGTGCTGGTCAGGAATGTACGATTTAATGAAATCACCGGTGGCATTTCCATCAGAATCAATCAGCCTTGCCCAACCTGAAACCATAGCATGGCCAGGATTTGCCTCTAAGAACTCAACCTCATCCTGTAACCTTGTAGGATAAGCCATGTCATCGGCATCCAGCCAGGCAATATACTTGCTTTTGGCTTCACTGAGCAGGCGATTCCTGGAAAACGCCAGTCCCTGATTAGATTCGTTCTCAATGTACCTGATACGGTTATCTTGTATTGAAAGAACAACATCTTTACTGTTATCAGTAGACGAATCGTTCAGTATAATCAGTTCAAAGTCTTTCAGCGTTTGATTTAAAATACTGTTAATGGCTTCTTTTACATACTTTTCTGCATTATAAACAGGCATTAACACTGAAACAACCGCCATAGCTGTGTTTTTTTGTTTACTATTCAACTATTCTGCAATCAGTTATTTTTTGGATTTGTCTGGTGAAGCATTTGTTCTGAACTCCATTACCAGACCACCAACAACCAACAGTACGAATATTATTGATGAAAATAAATCTATTTTTGTACCTATAACCACTGATTTCGGCTGGAATTTAAACTCAATTTTATGTTTTCCGGCTGGTACAACCATCGCACGCAAAACATAGTTAGCCCTGAAATGAGGCGTCTCCACCCCGTCAACATAAGATTTCCAGTCTTCATTACCTCTGTAATAAACCTCAGAGAAAACCGCTACCTGATTACTTGGTGAGTTTGACTCATAGCTTAATGCATTTGGCTTATAGTCTGTTAACCTGATGGTTGCCGTTGTATCTTGTTTTAGTGATTGGCCATTCAGGTAGCTATTGTATCGCTGATCTACAAAAGCTACAGTTTTAGGATTAAAATTAGCCACTGATTTCAATTCTTCGTCAGCATTTTTCACAACCTTTATTTCATTCACAAACCATGCGTTGCCCAGTGCATCCGGATTCCTCTGTGCTACAGGCTCACCATTCTGGCCAGAGGTTATAAAATACTTCGTATTCAGCATATTAAATACAGGCAGGTTGAGTCTACCATCTTTTATCATGGCATTTTCGTATAGTTCCTGCATTCTTTTCAGTTTAGCGCCGTGATACCCACCTACCGACTTGTGGAAATATGAAATCTGGGCATCAGACCAGAAGCCCTGGTCGGTGTGCAGGTCAAGTACTCTGAAATCAGGGTCTTTATCCTGCAAAATCTGCTCGTCGGCAGGCGAAGGGGTGTACGATTGTGTTATGATTGCTGATTTCGGTTTAAAATCTTCGTTGTTAACATATCGTTTATCTACCAGTATCAAATCAAGAGCAGCCAGCACGCCTATTACAATAACAAAAACATTGGCTTTTATTTTTTGCGTGGTGAACGCCCAGATTAATCCGGCTGCGGCGGCCAATAAAAACAATGAGCGGAAAATATCACTTAAAACTACCGATTGACGGTCGGCAATGATTGCTGAAAGATAAGAATTGGCAAAGTCCTGACCGTTAGCCTGTGCCATGCTCTTCACCATTCCGTCATCAGTCGGCGAATGGAAATCAATAAGTGAATAACCAATAATTATAAATACGGCTATACTACCCAACGAATAAATTAATGGCTTTTTGATATCTTTAAATGACAGGTTGTTATCAACAATTTGCTTGATACCTAACATTGAACCAGCCACCAGACACAGGTGCAGCAAGGTAAGAATCATCTTGCTGTCTCTGAACTTGTTGAAATACGGAAAGTACTCAAACATAAAGAAGTTAAAACCGGTAAAATAAGCCCCCCAGGCAATAAACAAATAAATAACAGAGGTGGCTAGCAGCACATACTTTAGACCGTCTTTAACTATAAACATAGCCAGTACAAAGAAAAACAAAACAATAATGCCTGAATAGTTTGCCCCTGAAGTGTAACCTTGCGGCCCAAAATACAAAGGAAGGCTTGAACTAAAGTTTTGCGCAGTTGCCGGGTCAACGCCTTTACCTACCATCATTTTGTAGGTTTCAGAGCTGGTGCCAAGGTTACCGTTTGATGAGCCCCCAACAAAGTTAGGCGCCAGTAAAGTAAGGGTTTCGGTTTTGCTGAAAGCATAGTTGGTGCCAAAGGCGTAGTCTCTGTCTAGCCCGTCTGAAGACCCGTTTACGTTTCCTAATGTGAGTTCTGACCTGCCGCGTGTGGTTTCTTTTGAATAAACCAGGGTGTTCCAGATATACATACCTCTGGTGCCAACACCAATGGTAAGGGCAATTAATATGATACCGTAGGCTTTTAATAAACCAGAAAAATTGCCTTTTTTAACATGAAGGAAGGTCTCAAAAATAGTATAAAAGCCAAGTAAGAAAAACAGGTAATAGGTTATTTGCGGATGGTTGGCATAGATCTCTAAGCCCATAAATAATGTGGTAATAGCTACCCCCAGCCAATACCTGCCTCTGAAAACCGCAATAAACCCGGCCAGAACCCCGGGTGCAAATGCAACAGCTATATTTTTTGAGATATGACCTGCCTCCAGAAAAAGCATATTATAAGAACCAAACGCATAGGCCACCGCACCAAAAAAGCTAAGCCATCGGTTTACGTTCAATACACGCATTAAAACATAAAAGCCTATCATTAAAGCAATGAAAATATTGGCCGGAACCGGAAAAACATCCAGCAAAGTGGCGCCTATCCAACTCGACCAGCTGTTCGGATACCCCCCTACTATCATATAGCTGGGCATACCACCAAACATAGAGTTGGTCCACCAGCCCCAGTCACCTGTTTGTTTATGAAAATCGTTTAGTTCTTTTGCAGCAGCTGAGGCCATCTGGATGTCGTGCAGGCCAAGTCTTTTTCCTTGCAAAAGCGGAGAAGCATACAAAAAACTAATCACAACAAAGCCAACAATTGCAAGAATAGTAGGGATGAATTTTTTAAACATCTTGTATTGGAATATGATGAAAATTAAATCTTCAATGGTGGTTTTCATTGCAAAGAACGCAAAGAAAAATCAAACTAGGTAAGAATAACACCAAATTTCTTTCCGAAATTTGCAAATACTTTGATTAAAATTAAGACAAAATGTTTCTGTTTAATATCACATTTAATGTTGAATCCGGCATTCATCAGCAGTGGCTGAAATGGATGAAAACCCATTTTGCTCCGGCAGTAATGCAAACCAATTTACCTACCCGCCTGACCATCCTGAAACTACTTACCGAAATTGATAATGGCGGCAGCACGTTTTCTTTTCAGTTTCATTTTAATACCATGGAGGACTTCCTGAATTTTGACCTGAACCACAAAGAGCTGCTTCTTGAACGCCATAATATTTTTTTCAGGGGTAAAACCGTTCAGTTCAGCACTTTACTTGAAGAAATTGAAACAGTTGCACCCTGATTATTACCCAAAAAGCCTGGAGAATTTACCCGGCACTTCGGTCTCGAACCGCAGGTTTTCTTTGGTTACGGGGTGCTTAAACGCCAGTACCCAGGCGTGCAGCCCCAGCCGGTTAATAGGGTTTGTGGTGGCGCCATATTTGACATCGCCCACTATAGGGTGTTTCATTTCCTGGGCGTGCACACGAATCTGGTTCTTGCGCCCTGTTTCCAGATTAAACTTTACTAACGAATACCTGCTGTTTCGTTGCAGCACTTCATAATGTGTAACGGCCTTTTGCCCTGCCGCCAGGTTATTGGTTGAATAGACTATCAGCGCCTTGCTTTCAACCAGATAAGATTCAATGGTACCGGCGTCTTTTTCAATTGCGCCTTCGGCTACGGCCAGATAAGTACGCTCTTCAATATTATTGTTCCAGTCTTCCTGTAAAAGTTTCTGCACTTTTTCGCTTTTGGCAAATATCATCAGCCCAGATGTCTCGCGGTCTAGCCTGTGCACTACAAATATTCTATTAGCCGTGTTCTGCTTTTTTACAAAGGCACTAAGAGTGCTATAGGCAGTATTGTCTTTTTGTTTTTCTGTGGCTATTGATAGCACGCCCTCCTGCTTAGCAATTACGATGAGATACTGGTCTTCAAAAACTATGGTTAAGCCTTTCAGCCGTTGATCTTCCGGCGGCTTTTTCCACTTTACCTCCACTATCTGCCCAGCCTTTAATGGATGGTTAAACTGAGTTATGGCTTTGCCCTCAATATATATATGCTTATCTCTCAGCAATACCTTTACATCATTCCGGCTTTTATTGATACTTCTGAGCAAAAAAACCAAAAGTTCAGTATCTTCATTTACTGTAAATCTGGTATCTGAGAGATTGTCAGTCCGTTTTTGTTGTCCGTTTCCTTTCTTGAAATTACCTCGCATAATCATTACTTATTCAAACATTCAGTAAGGCAAAGGTAGATATTATTCAACGGTTTGCCGACAGACCACACAAATTATTGGGTTATTCACAATTATCTGTTCCTAAAAACTTAGCAAACCATCAGCAAGCAATTTTTTCATTTTATATTTGTGCAGTAATCAAACCTCCGAAATAGTGAAACTCTGGCAGAAACAAAGCAGCAGCAATAGTTCTGATAATAAAGTAATTGAAAATTTTACAGTAGGCAACGACCGCGAAATGGACTTGTATCTGGCGGGTTTTGATGTACTTGGGTCTATGGCTCATGGTATTATGCTGGAAACCATTGGTTTGCTGAACACCGAAGAGCTGGCTAATTTGCTGGACGAGTGCCGTAAAATCTTCAAAAAAATTGAAGAGCATCAATTTCAGATAGAAGATAGTATTGAAGATGTGCATTCTCAGGTTGAATGGCTATTGACACAGGCTTTGGGCGATACTGGCAAAAAAATTCATAGTGGCCGCTCAAGAAACGACCAGGTATTGGTTGACCTGAAACTATTCATGCGGCATCAGGTGCGTACGGTGGTTCAGAAAATAGAAGTGGTGTTTCAGAAACTGATTGAGCAAAGCGAATTAAACAAACACCACTTACTGCCCGGCTACACGCATTTACAAATTGCTATGCCTTCGTCTTTCGGGCTATGGTTTGGCGCCTATGCCGAAAGTCTGGTAGATGACGTTCAGGTGCTTCAGGGCGCCTATAAGGTAATTAATAAAAACCCCTTGGGTTCCGGGGCTGGCTATGGAAGTTCTTTTCCGCTGAATCGTACCCTTACTACCCAACTGCTGGGTTTTAACGACCTCAATTATAATGTAGTTTATGCACAGATGACCCGCGGTAAAACGGAATATGTTACGCTGTCGGCACTAACATCGCTTGCCAATACGCTTTCAAGAATGGCTATGGATGTTTGTTTGTATAACTCGCAGAACTTCGGATTTGTAACCCTGCCTGATGCATTTACAACCGGCAGCAGCATTATGCCGCATAAAAAGAACCCCGATGTGGCCGAATTGCTGAGAGCCAAGAGCAATCGCTTGAAAGGGCTACCTACAGAACTGGCGTTTGTAACCAGTAACTTGCCAAGCGGTTACCATCGAGACATGCAGATTCTGAAAGAGATATTGATGCCTGCGTTTGACCAAGTAACAGAATGTCTGGATATAGCAGCTATGATGTTGACGAATATTGAGGTAAAGCCTGATTTACTGGCCGATAAAAAATATGACCCGATTTTCTCAGTTGAAAGAGTGAATGAGCTGGTTATGCAAGGTCTGCCGTTCAGAGATGCTTATCTTAAGGTTAAAGATGAAGTATTTGGTGGTACATATGAAGCGACCCGCGAGCTGAACCATACACTGGAGGGCAGCATTGGCAACCTATGCAATGAAGATATTGTGAGAATGATGGATGAAGTTATTAAAAGCTTTGAGTTCGAGAAAATTGACACAGCACTCAATAAATTATTAAATTGGGAAGTTCGATAAACTTTTATCAAAGTCGGCTACCATAAATAAAAATAACATCGTTCATTCAACCAGGTTTTTTAATTGCTTACAAACAACAGATTAACTAAAGTACTGATATCATAAACCAGGAGGAGTAATCCGGAACCGGAATTACTCCTCCTGGTTTTTCAGCCGGTTTACTTCTTATCACTAACCGCTACTGCAATTTTAGAATCTGCCGTGCCGTAGTACAGAAACCACCTGTCTTTAAAATTAACAAGGCCTTCTACAAAAACCACATTATTTACCTGCCCAGTTAGCTCATAAGGTTTATCAGGCTCAAAGAAAAAAGTTTCTGAGCGGTCAATAATTTTAGCCGGGTCATTTTTATCCAGTAGCACCTGTCCGGCTCTATACGCATTTTTGGTATTGGTTGCCTTATTCTGAAACCCCTTATTGGCGCTGTTATAAATCAGCAATATGCCTTTATCTGTTATAAACGCCGGAGGCCCCGACTCAACCAGCCAGCTATCAAAGTTATCGTCTCGTGGTTTTACAATTGGCTTAGGTTTTCCGGTTTCATCTTCCAGTATTTTCCAGTCGGTCAGGTTATCAGAAGAGGCTAGAAACAAATTGGTATCGCCAAAATACATCCAATATTTGCCGTTTATCTTTTTTGCTACAAATTTGTCTTTCACTTTTTCGGTAATGATGGCTCCCGATTTCGACCATAGGTTTTCATATTTGGCATCTTTAAATGCCAGCCCTTCTTTTTTCCAAGTCTGTAAGTCCGGCGATGAAGCCACACAAAGCCGGGCGGTTTTGCCATCGTAGGCTGTGTAGGTAAGAATGTACTTCCCATCTCCAGATTCTACCAGCCTTGGGTCTTCGCATCCTCCGGGATACTCATATTTTTTCATAAAGTCTTCGGCCGGATAAAAAACAGGTTTAGCCTGAGGTTTGAAATGAATACCATCTTCGCTCACGGCAAGCCCGAGGCGGGATGTTCCATCAACCACTTTCAGGGTGTCTTCTGCCCTGTACAACAAATACACCTTGCCGTCTCGCACCACGGCCGATGGATTATAGACATCTTTGGCTTCCCAGTTAATGTTCCTTTTCAGAATGGGGTCATCAAAAGTGGTCGTATCATTAGGTAATAAAACCGGGTTTTCTGCATCCTGCTTTACAAATGGTGTTAATTGCCAGTCTTGCTCAGTTCTGTTTTGGCAGGCTACTGCAAACAGGGCCAGAATAAGGAGATATTTTTTCATAGATTTGCATTTTCAGTTGTTTACATTAGGTTTCATTTCAAATATATACAATATCACTAAAACAAAATGATACGTTTACTCTTTCTTTTTATATTGGGCAGTGTGCCTGCATTGGCTCAGGAAAAACTACTGATGGTTGGCGGTGGAAAGCGCACCACCGATGTTATGGCCAAATTTATTGACCGCAGCGGTGGCGAAACCGGAGAAATTCTGGTTATAACCTGGGCTGGTGGTGAACCCGAAGAAAGCTACAAGGCTTTTGCAAAAGATGTGGAGGGGTTGTCGAAAATAAAAGTAGAGAAAGCGCCTTTTGCTCCGCTTACTGCTGCAAGTAAAGCCATCTTACTGGGTCAGTTGAAATCAGCAAAGGGTATATTTTTTACAGGCGGCGACCAGAACAGAATCATGGATGTTCTGCAAGACGAAGAACTTTTTAATGCCATGCACTCCTATTATAAAAAGGGGGTAGTATTTGGTGGAACGAGTGCCGGAACTGCCATTATGACCCCAATTATGATTACAGGCGAGGGCGACTTTAAGGTAATTGACGGTACAAAAGTTGAAGTAAAAAAAGGTTTAGGTTTGCTGCCTGACGTAATTGTAGACCAACATTTTATAAAACGCCAGAGACAAAACCGCCTCATAGGTCTGATTTTTAAAAACCCCGAACAACTGGGCGTTGGTATTGATGAAAACACAGCCTTGTATATTGAAAACAATAGCACGGCCGAAGTGTTGGGTGAAAGCCAGGTTATGATTTTTGAAGCCTTAAAAAAACGTAACGAGATGAAATTCTTGATACTGGAAAAAGGAGAAAAATATGACCTGCAAAAAAGAAAACGTGTAAAGTAGGTTGATGAGCTGATTTATTTCATCGCACAAAACACATTTTTCTTACCTTTGCAGCAAAAATCAATTATCTGATGAGTACCGACCGTTATATGCAGCGCGGTGTTTCTGCCGCTAAAGAAGATGTTCATAAGGCTATTGAAAAGCTTGACAAGGGTTTATTCCCGAAAGCATTCTGTAAAATTTCTCCGGATACGCTGGGAGCAGACCCTGCCTATTGTAACATTATGCATGCCGACGGCGCAGGTACCAAAACCTCTCTTGCTTATTTATACTGGAAAGAAACAGGTGACTTATCGGTATGGAGAGGTATTGCACAAGACTCTATTGTTATGAACACCGACGACCTGCTTTGTGTAGGGTCTGTAGGGCCAATGCTTATTTCATCGAGCATTGATAGAAATAAAAATAAAATTCCGGGTGAAGTAATTGCTGAAATAATAAACGGAACCGAAGAATGCCTGGAAATGCTGCGCAGCCACGGTATTGAAATTTACAGCACAGGTGGTGAAACTGCCGACGTAGGAGACCTGGTAAGAACCATTGCCGTTAACAGTACGCTGATAGCCCGAATGAAACGCGATGACGTGATATCGAACGATAGAATTGCAGCCGGCGATGTGATTGTGGGTTTAGCGTCTTTCGGACAAGCCACTTATGAGAAACAATATAACGGTGGCATGGGTAGTAACGGACTTACTTCAGCCCGACATGATGTGCTGAATAAAATATATGCCGAGAAATATCCTGAAAGTTTTGATGGAGATATTGATTTCTCGCTGGTTTACAGTGGCGAAAAATCGCTTACTGATGCTACTGCCACAGAATCGTTTAATTCAACTCAGGATAAAGAAACCTTAGACGCACTGCCTGATGTTGGCAAGCTGATATTGTCTCCTACCCGTACGTATGCTCCGGTAGCAAAAGTTTTTTTGGATGAACTTCGCCCGCATATACATGGTATGGTGCATTGCAGCGGTGGCGCACAAACAAAAGTGCTTCACTTTATAGACCAACTACATGTCATTAAAGATAATCTCTTCCCTATTCCTCCTTTATTTAAACTGATACACGAGCAAAGTGGCACCAGCTGGCAGGAAATGTACAAAGTCTTTAACATGGGGCATCGTCTGGAAGTATATCTGCCTGAACAATATGCACAACGAATTATAGAAATTGCCCAATCATTCAATATTGATGCACAGATAATTGGCCGGGTAGAACCTTTTGCTACCAAACGGGTAACAATCAGGAGTGAGTTTGGGGAGTTTGTTTATTGAGAGGACTAAGTTTATTAAAAACATAATGACAACGCCGGTTTGCAAGCCGGCGTTGTCATTTATCAAAGCTTAACTATTTCAACGGCACCGTTTTTCCCCTTGTCGCCGTATTTCTGTATGGACTCTTTAATGCTTAATGATTTTACAGAATATTGGTTACCTGAAAGCTTTATATCTTTATCCAATTGGGCTTCCTGCCCATCAATCAGTAAATAGTAAACTTCTCCTAAAAAAGACACCGTACCGGTTGCATTAAAGTTGTCTTTTTCAAACTTTGCTCTCATATTAATCCCCTTCATGTAAACATAATGGTTCTTTGACGACCAGACTATCTTTGATGCATTGAAAGTCCCCTCTCCTTCTTTTCTATTTAATACAAACCCATCTTTTTTTGCCTGAAACTGAACGTCGGGTAATTTGAAACGTGAACTTAAATTAGCCGTCAGATTCTTTGAAGAATCGAATCCCATACTGGCACCTGCCATCAGCAAGGCTCCTACTATGCTTAGTCTTTTCATTTCTGTATTGTTTATATTGTTTTCATCAGTTATGATGGCATTATCAGAAATGGTTGCACTTGTAGTGTCAGAATTTTTAGTATTACTTATATTCTGGTCGTCAATAGTAACAGGTTCATAATTGTCAGGTTGAGTTACTACGTATTGCGTCAACTTAACAGGTATGGTGTTCGAGCTTATTTCTTTCTGAATCTCCAAATCAGGCTCTTGCCTTGAGAAAACTACGATTAATGTCAGACTAACCGCCACACCACCGATAACGGCTCCGGAGCTGATGAAACTGCTTGAAACAACAGGAGAAGGGTTAAACGTAGGTATTGATGAATAATCCGAATCAATTTTTAATAACCTATCAGGCTTTATCTCAAAATTGTGGAATGCCTTTCGGTAAATACCGTCAATATTCCATAGTAAAAGAGGTATGAATAAAGGAAGAACAGCCCGCTTCTTGTTCTCTTTCTCCAGTAATAAAGCTCTGATTTTCTTTCTTGCTCTGGCAAGGTGAGATTTAGATGTGCCTTCGCTTATACCTAACTCCTGCGCTATTTCGGCATGACTGAATTTATCAATCACGTAAAGATTAAATACCAATTTGTGGTATTCAGGCAATTGGCTAATGGCTGCCATTAGTTCTTCGTGCGTAAAATCTGCGGCCAGTGTTTCTTCTTCTGTAGCCAGCATTTCACTTTCATATTGCAGCCACTCATTATGTGCTTCCTTTTGCTTCTGGTCTCTCAGATATTTCAAAGCCTCATTGACTACTATCTTTCTGAGCCAGGCATCAAAATGTCCTCTGCCCTCAAAACCCGAAGCTTTGTCAATGGCATTCAGAAAGGCATCATGCGCAAGGTCTTCTGCCACCTGTTTGTCTCGCACATACCTATAGCAAATACCCAACATTTTGCCGATGTTTTGTTTATAAGCCGTTTCCCAGAAATTCTGCATCAATTTGGTCATGTCATGAGTTTATTTTTGCTATGATGCACAAAGCTTAAAAGGTGGCAGTTTGATAGTATATTTTTTTTACGGCTAGAACCGAATAATCAGTCTTACCAGAAATACTCTAAACAGCCCCATACAAAAACGGCTAAGAAGATTGTCTCCTTAGCCGTTCGTTTTTCGCCATCTCTTAGTGGTTAGAGATTCATTTTCTTTAGCTCATTGACGGCAAAATCTGCTGCTCTTGCCGTTAATGCCATGTATGTGAGTGATGGGTTAACACAAGATGCCGAAACCATAGCTGCACCATCAGTTACAAAAACATTGGGTGCACCCCAAACCTGGTTATGAGCGTTCAATACAGATGTTTTCTTGTCTCTTCCCATACGGGCAGTTCCCATTTCGTGGATACCGATACCCGGGTTCGGCGTCAGGTTATTATAAGCATTGATGTTTTTTAATCCTGCTGCCTCCAGCATTTCTGCGGCTTCGTTCATCATATCGATACGCATTTTCAAGGCATTTTCTCCCCATGCAGCATCAAACTCAACAATTGGCAAGCCCCATTTATCTTTTTTGTCAGAAAGGGTAAAACGGTTGCTTTCATCAGGCAGGGTTTCACCAAAGCCACCGATGCCGAAAGTCCATGCTCCGGGAGTCGTTAATGACTCTTTAAATTCTGCGCCAAAGCCATCTTTATAATTACCTCTTCCCCATCCTTCGCGGCTGGCTCCGCCCTGATAACCAAAACCCCGTACATAGTCTCTTTTCTTGTCGCTGCCCCAGTTAACAAAACGCGGAATATACACACCGTTGGCTCTTCTTCCATAATAATACATATCTTCCATGCCCTCAAATGTACCCGACGCCCCTACACTCAGGTGGTGGTCCATGATGTTTCTGCCCAATTGGTCAGACTCATTACCTAATCCGTTAGGATGTGTTTTAGATTTCGACTGCATCAATATCCAGGCCGAGTTAATAGCTGAAGCATTAAGGAATATGATTTTAGAGAAGAAATCCATCTGCTCATTCGTATTCTGGTCAATGGTTTTAACACCTACTGCTTTACCTTTCTCATCATCAAAAATTACCTGATACACAATTTTATCGGCCATCAACGTAAGGTTACCCGTTTTGTTTGCAGCAGGCAAAGTAGAAGATTGCGTACTGAAATAAGCACCATAAGGGCAGCCACGCATACAGGCATTGCGGTATTGACATGAAGCCCGCCCTAATTCGGTCTGAATCTGTGTTGGCGCGGTTAAGTGAGCCGTGCGGCCAATGGTTACGTGGCGGCCATTAAATTTCTTCTGAATGGTACCTCTGACTTCCTTTTCTACGCAGTTCATTTCCATGCCCGGCTGGAAATTTCCATCCGGCAACACATCAAGCCCTTCTTTGTAACCACTCACACCAATAAACGACTCAACGTAGCTATACCATGGCGCCAGGTCCTTATATCTGATCGGCCAGTCTACCCCGTGTCCGTCTTCCAGGTTAGCGGTAAAGTCTCTTTCGTTCCAGCGGTAACTCTGGCGACCCCACATCAAAGAGCGCCCACCAACATGGTAGCCGCGAATCCAATCAAAGCCACGTTTTTCCAGATACGGATTTTGCTTATCGTTTTCAAAATGATGGCGGTGTTCTTCATTGGCCGTGTACCCGGTACGCACACTAGCCCAGTATTCTTCACGGGCCATGTTGTCAACTTTACCTCTGTGTGGGAAATCCCATGGATTTTTAGTAGCTGTTACATAATCAGTAACGTGTTTAATATCTCTTCCGCGCTCCAGCATCAACACTTTCAGTCCTTTCTCGCACAATTCTTTGGCTGCCCAACCACCAGATATACCCGAACCCACAACTATGGCGTCGTAGGTCATTTGTTCTTTTGATTTTCCTTGAATATTCATTTTCGTTACGGTTGAAATCTTTTCAGTTTTAAATTATAAAGCCCATACTTTCTGACCCGGCGTCATCTTCACACAACCATCATACCTGCCCGGTACTTCTACATAAGCCAGGGCATTTTTTGCCCCTGCTTCAGAAGTAAAATAACCCAGAAGTGTCAATTCTTTCATTAGTTTAAAGAACGGCACCGGAGGTGTCTCTTTCTTCGATTTATCGTTCGTCTTTGGGTCTTTAGGGTCTTTTACCAATCCAGTTTCATTATCTACAATTTTCTTTGATTGTTCCTGTTGTTTCAGCTCATCATTGGCCATTTGCTCAAACTTCTTCAAAAGCGCCGTTTGTTGTTCAGGAGTGCTCTCAAGAAATTTCTTTCCGTTGTCTTTTACCGACGCCGCTTCCAGGTCGTCCAGCCCTTTGGTAAAATGCGCCTGCTGCGCCGGAGTATAGCAATCTTTAAGCATCAATTCAATAAATGGCCCCACGCCAGCATCTTTGGCACCAGGGGTAGAAGTTTTCGGAATTATTATTTCCGCAATTTCAGATACAAGATTTTTGTAATCGGTGGAAAAAGAAAAACCTGAGGTAGCTGCTTCGGTTGCTGTATTAGACTTACAACCTTCCAGCATAGCAATCATTGTAGGGGCAGACAAAGCACCTCCCATCAGGAAGGCCACTCTTTGCATGGCATCTCTTCTATTCAATGTCGTAGTGATATTTAAAGGTTTGTCGATTATTTAGACCCTGAAATTACGGAAGAAAAAATTGTTTCATCAAATTTGGTTTCATGAAAATTGGATTAAAAACTATAAAAACATGAAAATAATTGTGTAAAGGTTAATGTTTGTTGAAATGTCGGTTTTTAATTCAAGATTGAATAAACAATTCGTCCGGCCTCCTTCACTATAAAATCAAGTAACAATTACAACGCCTTAGTAAGATTCTGAATAGAGCTACCCACAAAAATAAACCAGATTTGGTTCAATATCCGGGTCGCCTTCATACTCATTTTAATAACTGATATGCTGCTTTGTGGCGTCTGAAAGAACACAACGGTAAGAGGCGCTCACTAGTCTATTCAATTGGTCTGTTTAGTATAATAATTAATTAATGGTGTGCTAAAAACCAGACTCAAAAAATCAACATTTAGACTTGCAAAAAACACACTTAATGAACCCTTATGCCCATTAAGTGGGGTATTTTGAAAAAAAATTTTCACTTTTTACACTTAGCTATCAAAAAAAATATAACTTTACGACATGCTTAAATTTACTTCAATAATAAAGCGTAATTTTTTAAAAATCTGAACAAAAACTCACATGAAAATTGCAGTCGTTGGAACGGGATATGTTGGTCTGGTTACCGGCACCTGTTTTGCTGAAACAGGGAATCAGGTTACATGTATAGATATTGACAGCCGTAAAGTTGAAAAACTTAACAAAGGCAAATTAACCATTTATGAGCCAGGCCTTGATGTAATATTTGAGCGCAACACCAAAGAGGGGCGTTTGACTTTTACAACCAACCTTGCTGAGGGCATTAAAGACGCCCAGGTTATTTTTCTTGCTTTGCCAACCCCTCCGGGTGAAGACGGCTCAGCCGACTTAAAGTATATTCTTGGGGTAGCCAACGACCTGGGCCCTCTGTTAGAAAACTATACCGTAATTATAGATAAAAGTACTGTACCTGTAGGAACAGCAGAAAAAGTACATGACCGCATTGCGGCCAACGCTAAGGTTGAATTTGACGTAGTTTCTAACCCTGAATTCTTAAGAGAAGGGGTAGCAGTAGAAGACTTTATGAAGCCAGACCGCGTAGTAATTGGCACAAAATCAGATAAGGCGAAAAAAGTAATGGAAAAACTATATGCTCCGTTGGTTCGTCAGGGTAACCCAATTATTTTCATGGACGAGCGCTCTGCGGAGATGACCAAATATGCTGCCAATGCGTTCCTTGCCATGAAAATCACGTTCATGAACGAGATAGCCAATCTTTGTGAAAAAGCCAATGCCAATGTAGATGACATCAGAAGAGGTATTGGTACCGACAGCCGTATCGGTAAGCGTTTTTTGTTTGCAGGTATAGGCTACGGTGGTAGTTGTTTCCCTAAAGATGTTCAGGCCCTTGAAAAAACGGCTAACGATTTTGATTACGATTTCAGAATCCTGAAATCGGTAATGAAAGTAAACGAAAAACAAAAAACTAAGCTGGTAGCCCCATTGAAGAAGTACTTCAACGGAGACCTGAAAGGAAAAACCATTGCCATGTGGGGGCTTGCTTTTAAACCGCACACTGACGATATCCGTGAGGCACCGGCATTGTATAACATAAAAGAGCTAAGAAAAGCAGGTGCTAAAGTGGTTGTATATGACCCTGAAGCAATGGAGAACGTGCGTGGCGTAGTAGGCAAAAAAGTAAAATATGCTAAAAACCCATACGAAGCAATTCAGGATGCTGATGCATTAATGATA
The DNA here is from genome assembly GCF_002855535.1 of Emticicia sp. TH156. Classification (NCBI taxonomy): domain Bacteria; kingdom Pseudomonadati; phylum Bacteroidota; class Cytophagia; order Cytophagales; family Leadbetterellaceae; genus Emticicia; species Emticicia sp. TH156. The sequence goes on from NZ_PKRS01000002.1 coordinate 401,977, forward strand.
ATGACAGAGTGGCCTGAGTTCCGCACGCCTGACTTTGAAAAAATGGATGGCAAACTAAAAAATAAGGTAATTTTTGATGGCCGTAACCTTTATGAACTAAAAGACATGAAAGATTTGGGCTATACTTATTACAGTATTGGTAGAGATACCGTAGAGGCATAAGTTAAATCAGAAAACTATCAGGCTTAGATCCCCTATCCTGCTTAGTTTTCTGATTAAAACAAAGTAATCAGGGGAAATTCAATATCATTTTATGAAAAGAGTACTCATTACAGGGGGCGCCGGATTTTTAGGCTCTCACCTATGCGATAGATTTATCAAAGAAGGCCATTACGTAATTGCCATGGATAACCTTATTACCGGCGATTTGCGCAATATTGAGCATTTGTTCAAGCATCCTAATTTTGAATTTTATCATCACGATGTCAGTAAGTTTATACATGTGCCGGGTAGTATTGATTATATCCTGCATTTTGCATCGCCAGCCAGCCCGATTGACTACCTGAAGATTCCGATTCAGACACTTAAGGTTGGGTCTTTGGGTATACATAATTGCCTTGGCCTTGCACGCGTAAAAAAAGCCAGAGTTCTTATTGCCTCTACTTCTGAAGTTTATGGAGACCCGCTCGTGCATCCTCAAAATGAAGAATACTGGGGGCATGTAAACCCGGTTGGCCCAAGAGGTGTTTATGACGAAGCCAAACGCTTTCAGGAAGCCATGACTATGGCCTATCATACCTATCATGGGCTTGAAACAAGAATTGTACGTATATTTAATACCTATGGACCACGTATGCGCCTGAACGACGGCCGAGTATTGCCCGCATTTATTGGCCAGGCTTTGCGAGGTGAAGATTTAACGATTTTCGGTGATGGCTCGCAGACACGCTCGTTCTGCTACGTTGACGACCTCGTTGAGGGTATCTATCGTTTGTTGCTGTCAGACTATGCGTATCCGGTTAATGTCGGTAACCCGGCTGAAATAACCATTAAGCAGTTTGCCGAAGAAATCATTAAGTTAACCGGTACTGACCAGAAGATTGTTCATAAGCCACTGCCAAAAGATGACCCCAAGCAACGTCAGCCAGATATTACCAAAGCAAGGGAAATATTAGGTTGGGAGCCCAAAGTAAGCCGTGCAGAAGGTTTAGCCATTACTTATAACTATTTCAAAAGCCTGCCGAAAGAAAGGCTCTACGAAGAAGCCATTCATCGTGATTTTGAAAAGAAATAAATGACAAAACCGGAGGCGCTCAGTCTCCGGTTTTTATTTTAGAAACTTTTTATGAAAGTTTTTATGCCGTAAGCGCAGTATTTGCCACCACAAGGTAGGCTTACCTGACAGCCGGTAAAGATGACGTATCGACATTTTATTGAAAACTCGTACATTTACAAACGTTTTCAACATACAAACTGTTTTAGAATCAAAAACAGTATTATTATTAACAGAATGAAGTTAGACCGAATAGAAGATGCCATTGAGGATATACGCAATGGAAAGATAATTATAGTAGTAGACGACGAAGACCGCGAAAACGAAGGAGACTTTATTTGTGCTGCCGAGAAGATTACCCCCGAAATGGTAAATTTCATGATAAAAGAAGGCCGCGGCCTGATGTGCACACCCATAACAGCCAAACGCTGCGATGAACTGCAGCTAAGCATGATGGTTGGTAAAAACACAGCACAACACGAAACAGCGTTTACCGTCTCAATTGATTTACTGGGCAACGGTTGTACCACAGGTATATCAGCCAGCGACCGCGCCAAAACCATTCAGGCGCTGGTTGACCCGGCAACTAAGCCTGAGGATTTCGGACGACCTGGGCATATTTTCCCGTTGAAAGGGGTTGACGGCGGTGTTATCAGAAGATCTGGTCATACTGAGGCTGCCATTGACCTGGCTACACTGGCAGGACTAAACCCCGTTGGTGTTTTAATAGAGATTTTGAACGAAGATGGCACAATGGCCAGATTACCCGAACTACGAGAAATTGCAGATAAATTTCAGCTAAAACTGATAAGCATCAAAGATTTAATTGAGTATCGCCTTCAGAAAGAATCACTCATTAAAAGAGAAATTGGTGTTCAAATGCCTACAGAGCACGGTTACTTTGATATGATTGCCTATCGCCAGCTTGATAACGAGCAGTTGCATCTGGCCTTAATTAAAGGCACCTGGGAGCCAGACGAACCAGTTATGGTACGGGTTCACTCGTCATGCGTTACCGGGGATATTTTCGGTTCTTGCCGCTGCGACTGCGGGCCTCAGTTACATGCCGCAATGGATATGGTTCAGAAAAACGGCAAAGGCATTGTATTGTATATGAATCAGGAAGGCCGCGGCATAGGGCTGCTGAACAAACTGAAATCGTATAAATTGCAGGAAATGGGAAGAGACACCGTAGAAGCAAATCTTGAGCTTGGCTTTAAAATGGATGAACGGGACTACGGTGTAGGAGCCCAGATTCTTAGGGACTTAGGCGTTAAAAAAATCAAACTTATCTCTAATAATCCGAAAAAAAGAGCGGGTTTAATAGGATATGGGCTCGAAATTGTTGAGAACATAGCCATAGAGATTTCTTCTAACCCTTATAACGAAAAATACCTGCAAACCAAACGCGATAAAATGGGGCATAAGATTATGGGAGCTTAAAATATTAGGCGTGCATAACAATTTCTTAATACCAAAAAATAGTACTTAATCAATAATTTTCATTAAATATTCTATAAAATATTTAATATCAAGCACTTATGTAAATAAAACACATGGGTGCTTGTTTTTTTTAGGGAAAATTTTTAAGACCTTTGTCAAGGCAATATAATCTGCTTGATGAATTTTACTTCGAACATTTCTAACTCCAAAAAAAACATGATGCAAAAATCTACTTTTTTGCGAGGAGCGTTTAGTCTCCTTGTTGGAATTCTATTTGCGTTTCAAGGCTTTGCTCAGGTTACAACCTCATCTATTACAGGTTTGGTTACTGACACCAAGGGCGATGGCCTACCCGGTGCAACTGTAGTTGCAGTGCACGTACCCTCAGGTACAAAATACGGAACCGTAACTAACGCAACCGGCCGTTACACTATTCCAGCCGTACGTATCGGTGGCCCTTATAAAGTAACTTTTACTTTTGTTGGCTTTAAAGACCTTGTAAAAGAAGGCATTATTGCCAATCTGGGTTCAGCTGCCAACGTAGACGCATCGTTAAGCGACGAAGGAACGATTCTTGACGAAATTAAAGTTACTTCAAGCCGGAGTGACATTTTCAGTTCTGACAGAACGGGTGCCTCTACTACCATCAGTAAACAAGCACTGCAATCATTACCAACCATCGGTAGCCGCTCAATAAACGACTTCACCAAATACAACCCGCAAGGTAACGGTCGTTCTTTTGGTGGTCAGGATAGCCGTTTGAATAACTTTACCGTTGACGGTTCGGTTTTCAACAATGGTTTTGGTCTTGGCTCTGAAGCGCAAGCAGGTGGCCGTACCAACTCTACTGCCATCTCTCTTGATGCCATTGAAGAGGTACAAATCAACGTTGCCCCGTTTGATGTTCGCCAGTCTGGTTTCGTAGGTGCTGGTCTGAACGCCGTAACCCGCTCAGGTACTAACGAAGTAACAGGATCTGTTTATCACAGTTTCCGTAACAACAGCAAAACTTTTGTTGGTACAAAAGCGGAAGGCTTCCCGGTTACTTCAGGTACATTCGACGAGAAAGTTTTAGGATTCCGTGTAGGTGCGCCTATCATCAAAAACAAATTGTTTATTTTCGTGAATGGTGAGTTCCAGAGAAGAACTGTACCTGCCTCAGCATTTGTTGCCAAAGGTTCTACCGCAGGTAACCCTACACGTGTTGAAAAAGCCGATATTGAAGAAGTTAGCGCATTGGTTAAACAGAAATTCGGATATGAAACAGGCCCATACGAAAATTATGATGACGAAACCTCTTCAGATAAGTTTCTTGCCCGTTTAGACTACAACATTAACGATAAACACAAAGCTACTGTACGTTATACTTTCCATAACTCACAAGACTACGTAACTATCAGCAATAGTTCATCTGCTGGTTTTGGTAACCGTATAACAGCCAACTCATTGTCGTTCAAAAACTCTGGTTATTTTATTCAGGATAACACCCGCTCTATTGTTGGTGAGTTGAACTCAACTTTTGGCGGTAAAGCTGCCAATAACTTCATTATTGGTTATGACCACCAAAATGAAGACCGCGCTTACGCCGGCTCTATGTTCCCTACCATAGACATCCTAAATAACAATGCCACTTATATATCAGTTGGTTTCGACCCATTTACGCCTAGCAATAAGCTAAACTATGGTACTTTCCATATCACTGATAACTTTACGCTTTTCAAAAACAAGCACACGCTTACTTTTGGTACTAACTACGAGAACTACAAATCAAATAACTTGTTCTTCCCGGCTTCTAACGGTGTGTGGGTTTACAACTCTTTAGACGATTTCAGAAAAGCCATGAACGGCGATAACAGCGTTGTAGCTAATATGTTCCAGTATCGTTACTCAGCTTTACCTGGTGGCGCTGAACCATTACAGGTATTGAAAGTTAATAAGTTTGACTTATATGCTCAGGATGAATACCAGGTGTCTCGTACTTTCAAGTTAACTTATGGTGTGAGAGCCAGCGTTATTGCTTTTGGAAATACAGCTCTTGAAAATTCTGTTATATCTGCCCAGACATACAAAAATATGGATGGCGCTTCTTACAAGGTTAACACAGGTACTTTACCAGATGCCAAAATTCTTTGGGAACCACGCGTAGGCTTTAACTGGGATGTAACCGGCAACCGCAGTACGCAGGTACGTGGTGGTACAGGTATTTTCACAGGCCGCCCTCCGTATGTATTTGTATCTAACCAGATTGGTAACAATGGTATCCTGACAGGTTTTATAGACCAACGCAATACCTCGGCATTCCCGTTTGTTAAAGATGCAAGCGTTTATACGCCTCCAACGCCAACGTTGCCTTCTACGTTTGATATTGCCGCTACAGACGCCAATTACAAATTCCCGCAGGTTTGGAAAACAAACATTGCCGTTGACCAGAAACTTCCGTTTGGTTTAGTTGGGTCGGTAGATTTCATCTACAATAAATTCCTTAACTCGGTATTGTATTTTGATGCTAACCTTGAAACAGCCACAGGCAAATTCAACGGCCCTGATACCCGTGACCGTTTCCCGGGTTCTGGCTTAACAGGTTCTAACCTTAATAACGCTATCCGTATCAACGATAACGTATCTCGTGCAGCTATTCTTACAAGCAAAAATGCAGGTGAAAACGTAATGTTGACTTTCAAACTTGAAAGACCATGGACAAAAGGCTTCTACGCGATGTTTGCCTATACTTATGCAAAAACCCGTGACCTGATGAGTGCCGGTTCAATTGCCTCTGGTTCGTTTACAGGTGCCAGAAGTGTAAATGGTAACAACAAACTTGGTTTATCATACAGCGACAACGACATACCTCACAGATTGGTAGGTACTGCCAGCTACAGAATTGAGTACGGTGGTAAGTTTGGTGGTGCAAGCCAGGTTTCATTAGGTTATGTTGGTGGCACCGGTACAGGCCGTTACTCTTACACCATTGCAGGTGATATGAACGGCGATGGTATTGCAGGTAATGATCTTCTGTTTGTACCTCTTAAAGCCTCCGATTTAAGATTCGTTAACACTACTGTAAGCGGTACTACTTATACTGCCGAGCAACAAGCAGCGGCTTTCGACAAATTTATTGATCAGGATCCTTACCTGAGCAAAATGCGTGGCAAATATGTTGAGCGTAACGGTGCTATCCTACCTTGGTTACATCAGTTCGACTTGTCGTACATTCAGGAGTTCTTCGTGAACGTTAAAGGTAAACGTAACACTTTCCAGATCAGAGCTGATATCCAGAACTTTGGTAACCTGCTTAACGGAAACTGGGGTATTGGTAAATTTGTAAGCAACGCATCGCCTCTTGCTTTTGCTAGTGTTACAACAGACGGTATACCTCAATACAGATTAAACACGCAAACATCAAGAACCACAGATGGTAAAACGATTACTACCAAAACTGAGTTATTGAAAGATACTTTCCAATCAAGAAGCTCAGCAACTGATGTTTGGAATGCACAGTTAACCCTTCGTTACATCTTTAACTAAGATTAAACGAATACCAGAAATAAAGGAAAATCCTGCCTCGAAAGAAGCAGGATTTTTCCTTTTAAGAAGGCTCCATTACATCGATTGTTAATAAACTGAAGTGTTGCTTATAGACTTACATGAGCAAAAAAATCCTGCCCCGGCCGGCAGGATAACGGTGTGCATTGTAAAGCCTCATTAAGCTGATATTTCTGAAACCTCATCGTCACTGAATTTTGCCCCAACCGGTGGCCGGTAGGCCTGGAAAGGAATTTTCAGTAAACTGCCCAGGCGGTCGTTCTCTTCAGGTTTCATGTGCGTATCTATACCATACACCAGTTTGGTGCGGTCGAGCGTCTTGAAAGTACCTAAGAGCCTGTCCCAAATCGAAAATATATTTCCGTAATTAGAATCTGTATAAGGCTGAACATAATGATGATGTACCTTATGCATATCTGGCGACACCAGCACCCAGCTCATGGCGTTATCGAGCCATTTTGGTATCACAATATTGGCATGGTTAAACTGCGATAATAGTACTGATATAGACTGATACATGAAGACCATCCACATGGGCGCTCCGGCAAGCACAACCCCTACTGTAGTAAATATGAACCTGAAGACACTTTCGCCGGGGTGATGCCGGTTAGCAGAGGTGGTATCTACATGTGTATCTGTATGATGTACCAGATGAAACCGCCACATCCATTTTACCTTATGCTCTGCCCAATGCACAAACCATGCACCAATCAGGTCGAGAAGCATTAGCCCAAGCACAGTGTACAACCATAAAGGCATTTCAGGTAACCATTGTAACACTCCGAAATGATTGGCAACGGCCCAGTCTGAAGATTTAAGGAGTATAAACGCCAGAACAAAATTAATAACAACCGTAGTAAGCGTAAAGAATATATTGATACCGGCATGCTTAATTTTGTTATATTTAAAGCTGAAAAGCGGCACAGCACTTTCAATGAGCCAGAAGAAGGCGATCCCTCCTACCAGTATGGCGCTGCGATGCGACGAAGGAATTGTTCTGAAATATTCAATTATGTTTTCCATAAATCAACAATTGATAAGTAGGTAGAGTTAAAATCTAAAGCCGAAGAAATTTAGCCAGAAATAAAATTTTTACAAAATATTGGCTACAATTTATTATATTTTTTCTTTAATTTGTAATATTAACTATTCACACATTACTAACCTAATTAGCCGGTATGCAAAAATGCATTTTCCTTGACAGAGACGGAGTACTCAATGAAGACAAGGTAGATTATGTTTATAAACTAGAAGATTATATTATACCTGAAGGTGTTGTAGACGGATTAAATCTGTTGAAAAATGCCGGCTACCTGCTTATTGTAATAACGAATCAGGCCGGTATTGCCAAAGGACTTTATAGCCGTGAAGACGTAATGAATTGCTATGATTTTTTACAAAGCCAATGTGGCGGTGTTATTGACGATATTTATTTTTGTGCGCATCATCCACAATATACTTCTGAGTCGTTACTTCGCAAACCAGATTCTCTCATGCTTGAAAAAGCCATGGCAAAATATAATATTGATGCAGCGCACTCTTACATGATCGGCGATGCCGAAAGAGATGTAAAGGCAGGAATAAAAGCAGGAGTAAAAACTATACATATTGCCACAGGTAAGGAAAATACCCAACTGGCCGATTACAGTTTCAGTAATCTTCTTGAGGCATCAAAATTTATAACTGAAAACCCGGCCTGATAATATTTGAGGTGGTTTATGACCTTAACCATAAACCACCTCTGCTATTAACAATGGCTTTTCTCAGCTACACTCTTTGGGGTAGTTTTACCGTATGCCGGGCATTGCTGACGGCGGCATGAGGCCATCAATGCACCTGCTAAAAGAAAAAGAATGAGTACTTTAGCCTTCATTTTGTATTACATATCAGTTCTAATCAAAACGCTTAAATCCTCAGTTTATTTTATACCAGTGCATCTTCTGCGGTTTTCTTGTTCTTTTTTGCAGATCCGTTACCCGGTATGGTGTGGGTCTCTTTCTTTTTGCTAGACTTATAACCCAGTATTTCCATCATTGAGTTGCTTTCCTGTTCATCTGCAAAGAGTTCTGTAGTTATATTTCCTTCAGCATCCAGATTCACTAACACGTGCTGCGGAGCCGGAATCAGGCAGTGCTGAATACCCCCATAACCGCCCAGCGATTCCTGATAGGCGCCTGTATGGAAAAACCCTATATACTGGTCTTCGTTCTCAATATCAAAAATGGGCAGGTATAAATCTTCTGAGTGGGCTTCTGTATTATAAAAATCCTGGGAGTCGCAGGTTAATCCGCCCAGATTTACCTTTTCATAGGGGCTGTCCCAGTTGTTAACAGGCATCATGATGTACTTCTGGCCAATACCCCATGAGTCAGGCAGCTGAGTAATAAATGAGCCGTCAATCATATACCATAGCTCACGGTCATTTTGTTGTTTTTTATCAATTACTTTGTAAATAACTGCGCCGCTTTCGCCTACTGTATAACTCCCGAATTCTGTAAAAATATGGGGTACAGGAACATTATTTTTATTACAAATCCACTGAATATTCTCAATAATTTCGTCAATCATTGCCTGGTAATCATAATTAAACACCAGCGAGGTCTGAATCGGCAGCCCCCCTCCAATGTCTATCGAATCAAGGTCCGGGCACATCTTCTTCATTTCGCAGTATTTAAACATAAAGCGTGTCAGCTCAGACCAATAGTAAGCGTTATCTTTTATACCTGCATTGATAAAGAAATGCAGCATTTTTAGCTTAAAATTAGGATTAGGCTTAATTTTATCCTTATACAAATCATTGATGTCGCTATACCTAACACCCAGCCTTGAAGTATAAAAAGCAAAGTTGGGTTCTTCATCAGTGGCAATTCTTATTCCCAGATTTACTGTTTCTGCCTTAGAGTTCTGAAGATAATAGTCAATCTCTTTCAGGTTGTCCAGAATCGGAATACAATTTACAAAGCCGTCATTATGCAGAGCCGATATACCTTCCAGATACTTAGGTCTTTTATAACCATTGCATATAATATAGGTATTTTCATTGATTTTCTCTTCTTCATACAACGACCTGATGATGTCAATGTCAAATGCAGAAGAGGTTTCAAGGTGAACGTTACTTTTAAGGGCCGTTTCTATAACAAACTTGAAATGCGATGATTTCGTACAGTAACAATAGGTATAGCTTCCTTTGTAATTATATTTTTTCATGGCATTTCTGAAAAGCAACTTTGCGTTTTCTACATGCTCTGAAATTTTAGGCAAATAACTGATTTTAAGAGGAGTGCCATACTGCTTAATAATATCCATCAGTGGTACGTTATTAAACATCAGTGTATGTTCTTCATCAACACCAAATTCCCTCGTCGGAAATTCAAAAGTTTGTTCTATTAGATCTATGTAACGTTTCATCTCTAAGTAAAATGCATAAAATTTTTAAAGGTTTTGTAATGTTAACGCCTATCTCTGACTAAAATAGTGTGCAAATGTGATATAAATTTAACAACTTTGCAACTGATATTTGTAACACAGTTTTAATACCTGTGGTTCATATTTTTTTATTACTTTTATTTTTTGCAATTATCACCTGAAACCCCCGAAGACAGGTACTTGAAAAAGTCTGGGTTTGTGAAATACTTATTATAAATGAGCCAAAAAATTCACTTTATCGCTATAGGTGGCGCTGTGATGCACAACCTGGCCCTTGCGCTACAAAAAAAAGGATATATCGTAACCGGTTCAGACGATGAAATAAACGACCCTTCAAAAAGCCGCCTGGCTGCTGCCGGTATCTTACCAGCTGAATTAGGGTGGTTTCCTGAAAAAATAACAAAAGATCTAGACGCTGTCATATTAGGAATGCATGCTTTTGCAGATAACCCCGAGTTAGCAAAAGCCCAGGAACTCGGCCTGAAGGTGTATTCGTTCCCGGAATATATTTATGAACAAAGCCTTAATAAACTAAGGGTTGTAATTGCGGGCAGTCATGGCAAAACAAGCATTACCAGTATTATTTTACATGTATTAAAATATCATAATAGAAAGTTTGACTATCTGGTAGGAGCTCAGATTGAAGGTTTTGACATTATGGTAGACCTGAACGACGACTCGCCGGTTATCATTATTGAAGGTGACGAGTATCCGGAGTCAAAAATACATCTCAAATCTAAATTCCTATTCTATCATCCACACGTGGCGCTTATCAGCGGTATAGCCTGGGACCACTTCAATGTTTTCAAAACTTTTGATAGTTATGTAAGCACTTTTGAAGAACTGGCAGACGGCCTGCCTAAAGCCGGAGCCATTGTGTATGATGAAACCGACGATATAGCCAAAGTAATTGGTGAAAAAGACCGTGCCGATGTAGCTAAACTTCCGTATAAAGCACATCCTTACAAGGTTGAGAATGGTAAATGCGTGCTATTGGTGGGAAAAACCGAAGTGCCACTTGAGATTTTTGGCGAACACAACATGAAAAATCTCAATGGCGCCAGGCTCATACTAGACCGTCTGGGTATTTCAGACGAACAGTTTTATGAGGCTATCAGGCATTTTAAGGGAGCATCTAAACGTTTAGAAAAACTCGGCGAAAATGCCAATACACTTGTATTCAGAGACTTTGCGCATGCGCCTTCTAAACTGAAGGCTACTACCCATGCCACCAAAATGCTGTACAACAACCGCCGGCTTATAGCCTGCTATGAACTACATACATTCAGCAGCCTGAACAAAGATTTTCTACCGCAGTATGAAGGCACAATGAACGATGCCGATGTGGCCGTGGTTTTCTACTCGCCTCATACTTTAGAAATGAAGCGTCTACCGGCAATTTCAGCAGATGAAATAAAGGAAGCCTTTGGCGACGATAACCTGCTGGTATTTACAGAGCGAGAGCAGATAGTTGATTACCTGCTTGAGCAAAACTGGTTTCAGACCAACCTGTTAATGATGTCGTCTGGCACATTTGGCGGACTGGTTCTGCCAGAACTCACTAAGCGGGTTCTTGAAAAAGAGGTAAAAGAAGAGTTTCCGAAGGTAAAGGTAATATCGCAGAGTAAAGAATCTAATTCGTGGTCAGGTCTGCTTTCGCAATTCAAAAAAGTATTTGATTCAGAATAATACCGGCAGGTAGAGGCACTCCTGGTTGCCTCTACCTCTATTTCAAAAACGCCCAGAGTTTTCTGGTCTTCAGGTAATTTAAGTCTTCCTGGTTGGCGTAGGCCTCTTTCTCAAAACCGATTCTTCTGTAGGCTGTCCACCATTCGCCACATCGTAAATAATGATACAGCCACTCGGCAACATACCAGATATAAAACGGTATCACTAACAATTCCAGTTGCTGGCGAATATGTATCCGCTCATGATTAATCAGGACCTTATCCGGGTTCCGGGGTCTGACAATAATAAACGGAAAAAGCGTAATTCCGTTTATTCTACTGAGAGGTATTCCTTTAATAATAATCATCTGGTCAAAAATAAGAAGTATTTTGTTTATTAGAAACATTCTGTTTTTCATCAGCCATTTATGTTAATTTTCGAGCATTTAAAGCCGATTATCACAAAATAATTAGGAAACTATCCAATCCTTTCACACCTTTACGGCAACATTTAAACCCATTAACTAAACCAATCAATGAAAAAAGTAAGCTTTTTCGTATCGGCATTTCTGATTAGCACCCTATCTTTTGCCCAAACAGCCGAAGACGTTATTAATAACTATGTAAAGGCTATCGGTGGTAAAGAAGCTATATCAAAACTGAAAGATTTAACCATGAACCTAACCGGTGAAGTACAAGGTGCAAGCCTTGAAGTAGTGGTGCAAAAAAAATCACCCGGTAAATTTCTGCAAGCCATCAGCGTAGTGGGTATGGGAGAAGTTCAGAAACAAGTGTATGATGGCACCAAAGTGCGCGCCTCTGGTATGCAAGGCTCAGAAGATATTACTGACCCTGAAAAAGTAAAAGCGGTAGCCATGCAGGCATATATAGCGCCTGAGGCAGAATATACCAGCCTTGGTGCCAAACTGAACTATGTTGGTAAAGAAAAAATCAACAATGCAGATGCACACAAAATTGAGGTAACTATAGGAGCAGTTAAAATGACCGAATATTATGATACTACTACCGGCCTGAAGGTGCGTCAATCACTTACTGCCGAGACTCCGATGGGTTCTCAAACCATTATTACTGATTTCAGCGACTACAAAGACGTAAGCGGTGTAAAAATGCCATATAAACTGAATCAGGATTTAGGAATGGCTCAGTTGGAACTAAAAGTTGATAAAATTACCGTAAATACTAACCTGGCAGACAGCCTGTTTGAAATTAAGTAAAACAATGCCTGAAATATTTTTTAAAAAGAGGAATAGCCTGCTGGGCTTATTCCTCTTTTTTTGCAGTTATGCCCATGCGCAAAACCGCTATGAATTTATACATCCGCAAATGGGCACTATGTTCAGAATTATACTGTATGCCGCAGATTCTACTCAGGCACTCAGGGCATCTCAAAAGGCGTTTATCCGGTTAGATACCCTTAATATGCTATTGAGCGACTACCGCGAAGACAGTGAAATAAATACCCTTTGCCGCACATCCGGCTCTGGCGCTTTTGTAAAAGTCAGCAACGATTTATGGCGTATCACACAAGCCTCAATAGAGGCAGCCCGCCTTACCGATGGCTATTTTGATATAACTATTGGGCCTATGACACAACTGTGGCGCCGTATGAAACGCCAGCAGCAATTGCCAACCGATAAGCTGATTGAAGAAGCCCGTGCAAAAGTTGGCATTGAAAACATAGTACTTCATAAACAGGAACAGTCTGTTATGTTAAAGAAAAAAGGCATGCGGATTGATTTTGGAGGCATTGGTAAGGGTTATGCAGAAGATGAAATGATGAAGACGCTTAAAAATGAGGGAATACGCTCTGCCATGATTGAAGCCGGAGGCAACATTGTGGTCTCTGCTGCTCCGCCAAAAGAAAAAGGCTGGAAAGTAACCATCAACAATGAGGATTACTACCTGAAAAACTGCGGGATTTCAACTTCAGGAGATAAATACCAGTTTGTGGAAATTAATGGCAGGAAATATTCGCACATACTAGACCCCAAAACCGGAATAGGCACTACAGAACCTAAACAGATTACGGTTATTACCAAAGACGGCACCAGCTCTGAGTGGCTTTCGAAAGGAATATATCTGATGAGTAATGAAAAAGGACAAAAACTGGCCAGAAAATTGAAAGCAAGGGTTTTCTGATATTACTGTTTACCGTCTTTCAATGAATAAGTAAGTTTATTTATAGTAAATACCTCCCGGTTAATCAGGCTGTTATCTTTTCTGATGGTCTGGTATCCATAAACCAGAAAACTGTGACCGTACCACGCTACCAGGCTGGTTCGGTCAGTATCTGTAATTTTCTCCGTTTCGGTGCCTGCTTTTAAGTCGAAGCTGTCAAGGTCTTTTACTTTTTCATTTTTACGTACTATCACTGTCTTTATCTGGTCTTCGTCAGGATACGCCAGTATAAAAAAATCGTTCTGATGGGTTATCTGTACCATAGGGTTCAACTCGCCCGATTGCACTTCTTTCAGCGAAACGCTGTTATCCCAGACTAATTTGCCGTGGTGGTCAAACCCGCAAATAATGGCGTGCGTATATCTGAAGTTATTGTACACCTCGCCCCCAATCCTATAATTACGCCAGGTACTTATACTTCCATTAGATGGAGACTTATATTCAGGATAGAATACTTCGGCTACCATTAACCATCCATCGGGTGTGGGTATTATGTTGTGCAAAAGTAAACGGTTGCGGAGCTTCACTTCTTTACCCTGCTGTTTTTTTTGTCTTATTTTCGCTTTTATCTTTTCTTCTTTTCTTGGTTTCAAAAAGCTGAAAAAATTATCCAGGTCAGAAAAATCTATATATTGAATTTTAGAGTCATGGTCGAGCCTCTGCAGATAAAACCCGATTGATAGAGGAGAACACCCCTCGGCATAATTACCCAAAAGTAAAGGGGAGCCGTTGGCCATTGTCAGAATCTTGCCTGAAATGGGCGTTTTCTGTTTGTCGCCCAGATTTAAAGTCCGCAAATGTTTACCCTCATAAGAGTAAGTTTTTACTATGTACTGGCAATTTCTATCGTTTTTCAGCATCACCAGTAGCAAGCCATCCTCATAATTTACGTCCATCTCGCTGATTGACAAATGATTGGCGTGGATTTCTGGTAAAACTCTTGAGGTTTTATCGAAGAAATTAAACATTACAACCACCGGGCGGTCGTTAAATTTGCCACCTATATATCCTTTACTCTGCAATACCACAAAATGGTCTATATCCATATTAGTAAGCAGATTGCCCTCAATATAGGTTTTGTCGCCGGTTTCAAGGTCAAGCCTTAAAACACCTATATCTGTCTTTTCACGTTTTTTAAAAAGACTAAACAAAAAACGCTCGTTCTGAAAAGTTCTTATTAAGTTAAACTCATCTTCAACGGCAAACGGAGTTTTCCATAATTCAACCAGGCTACTGTCATATCTCACAAAATCGATGCTCTTTTTGCGCTTGTATAAGTCTTCTTTTGAATGAAACAGCAAAACGCCCTGTTCGCCTAACGAATACAACTGGTGTTCTTCTTCAGTGCTACTGGCCAGGTCCAGCTCAATTCTTTTCCCCTGCATGAGCTGAGCGCTTGCATCTATGGAAAACAGCCATAAAAATAATAGAGCCAACAGGTAAAGTCTATCAGTGTTTTTCATAAAGCATCTTAAAAGTCAACGGATTACCAGCCCTCGTCTGCCCAATTCTACAACCTCTAAGTTAGACATTTTTCTGTTATCGAGAGAAAATTTCAATAAAGTTTTTACTTTATGAAAGCCCTCATTTCCGGCTGCTCCCGGATTCATATACAGCATGTTGCTCTTTTTTTCGTCTCGTATAACCCTGAGTATATGCGAGTGCCCACAAACAAAAATATCGGGTATCTGCTCTCTCAGTTTTTTCTTTATGGCCGGGTTATAACCAGGTGGTGCTCCGCCTATGTGAGTCATCCAGATACGGTAGCCCTCTAACTCAAAAAACTGGTGTTCGGGCAATTGCCATTGTATTTCTTTTGAGTCAATATTGCCAAATACAAAGCGGGTTGGTTTAAACGCCTGCAATTGTTCAATAATTGACACAGAACCCACATCGCCAGCATGCCATATTTCGTCACAGGTTTTGAAATGTTCAAAAACCTGTTTGTCCAGATACCCATGGGTATCCGAAATAAGTCCGACAGTAGTCATAAGAACGTTAATTTGAAAATGAGGGCCGGCTTTGCAGTTCTTTCAGCTTAATGTATTTCAGACTTGCATAAACAGCCTGTGTAAGCGACCAAACCAGCCCTGCATAACCATTAAGGAAATTAAGTCTGATAAAATACTCAACAAAAAAACTTACCGGAAATTTAGTAACTACTTTTAATGTTGAGGCACGCTTACCTTTTTTGTAGAGTTCAAAAGCACTTCTGGACGAATAGTCGTTCATTTTCTGAAAAAACTCGGCTACATCAGAGAAACTGTAGTGCAACATACTGTTTTTCAATGTCAATGTTTTGCCATCCAGCACCACATCTTCGTGCACATCATTTGTATTATAATTCCCGTAGCGCTTATTAAATATCCGAAGGGTAGCTAATTTAGATTCGCGGCCATATTTTAACTCCTTGCCCAGGAAGATAAGTATGCGAGGCACCTTAAAACCCTGATACCCGGTATTGGATTCAAGGCTGGCGTCAATCTCATTTTTTAGTTCCTGAGTTACCACTTCATCCGAATCTACCACAAATACCCAGTCATTAATTGCCTGCTCAACAGCAAAGCGTTTCTGATTACCAAAACCGTTAAATGCTTTGTAAAAAACGCGGCATCCAAATTCTTTTGCAATTTCAAGCGTTCCGTCTGTGCTGCCGCTGTCAACAATTACTATTTCGTTTGCCCATCCGGCTACGGCCTCCAGAACCTGTCTGATTGTGCGGGTACTATTGTAGGTAAGTATAACTACCGAAAGATTCATGCGGATAAGCTTTTAATTTCAAAAGTAATATTGTTTGCAGTTTTAACATTGTAATTTTGCAAAAAATTCAGGATTAATGATTGAAACCCACGCACATATTTACGATGAGCAGTTTGAGCCAGACCGTTCCCAAATGCTTGAAAGAGCCCTGGCAACAGGCATTAAACAAATCTGGATGCCTAACTGCAACCATGAGACCATAGACGGCATGCTGACCTTGGAGCAACAGTACCCCGGGCTATGTGTACCCATGATGGGCGTTCACCCGTGTTATATAAAAGAAGACTACGAACAAGAACTGAACAATACTGAACAATGGCTGGCCCGAAGAAAGTTTGCCATGATTGGCGAAATAGGCATTGATTTCTACTGGGACTTAACATTTGTACCACAACAGGAAGAAGCATTTATTGCCCAGCTGCGCCTGGCTCAGAAATATAGTTTACCTATTTGCATCCATTCGCGTAATTCGAAAAATGGAGAGCTGAATGCCATTGTGCGTTGTATTGAACTGATTGAGCAATTCGGGTGGAGCGATTTGAGAGGAATTTTTCATTGTTTCTCTGGGAATCTGGATGAAGCCCGAAGAGTTGTTAGTCTAAACTTTTTGTTAGGCATAGGCGGCGTTGCCACCTTTAAAAACGGAGGGATAGACAAAGTGTTGCCACACATAGGACTGGAGCATCTGGTACTGGAAACAGACTCGCCCTATCTTGCCCCTGTGCCGCACAGAGGCAAAAGAAACGAAGTGGCCTACCTGGCGTTGGTGGCCCAACGGATTGCTGAACTGAAGCAATTATCGTATGAAGATGTGGTTCATCAGACAACTGCCAATGCAATGAATTTAATAGAGAGTATTACACCAGAGCTTTGAACCTGAAACTTATTTTAACAGGATTACTTTTTGCCGCTTTGTGGGCTTCTGCCTCTGCCGCTGCCAAGCTTGGTCTCCGTTCGGCTGAGCCACTGGTGCTTTTTCAGGTTCGGTTTCTTGCCGCCGGCATTATAATGCTGGCTTACTCGTTTGTGGTGCAAAAAGACAGGCTACCCAAGGGTAAAGAATGGCGTGAGTTAACCATCTTCGGCTCGCTGAACGTAACACTTTACCTGAGTTTTTTTGTGCTAGGCATTAAAGAAGTAGCTGCGGGTTTAGGCAGTTTGGCTACGGCAACCAATCCGTTGTTTATCAGTATTCTTTCGGCGTTCTGGATTGGCCGGCAGGTAAAATGGGCCGAATGGACGGCCGTACTTATGGGGCTGGCAGGGGTGGCAGTGGCTACTTATCCCCTGTTTCAGGAAAGCTACGCTTCTCCTCTAGGCTTGTTTTATCTGTTTCTGAGTATGCTCTCTTACTCTGTTGGCACTATTTATTATTCAAACATAGACTGGAAACTTTCTAGGACAGCCATTAATGGCTGGCAGGTATTTATAGGGGGTGTTATCATGCTGCCACTCACTGTTTTAATGCACAAAGAGCCAAACCATTATGACCTCAACTTTACTTTGTCGGTTCTTTGGCTCACCTTGCCGGTTTCTGTATTGGCAGTGCAACTATGGCTTTATCTACTTAAAGCAGATGCGGTAAAAGCATCTATGTTTTTGTTTCTCTGCCCTATTTTCGGCTTTATTTATTCTTACTTTCTTCTGAACGAGCCCATCACCTATCATACCTTTTTGGGTACAGCCCTTGTAATAGCCGGTTTATACATTGGGCAGAGAGAAAAAACTAAATAAGGTTATTCACTAAACTTGTGCTATTTACAATAGCCTAGCTCTTCGCCTAATATCTCAAATGACCACCTTCTTTTGTCAATCAGGTAATTATTCTGTTTGTATGGCCAGTTTACACCGCCATCGGTACTGGCGCGCAGATCATAACGCTGGCCAATTCTAAGCATGTAAGTTTTGGCAACTCTTACATCTTTTGTAATTGTAGGCATATTAACCCATTGATTTTTGCCGGGTTCGCTAAACTGGGTTTTCATTTGAGACGGGATAGCGTTTTCATCGAGTTTCATGCCCTTTGGGCAGGTGATGTCAAACACAAGCTCTATAGCCTGCGGAACAGGTAAAGAACTCACATCCAGAACAAAGCTTATGTTTTCGCAAATATTTAAACTGCCCGATTCGGCAATTGGTTTCTTGACGTCTCCTCCGTAAATATGATTGTGATTAAATAATCTAAGCCTGGCTTCTTCGGTTTCTTTTGGCAAATAATTGAATTGAAACGCGGCAGTATTGTTTAAGCTGATATAATATCCTGCAAAGGCAATACCTGTTTTGGCATTTACCAACTCGCAATAATAATACAGATCTACGTCTTTAAAATTACTTTTGACGGTAACCGTGGGTCCCTGTTTACAAAGCCAGCGCGGCCAACCGTTTATCCAATAGGCAGCATAACCGATTTCTGCAGTACATTCTAACTTACTCGTGCCTGTATTTCTGTTAATTACTGAACTCCCCTCTACTTTCCAGACACCTGTGTCAGAGTTATAGCTTATTAATGGTATAATATCTCCTGCTTTTATTGCGGCTTTTGTGTCAGGATTTATGGTAGCCGGGTTCAATTCAAATGTAACTGTAATGGGTTTTGAAAACGAGCTGGCTACCTCTTGCGTACCTGAACTTGCCTCTATAACCGCAAAACCTGCCATTGTCGAAAAACTGAAAGCATCTGTTAAGCTACTATTGTTTTTGTCTACCGGGTTACGGGCCAGACCATCTTCTGGCAGATAGGAAGAACCGGAACGGTTATCAAAATGATAAACCACCAAATCGATATCTCCGGCTACGGCTTGCTTCTGCTTGTTCAGAAAAGCTGTGCCCTCTTTTACGGTTACAACTACATTTTCCTGTTTAGTTACGTTCTCTGACTTTAACATTGCTAATTGAGTGGTTGCTCCGTTTTTACCTGCCATTAACTTAAACTGATTAGCAGATACCCCGGCAGGCGGATTTGCCACACTAAAAAAACGAGGGTTAAAGAACTGATTACCGGCATCAGTAAAAGTAAACTCCTTAATTATTTTTGTATAGCCCTCTGCCTCAGCTACTACAGTAAATGAAACCGGTGATTGTGCTGAAGGAGTAACATCAGGACTGACGGCCAGAAAAATAAGGCCCTCCTTATTTATTCTGAAGTTTTTTGTATTCAGGTTGGTTACTATCTTGTCGGCATCTTTACCAGCTATTGTAAGCCTGATGTCTTCAGGGAGTTTTCCGGTAGCGCTTGAAAACCTTATTTCAAGTTTAGACTTCTCAATGGGCTCTTTGAATAGCAACTGAAAGCCATCAAGCGGATTGTCGCAGGCACCCAGAACAAAACATTCAAGAAATATTGCAATCAGCAATCTATATGACATTTTAAGCTTCATAAAACGGCTATAAATGATTTTTTACTTTGGTAGAACTTTTAACCACTAATCATGAAGGCCTATCATCCAATATTTTGCTGTTAAGAAAGCCTTCATACGCCTTGAATCAGTTAAGTCTGTATCTGAGACTAACTGAAAGCATCGGAAAATAACTATAATTTCTAACATTCTTCTCAATAAGGGCAATCTGGCTATCCAGGGTGGTAGACTCAAGAAAACCCTGAAATCCCGCATTTATTTTAGGGCTGCCCATATAAAAACAACCTATATTAAAATTTACGCCTAGTTTCTTCTTTGGTATTGGTTTGCCAAAACCAATACCGGCATAAGGCATTAAATTACTCCATTTAATATCTAAATCTACCTGTCCGAAATCTTCTGAGGCGATTTCGACACCACCCAAAAGAAGCCCCGTTGGCGAAGTAACCCTTACAAAATACTTTTGCCTTACACAATAGCCGAGGCCTGCTCTTAAAAAGAACTTTTCTTTCTTAAACGGGTACCAGCTTAGCATACCGGTTACAACGTTTCGATGTATATCCGGCTGAAAAAATACCGAAGACCCTTCCGGCAATTTCAGATTCAGCTCTCTTGTAAACCTGAAATAACTGAATCCGAGTTCAGCCAGTAAAACAACTTTTGAGGGAATCATTACTGAAAGGTTCGTACCTGCGCCAAGGGTTGAAACATTTAAACCTACAACCGCTTGCCTGAAGGTCTGAACAATTGAAGTATCTTTTTGTGATCCCTGACAACAACAAGGAAGCAAGCCACAAAAAAACAGAAAGGTATTTAGAAGAAAAGTCTTCATGATTACTCACTTATAGTTCAATACAATTAAATCTCTGTAAGCCAATCAGTATAAATATACTTAAAAACTACAAGCGAAAAACAGTCTGTTTTTTCATTAAACCCATAAATCAGAAAAATGCAAGAAGTACCTGTTTAGTTTATATGATTTAATATTAAAAAATTGTTTCCTGGCTTTTGAGGGGCAAAAGCCAAGGCAAAACATTTCTAATGCAACAAAAAAAGCCCGGAAACGAAACATTTCCCGGGCTTTCAATTTTTTTACAATTCTACTTCAATTCATAACTAACCGTAAACAAAAAAACCATAATCAGAATATCCACCATTGGCACCAGGCTTACTTTAAAAGCAAAGTCGTAGTTTCTTTTCACAAATGCTATCCAGGAAACCACCTGGGTGGAAACAATTAAAATGGGTAAAGCAACGAGCGTTCCGAAAATCAACCATGCCGATTGGCTTGTTCCTGCATTGAATACATAGGGCGACATGATGGCGCCAAATGCTGCAGGAATGAGAATCACCAGCATACAAATGTTGGCAATTAAACTGCAAGTTTTCATACGGGTTAGTATTTAAAGGGTAAGAGACTAACCAAATATAAAATATTTTTTGTACAAATGCGAGCTTATTAATAAAAAAAAGCACAAAACCGATGATTTTGTGCTTTATATTGTATTAATGACGAATTATTACTTCGCAATTTCCATACTTACCTCGCGGGCATTAATGGTTTTGCCTTGCATACCGTCTAATACTTTTTTTACATCTTGCTGAGGAACCTCAACAAAACTGAATTTATCATAAATATCAATTTGACCAATGGCACGGCCTGCAATGCGGGCTTCTGACGTAATGGCACCTACAATATGGTTAGGGGCAACGTTATCTTTACGGCCTACACTGATAAACAAGCGAACCATGTCTGTTCTGCCCGAACCACGGCTACCCGGGTCCTGACGTCTGTCACGGGGTTCAAAACGGCGTTCAGTTCCACGTTGCTGGTCTCTTCCGCCAAATTCGCGGCGTCCGGCATCTCTGCTGCCAAAGCTGCCTCTTGCGTCTTTTCTTTCAAATCTTGTGTCCTGAGTCCTTGGTTCACGGTAGCTGTCAGAAAGTTGTGCATCAGAGAATTCGCTTTTTACGGCTCCAACCTGCATGTTAATCAAAGCAGCCATAATTTGTGCATCAGAATAGCCTTCTTCGCTCAATTCGCCTACAATATCTTCATAGAAATTGTCTACTCCGGCAAGAAGCGTTTCTCTTACCTGATCAATGAATTTACGATGACGCGTCTTTACCAATTCATTGAATGTCGGTATTTTTCCTTGTTCAATTTTTACTTTAGTATAATTCTCGATGTCACGCAGACGGTATTTATCACGGCCTGAAATAAGCATAAAGGCTTTACCGGTTTTACCGGCACGACCAGTACGGCCAATGCGGTGCACGTAATACTCAAGGTCTTGCGGCACATCAAAGTTAAAGACTGCATCTACACCAGAAACGTCAATACCACGAGCTGCTACGTCAGTAGCTACCAGTATCGTTGTTACACCCGCGCGGAATTTGCTCATAACCTGAGAACGCACCTGCTGGCGCATGTCTCCATGCAAACCCTCAGCGGCGTAGCCACGTACCTGCAACTCGCTCACGATTTCATCAACTTTAGATTTCGTGTTGGCAAACACAAGCATCAGTTTCAAATCATGCACATCTATCAGGCGGGTCATTACCTCCATTTTAGCTTCTTTACGTACAGCAAAGAAAAACTGTTCAATGTTGGCGTTTGAAACCTCTTTTTTCAATGTTTTAATAATTTCAGGGTCTTTCTGAAAACGCTTGGTTATTGAAAGGATTTCGGGCGACATAGTAGCCGAAAACAACAGGGTTTGTCTTTCAGTCGGAGAAAAAGACAAGATTTTTTCAATATCTTCACGGAAACCCATATTAAGCATTTCATCGGCTTCATCAAGAATTGCCAGCTTAATATCGCTCAACACAAGTGTTTTGCGTTCAATGTGGTCCATAATACGGCCAGGCGTACCTACCACAATCTGAGAACCTTTTTTCAAGGCAAGGAATTGGCGCTCGTATGACTCACCACCATAAATCGCAGCTACGTTCAAGCCTTTTTTGTACTTGGCCAGTTTTTGAATCTGCTCTTTTACCTGCAGTGCCAACTCACGCGTAGGGCACATAATTAAAACCTGTGTGCTTCTGTCTGTTTCGTCAACTGCTTCTATGGCCGGTATACCAAAGGCAGCAGTTTTACCTGTACCTGTTTGCGCCTGGCCAATTACGTCGCCACCACGCATTACAACCGGAATAGCTGCTGACTGGATAGGGGTAGCGTACTCAAAACCTAATTCTTCAATCGCACGAAGAACATACTCCGAAAGCGGAAGCTCGGAAAATTTTACTGATTCCATTAAGGATAAAATGTTTTTTAAGTCGGAACCTACACTGCCGTTCTCACGCAAAACCGTGAATTGCCCCGAATGCCGAAAAATAATAAAGCGAACGATGAGAACCATCCGTTGCCTGCTCTGAAAGGAATTTGAAAGAAAGAGAAACTCTTTGTGTCGAAATTATATTTACGCAGAGGCCCAATCGGATGTGCCTTTTATAAAACTTTTGCAAAACTAATACTAACCATCCTATTTTGCAAGCATTGAGCCAAAATAATTGTATTTTTTCTAGAATAGTGACTTTCACCCCGCCTGAAAATCACTATTCCAATATCTAATATTATTAATCTAATTAATTGAGTTTTGTTATGGCCTGATAAACCAGCACTTTGAATTTATCTCCTAAATCGGCATAGCTGTTGGGTACCTTCTGTGTCATGATTAACCCGATAATCCCTTCCTTAGGGTCTACCCAATATGTAGTGCCATAATACCCGCCCCAATCATAAGTACCCACCGATGGCGGAACCCTGGCGGCCTCTTTTTCAGTAGTTATGGCAAAGCCCAGACCAAATTTCTTGTAACCCAGATTAATATCACCTATCTGGTTCTGGGTCATCATTCTCACAGTAACCGGGCTCAATAGTTGTTTGCCGTTATACTTACCCCCATTAAGTACCATCTGCAGAAAAACTGCGTAGTCAGTAACGGTAGATACCAGCCCACCGCCTCCGGAATGATATGTACCCTTAGCTTTTGAATACTCGCCTACATTGGCAGGCGCTTTTATTACTTTTTTCTCTTTGTTTTCGGTATTCAATGTGGCAAGCCTGTTAAATTTTGACTCAGGCAAATAAAAATAGGTGTCGTTCATTCCCAGCGGTTTGAATATCCGCATACGCAGAAATTCATCAAAACTTACGCCAGAAACCACTTCTACCAGATACCCCAGCACATCTGTATTAAGTCCGTACGTAAATTTTTCGCCCGGGTTGTGTGCCAAAGGAAGCTTTGCCAACCTGTTGATAGCATCTTCCAGGGTATTAAACGGGGTATCAACACCGCTTGGGATATTATTTTTAGCATAGATTGCCACAGCTTCTTTTGAGCCTATCATCGGATACCCGATGCCAGAGGTATGTGTCAATAAATCACGTATAGTAATTTCTCTCCTGGCAGGTGTTGTGGTATAGCTACTGTCTTTTTCATTGAACTTATCAAGTACAACCGGATTTTTGAACGACGGTATATATTTAGAGATGGGGTCATCGAGCAAGAACTTACCTTCTTCAAACAACATCATTACCGCTACGCTGGTAATTGCCTTGGTCTGGGAGGCAATACGGAAAATTGCATTTTTGTCCATTGCTTTTTTGGTGCTGATGTCGTCATATCCATAGGCTTTATGATAAACGGTTTTACCGTTACGCGCTACCAGTACCACAACACCGGCCATGTAAGACTTAGCTACATACTCGTTAATCACTTTGTCCATGCGCTGTAATCGGACAGTACTCATGCCCTGGCTTTCTGGTGTACCCGGGGTTAATGCCTGCGAAAAAACGAATTGATTAAACAGCATCAGCAATGCTAAGGAGCAGAAATATTTCATATTGATAGAGGTTTTAAATAGATAATGTTTGTTCATACGCTTAGAAAAACAAATATAAAATTTCCTGCTGATTATTGTGCATCGGTAAGGTTCATTTTACACAGGCATTATATTACAGCAGGCCTGAAATTATTCAGCGAAATTGCCTTACATTTGAGTTATATATGTAAACCGACATGATTCACAAGTCTTTTTTTGAAACCGACCCAAAACGGCGCAAAGTTTTCTTTCAGCAGTGGTTACCCGAGCAGCAGGCAGACGGCATAATAGCTCTTGTACATGGTTTGGGAGAACACAGCGGCCGTTACGAACACGTGGCTGAATTCTTTACGGCGCATAATTACGGTGTAATAGCCGTTGATACATACGGACACGGCCAAACCACCGGCAAAAGAGGCCATGCAGAATCAATGGAAGCATACATGCAGCAAATAGAGCGTTTACTGACGCTGGCCGCTCAAGCTGTACCTCAAAAACCTGTATTTCTTTATGGCCATAGTATGGGCGGAACCCTCGTGCTCAACTATCTGTTCAGGTATCATCCGTCTATTGCGGGTGTCATTGCTACTTCGCCTGCTGTTAGGCCGGGTTTTGCTCCACCCAAATTCCTGCTGGCAATCGGGCGTCTGGCCCGCATGGTAGCGCCTTCATTCACTCAGTCCAATTCACTTGATTTAAACTATCTGTCTCATGACCCCGGTGTTATGGCAGCGTATAAAGCCGACCCACTGGTGCATAATCAGGTTTCGGGTGTGGTAGGCCTTGGACTAATAGAATGGGGCGAATGGCTGTTGGGTAACGCCGGAACTACCCCTGCCCCACTGCTGTTGATACATGGCACCGAAGACAGGCTGACGAGTTTCAGCGCAACCAAAGAACTGGCTTCGAAACTCTCGGGTGATGTTACCTTTAAACGCTATGATAAACTATACCATGAATTGCATAATGAATTTGAAAAATATGACATACTGAACGACCTCTTCAACTGGATAAAAGCTCATTCATAAGTCATTAATTCCTATTAATAGTTGGCATAATTTTTTAACAATTAAACGTACATCAAAAAAACAGGTTAATCTATTTATTCAATAAATGAAACTTTCTATTAGTTGCCAGCTTGATTATGAAACAGAGCAGAACACCCCGCTTATTCTGATGCTTAGGCCACGCAGTGGCTCAGGTCAATGGATAATCAAGGAAGAATACCTGTTGCAGCCCTCTGTTCCTGTAATTGAATATACAGACCTTTATGGCAACCTTTGCCAGAGAATATTTACACCAGATTCTAATTTTACCATTCGCACGTCGGCCATTGTAGAAGTTGCCGATTTTATTGACGTAGATTTTAATGCTAATTATGTTCCGGTGCAGTTATTGCCGGATGAAACACTGATTTATCTTTTGCCAAGCCGCTATTGCGAGTCAGACAAAATGGGGCAAATGGCTGCATCAATTGTGCAAAATCAGGTAACCGGATACCAGCAGGCAGAGGCTATCAGACAATGGATAAACGAAAACATCAGGTATGAATATGGCCATAGCAATGCCTCTACCTCTGCCCAAAATACTGCCGAAACCCGCATAGGGGTTTGCAGAGACTTCTCTCATCTGGGCATTGCGCTTTGCCGCAGCCTGAATATCCCGGCGCGCCTGGTGGTAGGCTATTTATATGAGCTTAAACCAATGGACCTGCATGCCTGGTTTGAGGCTTACCTGGGGGGCAGGTGGTACACATTTGATGCCACACAAACCCAACCAAGAGGCAAAAGAGTGGTGTTAGCCTATGGCCGTGATGCCGCCGATGTAGCCATGGCCACACAGTTTGGCAGCATGGAACTAACCCAGATGCAGGTATCGGTAGCGCCTGCCTGAGAATTTGATTTTTAAACACCCATTAAATGTCTCAATTTAATATTTACAGTTCATCGGCGGGTTCCGGAAAAACCTTTACGCTCACCAAAGAATATCTTAAACTGGTGCTGAAAACCGAACGCCCGTTCTATTTTAAGCAGATATTAGCCATTACTTTTACGAACGATGCTGCAACAGAAATGAAAGACCGTATTCTGGATGCACTGAAAGAAATAGGCAATGAAGAACGATTGGCTGAGGGTGCCAGATACTGGCCGATGTTCAGAATGATTGTAGAAGAGACCGGCTTGCCTGAAGACGTAATACAAAAAAGAGCCAATACTGTTTTCAGGAATATTATTCAGGAATATTCTGATTTTGCCGTGAAAACCATCGATAGTTTCGTCAACCAACTGGTAAATGCCTTTACTGAAGAATTAGGCCTGCCCTACAACTACGAAATTGTACTGGATACCGACCGGGTAATGACCGAAGCAGCTGAACGCCTGATTGAAAAAGCAGGAAATGAAGAACACAGAGAGATTAGTGCGATTCTGGAAAACTTCATAAAAGATAAAGTTGGTGACGGGCAAAGCTGGAACTTTGTAACAGACGAGCTGGCCAAATTCGGCAATCACCTCATTAATGACCAGTATTACCCTCTACTGGTAAAACTGGACAGACTTGAAAGCGCCGATTTCAACGAAATTTCAACTAATATTCATAATTATCTGAAATGGTTTGAGGACACCATCAGAGAATTGGCAATCAAGGCTATCCAACTGATAGAAGCACAGGGACTTTCTGTTGACGATTTTACACAGAAAGGTAAAGGCATAGGCGGATATTTTTATAATATGCGCGACGACTTTACCAATGAATATTATACCAAAAAAGAAGGGTCACCCAATAGTTATCATTGGGCTGCTGTAAGAGACGACAAATGGTATAGCGCCAAAGGCACCCCCAAACCCACCCAGGCGGCTATAGACAGCATCAAAGAAGATTTGAGAAGCATCTTCTTCGAAATGCAGGACTTCAAAGATAATCATCTGAAAAAATACACGCTTTACAGCGTGCTTCGCCCCAATCTCAGAAAGCTGTCGCTTCTGAAAAAAATGAAAGATGAGTTTGACGAGGTTCTAACCGAGAAAAATCAGGTTTTTATAGCCGAGTTTAACCGGAAGATTCTAAGCATCATTCTATCAGAGCCTGTTCCTTTCATTTATGAGCGCATTGGTGAAAAATACCTGCACCTGCTGATTGACGAGTTTCAGGATACCTCAGATATGCAGTTCTACAACCTGCTGCCACTTATTGAAAACTCATTGGCAGGCAATCATTTTAATTTGGTGGTGGGCGACGCCAAGCAGGCTATTTATCGCTGGCGTGGTGGTAAGATGGAACTGATTGTGCATTTGTTTAAAGGCAATATAAACGCATTGTTGCAAAATTCGCTGATACAGAAACATCAGGCTGAACAATTTATGTCTATTGGTAATTTCCTTACGCCTAAAGCGCTTAACACTAATTTCAGAAGCGCACAGGAAGTAATTGATTTCAATAACCGATTTTTTGAAGCATCGCTTGATAGATACTCAGCCGAGTTTCAGTTTTTACCCAGTGTGTATGAAGATTTCAGACAAGAAAAACCCACAAGCTCGCCAACCGGCGGGCATATACAAATTGAATTTCTTGATTACGACAAAGAAGGAGCAGTTATGCTTAACCGGGTGCTTGGGTTGGTTGAGCAGGTACAACAGCAAGGGTATAACGTGGGTGATATAGCCATCTTATGCCGCCGTAACCGTGAGTCATCTGCTGTGGCAGACTTTCTGACACAAGCCGGGTACCCGATTATCTCGCGTGACTCGCTTCTGCTTAAAAATTCACCCTATGTGCGTTTACTGATTGCATTGATGAGGGTAATCAATCAGCCCAATAATCGACTGGCAAAATCTGAAGCAGCGTATTTGTTTTACCAGACTATTCTGAACCAGATGCCAGACAACGAAGCCACTTCTGAAATAAAGAACCTGGCTGAAACCAGCAACTCTACGGCCTTTTATGAAATCTTCAGCCGTTACGGTTATAAGCTCGACCCCGCTAATATGATAAAAGCCGGAATCTATGAGCTTACAGAAAAGATTATTGATGCTTTTGATTTATTCAACCGTTCGCATCAGAAAAACTACCTGTTCAGGTTTTTAGATGTGGTGCTAAACTACAGCCTGAAAGAAAGCAACCACTTGCAGGATTTTCTGGTTTACTGGCAGGACAAAAAAGATAGTTCAGTGCTGTCTGTTAAATCACCGGCCGAAGAAAATGCCATTACCATCACAACCATTCACCGCTCCAAAGGGCTGGAATATCCGGTTGTAATTATCCCCTATGCGCAATGGTCCATGCGCCCGCAAAATCAGGCAGAGATATGGGCCGACTTAGAAACCCTTGAATACGAAGAACTATGGCATAAATCAGAGACACAAAACGTAAAACTGATGTCGGCACCTGTTAAATTCAGCGAAAAACTAAAAATGACTGAACTGACAGAACAATATAATCAGGAGATGCAGGCCACTTTTCTTGAAAACCTGAATATGCTGTATGTAGCTTTTACCCGAGCGGCACATCAGTTATACGTTATCTCTCAGAAAAACTTTCAGGGGAAAATACAGGGTGTCGGAGAACTCGTAAAAGATTTTTTACAGGTAGAAGGTGTATTTGATGCCGATTTGAACTTCTATGAAATCAACAAAGGTACTTTTATAAAAAAGCATGATAAAAAGCCTGCCGACAATAACACATTAGTACTGAAAAAAATAATCAGCGAAGACCGTAGCGACAGGCTCCGGTTAAGGCGGTTATCAGAAAAGATTTTTGATACCGAAACACTTGACAAAACCAAAGACAAACACAATAAGGTGCGGTCTGCACTTGCCAAAATAAAAAGCAAAAGTGATATACCCAATGCGCTAAGAGAGTTAGCTTTTGAAGGGGTTATCAGCCTCAATGAATACAATTCGATTGAGAGTTCTCTTCATAAAATAATGAATTTACCGCTGTTGGCGCCTCTTTTTGAAGAGGGATTAACAGTTGAAAACGAAAGAGAAATTTTATTACCCAATGGTGAAATAAAACGTGCCGACCGTGTGGTTTTTATAGATAATAAAGTATTTGTTATCAGTTATAAAACCTACGGCAGCCATGAGCCCGCCAGAATAGAGAAAGACAGCAGGGATATCAGCTATTTAGGCAGATTATATCAGCAAATGGGTTATCTTAACCCAAGCCTGCTGTTAGTATATCTCGAGTCGGCAGAGGTATTACCGGTACCATTCTGATGGCAGATACCTGCCGGCAAATACGGAAAATCAGGCACCAAACAGGTTTTTGTTTATAAATTCATTTCTGAATTTTCCTTCCGGGTCATAATGTGCCATTAGTTTTTTAAAGTCTTCCAGCCTGGCAATGCGCGATTGTAAGACTTCAGGATATAAAGTAAACAATTTGCCCCAGTGCGGCCTTGGGTTAAAAGGTGCCAGTTGTTGCTCTATTAAGGGTAAAAGACCCATAACGGTCTCTATTTCCTGTTTCCATGTAAAATGGAAAATAGCACAAGCCTGGTTATAACCCGGGCTTAGCCACAAATTGTCAGCGGCCATGGTACGAATCTCAGAAATAAATAAGTGCGGTGTTATTTGTTCATGCAGTTTTTCAATAGCCATCATGGCCTCATAACCATACTGTAGAGGTACAAAGTATTCGGCCTGCAGTTCTTTTCCACTGCTGGGTGTAAAACCCATTCTGAAATGAGGCATGCGCTCATACCAGGGGCCCTTTACCCCCATTTGTTCAGTGCAATTTTCAGCAGAAAGGTCTTCCAGAGGGTGTATATTTTTTACAGATGCCCTGGCACCATAAAATTCGGGTTCAATTTTTACATCATCATGTGCTTCGCAACGGCTTTTAATCCAAACCTGATTAATGTTTTTGTTGCGCCAGTCGGTAAAAAGGCTAACGCTGTATCCGCTCGCCATAATGGTCTCAAAATTTTTTTCCAGCACGGCCATAGGCAGGTTTTTGTAAACCAATTGTTTCATGCTGAAAGCAGGCTGCAATTGCAATGTAAGTTTGGTTACTACCCCCAATGCCCCTAAATTTACAATGGCGCCATTAAAAGCCTCATCTGTTTCTTTTGAAAGATTAACTACTTTTCCACGTCCGTCAATAAATTCTATGCCTATAACAGACGTAGCCAGGTTACCGTTATTCAAACCAGATCCATGTGTTGCCGTTGCACAGGCACCTGCTACTGAAATATGTGGCAAAGAGGCCAAATTAAATAAAGCAAATCCGTTGTCATCAAGGTATTTACACAAGTCGCCATATTTTATTCCGCCCTCAACGGTTACGGTTGCATCTGCCTTATCTAAAGCCAGTATTTTGTTCAGCCCTGCTGAAGACACCTGATTTTCGTCACTATCAGCAATCGCATTAAAAGAATGCCTCGACCCCAAAACTCTCAGGCTCTTTTGGATTTTTACAACTTTCTGCACTTCTTTTATAGTAGCAGGGTTGTGCAGGTTATCGGCGCTGTAAGTTAAATTACCTGCCCAGTTGGTTCTGGCGTCGGCGTCCCGGCAGGCACTTAATTGTGTAATAACACTACCTGCTACCAGAGCCGAAGAGGTTTTCAGAAAGGTTCTTTTGTTCATAAATAAGGGTATTGTACCGGCTAAATAAGCATTACAGACTTTAGGTGAAAGTTACCTAATTGCTTGGCAAATACAAACAGAAACCGCCGATAATTAATATAGTAAGCACCATGGTCTAATGATTAAATTATCAGTTTTTGCACACACCAACAAGCCAGCCCACCGTTTGTCGGCCATTGCGACGCTCAACCATAAACAGCAGGCATACTTTTTATTAAATTTCAGTAAAGAACCTTGCATATTTTTATGTAAGTATCAAATAATCAGTACATTTGTTTAGTCCTCACTTACAATTACTTGTTTTATGAGAAAGTCCATCGTCTACTGCAGTATTATCATATCCATGTTTGGTTGCCGGTCAGAAAACTCAGACAATCAATTGGCCGATAGTTCTATTGCTTACCCTGATAGCGTAACTATTGCCAGACCTATGGCAGATACCTTATGTTTTGAAGAAATAGTTGGAAAAGACGTAACAACCGTGAGGCTGATTATTGATGGCAATAGCGTAAACGGAAACATGGAGTGGCTACCCTGGGAAAAAGACCGCGCCAGAGGCACCTTAAAAGGCCAGAAAAATGGCAACGAAATAATTGCCGACTATGACTACATGATTGAAGGCATAAACCAGTTAGAAGAGAAAATTTTTGTTATTGATAGCGACACACTACTCATAAAAAGCGGAGAACTGGAGGAGAAAAATGGCAAACTGGTAATGAAAGACCCAACCAAAGCCAGAATTGGCCAAACACTTACTAAAAAAGCCTGTCAATAAAAAAGGGGTTGTTAAACCCCTGTAAATATCATCCAAACAAATCACTGCTCAGGTAGCGGTCGCCTCTGTCGCAACAAATAAATACAATCGTGCCGTTATCCAGTTCATTAGCCAGCTTTATAGCCGCTGAAGCTGCGCCGCCACTACTCATGCCTGCAAAAATCCCTTCGGTTTTGGCTAGTTTTCGGGCCATATCAGTTGCTTCGGCTTCCGATATATCCATGACTCTGTCAACACGTTTAGGGTCAAATATTTTGGGCAGATAGGCCGCAGGCCATCTTCTGATACCCGGTATCGAAGAGTTTTCAGTAGGCTGGCAGCCCACAATCTGAATATCGGGGTTTACTTCTTTCAAGAACATTGAAGTACCCATTATAGTACCCGTAGTACCCATAGAACTCACAAAATGGGTAATTGTCTGCTCGGTGTCGCGCCATATTTCGGGCCCTGTGGTTTTGTAATGCGCCAGATAATTGTCTGGGTTTGCAAACTGATTCAGCATCAGATACTGCCCCGAAGCAGCCTGGCTCTCGGCGTAGTCGCGGCATTTTTCTATATTTTCAAGCAAAACCACTTTGGCGCCAAAGGCCTCCATAGTCAAGGTTCGCTCACGGGTAGAATTAGAAGGCATCACCAGTTCAATCTCCAGGTCATACAACCGGGCTATCATGGCCAGCGCAATTCCGGTATTACCACTGGTAGCTTCAATCAATTTCATACCCGGTTTAATATCGCCTCTTTCTACTGCACTTCTAATCATGTTTAAAGCAGGCCTGTCTTTTACGCTACCTGCCGGGTTGTTACCCTCAAGCTTGCCGTAAATCTTTACATTTGGGTTAGGGTTCAGTTTTTTTAATTCTACTAATGGGGTATTCCCTACCAGGTCTATAATGCTTGCCATTTCAAAAACTTTTGTGTGCAGGTATGTTGTACTTTTTGATTTTAATGTAGCTATACTTAAACTGTTTCGCGTTCTACTACCCTTATTTCAGGTTTATGATACACGGTTGAGTAAGCAGGCACCGTTTTGGTAAGCCATACGTTACCGCCTATAATTGAATGTTTGCCTATAACGGTGCTTCCGCCCAGAATAGTGGCCCCTGAGTAAATAACCACGTGGTCTTCAACCGTAGGGTGCCGCTTGGTGTTAATCATTGATTTATCGACACTCAATGCGCCCAAAGTAACACCCTGATACAACTTTACATGCTTGCCGATGATACTTGTTTCGCCTATAACCACACCCGTACCATGGTCTATAAAGAAATGCGCATCAATCCGGGCACCCGGATGAATATCAATCCCGGTCTTCGAGTGCGCATATTCTGTCAGTATTCGTGGCAAAAGTGGTATGTCCAATAAATACAACTGATGCGCCAGTCTGTAAAAAGAAATAGCATAAAAGCCCGGATAGGCACGCACTACTTCAAACTCGCTTTTGGCAGCCGGGTCTCCTTCCAGAATAGCCTGAATATCGGTCTTGAGGGTTTCATATATCAGCGGAATACTCTCAAAAAACTGCTGAGCTCTCCATTCAGGATTGCAATCTTTGCATTGATACGTTGACAGCAGAATGTTCCGCAGTTCCAGTTCAAGATTTTTAAATTGTATTTCAATTTCTTCTTCCGACCTGAAATACTCTTTGGTTTGCTCGGGAAAAAGCAGCCGGATTATCCGTAAGGCCCAGGCGGCAATATCCTTGGTTGGCGCTACCGGTTCGGTATTGCGGTGCTTGTCAAATATATGTTGAAGGAAAAACTTGTTCATATACAAGGGTTAAAAACCTGATTGATAGATTTATGAGTAACAGCATAACACCCAAATTATGGCTGCTGTTCCTGATACTAACGAAATTGGCAAAAAAAGCTTGAAAGTAAAAATAGGTTTTTTTTTGACAATACGATGAAATATAACTTTCTGACTACGATAACCTGCACAGAAAAGGTAGTTTTCTGCCAATATGGCAGACTACACCTCGTTTATTGACTGTTGGAATACTAATTGTTATTGACACAACATTGGTTTAAAAACAACTAAAAATTATAGATAATTATGGTAGCTGAAAAAGGTACGATTTCGATTAACACCGAAAACATTTTTCCCATCATCAAAAAGTTTCTTTACTCCGACCACGAGATTTTCTTGCGTGAGTTGGTTTCTAATGCTGTTGACGCTACACAAAAGCTGAAAAAACTGGCCTCAATGGGCGAGTTCGACGGTGAATTAGGCGAATTGAAAGTAACGGTATCAATAGACAAAGAAGCCAAAACCATTACTATCTCAGACAAGGGTATTGGAATGAGCGCTGAGGAAATCAAGAAATACATTAACCAGATTGCGTTCTCAGGCGCTAAGGAGTTTTTAGAAAAATACAAAGATACTCAGGATACCAACCAGATTATCGGTCAGTTTGGTTTAGGTTTTTACTCGGCCTTCATGGTGGCTCAAAACGTAGAGATTATCACCAGGTCTTTCAGAGATGAGCCTGCAGCCCGTTGGATTTGCGACGGCAGCACTGAATTTGAAATTACCGAAGCCGATAAAGCCGAGCGTGGTACTGACATTATTTTACACGTGGCACAAGATTCGGAAGAGTTTCTTGAGAATCACAGAATCAGCCAGATTCTTGAAAAATATGCCAAGTTCCTGCCAGTTGAAATTGAGTTTGACGGTAAAATTGTAAATAATCCGAATCCGATCTGGACAAAATCACCTTCTGAATTAACTGAAGAAGACTATAAAAATTTCTATAAAGAGCTGTACCCTTTCAGTGAAGACCCTCTTTTCTGGATTCATTTGAATGTAGACTATCCGTTTAACCTGACAGGTGTGCTATATTTCCCTAAAATTAAGAAAGACTTTCAGCTGAACCGTGAAAAAGTACAGTTATACAGCCGCCAGGTATTTATTACTGATGATGTAAAAGATGTCGTGCCTGAATTCCTGCAGATGCTTCATGGCGTTATTGACTCACCGGACATCCCGCTGAACGTCTCGCGCAGTTATTTACAAGCTGATGGCAACGTAAAGAAAATCAACTCGCACATTACCAAAAAAGTAGCCGATAAACTGCAGGAGCTGTTCCGTAATGACCGCCAGGGCTTTGAAGAGAAATGGGAAAGCGTGGGTATATTTGTTAAATACGGTATTATTTCAGACGATAAATTCTATGACAGAGCCAAAGAGTTTGCACTTCTGAAAAATGCCGACAACCAGTATTTTACTTTAGATGAATACCGCGAAAAAGTACAGGCTAACCAAAGCGATAAAGATGGCAAAGCAGTATTTTTATATGCAAATGATGCCAACCAGCAAGACGCATTTATTGCCTCGGCCAAAAAACGCGGGTATGATGTTTTAATACTAGACTCGCCGCTTGACGCACACTTTATCAATACGCTGGAATCGAAACTTGAAAAAGTAACCTTT
Organism: Emticicia sp. TH156; assembly: GCF_002855535.1. Classification (NCBI taxonomy): domain Bacteria; kingdom Pseudomonadati; phylum Bacteroidota; class Cytophagia; order Cytophagales; family Leadbetterellaceae; genus Emticicia; species Emticicia sp. TH156. Next base: position 437,208 of record NZ_PKRS01000002.1, read on the forward strand.
AAACGAGTAGACTCTGACAGCATTGAAAAACTGATAGATAAAGGCCTTAACGTAGAAAGCGTATTAAATGAAGACGAGAAAAAACAGGTAGAAGAATTGTTTAAGGGTATAGTTGGCACCAATACCGTTCAGTTAGAGTCTCTTCCAACCGACGAAATGCCAGTAACTATCATTCAACCTGAGTTTATGCGTCGCTGGAAAGATATGTCACGCGTGAGCGGCCAGAACGATATGTTTGGCATGATGCCTATGGGTGTAAATGTGGTAGTAAATACCAACCATACCCTGATAGATAAATTGCTGAAAACAACAGATGAAGAAGGCAAAAAACAATTGGCTAAACAATTGTATGACCTGGCGCTACTGGCACAAGGTATGTTGTCTGGCAGTGATTTAACCAGATTTGTTGAAAGAACTGTTTCAGCGCTTTAAAATTACTTTGTATATAAAAAATGCCTCATGAGAAACTTCCCGTGAGGCATTTTTTATTTCGCTATCTATTATACAAGTTCCTTTGTTTCCTGTTCTTTTGTTTCCTGTAGTATTTTATGGTAGTAATTTTCATACTTGGGTACAATGTTCGAGATGTCAAATTCCTGCGCATGTGCCAGTGCATTGGCCTTGAAACGAGGCAGGTTTTCATCTTGCAGAATAAACAAGGCATTGCGCACCATGTCTTCAATATCACCTACATTGCTCAAAAACCCGGTTACGCCATGCACATTCAGCTCAGGCAAACCACCTGTATTGGTAGATATAACAGGCACTTCGCAAGCCATTGCTTCTAAGGCGGCTAAGCCAAAGCTCTCTTTTTCAGAGGGCATCAGAAATAAATCAGCTACAGACAGCACCTCTTCAATGGCATCAAGCTTACCCACAAAACGAACGTCTTCACCCAGCCCCAGATCGCGGCTCAATTGTTCCATAGCAGCACGTTCGGGGCCATCACCCACCAGTACCAGCTTGCATGGGGTAAGCACTTTTAGCCTGGCAAAAACTTTGATTATATCATCAATCCGCTTTACTCTTCTAAAATTAGAGGTATGCACCAAAAGTTTTTCGTCGTTCGGGCAAATAATGCGTTTAAAATGCTCTTTTTTCTGTTTCTTGAATCGCTCTAAATCTACAAAATTCGGAATCACCTCAATTTCTTTTCTAACACGGAAAGTGTTGTATGTCTCCTTTTGCAGGTCGGCTGAAACCGTGGTAACACCGTCAGACTCATTAATGCTGAAAGTAACCACCGGCGCTAGCGTGGCGTCTTTACCTACAATGGTAATATCTGTACCATGCAGGGTGGTAATAACAGGCACATTTATACCCTGGCATTTTAAAATTTGCTTGGCCAGAAAAGCCGAGGTAGCATGCGGAATTGCATAATGAACATGCAGAATATCCAGTTTTTCGTATTTCACAACGTCAACCATCTTTCCGGCCAGGGCCGACTCATAAGGCGGATACTGGAAGAGCGGGTAACTGGCAATATTTACTTCGTGGTAAAAAATATTCTCATTGAAGAAATCCAGTCTGGCTGGCTGCGTATAAGTAATAAAGTGTACCTGATGACCGTTTTTTGCAAGCGCTTTGCCTAGTTCTGTGGCAACAACACCACTGCCCCCAAAGGTAGGATAACAAACAATTCCGATTTTCATAGATGCGGTTTAAATCCGTTTTTTTAGTACAACAATTTTTTTCAAAAAAAATCCCAAACTCGTGCATTAAGTATTTGTGATTTTCGAAAGTATAGAAGTTCTTTCAAACTATTTTAGTATTTTTGAGAAAATGAACAAATCTGAGTTTCTGAAAACTATAGCCGCTTTTTTCCGACTGGTTCGTTTAAACAACCTGCTTATTATTGTGCTTACACAATATATGGCCAGAATTTTTTTAGTAGGGCCAAAAGCAGACTGGCAGAGCTACATTTTTGAGTTAAAGCACTTTTTACTGGTTTTCGCTACGGTTTGCATTGCAGCAGCCGGATACATTATTAACGATTATTTTGATATTAAAATAGACCTGGTGAACAAACCACGTGAGGTAATAATCGGTAAAATCATTAGACGGCGCCGGGCTATTCTCAGCCATCAGATACTTAATTTCATAGGCATAGCCATCGGTCTTTTTTTAGGCTTAAAAGTTTTCCTGATTAATGTATTTGCGGTTTCGGCACTCTGGTTTTATTCAGAGAGATTCAAACGGCAGGCTTTTATCGGCAATTTTCTGGTGGCATTTCTTACTGCTTTCTCGCTCATAGTACTGGCGGTCTATTATAAGCAAAACGAAATGCTGGTTAACATTTACGCTCTGTTTGCTTTTTCTATTTCTTTAATTCGTGAAATAATCAAAGACATGGAAGACATCAGGGGTGACGCCCGCTACGGATGCCGTACCCTGCCTATTATTTGGGGTATCAGACGCACCAAAATACTGCTTTATATATTTATTGTAGGCTTTGTGTCTATATTGTTTTTTATGGCATATAGCCTTCATAATCAATACCTGATTATGATTTTCAGCGGGTCAATCATTGTTTTCACCTGGCTGATAAATAAACTATACTGGGCCGACCGCAAGAAAGATTTTACACTGCTAAGCAGAATTTGCAAAATTATTATGATGGGCGGCATAGCCAGTATGATATTTGTCTGACAACAGAAGCAGCCCAGACTTGATACAACAGAACACTTATGGACAGAAAAAAAAATATTGAACGCATTAAAAGCGAAGAGTTTGACATCTGTATTATTGGCGGTGGTGCCAGTGGCGCCGGCTGTGCCCTCGATGCGGCTCTGAGAGGCTTTAAAGTAGCATTGATAGAAAAGAACGATTTTGCCGCTGAAACCTCTTCCAAGTCTACCAAACTGATACACGGCGGCGTAAGGTATTTAGAGCAGGCTTTTAAGAATCTGGATTTCGGACAGTTAAGGCAGGTGCGCCACGGATTGGAAGAGCGCCATATAGTTATAAAAAATGCACCGCATCTGGCTCATCCGCTGGCTCTGATTACCCCCGTTTTCAGCTGGCTGGAAGGTATGTATTTTACTATTGGTTTAACCCTATACGGTTTTTTTGCCAAGAATGATACGCTTCCTAAAGCCAAATGGCTAAGCAAAAAAGAAACGTTTGAGCGAATGCCCACCCTTACCCAACGGCTGCATAGTTCTGTTATGTATTATGACGGACAACTGGATGACGCCAGATATTGCCTGGCATTGGCTCACAGCGCCGACTTACAGGGTGCTGCTACAGTGAATCATGCCGAGGTAATTAGTTTCGGAAAGGATGCTTCCGGTAAATTAAGGTCGGCATTGGTAAAGGATTCATTGACTGATACAACATTCAGTATTCAATCGAAGCTGTTTATTAACTGCACTGGCCCGTTTGCAGACAGTATCAGGCTATTGGCTAACCCTGCCATTGAAAAAAGGCTACGCCCAAGCAAAGGAGTACACATAATGCTGCCTGCTGATGTGCTGAAAAGCAAAGATGCCATGCTGATACCCAAAACCAAAGATGGCCGTGTGGTGTTTGTGATTCCGTTTGAAGGCGATGTTATGGTAGGAACAACCGATGATGAATACCGTGACATTGACAACGAGCCCATTCTGATAAGCCGCGAGGTTGATTTTCTACTTGAAACCCTGGAGCCGTATCTGGCTAAAGTGCCCGATCGTTCAGCCATTAAATCAGGTTTTGGCGGATTACGCCCGCTGATAGCTTCATCAGGCTCTAAAGCCACAAAAAAACTGGTGCGCGACCACGAAGTAGAACACGATGCAACGTCTAACTTGCTAAGCCTGCTTGGTGGTAAATGGACAACCTACCGACTAATGGCTAAGGATACCATAGATGATGCCTGCCAGCTTCTGGAAACCGACATACCTTGTTCTACCGACCAGCACTACCTGGCGGGTGGAGAGAAATATGAATTTGAGCACTGGCAAAGCATACAGAAAGTGCATGGGCTTGCCGAAGACATCTGCCAGCATCTGGTTAAAAAATATGGTACACTGGCTGCAGAAGTTTTAAAATATGCACCCAAAGAAAGAATCCACACCGATTATCCGTTTATTAAGGCAGAGGTATTGTATGCAGTGCAGGTAGAAATGGCTTGCACCCTGCGCGATTTCTTTGCGAGAAGAACAAGGCTGGAACTGCTCGACTGGAAAACCACCTATGACCTAACCCCTGTTGTTGCCGACCTGATGGCAGAACCAATGGGATGGACGGAGCTTCAAAAGCAGGCCGAGGTAAACAATTATCGCCAATTATTAAGCGGTTTTATGCAGCATGCCGGCATCACTACCTGATAGCAAACCTCATTGCAAACCAAGTTTTAGCCACCCAATGAAAAAAAAGCTGTTAGTAATCATTCCCTGCTTTAATGAGGAGGCCTCAATTGCGCAACTGCTAACAGAGCTGACACATTTACAATTGCCTTATGAAATTAACATAGCTGTAGTAAATGACTGCTCAACAGATAACACAATTAGCGTTGCCCGACAATTTGATGTTAAAATTTTAAATCTGGTTGTTAATCTGGGCATTGGCGGTGCGGTACAAACGGGTTATAAGTATGCCAATAGAAATGGCTACGAACTGGCAGTGCAGATGGACGGCGATGGGCAACACCCCGCAGCAGAGTTATCTAAACTGCTTAAACATCAGGAACAAACCCGGGCAAATGTTGTAATAGGCTCCAGATTCTTATTGAAACAGGGCTTTCAGTCGTCTGCACTAAGAAGGAGGGGCATTGCCTATTTTTATAGGCTCAACCAATTGCTTACAGGTAAGCGCATTGTAGATATTACCTCCGGCTTCCGGTTATTTGATAAACAAGCCATCGCATTTGCCGCAGAGAATTATCCTGACGAATACCCTGAGCCTGAATCATTGGTTATGTTTGCCAAAGCCGGGCTACATATTGAAGAAATACCAGTGGTAATGAAAAACAGACAAGGTGGCCAGTCTTCTATTCGGTCACTTTCAAGTATTTACTACATGATTAAAGTTACGCTGGCTATGTTTTTTGCTTATATAAGAAAATAGCCATTACTACTGGCGAAAAAAGAAAACCCTGATATCAGCTTCAGTATTTTTAATAACAGGTTTCAATAACATAAGCGCATTACTGATTGCAAATGCTTTTGCCTTGCTTATCTGATTATCTGCCAAAATGCGTTCTTTAATGCTCGAAAAATCTAAAGTTTCCAGTCTGAAATCCTTAAGCAGCCTGAAGCCATATTTGTCGAAATAAGCGGTCAGATTTACGGGGTTAAAATAATTGATATGCGGGCTATGAAAACTAAACTGCCACAGGCGCTCCAGGTATGATTTTACTTTCAGATAATAAAGCGCTTTGGCAACCCGATAAAAGAACCCGTTACTCATTGGGATATTGACAATCAGAACTCCGTCTTTTTTCAGGTCTCTCTTAATGCTCAGCAACAAGCTTTCTAAATCAGTAATATGCTCAAAAACGTCGTTAAATATGATAAAATCATAGCCTGCCGAAGAATCTTTAGCTACATCAGGATAAAAACCATGCACTACTTTCAGGTTGTTTTGCTTGTAGTAGGGTGTAAATGTGGTTTCCGGTTCAATGCCCATACAATCAATGCCATTGGCTTTGCAAACTTCCAGCCACCAGCCATTGCCGCTGCCAATTTCAAGTCCGCTAATAGCTGCCTCGTTTTTAAAGTAATTATCTTTCAACTCTTTTATAATCAGTTGAAAGTTATGTAATCGGAGTTGCTTCAAGCCTATCTCGCGGCTATCCTCTTCGAGACTAGACCTGAACGATAAATCAAAATCGGCATCAGACGAATACAAATCACATACACTGCAATGGTATACGTTATGTCTCAATTCAAATTTTAAATCCTGCTTATTTCCACACACAATGCATGTAGCTTGGTTCATCTATTTACCGGTTTATTTCATTCTTTTTAATTTCGGCCATTTTCAGGTTATTTTTTGCCAGTTCAAAATTGGGACTTAAATCAACTGCCTTTTGCAAATAAGGGATGGCCTTGTCATATTCTTTTAATACATTATAGGCCGAACCTATATTATTATAAGCCTCGGGGTAATAGGGCCTCAGTTTTATAGCCTCTGTTGCTATTTTTATACTCTGCCGTAATTCTCCGGCCAAATAATAATTAAAGCTTAAACTCAGGTATTTTTCGGGGCTTGGGTCTAACCTGATGCGCTCCATTTCATAGCTAAGCCTGCTTTGGCGTCTGGCTGATGAGGCTTTAAAAACCAATGCCTCCGTATTACCTGGCACGCGCTTTAAAGTTTCGTAAGCAAGTTCATGCAGTTTATCATAGTGCTGCTGGCGGTCATATATACGCATAAGTAACTCAGAGGCAGGAATATATCCGGGTGCAATTTTGCTGGTGTTTAATAAAGCCTGAATGGCCTCCGGGTATCGGCCCTGATTAAACAGGAACCTGGCATAATAATACCATGAATCAGCATTTTTGTTATTAAAAAGCAAGGCATTTTTAAAGTGAGATTCTGCTATGGCGCTATCGCCCTGCGCTTCTTTTAGCACCCCCATATTTATATGCAGGGTATAATAACCAGGTGTTAGAACCAGAGCCTTGTTGAAATATTTTTCAGCTGTTTCAAAATCATTTTTGCCCATTTTGGAAATACCGTAGTTCATCAGCCCACGCGCATTTTCAGGGCTTTTAATAGTAACATCATACCACAGGCTTTCTTCAGTATGCCACACTTTATTTCTCTGGTAAGTGCCCGCACCATAGCCTAGCAGCACCACTACAAAAATTGCAACGGTAGCACCGGTATGCTTTTTAAAAAAGTTTTTGTAAGGCATCATAAATAAAGCCATTGCCCAAACCACGCTCATGATCAAACCCACAAATGGAAAAAACATCCGGTGGTCGTTCATTACCTCACCCAGCGGAATCACACTCGAAGATGGCACCAGCGCCAGAAAAAACCATATAATACCAAAGCTGATTGGCCTTGTTCTGGCATTTTTTGAAAACCATATTGCCAGCACCAGCATAACAGCTAAAAATACTATCCCTACAAAAAAACGGATTTCCCAGATACTGCTTAATACTTTCCAGTCGGTATCAGCATTCAGGTGAACAGGCAGAAACAATGAACTAAAATAATAAGCAATTACAAAAGGCTGCGAAATTAGGTAATGCCATGCAGAGGTACCTCCGGCCTCCCAGGTTTTAGGTGTCAATCTGTCTATCCACATATATAGCAAAGCACAAACAACAAAGGCAGGCAGGGTTCTGGCAACGGCATTCAGTATTTGTCTGAAATGCTTTACTCTGAAAAAATCGGTCAGGCTAAGATTCTTTTCGAACAAAATGACATAAAAAAACAAAATAGGCGCAAACATAACAGCCGTAGGTTTGGCTAAAGCACCTATTGTAACAGGTATAAGATACAGGAAAGTTCTACGGCAAAACCCTGAACGCGCATACATCACAAAAGCCAACACCACAAAAAATGTTGACAGGGTATCTGAGCGGGCTATCACATAGTTGACCGTCTCGGCCATTGCCGGGTGCAGCAAATACCAGGCTACGGCAGCCAGAGCAATGAAATAATTATAACCGCTTTGAGATGAAACATCGAATACCTTCTTAAACAGCAGGAGCATCAGCCAGCCCTGAACCAGAAATATAATAAACGTAAGCAAATGAAAATAGAAAAGATTATAGCCGTTGCCCAGCCAGTAATCTATGGCAAGAGACGTGGTAACAACAGGACGATAGGCCTGATTAGCCGGGAGTGTACTGAAAGTAGTGGCATCTTTAAAAAAAAGCGGAATGTTTTTGAGGCTTCTGATGTACAGGTTATTAACAACCGTGTGGAAGTCATCAAAATGAAATGCATTATAAAAATGATTGCTGTAAACAATACAGGTAACCAAAACAACTAAAGCGAAATAATGCCAGGGTAAGTTAAAGTACCTTTTCATTTAAGACAATTTAATAGGTATGGTATGCAGCGGGAAGATTGAACACCCCGCTGCAATGGATTTACAGTTTAATGACTGACTGCATGTTCCACCAGATAAAAGCATAAATATCTGCCATTTGCTCAATATTTTTGGCTGTATTGCTTGCCCCATGACCCGAGTTGGTATCAATTCTGATTAACAACGGGTTAGTGGTGCTTTTGCCGGCTTTTGCCTGTAACATGGCTGCATATTTAAAAGAGTGTGCAGGTACTACGCGGTCGTCATGGTCGGCAGTGGTAATGAGCGTAGCCGGATAGTTTACACCCGACTTGATATTATGCAATGGTGAGTAAGCATATAAGACCTTGAACTCATCAGCGTTGTCAGACGAACCATAATCGGCAATCCAGTTCCAGCCGATGGTAAATTTCTGAAAACGGAGCATGTCCATCACCCCTACCTGCGGAATAGCAACTTTGGCCAATTCGGGTCTCTGGTTAATTACCGCACCTACCAGAAGCCCGCCGTTTGAGCCACCCCTTAAAGCCAGGTGGGCATTATCGCAGTATTTCTGTGCTATCAGGTATTCACCGGCGGCTATAAAATCATCAAATACATTTTGCTTTTTCAGTTTCATGCCCTGTTCATGCCATTTTTCGCCATATTCACTTCCGCCGCGTAAGTTCGCCTGTGCATATACGCCTCCCTGTTCCAGAAACGGAATAAGCAACGGACTAAAAGCGGGGTTCAGACTAATATTAAAGCCTCCGTATCCATACAGCAACGTAGGGTTTTGTCCGTTCAGCTTAATTCCCTTCTTATAAACAATAAACATTGGCACCTGGGTACCATCTTTACTGGTATAAAACACCTGTTTGGTTTCAAAATCAGTGGCTTTAAAATCAACTTCAGGCGCCCGGAACACAGCGCTTTGCCTGGTGCCCAGATTATAACTAAAAATAGTTGACGGATAATTGAAAGAAGTAAAAGTATAAAACACTTCTTTGTCGTCCGCATTGCCACCAAAGCCGGAGGCAGTTCCAAGACCTGGCAATTTAATCTCGTTTTCAAGTTTACCTTTTACATCATATACATAAGCGCGGGTGGTTACGTCTTTCATGTAGGTAAGAAACAACTTTCCACCTGCAACACTTGCCGACTGCAGCGGTTCTGTTTTTTCTGCCACTACCGATTTCCAGATGCCATTTGCTGTATCAAAATTCTCTATTTTTTCGTTCTTGGCATCTTTATTCGTCTGTATCAGCAAAGTTTTACCTACGTTTTCAATTACGCTATACGAGAAATCGGTTACCTCTGCCACAACCGGTTTGAACGACTTTGAGCCGGATTCTTTATAAAACAACGCATTGCCGTCTTTTCCTTTGCCTCTGTCGCTTACATACAATACTGCATACAATTCATCTTCGGTAGTGCTTACGGTATGAAATCGCTGTGGGTTAGCCTTGTCTTCAAATACCAGTTCATCGGCATCCTGGGTTGTGCCAATTTTATGATAAAACACCTGATGGTTCTCATTTTTAGCAGCCAGTGCGCTGCCATCCGGTTTCGGGTACCTGCTGTAGTAAAAACCATTACCCTGCCAGGCAATGCCAGATACCTTTACCCATTCTACTTTATCGGCAAGATTCTGCTTGCTGTTAACATCCATGATGAAGATATCCTGCCAGTCTGACCCACCCTTAGACAAGGCATAAGCTGCATACCTGCCGTCTTTAGAAAGTGTAAATTGCGCCAGCCGGGTTGTACCGTCTTTTGATAAACTGTTGGGGTCAAGCACTACTTCCGGCACACCGTTTAATCCTTTTTGCCGGTATAAAACCGATTGATTCTGCAGCCCGTCGTTCTTATAAAAGTAGTACCATTCGCCTTTACGGCTGGGTGCCGAATACTTGGCATAATTATAGATTTTCTCTAATCTTTTCTTGATTCCCTCCCGATAGGGTATCTTCTCAAGGTACGAGAACGATAATTGGTTCTGTTGTTTTACCCATTCAGCAGTTTCAGCAGACCGGTCGTCTTCCAGCCATCGGTAAGGGTCTTCTACAATTGTGCCATGATAATTATCTTTTTGGTCAACCGTATGAGTTAACGGGTAGTTTAATTGTGCCATTACAAAACAAGGAAAAATAAAAAAAATAGCGGTTAGTATCTGGTTTGGTTTATTCATAGTAAGAGATGATTTTTATACTACAAAGTAAAGAATATTCTGCCAATTACCATTCTTCAGGCCATATTCAGGACACACAAAAGGCCTCAAACTCAAGCCATTTTCTGGCAAGACCTGAAATTTTATGATTGCGTTGCAATGGGTTCACAATCTTTTTTAAAAATTGTTGGGCAGAAGGCATAAAAAATGAGCCCAGTCATTGGTAAGAAAGAGTTGGAGAATGACCAGATTTACATTCAAATTAAGAAAGAATCACCCTATCAACAATAATGAACCGGTATCAAAAAGCCCGTTCAATTTGTTTTTTCTTATTCCAGGGTGCAGTTGTCTGGCGCGAGAGGTCATATAAAAACCATAAAACAACAGCCAGAAATACTAGAAATATTATTCTGAAGATAAGGCGATTACGATTACCCGTAGTATTATTTTTCATTTCATTCATTAAAAAATCAAACTAAGCTTTGGCTATAGTGCCCGGCGACCAGTAAAACAAAAATCTACCGCTTTTGTTCGAAATCTCATTCCAATTTACGTCTTCAAATTCAATGGCTACTACGCTGGCCTTTTCCATAGACCCGCCAATATCGGCACGGGTAAGGTATTCGGCAAAAAAAGTAATATCCGGATTATGCCCGAAAATAGCCACCGATTTAACTTTCTCATCTAAATTATTAACAGCAGCCAGATAAGCCCTTGCACCGCCGCCGTAAATGGCCTCATCCAGTTTAATTTCATCAGCATCTACATGTAGTTGCTCGGCAAAAATCTTGGCTGTAGACTTACAACGGTCAGCTTCACTGCTTATCAGAAGTTCAATTTTTATGTTATTTTCTGCCAGATGCTTACCCATACGGGCGGCTTCGATGATACCATGTGAAGTAAGGATACGGTCAAAATCCCGGAACATCGGGGTATTACCTCCTTCTTCAGCAGTGGCGTGTCGAACCAAATAAAGCAGTTTCTTCATATTTTCCATGGTTTTGGCACGAATATACAAGCATTATCAGAAAAAAAATTAATTTTTTCTGAATAATTCATAAAAAATAATGTGGCGCATTTGTCACGATATTAAATAATAAAAATCATTATTTGCAGGCACTTACAGTATTCACAAAAAATTATATTTGTACCTTATATAAATAAAACGTTACAGGCATTTTTATGATAGATTACAACCCCCGCAACTGGTGGAAGTTTATTTTTTACTTCCATAAGGCCGATACCTTCAGGAAACTCCTACCTGCAATGATGGGGCTGGCAGCCTACACAGCCACTTTTGCGTACCTGGAAAACAACATTCTGCATTATTCGCCAATTAAAAATCCGCTTACTATTCATTCTCTGGTTGGTTTCGTGCTATCGTTATTACTGGTTTTCAGAACCAATACTGCCTATGACCGCTGGTGGGAAGGGAGAAAAATATGGGGATCGTTTACCAATAACTCGAGAAACTTTGCCCTAAAACTGGCAACTTTATTGCCAGAAAAGCATCCTTCGAGAGAAACATTCAGAATTTTAATTGGTAACTATGTACATACCGTGAAAGACCACCTGAGAGGCCGGGTAAACCTTGAACATCTGGAATTTACAGAAAAATATAACAGAGAATACTATAAAGACTTTAAACACATACCCAACCGTATAGCCCGGGCCATTTATACAGAAATTTATCAGTTGCATAGCGAAGGAATGTTTAATGCCGAACTATTACTATCATTGAACAATGAGTTATCGTCCTTTACGGATAACCTTGGAGCTTGCGAGCGAATTAAAAATACGCCTATTCCGGTTTCTTATAATATTTTTATCAAGAAAATTATCTTTATTTACGTGTTCACTATGCCATTTACGGCAGTGCTTGAGTTCAAGTTCTGGTCAATACCTATTGTTACCCTGGTGTTTTATGCATTTGCCGGTATAGAAATTATGGCAGAAGAAATTGAAGAGCCATTTGGTACAGACGCCAACGACCTGGGGCTTGATTCCATCGTGAAAAATATCAAGGGCAACCTGGCTGAGATTTTGTAATCTTGCACATTTGCAGATTAAAATTTTATGCTCAAAACAAAAACCGCAACGATTCGTTAGTAAAATACGTCAATATCAACAGAACGCTAAATAATAATTTATATGAAGTTTTCTCCTGCCAAATTTCTCATTCTGGGTCTGTTTCTTACTGCAAGCGTATGGTCGTGTAAAGTAGAAAACAATCCTACGCCTTCTACAACGGGCAGTAATGGTAATTCAACAGACCAAACCAATAACACAGTTAATGAATGGATTTATGATAATATGAAATTTTATTATCTGTGGACAGACCAAATGCCAGCCAAAACTGCTACCAACCTTACGCTTACACCAGATAAATATTTTGAAACTATTTTGAACGACTACCCGAATACTGACAGGTTTTCGTGGATTCAGGAAGACGTAGATGCACTTACAGCATCATTGAATGGTATCAACAAGGTTTTTGGTATGAGTTACTACATTTACTATCTTGATAATACCCAGACAACCGTAGGTTTCTTTATCAATTATGTGGTGAAAGGCAGCCCTGCAGAAAAAGCAGGACTGAAAAGAGGAGATATTATTTTAAGTGTAAACGGAACCCAGCTGGATAAAAACAATTACGATGCGCTCAGAAACCTTGAAACGGCCTCTTTCGGACTGGGAACAATAAGCAATGGTGCAGTTGTTTCTAACGGTGTTACTACCACCCAGATAACTAAAGTTGAAATTCAAGACAACCCTGTTCATTACTGGAAAGTAATTGAAAAAGGAAATAAAAAAATAGGTTATCTGGTTTACCGTCAGTTTATCAGCTCTTTTGATGCTAACCTAAGACAGGTATTTGCAGAATTTAAAAGCAAAGGCGTAAATGAGTTGGTGCTTGATTTAAGGGTAAACGGAGGCGGTTACATTTCATCGGCCGATGTGTTGTCTTCGCTGATTGTGAAGAACCTTAACACAGATAACGTAATTCATTATGACCAGTGGAATGCCAATATCACTGCCAAGTATCCTTCGTATTCAACACCTTCAAAATTCAGAAACGAACCCAACAATTTAGGTACGCTTAACCGCCTGTTTGTGCTTACCTCAACCGGCACTGCATCTGCCAGCGAACTGGTAATTAATGGTCTGAGGCCTTACATGGATGTGATACTGATAGGAGACCATACCTATGGCAAAAACGTTGGTTCTGTAACCCTGCAGGATGACAGAAGCCCCAAACGCTGGAAATGGGGCATGCAACCCATAGTTTTGAAAACCTTTAACTCAAAAGGCGAATCTAATTATGGCACGAAAAATGGATTTACCCCAGACTACTCAGTAAAAGACCTGTCGCCATTTAAGGTTTGGGGCGATGAGTCTGACCCTTTGCTTGGCAAAGCCATTGAGTTAATTACGGGTCAGGTTGCCCAAACTGATGCATCGCCTAATGCCAGAAAATCAATCCTGGACATGGGCGAACCTCTGAAGGTAAACGTTTCAGAAAACCCATACCAGAACATAAAAGATATGTTTATTACAATGCCTAAATAAATCTCGGGTATTGTATTTGAAACAGGCGGTGGGTTCTCTCCTACCGCCTGTTTTTTTTAGGCCAAGTTGATTTTGTTCAGAGCCAATTTAACCGCAGCTATACCCTCTGGACATTGAAAAACCACAAAAAAAAATGCCCCTGGCTATTACCAGAGGCACTCACTGTTAATTGTTTATATCTTTACTGTTTATCTTACATCAAAAGTACCACGCCCGATGCTGAATCCTTCTGAATACAATTCTACAGTATATTTGCCTTTTTCGTAAGCACTACCGCGAGAATAAACGAAGTCTACATTCTGCCCTGTGTTATCATACATAACGGTTTGTTTAGAAGTATAAACGGTCTCATTGCCGCCAAATGTAAACGTGCCCGAGCCAGTAGCCATGTCAGATATAACGTTGCCTTTAGGGTCAAGCAATCTCAGGTATATTACCTTATCTTCTTTCTTGGTTAGTGGGTTTTCGGCCAGTTTAAACGAAATTCTTACTTTGTCTACTCTTTTGGCTTTGTAAGCGCCACCGTCACGTTCTCTTCCTCTTGAGTTGATGGCGTTTACACTTACATTCATAGCCTTCAAGGCTGCTGCCAGTGTTACCTTTTCTGTTAATTCTCTGTTTTTAACAGTTGTGCTGTAAACCGAGTCAGACAATGCCTGTTTATCTGTTCTAAGGCTACTGTTTTCTGATTTCAGTGTGGTGTTTTCAGAGCCTAATGTCTGGTTTTGCGTTGTTAGCACTGAGTTCTCTTCTCTCAGTTTGGCTATTTCGGCATCTTTTTCGGTAAGAGCAGCCTCATAGTCTTTAATTTTAGATTCGTATTGTTTAATACTTACGTTTTTTGAGTTTATTAAATTTTTCTTGTCTTGCTCTAACTGAACTTTCAAGGCTTGTAAATCCTCTACCTGACCACCCAAAGCCTGCACTTCAGCAATTTTTGCATCTAACTGTACGGCAATTGAATCAAGTTTAGAGTTGGTAAGGAGGAGTTCTTTGGTTTTCTGCGATATATTCACAGTTTTTGAGTCAATGTCCTGACGTGCATTGAAATACAGGAAGCCAAAAAGTGCCGCTAATGCACAGGCTAAAACAAGTCCGGCAGTTAAGGCCGTGTTACTTCTTCTTTCTTGATTTTGTTCCATAGAAATCTGAATATTTAGTATTTAACAGTTTAGGCTTACTAACGACAAAGTTAGCCTTTTATTGAATTGATTTCAGAAAATTATCGAAAATGCCGTTATTTTTTTCGTGAAATTCTAGCCGAATTTCTATTTTCGTGAAACTTTGATAATACATGAAAAAATCTACTTTTCTATTAGTATTGGTGGCAGCGTTAGGTTATTTCGTAGATGCATATGACTTGATTCTGTTTGTTGTACTACGTCATAGCAGTCTAACCGAATTAGGTGTAGCAGGAAATAATAATACGAGTATAGGTTTATGGCTTTTTAACGTTCAGATGATTGGCTTATTGTTGGGCGGCATCTTTTTTGGCGTTCTGGGCGATAAAAAAGGCCGTCTCTCTGTTCTCTTTGGTTCCATTGTTCTTTATTCAGTGGCTACCATAATTAACGGATTTGTAACCGACATTTATACGTATGGCGCATTAAGATTTTTAGCAGGCATTGGTCTTGCGGGCGAATTAGGCGCAGGTATTACCATTGTGGCAGAAACCATGCCTAAAGAAAAACGAGGATATGGAACCATGATTATGGCATCTGTAGGAGCCTTTGGCGCCGTTGTGGCGGCTCTGGTAGGCGATGCCTTCTACTGGCGCACCGCCTACTTTATTGGAGGAGGAATGGGTCTGCTTTTGCTGCTATTGAGAATTGGCACCTTTGAATCAAAAATGTTTAAACATGCTGAGACGTTGAACGTGTCAAGAGGAGATTTTCTGAGCCTGTTTACAAAAAAAGACCGTTTCAGACGCTATATAGCCTGTATGTTTATTGGTTTTCCGATTTTCTTTATTGTGAGCATTCTGATGCAGCTGGCACCTGAAGTAGCCAAGGCATTGGGTATACAGGGCAAAGTTACCGCAGGCCAAGCCGTTATGTTCGTATATATAGGGCTAACTTGCGGAGACCTGATCAGCGGGTATGTAAGCCAGTTGCTACGCAACAGAAGAAAAACCATCTTTATTTTTCAGGCGGTATGCCTGTGTATGTGCCTCATTTATCTCAACCTATGGGGTGCCAGTAATACTGCTATTTTTGTAATGTGCGTACTCATGGGCACAGCCTCCGGCTATTGGATTGTACTTATTACTATGGCAGCTGAGCAATTTGGCACTAATATGAGAGCTACAGTAGCAACCACGATACCTAATTTTGCCCGTGGTGGCGCGGTACCCATCTCAATCTGCCATCAATATCTGACTGAAGCCTTGGATGGCGACCTCATAACCAGTGCCACCATTATTGGTATTGTTTGCTTCGGAGCAGCATTTATAGCCAATGCCACCCTGAAAGAAACCTTTGCCAAAGACCTTGACTTTGTTGAATAACAATTATCAGCTTTTTAATACCGCCCAGAACAATAATAGCCAGCCGGCAATCATAAGCGTACCACCGATAGGTGCAATGGCGCCAAATGTCTTTATACCGGTAAAGCATATCAGGTAAAGTGAGCCACTGAAAACAAGCGCCCCCCCTAAAAAACAATAGCCACTATAAGCCAGATTTTTAGAGGCAATTTCTTTTGCCAGAAAACCCACCAAAACCAATGCAAGTGCATGATAAAACTGATATTTAACCGCTGTTTCAAAAGTATCCAGCCTGCCGCTTGCAGTTAATTTGTCTTTTAAAGCATGCGCGCCAAAAGCGCCCAGGGCCACACCCACTGCTCCCAGCAAGGCTCCTGCCTGTAAAAAGAATTTATTCATAATGTTATTTGTTTTCTTGTTTGGTATAATTCTACAAAAATAGCATGGCAATATCTATAAAAATGCACAAAGCCAAACTTCTTTTGCAGAAATGAATTTTATATATCAATAATTAGTTGTATATACATATAATGTATTTGTATATACAACATTGCAAGTAATTAGCTACTGAAAAATGAATTTACAGGAATTAAAAAACATATCAGCGGGCTTTAAGCTGACAGAAAAAATGCCTGCTATTTTTATTGGTCACGGAAATCCGATGAACGCACTGGCTGACAACAGTTTTACTGATAGCCTGCATACACTTGGCGAAAACATTGAACGCCCAAGGGCAATTCTGGTTGTATCTGCCCATTGGCTTACCATGAACCGCACCTATGTATCTGTTAACCCGGCACCGCATACCATTTATGACTTCGGCGGGTTTCCGCAGCAATTGTATAATGTTAAATATGAGCCCAAAGGAGCGCCTGCGGTAGCCCGAGAAGTAATTAGTGAGGTGAAGTCTATTGGTATACTGGAAGAACATAAGATGGGCCTTGACCACGGCGCATGGACGGTTCTGCGACATATTTATCCGGATGCCGATATTCCAACTTTTCAGATGAGTATCGATTTCTCTAAACCACCCCAATTTCATTTTGAACTTGCCAGAGAATTACGGAGTTTGAGAAACCGGGGCGTGATGATTCTGGCCAGTGGCAATATTGTACACAACCTGCGCCAGATTAACTGGGGTGGCGACACCGCCCAACCTTACGACTGGGCATTGGAGTTTGACACCATGGTAAAAAATAAGCTAGATAACCGCCAATTAGCTGAACTGGCCGATTTTAAGTCTTTTGGCGCTTTAGGGCAAATAGCGCATCCAAGCAATGACCACTACCTGCCGGTACTTTATACAGCAGGACTGATTAACACAGATGAGCCAATAAAATACCTGTATGAAGGCTTTGATATGGGCAGTATTAGTATGAGGTGTTTTCAGGCAGGGTAAATACGGTTGCCGAAAATCCTGCTGCCTACACGAATCATTGTGCTACCCTCTTCAATGGCAATTGGGTAGTCGCCGCTCATTCCCATTGAAATGGTTTGAAGGTACGGATGCGCTGAAAGCAGGGAAGCCTGAAAAGATTTCAGTTTCCTGAATTCTTTTCGCACCTGCTGCTCATCATCAGTAAAGGTACTCATGCCCATAAGGCCAATTATGTTTACGTTCAAAAAAGTTTTCAGCGCTTCAGAATCCAGTATTTCACTGCACTCCGCTTCTGTCATACCACTTTTTGTATCTTCTTCTGCAATGTAAATCTGAAGCAGGCAGTTAATTACCCTGTTATGCTTAGCTGCCTGCTTGTTTATTTCCTGCAATAGTTTGAAACTATCTACAGAGTGAATCAGGCTTACAAAAGGCGCTATATATTTTACTTTATTAGATTGCAGATGCCCTATAAAATGCCATTCAATGTCTTTTGGCATTTGCTCGTATTTATCAGCAAGTTCCTGCACGTAGTTTTCGCCGAAACGCTTAAATCCGGCATCGTAAGCCTGCATTAACGCATCAACAGGCTTTGTTTTTGATACAGCAACGAGCGTAACTCCTTTGCCTGTAATCTCATTTTCTATTAACTTTATGTTCTCAGCAACCGACATACCTTAAGAATTCTGTTCCCAGATTTTAACCAGATTAATAATTACTTCTGCGGCCTTTTCCATATCCTGTACCGACACCCACTCCAGTTTTGAATGAAAAGCGTGTTCACCAGCAAAAATATTCGGGCAAGGCAAACCCATAAAAGATAACCTTGAGCCGTCTGTTCCGCCTCTAATGCTTCTAAGCTCGGGTTTTATTCCTGCCCGGCTTATGGCTTCAAGTGCATACTCAACCACTGTGGGATAATTCACCAGCACCTCTTTCATATTTCGGTATTGCTCAATTATTGTAACCTCAGCATTCGAGTTTGGATAACTTTTTAATACTTCATTAACTATATTTTTTAAATAAGCCTCTTTTTCGTGTAGCCCCTCAACTTTAAAATCTCTGATGATAAAATCAAGTTTTACCTGCTCCTGAATACCCGATACCTGCGTTGGGTGGATAAACCCTTGGTAGCCATCGGTGGTTTCAGGCGATAACGAGTCTTTTGGTAAAGCAGCCAGAATATCGGCTGCAATCTTTAAGGCATTTTCCAACTTGCCTTTGGCAAAGCCTGGGTGAGTACTAACCCCATTGATAGTGATACTCACGGCATCTGCAGAAAACGTTTCATCTTCCAGCGTTCCCAGCGTTTCTCCGTCCATGGTATAGGCAAAATCAGCACCCAGCTTCTGCAAATCAACTTTTTCAGTGCCTCTGCCCACTTCCTCGTCGGGGGTAAACAAAATCTTAATGGCACCATGTTTTATTTCAGGATGCTGCACCAGGTATTCGGCAGCAGCCATAATTTCGGCAACCCCGGCTTTATTATCAGCACCCAGCAGCGTAGTGCCACTGGCAGTGATGATATCTTTACCTATCTGTTGTTGAAGATCCGGATGCTCTGATACCCTGATAACCTGAGAAGGGTCATCAGGAAGCACAATATCGCGCCCGTCCCACTTTTCATGCACCAGAGGTTTTACCCCAAACCCGCTGCAATCAGGCGATGTATCTACATGAGAACAAAAACAGATAACCGGTACATGTTTAGCTGAATTGGCAGGAATAGTTGCATATACATATCCCCATTCATCCAGATGTGCATCTGCAATACCCATCGCCTTCAGTTCTTCAACCAGCAGGCGGCTTAAGTCTTTCTGCTTTGCCGTAGATGGATTGGTTTCTGAGTTAGGGTCTGACTGCGTGTCAATCTGCACATACCTCAAAAATCTGTCTTTAACATGAAAGGAATTGCCAATATTTGCCGTCATAAAAAATGTTATTGCCGTTAAGAAATAGTTAAATTTCAGCCTTATTAGCTGTTCAATATTGTCTGTAAATCGGCAGGAGAATAGTTAATATTCTTCAATGTTTTATCATCTCCTTTCCGGTAAACCAGATACTTACCCTCCTTTTCTTTGTAGTAAGATTCCACACCTTTTTCTTCAGCATAAAACTTCATAGTTGCCTCTGCCTCTTCAATTGTGGTGCAGGCTTTGCTCATGTTAGAACGCTGCACCTCATCAAACAAAGCCCGGAATTTATTGCCTAATCCAAACTCCAGAATAGCCCCTGCTAAAACGTATTGAATATCGGCCAAAGCGTCTGCAACTGCCACAATATCCTTTTCTTCAATGGCTTCTTCCAGTTCTTTCAGTTCTTCGGCAATTAATGAAACCCGTAAATCGCAGCGTTGTTTAGAGGGTATCTGAGGAGTTTCAAGAATAGGGTGCTGAAATGTACGGTGGAAATCGGCTACCTGATTAAGACAATCAATTGCTTGCATAAAAGTAGGTTGAAATTTATTTTTTTTGTGTATAATAATTTTTTTAATCTGAAGGTTTATTAGCTTTGCATATCTATTCGAAGAAAAGCAATATAGATTTTCGTTTTATTGAATGTTGGAATTTTTCCAGCCGTAAAATAAATAATACGAAATACTGATTTGCAAAGTTGAGCAAATTTCAATAATATTGCTACGTATCTGAAGTCAAATTATCAAAACCCACTTAAATCATGAACAAATTTTATAGACTTCTTTCTGTCGTAACACTGGCTTTATCTGTTGCTTTATGGTCATGTAAAGGAGATCAAGGTCCACAAGGTCCGGCTGGCCCTCAAGGCCCAACAGGCGCTACCGGGGCTACAGGTCCTACTGGTTCAACAGGCCCTACCGGTCCAACTGGTGCAACGGGTGCAACTGGTAATGCCAACGTGAAAGGAGGTGATTTTAACGCAATTGCCGCTAGTTGGAGAACAATTGATGTACCTGGTCTTGGAAAAGATGGTAATGGCACAGTTGGTGCTTACCAAATTTCAGACACCAGAATCTCAGCTAATTCATTTGTTGTCGTTTATGCCAGTGTTGGTAATATAAACTATGCCTTACCAAGAGTTTTGACCAGATCATCTGATGGCGCAACTGAACAATACAATTTCAGCTATGAAACCGGTAAACTTAATGTTTATTTCTATGCCACTTCTCCATCTGGTGCAGTAAGCTATAGCCCACTACAAGATATTAAATTCTCTTATGTTATTATAGAGAAAACTTTGTTGGCGTCAATGAAACAATCAGGCGTTGATTTAAACAGTTTTGATGCCGTTAATAGCTACATCCAAAGCCATTGATTTAATCTTTTTTCGGTCGCAATTTTAATGCCAGCCTGACAGATTAACAAAAAAGCCTCCGCATGGGAGGCTTTTTTGTTTTGTTTTTGTTATGTACGAGTATCCGCATAAAATTATGTTAAAACTATTCGCATTTATCACTATTCAACTACTGAGCTTTTCAGCTTATGCACAATTACTTAATGATGCAGACGCCAAGCAATTGATAACAAAAGGGCTTGACAAGCTCTACAATTACAATTTCAAGGACGCTGATGCTTATTTTCAGAAGGTAAAATCAAAATATCCAAATCACCCTGTAGCTCCGCTTTTGAGCGCTATTCAGGTGCAGTGGCAGAATCTGCCCCTTGAAAAAAATCCTAAAGCAGTAGGCACTTACATGTCTTTGCTTGAAAAATGCCAGAAAGCAGCAGAACCCATGCTGGGAGATGCCAATAAAAAGGCCGAAGCCACGTTTTTTCTGCTGGCAGCACATGGATATACGGCTTTGGCCTACACCTACAGAAAAGAACCAATAAAAGCTGCCAATGAAGCCCGCAAAGCCTATGGCTATATGAAAGACGGCTTTAAACTCACAGAGCATAACCCTGAGTTTTATTTTACTACCGGCCTGTATAATTATTACAGGATTCAGTACCCCGATACACACCCTATGGTAAAACCGTTGGTTATTTTCTTTGAAAATGGCAATAAGCGCACTGGTCTGAATCAACTGGAACAGGCAATTCAAAAATCTGTTTTTTCAAGGATAGAGGCCGCCTATTATTATATGCACGTGTGCCTTAAATATGAGCTCAATTATAACAAAGGGCTGGTTTAT
Source organism: Emticicia sp. TH156 (assembly GCF_002855535.1). NCBI lineage: Bacteria > Pseudomonadati > Bacteroidota > Cytophagia > Cytophagales > Leadbetterellaceae > Emticicia > Emticicia sp. TH156. The sequence goes on from NZ_PKRS01000002.1 coordinate 458,876, forward strand.
GCCGACTGGCTACACGACAAATACCCTGAAAACCCTGTTTACCTCATGCGCTACACCGAAGCGCTAATAATGACCGGTAAATTTGATGAGGCTACTCCTAAAATTGGTGTGCTACATAAAATTAACGGCCCGGTTTACCAGCTTGCCGCCCATCTTTTTGAGGCCACTATTGCAGAAAAATCAAAAAGGAATGATAAGCTGGCGCTGGATTTATATAATCAGGTACTTAAGTATGAACCTGACGAACGCTACACCAAAGATTATTACGCGATGGCTTATCTTGGCATTGGCCGAATTGCCGACCGAGCCGGCAATAAAAAAAGAGCCGACGAAATGTATAAAAAGGCGCTGGAATATGCCGAAAACAAAGGCGTAGTTACCGAAGCAAAGAAGAATCTGGAGAGATAATTTTCCGGATTCTTTTAATTTTTTGCAGGCTTCTTATCTATAGATTTCATTCAAAAATAATTGTCTGATACATCTTTCCATTAAACTTTACAAAAGCTTAACCGACTTACAATCAATCATTTTTCTGCACAATAACTATTGCTGTAATGCTTAAAAAGTAAACAACACTAGTTATGCTTTGTTGATTATTGAGCCATTGCTGCACACATTAAATTTTAAAAAACAACGCAACCCAATTTTCTGATTGTCCGTAAAGGCTGTAGTTACCGCGTATTTCAAACTAAAAAAATTATGCTTGCTATGGAACAAACGCAATTAACAAGAGGACAGTTTTTACAAAAGCTCGGCTTGAGCAGTGGCGCACTAATGGCTTTTTATTGCATGGGCACAGGTCTTACTTCCTGCTTAAGCTCTGGCGGAGATGACCCAAAACCCGGTGGCACCAATACCCCCGGCACCGGCTCTGGTACTACCAGTGGTGCTGTTAAGGGTACAACCTCAGGTGCAGGTATCGATTTTACGATTGATTTAACTAATGCCGATTACAGCAAGTTAAAAACATCAGGAGAATTTGGCTACGTGGCCAATATAATCATCGCCAATACCGGGTCTGGTTATGTGGCATTATCTAAATTATGTACGCATCAGGGCTCTACCATATCTTACAGAAACGACTCTAAAGACTTTAGATGCCCAACTCATGGTTCTGAATTTAATCAGGACGGCACAGTTAAACTATCTCCGGCAACACAATCATTACAGGTATTTAAAACCGAATTGCAAAACAGCGGAAATACACTTAGGGTATCGGCTTAATTTACATTTGCGCTATATGTGTTTCTTATAAATGACGATTTATGTGTTTCGAATAGAGAAAGAGTTTTGTTAAAAGGAGGGCCTCATCGCCCTCCACTCTTTAGATTTCACTCAATTTTAAAATGATATGAAAAGATTCTTCCTCGCTTTGTTTTTAGCTTTTGGGTTATCAGAAGTAACAGCACAAGTAACAGATGCTGACAGCCTGCTTGCCGGACTAGATACAAAAGCTGAACAAAACCAATTGCTACCAGAGAAAATGATACTTTCTCAGCGAATTTTCTGGGGTCAGAATGGACTGCTCAGAAAAGCGCACATTGCCCCTGCATTGACACCCGAAAACCGGGCAAAAGAATTAAAAGTGAGAAGAACAATGCTAAAATTACATCAGGCAATGGGTATAATAACGGCCGCTGGCATGCTGGCACAAGGTATTCTGGGGGCGAGGCTTTATAACGCAACCGGCGATAATTATACCAGAATTAAAAGTGCGCATGAAGCCATGGCCACCGGTATAAACATAGCTTATGGCACCACTGCGCTCATGGCCTTTACGGCACCGCCCGGCATGCTTAACCGTAAAGGAATCAGTAACATGAAAGTACACCGTTACCTGTCATACATACACCTTACAGGAATGATAACCACCAATATACTGGCCGATAAAATTGGTGACAATTACAAACTGAAGCCTTATCATCGTGCGGCGGCTTATACTACTTTCGGCGCATATTTTGCTGCAATGGCAGTGCTGAAATTTGAATTCTGAAATCCATTACTTTTACATTTTTACAGAAATGAAAACCAAAACTAATATATTATTCTGCCTTTTGTTAATAGTTAATTCGGCATTTTTGCCCAAAGCAGATAACAAAAAATTAATGGCAGATAAAAAAGCATCAACAGTTACCTATGCCATGAGCCACCCTGCTCATGACTGGGAAGGAACCAGCAAAGATGTAAACGCTGTAATTGTGTATGACGATGCCACCAAAAGCATAAGCCAGGTAGCTGTTTCACTGAAAGTTGACTCTTTTGACAGCGGCAATGCTAACCGCGATTCTCATGCCATTGAGGTGCTTGAAGGGCTTAAGTTTCCAAAAGTAACGTTTAGCAGCAACAAAATCAGAGCTAGTAATAACACAATTACGGCAGAGGGGAATCTTTCATTTCATGGGGTTACAAAGCCTGTAACAATGACCGTAATACGGACCGAAAGCGGCAACCGCCTGGAACTAAACGGAAAATTTGATATCCTTTTAAGTGATTTCAATATTGATAGGCCTTCATTGTTTGGTATCAAAACCAAAGATGAGGTCAAACTAAGCTTTAAGGTTATTTTTTCGCTTTGAATAAGAACAATCAATTATTTTTCCACTTCAGGGTTTCAAGCAGATGATTGCAATCTGCCTTCATGTAATCAATTACAGGGCGTAATGAATCATTTCTGGTGGCTGTCTTGAGGTACACCACACCTCTCAGATAATGGTTGGTAGTATCAGTAACAAAAAACTGATAATGACTGGGTACTTCACCCTCCAGTTCAAATATAATAACCTTTTTACCCGCCTTGGTGGTCATTACTTTGTCGGCAATTGAATAGGCTTTTTTATCATGATGAAACGCCAGCCGTGCAGCATCTGCCATCATATTCTGCAAACGCCGGGGATCGTTTTTTACAGGCTTGTAGGTAAACTGTATGCGGGTATCAAGCTTAGGATAATACAGAATTATCCAGTGAGGCTCGGCACGGCTGTGCGTGTCCTTCTGCACTATAGCTGCTTTTGAGTACTCAAAAGTATAAGGATGGTCTTCTGTAAGGGATTGATACTGATGCGGAGGCAGGTCCAGACGGTTGAAACCCGTAGGTTTGGGCAGAAAATCAGACTTGTTTTTCTGGCATGCCACTACAACACCCGCCAGAAAAACAAGTACCGTAAACCTTAGAAGGGTTGATCTCAATGTCATTCTTTGCAATGATTAATATAAATATACGCCGGTTTTTGTGTTATCGCTCAACACTACCTGAATATGCTCATTAAGTGTAGTTGAAAGCGAATACCCCACGTAATCGGCAGCAATTGGATAACGCGGATGATTCCGGTCTACCACAACAGCTACCTGAATTTTTTTCAGCGGAATACTCAGAAACGGACGAAGGCTGTAGGCGAGTGTCCGGCCTGTATTTAACACATCATCACATAGAACGACATTTTTATTCCTGAAAGTATCTACATCACTCTCTATCTTGATATCCGGCTGCGAAACAGCCTCTTTATCTACACTTACTTTGGCAATATCTACCTTCAGAGAAGAAATCTGTTTTAATTCAGATACCAGCAATTGCGCAAAATGAAAACCTTCGCCATCAATACCGGCGATGATTACTTCCGACTCATCAAAATTTTGTTCATAAATCTGATAAGCAATACGACGTATTTTCTGATGGGTTTCAGTACTATTCAATAATTGACTTGACATAATTAGCTTCTATTAAAAACCCTGGGGCGCTTCATTTTCTGGTTTGCCGGGTAGTTTTATGCAAAACAAACCTGTTACAAAGATACTTAAAACTTGCAAAAAAATAACTTTTGGCGCGGGCAATACAAACGCAGCAAATGCGGTATTCCAGTTATTGTATCTGTCTGTGGCTGCTGATTTGGTTCAATTAATATGAAATGATAAAATAATGCCAAAGGTTCTGCTATTATCCATGCCTTTTTCTATTTTTGCACTTCATTTATAAGTTTCAATAAAAAACAATGATAGTTAAGACAAAGAAATTTGCATTAGATAAAAAAGATTACGTAAGTATTGCTTTTAAGCGTCATATGCGTCAGGGTTGGAAATGGCTGTTGATTCCTGCGGCAGTAGTAATTTTAGGATTAGTTTTGCACTTCACAGGCTCTTATAAAAACTGGTGGATACCGGTTGTGGCGGTTGTTGGTGGAGGCTTATATGTTTTGTTCTGGTATGCACAGTTTTATGCGGCCTCGCAGATGGAGCAAAACAAACAGATGTTTGATAAATTTATGTATGAAATAGACAGTCGCCAGATTCTGGTAAAGCTCAACCAAAAAGAAGGCGGCATTATGAAGTGGGAAAGTATCCAGTCGGCTGAAAAAACTGAAGACTCGTTTCTGCTCATTATAGGTAAAGGGCAGTTTCTACGTTTCCCTTTCAATGTTTTCAACAGTGAGCATGACCTTAAATTGTTTGAGTCTATTCTGAAAAGAAAAGATTTACTTCCGGCATAAACAAGAAACCCTCGCACTTGCGAGGGTTTTTCATTATAACTGTATCTGTCTGATTACCTTTTCAAATTCTGCCAGGTGTTCATCAGTAAAATCAAGGTGAGTTACAAACCGCACCAGATGCTTCCCGAAGGTAACACAGCCCAGATTTTTCTCTTTAGCTTTACTAACAAACGCTGTTGCCAGAACAGATTCCGGTAACCTGAAAATTACAATATTTGTATCAATAGGATAAATTTCCTCTACATAAGGTAACCCTTTCAGAATATCGCCAATCTTTCTGGCCCGGGCATGGTCATCTTTCAGCCGGTTCACATGGTTATCGAGCGCATAAATCCCTGCGGCTGCCAGAAAACCAGCCTGTCGCCAGCCGCCACCTAACACTTTACGAAACCGACGCGCTTTTTTTATAAAATCTTTTTTGCCTACTAATAAAGACCCCACAGGGCACCCCAAACCTTTCGACAGGCAAATACTGATAGAATCAAACAGCTGCCCGTAGGTAAGGGTTGGCTCAGCAGTTTCAACCAATGCGTTGAAAAGTCTGGCTCCATCCAGATGCAGAGGCAATTGATTTTTATTACATACTTCTCTGATTGCCTCAATGTCAGACAATCGATAATAACACCCTCCACCCTTATTCATGGTGTTTTCTAAAGAAACCAGGCGAGTTACCGGTTGATGAATATCTTCAGGATTATTAATGGCGTCAAGTACCTGTTGGGCATTGATGCGTCCTTTGTCGCCTTCCAGCAGTTTTACAGATGAGAAAGAATTAAGCGCTACCCCCCCACCCTCATATAAATAGATATGAGACATTTTGTCGCAGATTACCTCGCTGCCGGGCTGTGTATGCACCTTTATAGCCAACTGGTTGGTCATGGTACCTGAAGCACAAAACAAAGCAGCTTCCATACCGAACATGGAGGCGGCTTTCTGCTCCAACGCTGTTACGGTTGGGTCATCACCAAAAACATCGTCTCCTACTTCTGCCATAAACATGGCTTCTTTCATACCCTGTGTGGGCTTCGTAACGGTGTCGCTTCTTAAATCAATAAACATAATTTATATAAACCTGATTTTTTATTTCCTAATAAGTGCGTAGAACAGATTGCTAATCTGTTATTTGCTGAACCACACAATAGCTGAATACTCTGTCTTAATTAGCAACGCAAGGTAGTATTTTTTGGTGTATCGAACCGCTTTCATCGATGGCAAGATTCAATAAAATTGCCCTGCATTACTAAATTACAGGTTCAAATAGCTTTTTGCTACTGTATTACATTTGCTTTGTGTACCCAATACACGAAAAGAAAACGTATTTTCTTTGTAAAAGTCTCATTTTTTAAGAAATTTTACGTTAGCTTAGAAAAAACTATACCTCTTACTATGGCAGTTTACAACTTAACAGTTAACAACAAAAAAGTTAAAGTGGATGTCGAGCCAGACATGCCCTTACTTTGGGTAATCCGTGACTTTGTTGGATTAAAAGGAACCAAATTTGGCTGTGGTATGGCCATGTGTGGTGCCTGCACTGTTCATCTCAATGGACAGCCGATTCGTTCATGCCAGACTCCCATCTCCAGTGTAACTAAAAATGCTAAAATAACAACCATTGAAGGTGTTGGCGAAGTACAACTTCATGCCATACAGCAAGCCTGGATTGAAGAACAGGTACCTCAATGCGGTTATTGTCAGTCTGGTCAGATTATGTCGGCAGTAGCGCTGCTAAAAACAACGCCTAAACCAACCGACGAAGAGATTGATATGGCCATGAGTGGTAATTTGTGCCGCTGTGGTACGTATGACCGTATCCGTAAAGCCATTCATAAGGCTTCAGACAGCATTAATAGCGGAGCAAGGGTTGGCGGAGGAAAATAACCGGAATAATTACGACAGAAAACTATGAAAAATACTTCAACTACTCGACGTGACTTTATAAAAGCCACGGGTTTAACCACCTTTGGGCTGGTATTGGGCGTTTCTACGTTTGCCAAAGACGCAGTGGTAAAGAAAATAACACCGGCAGTTTTAAGCCTGGAAATTAACCCATTTATAATTATAGATACCGCCGGCAATATTACTTTGGTTAATCCGCGCCCTGATATGGGTCAGGGTTCAACACAGGCGGTGCCGTCTCTTTTGGCCGAAGAACTGGAAGTAAGTCTCGATAAAGTCAAAATTGTACAGAGCGATGGAAAAGGCAAGTATGGCGACCAGACATCAGGCGGAAGCAGTTCGGTAAGAGCTTTGTGGCAACCCCTCCGTAAAGCAGGAGCAGCGGCTCGCGAAATGCTGACACAGACTGCTGCCAGGCGCTGGAATGTTTCTACTACCGAATGCTACGCACAAGACGGCAGAATATTACTAAAAGGAAGCGATAAAAGCTTTACCTATGGTGAACTGGCCGATGATGCTTCGAAGCTGGAGATACCGAAAGACCCAAAACTAAAAGAGGCAAAAGACTTTAAGATAATTGGCAAATATAATAAACGCCTGGATGTGCCTGAACGCGTTACCGGCAAGGCTGTTTATGGATTAGATGTTGACATACCCGGCATGGTATATGCCGCTATAGTGCATTCGCCGATGCTTCATGGTAAAATTGTTTCGGTAAATGACGCCGATACAAAAAAAATACCCGGAGTTTTGCAGGTAGTAAAAACCGAACGCCCCATGCCTCACCGCAAATCAGAGGCGGTGGCAGTTATAGCTACCAACTGGTGGGCTGCGCTGAAAGGCAAAAAGGCGTTGAATGTGCAATGGGAGAACGGTAACTACGACAAAACCCTGAGTACCCAAAAATATTTTGAAGATACCTACGCAGCAGCTAAAAAAGAGGGCATCAATTACGAAGAGAAAGGAGATTTTGCAGCCAAATATACATCAGCTAAACAAAAACTGGAAGCCAATTACGAAACGCCTTTTCTGGCACATGCCCCAATTGAGCCAGAAAACGCCATAGTGCATGTAAAAGATGATGGCTCAATTGAGATTTGGGCTCCGGTGCAAGGACCCGACTGGGCGCTGCGTGATGTTTGCGGTTATATGAAAGTAAAGCCGGAGCAGGTAAAAATTAACGTTACTTTGCTGGGTGGGGCTTTTGGCAGAAAAGCCTATCATGATTTCCTTCTGGAGGCCTGCCACCTTTCGAAAGAATTAAAAAAACCGGTAAAAGTTATCTGGACGCGTGAAGATGATATTACACAGGGGCCATATCGCCCGGGTATGCTTAGCCACATGCAAGGGTTTGTAGAAAATGGAAAAATTACCGGTTTTCATCACCATGCCATTGGAGAATCTATTGTAGGCCAGGTATTTAAAGGCCTGAAAGCAGATGAAGCCGACCCCTGGTTAAGTGGCGAAATAAGCACTGAAAACAACAAATATAATTTTGAAACAGCCTCTAAAGTAAGCTGGACAAACGTAAAAACCGAAATACCTGTTGTATGGTGGCGCTCTGTTTATGCTTCTAACTTTGGTTGGGGCCAGGAGTGCTTTATTGATGAACTGGCGCATCTGGCAGGTAAAGACCCGCTGGAGGCACGTATGGAAATTCTGACCGACGAGCGTTTCAGAAAAGTGCTTGAAACCCTGGCAGACAAAGCCAGATGGAAAGAGAAACTACCTGAAGGGCAAGCCAAAGGCATGGCGGTTTTCCGCTCATTTGATAGCATATCTGCCGCTTGTATTACTGTAAGCAAGCAAGGCAATGGCATAAAAATAGACAAAGTGGTGTCGGTCATTGACTGCGGCCATTATGTAAACCCCGACAACGTGAAGGCGCAAACTGAAGGTAATATTGTAATGGGTCTGACAGCAGCTATTAAAGATGGCATTACGTTCACGAATGGTGTATGTGACCAGACTAATTACCACCAGTACAATATTTTACGGATGAACGAGACCCCTAAAATGGAAATCCATATCATTGACAGCGGAGCTAATCCGGGCGGTGTTGGCGAACCAGGATTGCCTCCTATTGCTCCGGCCTTAGGCAATGCTATCTTTGCAGCGACGGGCAAGCGTGTACGCAAACTACCATTTGATATTACCAACATTGCCTAGTTCATTTCAGGAGCAGAAGTCAAACTCTGCTCCTTTTTTTATATACTGCATGTCAACACCACTCATTAATCATATCAAAAGATTCATCGATTTAGATGAGTATCAAGAACAAAAACTACTTGCCGGTATACAAAAGCAATCTGTAAAAAAGAAAGAATATCTACTGAAAGAAGGGCAGGTTTGCAAGGCCAATTATTTTGTAGAAAAGGGCTGTTTAAGAATATTCTTTATTGGTGAAAAAGGAGAGGAACAGACCACCTATTTCGCTATTGAAAACTGGTGGATAAGCGACTACGCCAGTTTGCTCAGCCAGGCTCCGTCCTCATTCTATATCCAGGCAGTTGAAACTACCGATATAGCTGTCTTTCCTTACGTCCATCTGGAATCGCTTGCGCAAGACATTCCGCAAATTGAGCGGTACTTCCGTATACTTATGCAAAAAGCCTACGGAGCATCTCAGCAGCGTATTAAATATTTGTATAGTTTCTCAAGAGAAGAAATGTACAGGCATTTTCTGAAAAATTACCCGCACTTCGTTAATCGCATTCCACAATATATGCTGGCCTCTTTTCTGGGTTTTACCCCTGAATACCTCAGCGAAATACGCAAAAAAAAGATATAGCGCTACATTTCTTAAACCTGTTTAAGTTTTTTCCGGCGCCTGCTTATGACCTTTGTTTACATTAAAACACAAACAAAATGAGCAACAGAATCAATATCCTTCAGGTTGAACCAACCGCCTACAAAGCCATGATGGGCCTTGAAGCTTATCTGCAAAGTACTCAGGTAAGCAAAAGCCTTAAGCACCTGATTAAAATTAAAACCTCTATAATAAACGGCTGTGCCTACTGCGTAAATATGCATACCAGAGAAGCACGTAAAGACGGTGAAACCGAGCAACGCATTTATTTATTGAGCGCCTGGCGGGAAACCACTATTTATACGGAAGAAGAAAGAACAGCACTGGCACTAACCGAAGAAGTAACAATGATTCAGAACCATGTTTCAAACGAAACCTACCTGAAAGCAGAACGCCTGTTCGGACCAAATCTACTGGCGCAGATAATCATGGTTATTGTAACCATCAACGCCTGGAACCGCATAGCTATTACTACCGAATTGCCTTTAGACTAATAAGGCGGCCCAAAGAAAAGTCGTAAGAACTCATCAATCTTGCGACTTTTCTTTTTTTGCTTTTCAACATTTATTACTTTTGCTGAAACAAAAAGGAAATGGTGTCTTCCTAACTGAACCGCCCTAAAAAGCTGATGGCGCCTGATTATAAATGTTTTACCATTTAATCAGGACAGGTATGTCTAATAAAAATCAATCACTACGAATTTCGCTCCGCATACGTCTGTTTTTCAGACAATTTCCGGCCACGCCTTACTTACTTAAATGGCTTTTCATAAGCTTGGTAACAAGTACATGTATTGGTATTGCCTCTGCTGTATTCCTGCTCTCGCTCGATTGGGTTACCCATTTCAGAGAAACACACCTGTGGCTCATTGCCCTGTTACCCATTGGGGGGTTTGGTATAGGCTGGCTAAACATGCACTACGGTAAAAATATAGAAGCAGGCAATAACCTATTGATAGACACCATCCACCAGCCGCAGGGAATCATTCCCTTGAGGATGGCTCCGTTTGTTTATCTGGGCACAATGGTTACCCATCTTCTCGGAGGCTCTGCCGGCAGAGAAGGCACAGCCCTGCAAATGGCCGGTGCTATTGCTGACCAGTTCAGCAAGCCATTCAGGCTCAAAGAAAGCGAAAGGCGCATCCTGATTATCTCGGCCATAGCAGCCGGATTCGGTTCTGTTTTTGGTACGCCACTGGCAGGTGCGGTATTTGGTCTGGAGTTTTTCCGGATAGGCAAAATAAGATATGACGCCCTGCTGCCTGCTTTTTTGTCGGCTATCATTGCTGACCTCGTAACGCGTCTTTGTGGTGCGCATCATACGCTTTACGCCATAGGGCCGGTACCTGTTATAGCAGCAATGCCTGTTATTTACGCCATTATAGCAGGGGTTGCCGCAGGTTTGTGCGCCGCCACATTCAGCCGAACGATTCATTATGTAAACAACCTCTTTAAAACATTTATTAGTTATGCACCTTTAAGGCCTTTGGCTGGCGGCGCTATAGTTGCACTAGCCATTTGGCTAATGGGCACAACCAAATACATTGGTTTAGGGATACCCACCATTGCCGAGGCTTTCCATGCACAATTACCGCCCTACGATTTTGCACTGAAAATGATATTTACCATTGTAACCCTGGCTGCAGGGTTTAAAGGCGGTGAGGTAACACCTTTGTTCTTTATTGGTGCAACACTTGGCAATGCGTTATCATACTTTATTCCGCTGCCAATGGGTTTGCTGGCAGGCATGGGCTTTGTGGCTGTTTTTGCAGGGGCAACCAATACTCCGCTGGCCTGTATGCTGATGGGCATAGAATTGTTTGGCGCAGAATGCGGCATTTATGTAGCTATTGCCTGCGTTGTGGCTTATTTGTTTTCAGGAAATACCACAATTTACCGGAAACAAATGATTGGCGAACCAAAACATAGTAAATTTGCAAATTATAAAGGGAAACGCATTAGTGAATTATAAGCGCATTATTTAGAAAAAAAACATGGCTTTAGAAATAGAAAGAAAGTATCTGGTTCAGACTGATAAATGGTATTGTCTTGAGAAAAACGCCGGACAACTCTTCAGGCAGGGGTATATCTTAAAAACGCCTGAAAAAACCATTCGGGTAAGGTTAACAGAACAAACTGCGTATATGACCATTAAAGGAGCAACTACCGGCATGACCCGCACAGAGTTTGAATATGAAATTCCGAAAGATGATGCCACTGCCTTGCTCGACAATTTTGCCGAAACCGAACTTTCTAAAATTAGACACGAAGTGATACATGCTGGTAAAACATGGGAAGTAGACGTGTTTTTAGGAGAAAATGAAGGCCTTATTGTGGCTGAAATTGAACTTAACAGTGAAGATGAAAGTTTTGAGATACCCGAGTGGATTGGCGCCGAGGTAACCGGAATTGAACAATACTATAATTCAAGGCTCTCAGAATGGCCCTATAAAAAATGGTAATATGAACGAAAAAAGACTTATACGTGAAGAAGAAAAAGAACTGATTCATTTTTTGTTATTGCAATTGAATCTAAACCCGGCAGACTACCCTTATGATGAGTACGTAGATGATTATGAAGGAGGTATAATGGGCAGCATTAGCCTGGGTGGTGATGTAAACGGCTATGCCGGCGACCTGATTCAGGTTGAATATACCGATGCAGACGGCACACCGGTTGTGATAACGCTTACCCATGACCATCAGCACAGGTTGTTGGATCTGGACTTCTGGAAAGTTGATTTTTCTAAGCTGATTGAATACCCCACGCCTGATAAAGTAACTGTCAGAACTGCTGAGTAAATGTTTAAGAAAAAACCGCGCTCCGGTTATATTTGTTTTTGTAGGCAATAGGCGATAGCCCCGTTACTTTTTTAAATGTACTTCTGAACGCCTTATTGTCAGTATAGCCCACATCATACATCACCTCATTGATGTTCTTTCTGCTGGTTTCAAGACGTTTTTTGGCAGCTTCCATTTTCACCCTTTGTATATACTCCATTACTGTATTGTTGGTAGCTTTCTTAAAACGGCGCTCCAGGCTGCGGCGGCCAATAGCAAACATATCAGCCAGTAAATCAAGTGTAATTTTTTCTTCAAAGTTCTTCTCTATAAACTCCTGTGCCTTTTTTACAGCATCGTCTTCATGATCTTTCTGCCCGTTAAAAATCATAAAGGAAGCCTGGCTGTCTCGGTCAATATCTATGGCAAAATATTTAGATATTTTTATTGCCATGTGACGACCTGTAAACTTTTCAATCAAGTGTAGAAGCAGATTCCAATATGAAGTAGCGCCACCGCTTGAATACAAGCCCTGGTCTTCTGTTATTATTTTATCGTCAACCAATTCTACATCCGGAAACATATTTCTGAAATCATTGGCAGCTACCCAATGAGTAGAGCATCTTCTGCCATTCAGTAAACCGGTTGATGCCAGCAAAAATGCACCTACACAAAGACTGATAACCTCGGCACCGCTTTCATACTGTTTTACAATCCAGGGCAGTAAACCCTGGTTTTCATTCAGCGCCTGCATCATGTCTCCGGCCAGTGCGGGCACAAATACTACATCTGTATGCTCCACCTCCTCTATGGTAGCATCAGTATGTACGGTAAAAACGTGGTCATGCAGTTTCACCTCTCTGGTAAGGCCAACAAGCTGAACCTGAAAAGCCGGAGGTTTACCATCTGCCTGAAGAAACTGATTGGCCGTAGTAAAAACAAGGCGTGGGTCGTTTACACTTGCCAAAACGGCACTTTCAGGAACCAGAATACTGATTTTTTTCATAGAATTAAAGTAGAAAGAATGGCGGGTTCAACCCTGTTTTTGTCGTTTTCAACCCACATCAAAAATAATAAATACTCCTAATTTTGTAAGCATCAACGCAATATTTTATACAATGAACCCAATTGAAGTTTCCAACACCAAAAGCCTGATTAAGGTAAAAGATGCCTGTATTGACGATTCAACGTTTGAAAGTGTGAGCCTGGCGAATGTTACTTTCATTGATGTAAACCTGACAGGCATTAAAATTGCCAATGCCAACATGACCGGCATTGAAATTAAAGATGCTCAATTAGGCGGCGCTTACATACATGGCATTGGCTTACCACCCGAAGACCACCCAGACTTTACACCAGGGGCCACACAGCAGCCAATTACTTTTGAAGATTGCTATCTTGGTGGAAGCACACTTACCAATTGTAACCTCACAAATGTTGTAATTAAGGATTGCGATTTGAAAGGTATGACCATTAACGGCATTGCCGTTGAATCTTTATTAAATTCTTACAAAAAAGGCCATTAATAAAGCAGTATCTTTAAAATGATTTTATTCAATGACCATAACCGACATTTAAGCACCTTTTACAAGATGGCAAAGAAGCAATCTGACCCTGAAAAAGTAATTGAGTTTATGACTCAACTCAGGCATCCACTGAAAAAAGAAATAGAGGCAGTCAGAGATATTATTAAAAACACTGACACCAGAATATCAGAACGCATAAAGTGGGCAGCACCCAGCTACTATTACAAAGAAGACCTGGTAACTTTCAACCATCGTGCTCAGGATTGCGTACATCTTATTTTCCATCATCCAAATATAGAAAAAATCAATTCGCCGATACTGGAAGGCAACTTTGTGTCTCGCCGTATGACTTACCTGCGCAATATGGATGAAATAATGGCCCAAAAGACAGAAATTGAAAGAATAATGAAACAACTAATTGCCTATCTTGAAGAAGAATAAGATTGTTTTATTTTTGTTTAGTTGGCCTGGAATTTCTCACGGTAAGCCGTTGGTGTCATACCCACTATCTTTCTGAATATCCTTCTGAAGGCCTTCGGGTCATTATAACCCGAGCTAAAAATCACCTCTCCCATGTGTTGATTAGTCTGTTCAAGTAGTTTTTTGGCCGCTTCAATTCGTATTTGCTGCAGGTATTCAATAGGCGGTATGCCTGTTATTTGTTTAAAACGCCTCAAAACGTTTCTTCTGCTTGAGGGTATATCTTTTATCAGTTCTTCAATGGTTTCAGCTTCCTGGTAATTTGACTCAATTTTTTGCTGTACCATTGCCACCAGGGTATCGTTATGGTTGCGCAAAGGCTGAAAAGTACTGAAATAAGATTGCCGTTGCCTGTCCATATCGATAGCAAAAATCTTGGCAATTTTAACAGCCACATCTCTGTTGCAGTATTGCTGAACCAGGTAAAGCAACAGATGAAAAGTAGAGGTAGACCCACCACTGGTATACAAGCGGCCATCTTGTGTTACGGTTTTGTCGCCCCGCAGTATAACCTCCGGAAACGCCGCAGAAAACGCAGGACAGGCATCAACGTGTGTAGTAGCCACCTTCCCGTTAAGCAAACCACTGGCTGCCAGCAGAAATACACCCGTACAAAAAGTGGCAATTCTGGCACCTTTTTGAAACTGCCCATTGAGCCAGGGCAGATACGCTCTGTTTTTGCCTATGGTAAACTGCATATTGTCGGTACTGAATGCAGGCACAAGAATTAAGTCAACAATGCTACTGTTGTCTGCTTTGCTGACAGCATGCCCATGAAAAACCTCTAAAACAGGCTGATGTGCATCGGCTACCTGAAACAGGTTTATTTCAAATGGCAGTGGTTTCTGCGCTACCTCATAAACCTTATTAGCAGCTTCAAAAACGTCTAATATAGCTGCAACACTTAATAGCCGGTAATCGTTGGGTATTAATATACCTATGCGTATCATAGTCTTTTTTTGTAAAAATAAGAAAAAAATGTCTCAAACACCCCCCACAAATGACTTTTTTAGCACCCCGGGAATCAATAAATGTTCCTTAGCTTTGTTGTGTAATTTTTTAAAACTATAAAACCCGACTATGAAAGTAATAAGCAAATCTATTGAAATAGCAGCACCAAAAGAGAGAATCTGGGATGTGCTGCTGAAGGATAAATACGGCAGAATCTGGATGGATATATTCAGCCCGGGGTCTCATGCACTTACCGACTGGGAGTTGGGCAGTAAAGTAATATTTACTGATGGTTCTGGTGGAGGTATCTTTGGCCGGATTATTATGAAAGAACCATATAAAATCATTTCTGTTGAATATGACGGGCTTTTGAAAAACAACCTGGAAGATACCACAAGCGAAGAAGCAAAACCCTGGATAGGCACACACGAAACTTACAAACTCACTGAAAAGGAAAACAAAACTTTGCTGGAAATTGAGTCTGACATGATTGATGATTACTATGATATGATGGCAGAACATTGGGATAAAGCCCTGCTAAAAATTGAAGAATTGGCAATAAGTGCATAAACGAAATGGTAAAAACAATGGTTGAGGTTTTTAAAACAAATATTAAGGAAAGAACACAGGCAAGGGCAATTTTTGAGATTTTGTCGAAACATTTTCCGTATTTTAAAATTAATTTTGATTTGGAGGACTGCGACAAAATACTGAGAATTGAAGGTGAAGGGATATCTAACGAACGGATTATCAGCCTTATTACTACCAATGGATATTACTGCCAGATACTTGAATAAGAGAAAGCATTTATGAACTTTAAAGATTTTTTTTTGAAGTTTGTTTCTTAATGCTTACTTTTGCACCACAAAACCACAACGGTTTTAGGGCCTATAGCTCATTCGGTTAGAGCAACTGACTCATAATCAGTAGGTGCCTGGTTCGATCCCAGGTGGGCCCACCAACAGCAAAAAAGCTACACTTACGGTGTAGCTTTTTTGCTGTAATCTATTTGCTTATGCTTCCAGGTCATACACCAGTAATGGTATATCTGTTTTACCTATAATTTCTTTTGATTTACTCGGATTCACTAACTGAGATAAAAAGTTATGATGGTGCCTTGCTATAACCAGTAAATCTGCATCGGTTTTATGTGCCGCCTGCAGAAGACCTTCGCTTACTAAAGAAGCATCTACGATTTCGTACGAGAAATGCTGTTCAGCAAAACTTTCCTTTATATCAGCCAGCATTTGTTTATCATCCTGAATATCAGGCTCAAAAGCAACATTGATTTTAGTGAGCGTTACTCTGGCTTTTAGTTGGTTAGCAAAAGCAAAAACCTTGGCCAGCACTTCTTTTTCATCGCTCTCCAGTTCGGTTCCGTAAATAATGCTTTTAATGAAAGGCTTATGGCTGGCTGCAGGAACAATCAAAACCGGGATACTCGTATTTTTTACTATGTCTGAGGCACTGCTTCCGATGAGTCTTTCAAAGAAAGAACTTTCATGGTTTCTGCCAACCACAATAAGGTCTGCCCCTACTTCCTCGGCATAACCTGAAACACCCGAAGAAACACTACCAATTATCAACTTACTTGAAGTTTTTAAGGTTTTGTTCGGTATTGAGGCCAGTGTTTCAGCCAATCGGGTTTCATAGATTTGAATCATTTCCTCCTGTAGCGATACCGGCGCTATGCTATCATAAGGCATGTTTGGGTCGGTAGACACGATAGGAAAATACACGTGCACCAGAGCCAATTCGGCTTCAAACTGCTCTGCCAGATACGTTGCATAGGCAAAGGCATCTTCTGAGCTGCTCTGAAAATCTGTTGCTACTACTATTTTTTTCATGACGATTATTCGTTTATTTACTTTTATTAAAAGTAGTAAAAAATAACATACTACCCGTGTATGCAATATTAACTATCAATAAAATTTCTTGCTGATATTTCATATTTTTGCGCCCAAACTAAAAAAAACATTCTTTAAGAAGTAATAGTAGTACTGGCGATGAGTACCGACAGATTAATCAGCTCTGAAATCGAGCATTTCTATACCCAAACATCAGAAGAAGCCCGCCTTCAATTAGGTCTGGGGCCTCTGGAGTTTGAACGCAACAAAGAACTGCTAAAGCGTTATATACCAAATGCAGGCACCATAGTAGATGTAGGCGGAGGGCCTGGGGCCTACTCAGAATGGCTTGCGGGTCTTGGTTACCAGGTGCATCTGATAGACCCGGTGCCGAAGCATATCAAGCAGGCAAATAAGAAGGCAGCCAGCCTCAAAAAGCCTTTTAAAGCGTATCTGGGCGAAGCAAGAAAATTGCCATTTGCCAATGAGTTTGCCGATGTGGTTATTCTCCACGGACCGTTGTATCATTTACAGAAACGAGAAGACCGGATTGCTGCTATTCAGGAAGCAGGGAGGGTCTTGAAAAAAAAAGGCATAATACTGGGCTTTGCCATTAATTATGCGGCGTCTACCATTGCAGGCCTATTGAATGGTTTTATGCACGAACCCGGATTTATGGATATGTGTCGGCAGGAATTACTGTCAGGGATACACACCCCACCTGAAAGCATGCCTGGCTCTTTAGCGGAGGCATTCTATCATCGCTCGGACCAACTGTTGCAGGAATTTAGAGACTCCGGCCTTGAAACGATTGACATACACGCAGTTGAAGGCATTGTATGGCTTGATAAAAAATACTTTGAAAACAGAGCTGACCCGGCAAAAAAAAATGCATTGATGGAATTGTTGAAAATAACAGAAAATGACCGCTCATTGTTGGCATTGAGCCCCCACATGATGCTGGCAGCCCGGAAACCCTGACAACTGCACCTATTTAAAGAAAAATTAATAAATACAGCATTTTTAATTTTGTTCAATTGATTGTCTTATATTTGGGAGCATCATATTAAAAGTTATAGACAAAAATGCCCAACATTAATAATTTCAGAGCTTTCTTAACTAAACAACAAAAAGACGAGCCTACCTTCTCATTGAGTGGAATAGAAGAAAAACTTGAATTGCCCGACTTATTGCTCCAACACTTTGTAAAAGGCAGAAAAGACCTGGGCGAACATACCGATAAAGTAATTGAATTCTTCGCGTCAATTGGTTATGACGATAACGCAGAATATTAATTATTAAAAATAATTTTGTCTCACTAACTATTTCTTTCCGGGCGTTCTATTGTTTTTCTGAACTGAAGAGGCGTTATACCTTCATATTTCTTAAAAACCCTGCTAAAATAAGACTGATCAAGCAACCCGACCTCGACGGCAATCTCACTGATTGAAAGACCACTCTGGTATAAAAGCACTTTTGCTTCCAGCACAATGGCTTCATCTATCCATCGGGTAGGCGTTTTACCTGTTGCCATTCTTACTGATTTATTGAGGTGATTGGCCGTTATGTTTAATAACTCAGCATATTCGCTTACCAGATGCTTGTTTTTCAGGTGTGTAAAAAGCAATTCTCTGAATTGGTTGGCTATTTGCCACGTTTTTGTTTGTGGCTCCTGATTGTTATTGCCATATTCGGTTTTTAACTCTTGCAATAAAGCAAGCAGGTATGCCTGAATAATGCTTCTGTTCTGTAAACCGTCTTTCTGGTATCCTTTAAGAAGCCTGCCCAGCAAATTGTTTACAAAAACCGATGTTTCAGCATTCAGGCTTATTTTTGGGTTGCTCCATCCCGTAAGAAACTCAAATTCACGTAGCGATGCACTTTTATAGACACTGCCCGCAAAGATGTCGTGATTAAAATTAACCAGATACCCCTGGTTAATATCTATTTTATCAAATGAAAAAACCTGCCCTGCGGCTACTATCAGGCACTGGTCTTTTACAATTTTATAAGTCTCGCTTCCAATACGCATAACTGCCTCCCCTTCCGTCAGATAGATAAAGGTGTGGTTTTCTACCCTGCCGGGAGGAACCGGAAGCCTCATTAGCCTTATTAGTTCTTCCACACGCACAATAAAGAACTTCTCAGAGCCTGCCATTAGCATGGACCTCAGTTGCTCATTATTCTTCATGAAGTTTCTATTGTAAAGCTCGGCGCTGAAAGACTTTATCTGACGATTTAAGGCCAATTTGCTATGGTTTAATAGTTTTTAATTATTCTGAAATAGTTTTTTATCGGCCCAGAAAGTGCCAAATGGGATAACAGAAGCCAGCAAAGCAAGCCCCGTCTTACTGAAACTCCAGTTTTGTTCTATTCTCATCTGAACAACCGCAAGTACATACAGTATAAACAAAACGCCATGCGCCATGCCAAAGACCCGGTTGGGTTCAGGATTTTGTAACAGGTATTTCAAAGGCATGGTGATAAACAATATCACTAAAAAAGATACCCCCTCAATAAATGCCAGTACTCTTAACCTGCCCAACGATGTTTTAAAAATTTCAAACATTAGTAATCGATTTAAAGGTTTCTGAACAGTGGCCTGTACCACGGAATAGCCGACAGAATAAGAATCAAAGCAAATGAAAACCAAATGGCAATGGTTTTAAACTTCTGGGTGTCTGAAACCGCTTTCTTTGACAACGCACTGCCTATAGTTGCTACTACTATTGAGCCAAGCATCAATGCCAGATGATACATACCAAAGAAACGGATTTCGTCATTGCCGCCGGCACCATTTTTTATAAAAAAACCAGTTATTGGGCTAAGCGCAAAGTAAAGCACGAATCCGATTATTAACTGTGTATGGCAAATAGTATTAACCGCAATGCGTAAAAGCTTATCTGTTTTACTATAGATGCGTGCCGTTATAAGCCCATGAATACTGCTGCCAATAGCCATTAGAAGACTGATTAAAACCAGCCACCGGAAAAATGAATGAAAAAATAAAGTGTAGGTGTACATAAAACGATTTTGGTGAAGCACAAAATTAGCCATACCTCATACGGCTATGTTAGGATAACCCACACTAAAAAAAGGATTTTTCAATCATTTTAACAACTCTAAATATGAGCGCGTATGCCATTTACAGAGAGTCGCGGTGCATCCATTCAAGCACATCTCCGTCTTCAGGGTCATTCGCTACATCAATACATAAAAAGTTATTGCGTTCAAGAACCCGGCAGGAAAATTTGTTTTCCGGTAAAGTTCTGGCTGTAATTTTTACAGATGCATCTGTTCTTGTTGACAACTCCACCAATAATCTGCAAATTTCGGTTCCCACCCCCCTGTTCCGGTAACCATCCATGGTACCATAAGCAATTTCAATAGTGCTATTAATTGGCTTACCTTTAATGGCGGCGCTCCCTATTATTTTTCCCTCTTCCATAACAAAATAGCATATCCAGGGTGGATGGTACCCAACTTTCTCATAAAACTCAACACTCATTTCAACTATTTCTGTACATTCGTCGTCTATTTTAAATTCTTCATTTTCATGCATGTACTCTCTGATAGGCACCAATTCCATAACAATATCCGGGTTTAATTTTTATTGGTATAACAAGCAAACTATTTGATTTTCTAAATGTTAAAACCCCTCTCAAATATTCATAATCTATCAATGGGTTATGCAATCAAAAAGTTGGCAAAACATAGCCTTTACCTCAAACTCCATTATTTTTGTTTATTTTTTTCTATAAAAAATTCAATATATTTTTTTATTTCTTAATTTTCTGCCTTGTTTTGTTTCCCTGATATATCTTCCGACTTTGCTGTACCCTAGAAGCAACAGATTAAGTTCTAATTAATAATTTATGAAATGTAATTTCTTGTGGTTTTGCTGCTTCCTTTTGATAAAATCTGTAACTGGTATCGGGCAAATTCGTAAACCATCATTTAAGCATATATCTACTGATGACGGCCTGTCGCAGGGCCATATCAGCGCAATTCTAAAAGATAAAAAGGGTTTCATGTGGTTTGCCACAGACGAAGGTCTGAACAAATATGACGGCTACCGCTTCATCGTTTACAAGCATTCATCTGAAGACAGCCTCAGCCTCAATGATAATTATCTTTTTGACATCCTTGAAGACCACGAAGGAACAATCTGGGTTGCCACCTCGGCAGGTCTTGATAGATTCAACCGCAAAAAAGAGAATTTTTCACACTTCTTCAATCAGAATACACGAGTAAATTCAAAAGATATTTTTCAGGACAGCAAAAAAAGAATCTGGCTCGGCACCGCTGACGGGCTATTTCAAATTAATACTAAAGACGGCACCTACAAACAATTTAAACATGACCCCGCCAATAAAAACAGCCTGACAGATGACCTGATATACAATATCGAAGAAGACAAGGATGGCTGGCTATGGCTGGCTACTCGTAACGGACTAAACAGGTTTAACCCTGAAACCCACAAATTTGAGCATTTCTTTAACGACCCCAAGCATATAAACAGCATTGCGGGCAACCATGTCAGAACTATTTTTAAAGACTCGAAAAACAACTTATGGATAGGTACACTGGGGAATGGTGTTACCCGGTATAACCTGACAGATAAAACATTTGAACACTTTAAATATAATGCCAAAAACCCGAAAGGCATTGCCCATAACGACATCATGTCTTTTATGGAAGACGAAAAAGGGAATATCTGGATTGGCACAGAAAACCGTGGAATAAGTATCTGGGATATTCATACCAAAGAATTTGTAACCTTTACATACCAGCCCGATGACCCTAAAACCATTAGTAATAACTCAGTTTACTGTATGTATACCGACAACCTGGGGAACATCTGGGTAGGGACTTTTTCAGGGGGAGTTAATTTTTTTCCAAAATTTGACAGAAAATTTAAGCTTTACAGACAAGGTACGGCCAAAAAAGGGCTACAACAAAATAGTGTGCTTGCCATTACCGGCGACAACAAGGGTAATGTTTGGCTGGGAACCGACGGTGGCGGACTAAGTTATTTTAACAAACAAAATGAAACATTTACTACTTACAGAAAACAGCCCGGCAACCCCACCAGTATTAACTCCGACCACGTCGTATCTGTTTTAGAATTAAATCAGAATCAGGTTGCCATTGGCTTGTACATGGGCGGCCTGGATATTCTGGATAAAAAAACCGGAAAATTTAAACACCACATGCCAGACCCTAAAAACCCAGGTAGCCTGTCGTCAGAAAGCGTCTTCAGCATGATTAAAGCCAAAGACGGGGGTATCTGGCTGGGGACTCTTGCCGGCGGATTTAGTTACTATGACCCGCAAAGAGACACTTTCACCAATTATAAGCATGATCCCAAAACCAGAATACTGTTGCCAGCGAGTACGTAAAAGCATTGTATGAAGACAACTCGGGTACTTTATGGGTGGGTACTGAAAACGGGCTTGATGCGTTTAATTTAAAAACAAAAACTTTTACGCACTATACCCACAAAAACACAGATACCACCACCGTAGCAAATAACAATATAAATACAATAATAGAGGCCGATAATGACCATATCTGGATAGGAACCGTAGACGGACTTAGCTTATTTGATAAAAAAACAGGCAGATTTAAAACATACAGAGAAAAAGACGGGCTGTCTAATGGCTCAGTAAATGCTATCTTAAAAGAAAAAAATGGGGTGTTATGGATTAGTACGAACCGAGGCATCACCAAGTTTAATCCTGCCACAAAGACCCGCAGGCATTATGGAATATCAGATGGCCTGCAGGGCAACGAGTTTAAGCTGCGCTCGGCCTATCAGGCTTCCGACGGTGAAATGTTCTTTGGCGGCCCAGACGGGCTTAACACTTTTTACCCTGATAGCCTGAAAGACAACCCATTTATTCCGCCTGTTCACATAACCGATTTCCTGATTTTCAATAAATCGGTACCCATAAGCAAGGAAAGCGGTTCTCCTTTGAAACAATCCATTAGTGAAGCCAAAAAAATTATACTTAACTATGAGCAATCGGTAATTACTTTTGAGTTCTCTGCCTTAAATTATATCTTACCTGAACAAAACCAGTATGCCTATAAACTGGAGGGATTCGACAAGAACTGGAATTACATCGGAAGCAGGCGACTGGCCACTTATACAAATCTAGACCCCGGCACTTATACTTTCAGAGTAAAAGCCTCTAATAACGACGGAGTCTGGAATGAAGAAGGCACTTCTGTCATTATCAGAGTGCTTCCCCCCTTCTGGGAAACCTGGTGGTTCCGGGGATTACTAGCCCTGATTATTGCGGGTGTGGCATACATAAGTTATAAATACAGGGTTAACCACATTCAGAAACAGAATGCCTTTCTGGAAGAGCAGGTGGAAATGAGAACTGCCGAACTGAAAAAATTAACAGAAAAAGAACTGAAAGCCAGACAGGAAGCTGAAAAAGCCAACCTTGCTAAAAGTACTTTTCTGGCCACTATGAGCCATGAAATAAGAACCCCTCTCAATGGCATTATTGGCATGGCGTCTTTGCTGGAAGAAACCGAGCTGAACGAAGAACAAAGAAACTATACCGATACAATTCAGATTTGTGGTGATGGCCTGTTAACGGTTATAAATGACATCCTGGATTTCTCGAAGATTGAATCCGGCAATATGGAGCTTGAATGCAAAGACTTTGATTTAAGGCACAGTATTGAAGAAGTGCTTGACATATTTGCCGAGCGGGTTGCCAAATCTAATGTAGATTTATTGTACCAGATTGACCTGGATGTGCCCACACAATTAATTGGTGATAATCTGAGGCTAAGGCAGATACTGCTCAATATTATTGGCAACGCCATTAAGTTTACGCATCAGGGAGAAATATTTTTGCGAGTGTATCTGATTCATAAACAGAACAATCAGGTTGAACTGGGCTTTCAGATTAAAGACACCGGCATTGGTATTCCTGCCGATAAAGTTGACCGACTATTTAAGGCCTTCTCGCAGGTTGACTCATCCACTACCAGAAAATATGGGGGAACAGGCCTAGGGCTGGCCATTAGCGAAAAACTGATAAACCTGATGGGCGGCACCATTCAAGTGCAAAGCGAAATAGACAAAGGCACCCAATTTACCTTTACTATTAAAGCCGAAATAAGCACTGTGAAGACATCCACCTTGCCCCTTAACCTGGATATACTGAAAGGTAAAAGGATTTTAATTGTAGACGATAACCAGACCAACCTAAACATATTAAAGGCGCAGCTTGAGTATTGGCACATGCTTCCTACGCTTGCGTCTTCTGCCCGTGAAGCCTTAAGTCTGATAAATGGCCATAATGATTTCGATATTGTTATTACTGATATGCAAATGCCAGATACAGATGGCATACAGCTTGCCCTTCAGATAAAACAGAAAGCGCCCAAAATGCCAATCATGCTGCTGAGTTCAATTTCAGATACATTCTATAAAGAGCATCCAGATTTATTTTGCTCGGTTATGATAAAACCCGCCAAAATTCATGTGCTTTGCCGGAATATACATAACCAGATTTTGTCTAAGGATTTTCCTGCCGGTAATGAAAAAACACAGGGCTCACCTTCACAAAAGTTGTCGGCAGATTTTGCCACAAAATATCCGATGAATATACTGGTTACTGAAGACTACATCATGAACCAGAAACTTGCATTAAAAATTCTGAGTAAACTGGGCTATGAAGCTGACCTTGCAGAAAATGGAATTGAAGCGCTCGAAGCCATAGCCAACAAACACTTTGATCTGATTCTGATGGATGTGCAAATGCCGGGAATGGATGGATTAACCGCTACCCGGCGCATAAGAGAGCAATCCATTCATCAACCCGTTATAATTGCCATGACAGCCAACGCACTTCAGGAAAGCCGCGATGAATGCATCAAAGCCGGCATGGACGATTACATAAGTAAACCAATCAATCTTGAATTTCTGGTATCTACACTTGAAAAATGGGGGAAACTGATTTTAACTAGACCATAACGCGAATAACTCTAGTAAGGTAAACAAGCCACTGTGATTTGCTTTTGATGTACCAGTTATTGTAGTGGTGATTATTATGGGCAGCCTCAGTCGCGAAGAGGCGGAGATTCAAAGCATTTGTGTGCCCGCTGATTTAAAAGTAAACATCTGCATACCTGTTAAACAACTATTAACGCCCCCATTGGTTATATGTTGAAATTCCTTGATACATCAACTTGGGATATTTACCTTCTTTTTAAGCCTACATATAAGCAACATCAGTTTTTTTGCCCGAACTGATAAGCAAGCTGAAGCACTATTAGATGAGTACCTGTAAGGTCTTTCATGAATGAATGCGGATTGTATTCTAAAATAGCGGTTTAAACAAAACAATGCAATTACGCATTCACCAAATCTGATTGAGAGTGGATTGACTAAAAGACATAAAAAAGGCGGATGAACCGCCCTTGTATCAGTGATGTCCTTCGTCGGCATGAGAGCGGTTATAACCATTAGCAAATGTAATGCCCACAACCAACAGCCCAAGTATAAAGACAAACAAATCGCCAAAAACCCAAAGGATAGTCATAATTAGTATAAAAAGCACTAACATAAACCAGCTTGGAAGCGGTTGAGGAGCAGATGATTTTGCCATAATTTATCTTGATACGTTAATTTCCGGCTGCAATTTATGACATAAGAATCATAATTGAAAATATTACTTTATTTTCTCATAAAAAAACAGATTGCCGTCTGCCAGCCTGGCTCCTACCGGAGCGCTCTGGTACAAAACCAGGTATTTGGGTGTTTCGGTAAACCACAGGTATGAATACGTTTTAGTATTTTCAAAAACTATCATATCGCGTTTGATACTTGCGTTTTCGTCAACACGCATACTTACGGTTGACCTCTCTACCACTTTGCCATCTTTAGTACGGGTAAAAGACTTTTTTGAAGCGTTAAATTCAAGAATTTCTTCATATTCCGGCACTTTTTCAGATGGGCTGCCCGGCGCCGGAAAACCTGCTCCAATCTTTACCAGTTTCCATCTACCGTTTATTTCATTCAGCTGTGGGTCAGGTATGTTTGTCTCGCATGATGTGACAAACAAAATGCTGAGAATGTGCATTAACAAGGTTTTCATAGTTATACAGTTTTTGTCTGGATACCCTTTAACTAAAAAAGGTTGGAATCTAAAAATCAAATTCCATAATATCGGGGTCATTCAATAAGCTTTTAATTATCTTCTCATGGTTTTTCTCTGAACCCCTCACCGTCCAGGTACCGCTGATACGGTCGTTAGTTTTGGTCTGCATATTTCTTTCTGCCTCCAGATTAAACTTTTCAAATAAATGCTCGTAATGCCTGAGCGTTCCGTTGGTGTACTTGCAAACAATTCTGTAGGTACGTATCAGGTTCCTTCGTTTAATTCTCACCTGTAAAGGCACCAATACATATAAAGTAAAAATAACCAGCAACATGGCAAAAAAGCCTGTTTCGTACAGGTCTTTGCCTACGCCTACACACAGGCCTAAAGCTGCCGTAACCCAGGCGGTAGCAGCAGTAGTAATGCCCGTAATGCGCCCGCTAGAGTTATCTCTGAATATAATTCCGCCACCCACAAACCCAATGCCGGTTACAATATTGGCAGCAATGCGGGATGGGTCAGAACCCAATTTGATAGACACCAGAGTAAAGAGTGTAGAGCCAACACAAATAAGAATCATGGTTCTTAACCCGGCCGATTTACTATGATATTCCCTTTCAAAACCAATAATCGCGCCCGTACCTGCCGAAATCAAAAGCTTTAAGATATCTTCGGTTACAAATTCTAAATCCATAAAAACAACAGTAGTTTTTCTAAAAACGAATCCAATCGTAATTAGCGCATAAAACATCAACAAATACAGGCTCAAAAGTAATATTTTAGTGTTTGCCGCAAAACTTAACACATTTTTTTTGTTTTTTTTGATTGCTTTGGTTGTATTTGTAAATTAATTAAACAATCTCATAAAATTATTATGAAAACTGATCTTAAACAGAAGGTTTCTGAAATCTCAACTGCACTTGCCAATATTATCAGCGGAGATTCTGCCAGTAAAAAAATCAAAAAAGCCATTGATAAGACTGCAAAAAAGCTAGCAAAAAAAATTGCTAAAGTAAATAAAGAGGCAGAAAAAGAGAAAAAGAAAGAAGAGAAAAAGGCTGCTAAAAATGCCGTGTTAAAAGTAAAAAAAGAGAAGAAAAAAGAAAAAAAACCAGCAGCACCTACTGCAAAAGCGAATGCCCCTAAAGCCTCAGTTGCGCCGGCTCCGGTTGTTCCGAAAGTAGCCGTACCTGAAACAGCAGCAGCCAAACCAAAAGCGGTAGCACCTGCTAAACCTAAAGAAGAATCTAAATAATTTATACATAGATTATTTACGCTGTGACATGACATGCGCCAAGCCCGGGTGCAGATCGATACTGATTTGCACCTTTTGCATTCTTTTACTTTTCATAAACACCACATTGGCTCAGCAGACCAATGAATTGATTATTAGTGAAATTATGGCAGACCCTACCCCTGCTAAGGGTCTGCCTGAAAAAGAGTATCTTGAACTTTATAACCGCTCAGGCAAAGCGCTTAACCTTAACCAGTTTGTATTAGGCTATAACAACAGCACTGTCAGTTTCCCTGATTTTATCATCCAACCCAAAGAATATGTAATTGTTACGAACCGCAACAACGTGTCGGAGTTTCAGGCTATCGGAAGAACCGTAGGCCTGAGTAGCTTTTCATTACTGAATACAGGTACTACTTTAACACTAAAAACCAACAGTAACAGAACGGTTTTTTCTGTTACTTATACCAGCAAATGGTATTCTACAGGTAAAACACAGGGTTTCTCGCTAGAGATGATTGATACAGAATTTGCCTGTGTAGAAACTGGAAACTGGGTTTCAAGCGAAGCCGTTTTGCAAGGAACACCGGGCAAAGAAAATTCAGTTAAGGCTTCCCGCCCTGATTTAACGCCCCCTGTTTTGCAACGCTATGAATATCTCAACAACCAACAGATAAAGCTCGTTTTCAATGAAAAACTGGATAGCCTTTCTGCGGTTAGTCAGTTGGCCTACACGGTCGATAAATCCGTTCAAATAAAGAGTATTGTCACTGAAAGCCCGGCAAATACTTCAGTAACACTAACTTTTCAGTCTGATTTGCAAACTAAAACAAGTTATACGCTTACTGCCAGAAATGTTGCAGACTGTTCTGGTAATGTACTGAAAGAGGCATCTTTGCAGGTAGGCATTGTAAGTGAGGCTGACTCTGGCGATGTGGTGTTGAATGAAATATTGTTTAACCCCGGTAGCGGAGGCGAAGACTTTGTTGAAATTTATAACCGGAGCAACAAATTTATTAGTCTGAAAAACTGGGCTTTGGCCAATGCAGACAATACAGGCACGGTGGGCAATATAAAACCTATCACTTTAACTAATTATGTTTTGATGCCGGGTCAGTTTTTGGTTTTAACCCGCAATGCAAGTGTCATTAGTAGTCAATATTACAAAACAATAGCAAGCCACATACTGGAGATGGAAAGCCTGCCCGCATTTGCTAATGAAAAAGGCACGGTTGTTTTACTGAATCAATTGAGAAAAGTACTCGACAGGTTTGATTACTCAGAAACAATGCATCATGGGCTGATTGACAATAAAGCGGGCGTATCGCTAGAGAAGTCAGATTATAACCTACCGTCCTCGTTACCATCTAACTGGCATTCGGCAGCGGCCTCTGATGGCTACGCCACGCCCGGTTATGCCAATTCGCAGTATAAAAGCGCTGCTGAAAGCAATACATTTATGATTGAGCCTGAGGTTTTCACCCCCGACGGAGACGGCTCTGATGATGTTGCTCAGTTAAAATTTCAGCTTACTCAAACCGGGTTTGTAGCCAACTTATATGTATTTGATGCAAACGGACGAATGCTGAAACAACTGGCACAAAACCAGATTCTGGGGGTAAATGACCAGATTGTTTGGGATGGAAAAAGTTACAATAATGAGCTTGCGCCAGTAGGATATTATATTATTCTGGCTGAGCTTTTTAACACGAATGGCGAGAAACTGGAATTTAAAGCAAAAGTGGTATTGGGAGCCAAATATTGAGTTGGCTGCAACAATACCACTATTCTTGGTTTATGTTTGAGGAGCCTGATAAAACTGTCACGGTTTTCTTTGCTTTCTGTTAGACATCATATTCTCTCTGTAAAGTTTCTGCTCTTCTCTTTCCAGATGCAATCCATAGGCAGACACACACCCCATGGCTATAAATTGTGTAACTATAAATAATACAACTATCATGGCTTTAAATGTTTGTTTATTAAAATAAAAAAACATTTGCCAAAGCGGGTTTTACCAGATTTGAAGCAGTTTTGTGGAGTGTATTCTACAAAAAACACACCTTTACACATCTGAGTCTTTATCAATTCAGCATTTTTCTCTTAAATTGCAGGTATAGCCTTATCTGTTGACAATTTGATTTACCCTTTATGAAAAACTTCTGTTTCATTACGCTATTTCTTGCTTTTGCTATGCAGTCTGCTGCACAATCAGAACAATTAAAAAACGCCATTCTGGCAAGACTAAACCCGGTTGAGGGAGAATTTGCTTTGGCATTTAAAGACCTGCAAACCGGGCAAACAGTGTTCATAAACGAGAAAGAGAGCTTTCATGCAGCAAGTACCATGAAAACCCCGGTTATGATTGAAATCTTTAAGCAGGCCAAAGCCGGAAAATTTAAGTTGACAGACTCTATCCTGGTAAAAAATGAATTTAAAAGTACTGTAGATGGCAGCCCGTTTAAACTGGATTTAAGTGACGACAGTGCTGATGAAATGTACAAGAAAACAGGGCAGCAAATGACTATCTACGACCTCACCTACCAGATGATTATTGTAAGCAGTAATCTGGCTACCAATATTCTCATTGATTTGGTGGGCGCTAAAAATGCCAATGCTACCATGCGTGCGCTTGGGGCTAATGATATACAGGTGCTTCGCGGGGTAGAAGACAGCAAAGCCTTTCAATCAGGAATGAACAATACCGTAACTGCTTATGACCTGATGCTTATTTTTGAGAAACTGGCACTGGGAGAGGTAGTAAGCAGGAAAGACTCTGAGGCCATGATAAAAATATTACTCGACCAGAAATTCAACGAGATTATACCTGCCAGATTACCCGGCGCCGCAAAAGTAGCCCACAAAACTGGTTCTATTACAGGGGTACAAAATGACTCCGGAATTATATATTTGCCAGACGGACGTAAATATGTACTGGTTATCCTCTCAAGAAAACTTACGGATGTTAAAAAAGGTGTTGAAGCGCTCGCCGATGTATCTGGAATGATATATGACAGTCTTCAACATTAGATTCAGCTTTCTTTGGCCAGAAACTCCCTGATGCGGTGGGTTTTGTCTTTGCCAATCAGTTTTATCAGCTCTTCGTCTGGGGCACTCTTGATGTTTGATATGGTCTTGAATTGTTTCAGCACCTTGGTGGCCGTAAGTTTACCAATACCCGGAGCACTTTCTAAACTACTAATCAGGAAGCTCTGACTGCGTCGGTCGCGGTGATGGGTAATACCAAAACGGTGAGCTTCGTCCCGACAGCGCTGAATAAGTTTCAGCGATTCAGACTTCTTGTCAATATAAAGCGGAAGCGTATCTTCCGGAAAATAAATTTCTTCCAGTCGTTTGGCAATCCCGATAATCGGAATCTCGCCATACAGGCTCAATTCTTTCAGGGCTTCGCAGGCAGCAGACAATTGCCCTTTTCCTCCGTCAATAATAATCAAATCAGGCAAATCCGTTTTTTCTTCCAATAACCTTGTATAACGCCGTGTTACCACCTCTTTCATAGTGGCAAAGTCGTTCGGGCCTTCTACTGTTCTGGGTATATAGTGCCTGTATTCTTTGGGCGCAGGTTGTCCGTTTATAAAACAAACCATTGCCGAAACCGGATTGGTACCCTGTATATTTGAGTTGTCGAAACACTCTATATGGCGCGGCAGGTTCTTTAACTGTAAATCCTGTTTCATTTTTACCAGCACACGGTCTCGCTTGTTGGTAGCGCCACTGGCTGCAATGGCCTCTCTTTCGGCTTTCTCTTTTCTGAAATACACCACGTTTTTTAATGACATATCCAGCAGCTTGCGCTTATCACCTATCTGTGGTACCGCAATATCTGCCTTCATATCGATACTTACCGGTATATTGGTAATAATCTCTTTTGTGGTGCTTTCATATTGCTGGCGCAGCTCAACAATAAACATAACCAGTATTTCTTCATCAGTCTCTTCCAGTTTTTTCTTTACATCAAGCGTCTGGGTAAGAATAATGGTACCATTTACTACTTTCAGGTAATTGATGTAGGCGGTGGTTTCATCAGACGTAATACTGAACACATCTACGTCTTTAATAGAAGGATTAACAACGGTTGCCTTGCTTTGGTAACTCTGAAGAAAATCGAGTTTCAGTTTTAGCTGGTGCGCTTCTTCAAATGCCAGCTTACGCGCGGCCTCCTGCATGCGCTGTTCAAAGTACTGCCTGGCAGGCGCCAGATTCCCCTTCAATATATGATGCACCTGTTCAATCTCTTTCAGGTAGTCAGCCTCGGTTTGCAGGTTTTCACAAGGGCCTTTACAATTACCAATATGATACTCAAGGCACACTTTAAACTTTCTGGCATCTATGTTGTCTTGCGAAAGGTTAAGGTTACAGGTTCTGATGGTATATAGCTGGCTGAACATCTCCAGCAGGGCGTGCATAGCTTTTGAGTTCACAAACGGGCCATAGAGTTTCCCGCGCGACCTGTCTTCCATGCGACGTGTGGTAATTACCCTTGGGAAGCGCTCATTGGTAACACAAACGTAGGGATACATCTTGTCGTCTCTCAACAAAATATTGTATCTCGGCTGATATTGTTTTATGAGTGTATTTTCAAGCAGTAGTGCATCAAACTCTGTAGGCACTATAGTAAATTCCAGTTTTCTTATGCTTACTACCAATCTGCGGGTTTTGCGGTCGTGCCTGTTAAAGTTTGCAAAATAACTAGTTACTCTGTTTTTAAGATTTTTGGCCTTGCCTACGTAAATAACCTCTCCGTTGTCGTCAAAATAACGATACACCCCCGGTTCTTCGGGTACTTTAACCAACTCTGATTTATAATCAAAACTAATCTCCGACATAAAAAAATTGTTCTCTCTGATAACCAATAACACTACCCAATCTTATTCTGTTCAACACCTACCCAATCAGGCTTTATAAAAGTTTCTAATTTATAACATTTATTCTGGATTAAGGCAGCATACTGAGCAAAACCCCGGCTTTTGTGCATTTAAAGGCTCGCCTGAATCAATTTTTTAAATTGAAACAAAAAAATTGCCACATAATTTGGAAACAATCAAATTTCAAATTTACTTTGCATTACAAAGTTCTTTTTTATTCTCATGGCATCTAAAAAAATTACAATAGCATTTAATATCAGTCGACCGACTTTAAGCCTGATATTACTGACATTGCTTAGTTCTGTATTATTACTGGCTGGTGTAATAAAGACGCATCATCTGAGGGGCATCTACTTACTCTGGAATCTGTTTTTAGCCTGGGTTCCATTATTTTTTATTCTGGTTGCTCGCAGGTATCAGTCTTTGCCACATGCATCATTTCGTTTCAGCCAGACTATAGTTTACAGCTGCCTCGGTTTCTGGCTATTGTTTTTTCCGAATTCGCCTTATATAATTACTGACCTGATTCACCTTACAGAGTCGCAGTTGCACCTTTTGTGGTTTGATGCCGTTAGTTTTTTCATTGTTGCGCTGGCAGGTTTAGCAACCGGACTTTACTCTCTGCTGGTGGCGCACGAAATTATTGAAAAGCTAACAGGCAGAATATGGGCCTGGGCGATAGTTTTCTCAAGTGTGGTGCTGTCTGGGTTTGGCTTGTATCTGGGCCGGTATATCCGTTTCAATAGCTGGGATTTGTTCACCAACCCTGCTTTTTTGTTCAGAAAATCAATCCATGAGCTTCAAAATCCGCTGGCTATACAAACCACAATGGTTTTCTCGCTGGTGGTTATGGTGCTATATGTTTCATTAAATCTGTTGATGCCTGCCTCTTATGAACGTTCCAAAAATGTTGCAAAGCTTTAAATATGCTTTTAAGGGTGTAAAAGTGCTGCTTCAGGAAAACAACGCCCGGTTTCATCTGCTGGCAACGGTTGCGGTAGTTTTAAGTGGCATACTCTTAAAACTAAGTTTTGCCGAATGGTCAGCTACCATTATATCAATCGGACTGGTATGGATGGCCGAAGCCTTTAATACCGCGTTAGAAAAACTATGCGATTTTGTTTCGGAAGGTTACCATCCTTTAATCGGTAAAATAAAAGATTTATCAGCAGCCGCAGTTTTAATCATTTCAGTTTGCGCTGCAATTATCGGAATTATTATATTTTTGCCTAAAATTTTAGCTAATCTATGAACGAGCACCTTGAACAACTGAAGGAAATACGCTCTCTGATGGAACGATCGTCCAAGTTTCTTTCC
Source organism: Emticicia sp. TH156 (assembly GCF_002855535.1). NCBI lineage: Bacteria > Pseudomonadati > Bacteroidota > Cytophagia > Cytophagales > Leadbetterellaceae > Emticicia > Emticicia sp. TH156. The sequence goes on from NZ_PKRS01000002.1 coordinate 492,211, forward strand.
TTAAGCGGGTTTTCCGGTATTTCAGCCGGTATCTGTGCTTTAATAGGTGCCTGGTATGCACACCAGAAAATTCATGTTGATGGATTATATCAGTTGTTTGACCCGGCCGTCAGGCAAGAGATTATTCCGGCACTGCTGCTTGACGCAGCCCTTGTGTTGGTGTCTGCACTGGTAACAGGAGTGTTTTTTACTGTAAGAAAAGCCCGTAAAAAAGGGTTGGATGTCTGGACGTCTACTTCAAAACGCTTGCTGACAAGCATGCTTATTCCGTTATTTGCCGGAGGTATCTTCGGCTTGGGGTTGCTGTATCACGGATTTTTCTGGCTTTGTTTTCCAACCACACTTGTTTTTTATGGCATTGCGCTGGTAAATGCCAGTAAATATACCGTTCATGATACTTTTTATCTGGGCATAAGTGAGATTGTTCTGGGTATTGTGGCTTTGTTTTTGGCAAAATGGAATTTACTGTTCTGGGCAATTGGGTTTGGTGGCTTGCACATTATTTATGGATTAGTGGTGTATTTCAGATATGATAGAAAATAGTTTTGGTGCCAGGTGGCTAAAAGCGCCTGCATCAGGTAATTAACATGAATTTACTTCAGAATTTTAATAAAGCGTTTGAAAGCAAGGCCAGGCTGGGCATTATGTCGGTGCTGATGGTGAATGACGACGTCTCTTTTAATGCCATGAAAGAGATATTGTCTTTGACTGACGGCAACCTTGCCACGCACCTACGCGCATTGGAAGAAGCTAATTACATTTCGTTTAGAAAAGAATTTGTAGGCCGCAAACCCAATACCGTTTATTCGGCAACCGAGTTAGGCAAAAAGGCTTTTAACGAACACCTGAACGAATTGGAGAAATTTATTAAAGGAACCTAATTTTTTTTACCATTTCACTTTGCAAAACAAAGAACTTTTTAACTTTAAAATTATGAATCAGCTAAGTTTCCGTTTACTATCAGTAGTAATACTTACCACCGTTTTTAATTATTTTTTCTGGCTTGAGAAATTCGGCATCAATCTCTTGCTTTTCAATACCTCACTCATTGCCTTGCTGGCCTTTTATAACAAAATAAAATTTGACACCATACCCTTGCGTGTTACTTTGGCTATGGCATTGCTGACAGGTGCTATGGTAATTGTTTATAATTCTGTCCTCAGTATATTGGTGCATTTGTTATGTTTCTTGGTTCTGGCAGGTTTTATACACCGGCGTGAGCTTACAAGTGTTGGTGGCGCCTTATGGCAGTATGGACTAAACCTGCTTATAACAACCTTTGAACCCCTTCTCCTGCTTGCCGAAACCAAAAACCAGCTAAACAATAAGAATCAGCTTCTGGGCAAATCGGTCAGCATTGCACAATTGTTACTGATTCCTATTATTGCTTTTGCGGTTTTCTTGCTTATTTTTAAAACAGCCAATCCAATTTTCAGTGACATAGTTTCAACGCCCTTTGCCTGGCTTTTTGGGGCCATAGAAAGGTTTTTTACTGATTTTTCGATAGGCCATTTCATCTTTCTTCTGTTCGGTGCCGGCTTTATTTTCAGTGTATTGTTTAACTGGAGCCGCGTAAATAATCTTTACCAAATCAAACAAAGACCTGAAACAATTGCTGCCCCGGAAAAACTCAATGAAAAATCGGCAATTAATGAATACAGCACTGCGCTATTACTAATTGTATCGGTCAACATTTTACTGCTTATCATTAACATTATTGACATAAAATTCCTGTGGTTTAATCTGGGAGCAGACTTAAAATCAGCGCATGAGTTGTCTAAACTCGTACATGAGGGAACCTACCTGCTTATTCTAAGCATTGTACTTTCAATATTTATTCTAATCTATTACTTCCGTAATGAGCTCAATTTCCTGCCCGGCAACCGGTGGCTTGTTGTGGCTGCCTACGTATGGATTATTCAGAACGGTTTCCTGATTATCTCGGTTTTACTACGCAATTATGAGTATATTACCAATTATGGGCTCGCTCACGGTCGCATAGTCGTAATTTTCTTACTGCTAATTACTACTATCGGTTTAATTTTACTTTGGCTCAAAATCAAGCATAAATACACAATCCTGCATTCTTTCAAACAGGCTTGTTGGGGTTTACTTTTAACACTGGTAAGTTTTACACTATTTGATTGGGACAGCATGATTGTGCAGTATAACCTATCTACCCAAAAAGCAGCAGACCTTGATTACTATTATTTGAATACGCTCTCAGACCGGACACTTCCTTTGTTGTATGAAAACAGGTCCAAGATAGAAGAAAGCAGCAGGATACATAATCAGTTTAATAAGCAATTTGATACCGACAGGCTTAATAACCGAATCAGTTATTATCTGAAAAAACAAAAGGGATACAACTGGGTATCCTGGGATTTATCAAACAGCAATGCGGTTAACTATTTTAAAGATAAAAAAATTGAAATACCTATTAAGCGACCTGGGTCTAATACCCCTGAAACTACTGAAAGTGCATATTAAAACGGCACAAAAATTGAAAGCCTGCGGTTAAGGCAGGCTTTCATAAAATATTGATTACTGGATATTATCTACGCGCCAACTTGGCTAATAATTTCAGAATCTCTAAATAAAGCCATATTATTGTTACCATTAGTCCGAAGGCTGAATACCACTCCATATATTTTGGCAATTGCATACGTGCTCCTTCTTCAATCAGGTGGAAATCGATAATCAGATTCATGGCAGCAATGGTTACAACCACGCCTGAGAAGATGATACCGATGGTACCTCCTTGATGAATATATGGAATACTGATGCTGAACATACCTAAAATCCAGGTAAGCATATACAACAGAAAAACAGCGCCGGTAGCTGCGGCCACACCAACCATAAAACCTCTGGTAGCTTTAATGATACCGGTTTTATATAATACCCACATAACAAATACAACTCCGAAAGTAAGACCTGCCGCAATAAGAGCAAATTGATGAAAAATGGCAGAAATTGCACCAATAGCTAAACCTTCTAACAAAGCATAAGTAGGTGCCAGCTGCGGTGCCCATTCTTTTTTAAACGCCAGCACAACGGCACACAGAAGGCCGCCTATGCATCCGGCGGGTATCAACATCGGGGCAATGCTCCAGCCTTCTAGCAAACCCACCCAGGAAACTGCCGAAGATGCCAATAGAATGAATAACAAAATACCTACTTTGGTGAGTGTACTTTGTACTGTCATGACCTCGCCACTGTTATAAGTAAGGTCAATCTTTGTAAATGTTTTTTCCGAAAATACCGGATTAGCCATAGTTAAAAATTGTTTAAGTGATTGTATGAAGACACAAATTAGCAAATTCCCGGTTCCTATACAAGTACCGGTAAATGAATTTATTTTAAATAAAACATTAGGTATTCAATGCCTGAAAAAAGAATATCTTCTTAGAAAACGGTTTAAATTTTGCGTTTCAGTTCGAAGTGCTGGCCCAGATATACCTTTCGTACCAGTTCATCGCCTGCCAGTTCTTCGGCTGTACCCTGACGTAGAATTTTACCTTCAAACAGCAGGTAGGCTCTGTCAGTAATTGAAAGGGTTTCGTTTACGTTATGGTCGGTTATCAATATGCCGATATTACGGTGTTTGAGCTTGGCAACAATACCCTGAATCTCTTCTACGGCAATGGGGTCTACCCCTGCAAAGGGTTCGTCTAACAATATAAACTTGGGGTCAACAGCTAATGCGCGGGCAATTTCTGTACGTCGGCGTTCGCCGCCCGAACAAACAATTCCTTTATTTTTTCTGACATGCGTAAGGCTGAACTCCTCCAGCAACGTTTCGGTTTTCTCTTTTCGCTCTGCTTTTGTCATGCCGGGTTTTGCCAGTTCCAGCACACCCAGGATATTCTCTTCAACCGTTAATTGCCTGAACACCGAGGGCTCTTGTGCCAGATACCCTACACCTAGTTTGGCACGCTTGTACATAGGCAGGGCAGTAATATCCAGGTCATCAAGCCAAACCTTACCACTATTGGGTTTTACCAGACCCGTGGCCATATAAAACGAAGTGGTTTTTCCGGCACCGTTAGGACCAAGCAGCCCCACAATTTCACCTTGTGCTACCTGATAACTTACGTTATTGTTAACTAAGCGTTGCCCGTATTTTTTAATAAGGTTTTCAGTACGTAAAATCATCTCTTGCTATTCAGCCGTTTCTTTTGCAAAACTAACGTCTTTTCTTCATAAATCTTGTTAATATTTATTAAATCATTGTCAGAGCCTTATATTTGGCGTAACATCCAAACCCCTTTCTTTCATGCAAACAGCTTTACTTCAACTGAAGCATTTGGTATCAGGCATCCACCCTTTATCTGATGCTGACTGGCAGAAGTTTGCGACACACTGGAAGCCCTTCACAGCTAAAAGAAAAGAGCTGTTAACTGCTATGGGCGAAAAAGAAAGGCATCTGTACTTTGTTATGGATGGCGTGCAGAGAGTGTATTATTTTGACGAGCAAAACAGGGAGGCAACACTGGTTTTTACTTATTGTCCGTCGTTTGGTGGTGTGCTTGATTCATTGCTATTGCAAACGCCCTCAAAATATTTTTATGAAACCCTGACACCCTCGGTTTTTCTTCGGGCACCTGTAAGCGAGCTACAGATACTGATGCAAAGCCGACCCGCCATTGAAACACTTATCAGACAGGGAACTGCACACGCGTTGTCTGGTTTACTGACCAGACTGGTTGAATTGCAATGTTATTCAGCCGAAGAACGCTTTATGGAGTTGCTGAAACGCAGCCCTCATATTTTGCAGCTGGTGCCACATAAGTATCTGGCCAATTATCTGGGTATGGATGCCACCAACTTCAGCAAGTTTATTAACCGGATAAAAATTTAGAAATATTGGTAAATACCAAGAAATAAGAAGTCTGGCCTGCTGAATTTTGCAGTAGAAAACAAAATAGCTTACATGGAGAAAGTTGATAAAATACAATGGCTGGAAAAATTGGAGAACGAGGTAGAAAACCACCTGCAAGCAGCCATCAACACTTTTCAGAACCTGAATGAGGATATCTTATTGAAGCCGCCTTATAATGGTGGGTGGAGCATTGCCCAATGTTTTGAACACCTGAACAGTTACGGTTTATACTACCTGCCACAAATTGAAAAAGGCATTAGAGAAAATCAGGAAAAACCGTTTGATGGTACTTTTAAGAGCAGTTGGCTGGGCCGCTACTTTACCCGGATGATGCGGCCATCAAACACCAAAAAGTACAAAGCACTTAAAGGGCATATACCCCCTCCTGACCTGAATGCACACGCAGTAATGGCCGAGTTCATTAATCAACAGGAAGCATTGCTCCGCTATCTGAAAGAAGCCGGAAAGGTAGATTTGAATGCGATTCGAATCCCTATTTCAATTGGCAAATTTATAAAATTAAAACTGGGCGATGTGTTTCAATTTATCATTGCACACAATGAACGCCATATTCAACAGGCAGGCAGAGTATTAGATGCACTAAAGAGTTATGAGAAGATAGCATAGTAAAAGGGGACGGCACAGGGCTGTCCCTCTTATGATTTTCTAATACTTAATGTCTTTCAGCATTAACTGCAAAGTTGTTTTATTATTGAAAGTGTTCTCTTCAATCTGGTAGGCAATTCTGAAATATTTCTGTTGTGTCAGCCTCCTGTAGTGTTCTTCTACCATACCAAAACCAACAGCCGTAAAGACAGCGCCGGTATCTTCTTCCAGAAGCTCCAGTTTCAGGTGCTTTTCTTTCATGATACGGGGCGTGTACTTCAGTGTAAGGTTTTCTGTAACAAAAACAGGCTGCATGTTTTCAGGCCCGAAAGGCGCCATCTGGTTTATTATCCGATGAAACTTAGAGGTGATGTCTGCCAGTCGGATTTTTAAATCTACATTTATTACCGGGGTTTGTTGCTCTTCTGTTATATACCTGGCTACTACCTTGTCAAACTCCTGTTGAAACGGCTGAATATTTTGGATGCTCAGCGTCATACCCGCTGCGTGCTTATGCCCACCGAATTGCTCTAACAGATGCGAACACTCTTCTAAAGCTGAGTACAAATCGAATCCGGCTACAGAACGTGCCGAACCAGCAGCCATTGCCTCTTTGGTTTTAGTAAAAATGATAGTTGGCCGGTAGTACTTTTCAATACAGCGGCTGGCTACAATTCCAATTACGCCTTTGTGCCAGTCTTCTCTGTACAGAACCGTACTCTTGGCAGTACTGCTCAGCCAGGCATCCTGCTCAATCATAGCCAGGGCTTCTTCGGTCATGCGGGTATCATGGCCCCGGCGTTCGGTATTATGTTTTTGTATTTCTTCGGCAAAAGCAAGCGCTTCATCAAAATTATCAGACAACAACAGTCTTACGGCATCACGGGCATGCTTTATTCTGCCTGCTGCGTTTATGCGCGGCCCCAATACAAACACAACATTTTCAATGCTCATGTTACTATTGAAACCTGCCACACTCTTCAATGCTTTTAGTCCAATTTGCGGGTTTTCGTTCAGTTTCTTTAAACCATAATAGGCAAGAACCCTGTTTTCGCCGGTAATTGGTACTATATCAGACGCTATGCTAACTACGCTTAAATCAATAAATTGATACAGATTGGTTAATGGAATATTTTTTCGGACACAATAAGCCTGCAAAAGCTTAAAGCCCACTCCATTGCCGGTTAATTCTTTGTAAGGATACGCGCAATCTTTGCGTTTGGGGTCAAGCACAGCCACTGCCTCAGGCAGGTTCTCATCCGGCTCGTGGTGGTCACATACAATAAAATCTATTTTAAACTGCTCCTTAGCTATTTTTACTTTGTCCTGCGCTTTTATACCACAGTCGAGACAAATAATTAAAGAAGCGCCCTGTTGTGCGGCAAACTCAATACCCTGCAATGAAACACCGTATCCTTCCAGATAACGGTCGGGGTTATAGTATTCAATGTTTGGGTAAAAAGTACTTAAAAAACCATAAACCAGCGCAACTGCCGTGGTGCCATCCACATCATAATCACCGTAAACGAGTATCTTCTCGTTCATTTCAATGGCTGCTTCCAGCCGAGCAACTGCCTTATCCATATCAGCCATCAGGAATGGGTCATGCAGATGCGACAGTTGCGGACGGAAAAAATCTTTTGCCTGTTCAAAATTACAGATACCTCTCTGCACCATCATATTAGCCAGGGTATTATCAATATTCAATTGCCCGGCTAACGTTTTAACCACCTGTTGATCAGGGACAGATTTATATGCCCACCTCTTTTCGTACATTTATCGTTCTTTTATTCAGCTGGTACAACGCCGTAATTATAAGTTCCTAACTAATTCTTCTTGTTTTTGTGTAAGCCTGAATCGCTCTCCGTAAGTGTTGGCTAACCGGTTACATTCGTTTATAAAAGTCTCTTTGCCTACAAATTCTGGAAAATTGAGGGTGCCGCCTGCGTAAGGCGGGAATCCCCAGGCCAGAATAGAACCAATATTGCCATCCAGTTTTGTTGTCAGCACACCTTCATCAAAACAACGGATTGACTCTACCACCTGGCGGTAAAGCAGGCGCTTTTTCACTTCATCCATATCAGGCTGCGCATCTGATACAGGGAAATATTCAGCCAAACCATCCCAAAGATATTTTTTACCATCGGCGGGATACTCGTAAAATCCTTTTTTATTCTTTTTGCCCAACCGGCCCAAATCTTCCACCATCAATCTGATAGCCTGATAAGTTTCATCGCTTTCAGTTAAAGCGCCATCGGCAATACTTTGCCTGGTAATTTTAAGAGCCAGGTCAAGGGCTACTTCATCAGATACAGCCAAAGCCCCTACCGGCATTCCGGCATATTTGCCTGCGTTTTCAATCAGAACCGGGTCTACACCATCTTTTAGCAGATAAATACCCTCGCTAGTATAGGTACTGAAACAACGAGAGGTGTAAAAACCTCTTGAATCATTTACCACGATAGGTGTCTTTCTGATTTTCTTTACGTAGTCGACGGCTAATGCCACTGCATAATCTGAAGTTTGCTTACCACGAATCAACTCTACAAGCATCATTTTATCAACCGGAGAAAAAAAGTGTATACCAATGTAGTTTTCCGGTTTGGCAGATGCCTTTGCTAAGCCTGAGATAGGTATAGTTGAGGTGTTAGAGCCAAACACGCCACCTTCTGCCAGCATGGGTTCTGCTTCTTGTGTTACGGTGGCTTTCAACTCGCGGTTCTCAAAAACAGCCTCAATTATCAAATCGCAACCTTTTAAATCTGCAGCTTTGTCGGTTGGTTGAATCAGGCTTAGTAGCAAGTCTCCTTTTTCTTTCGTGGTTTTACCTTTTTCTATCCCTTTTTGTACTAAAGACCGTGAATAATCCTTTCCTTTTTCGGCACCTTCAATACTCACATCTTTTAAAACTACCTCAATACCCGCCATTGCCGATACATAAGCTATGCCCGAACCCATAAAGCCGGCTCCTAATATACCAAGTTTCTTTACCTCGGTTTTAGGAATATCTTTCGGGCGACTTGCACCTTTATCGGCTTCGTTTTTGCCCAGAAACATTACGCCAATCAGGTTTTTGGCTTCTCTTGAGGTGGCAACTTTTACAAAATGCCGTACTTCTATGGCAATAGCTCTGTCAATATTTACCTGCAGGCCTTCATAAACGCAAGAAAGTATCTCAATCGGTGCCGGATAATTCCCTTTGGTTTTATCCATAATCATGGCTGTGCCACCGGCAAAGGTACGCATTCCCGTTGGTGACTGCACATTACCACCCGGTACCTTATAGTTTTCTCGCGCTTTAATGGCACCCGTTTTTTTATCATATTCGTCCCAGGGTTGTATGGCTTTCGGGTTCGCTAATATCCACTTCATGGCTTTTTCCATAAGCTCTTCTCTGGTGGCAGCCAAATCATTTACCATACCATAACCTAAGGCTTCTTTAGGGCTTATGCGCTTGCCTTCAACCATCAGCAGCAAGGCGGGTTCCATGCCAATCAGGCGTGGTAAACGTTGTGTTCCGCCACCGCCGGGCAATAAACCCAGTTGCACTTCCGGCAAGCCAATCTGTGCTTTGGGGTTGTCTAAAGCTATTCTGTAATGACAAGACAGACACACCTCATAGCCTCCGCCCAGCGCTGTGCCGTTAATGGCCGCCACAACCGGCTTGCCGCAGGTTTCAAGTGTGCGGAATATCTTATTAAAGTCGAGCGAAAATTTATAAGTTTCTGAAGGGTCTTTATCGTTATTTTTTAAAAGCATTTTCACATCTGCGCCTGCTATAAACTCATTTTTCTCTGAGGTAATAATTATACCCTTTACCTCGGGGTCGGCGTAAGCGTTTTTTAGATGTGATTCAAATTCAGGAATAGAAACATCATTTAGTACATTCATGGGCGACGTGGTCATGTTCCAGCTGAGAATCGCCACATTGTTTTCAATTCTATAATTAATTTCCATTGTCAGGTTGAATTATGTGCTTTAAAATTAAATCTGCTTTTACTAAATCTTTTGAACGCCCAAACAGCCGGAAAACCCTTTCCTGCTCCTGAAGCGTAGGTATTCTTACTTTTAATTGGCCTATGCTTAGCTCAGCATATTGATTTACCCGTAACTTTTGCCATTGGTTATTATTACAAACTTCCAAATCGCCCAAGACCTCTACCCAAACGCCGCCTAACTGAAACCTCGCAAAACGAGAACGGAATTTGTCTGAGTCTTTAGGTGCATAATTGTCTATTTTACTGGCTTGCCAGCGTTTCTTCAGAAAGTCGGCATCTCTTGCAGATGTCAGTAAATCAAGGTCTTCGGTTATCTCTAAAGGTACTCCCGCCAGTACAAGAGCCGAACTGCCAATGATGTAAACGGGGTCCTGCAATGCAGACAAATCATCAGCCAGATACTCGACAGATTCCAGTATTTTATTGAATGGGGTCATTGTTAAATAAAGTATGCAAGCATACTGTTATGCAAATATAGAAATAATAGCGTAGCTATGAAGCCTATCGATAAAATTTTATAAACAGGCCAGCTAACTTTAAAACAAGACCGGAAAAGAAAGAAAAATACTGATTTTTTACCGTGTAATCAGGCAAGCCAGGTAATAATAAATGCCAGAATTGCGGGCAGGGCCTGTACAAAAAATATACGTTTGCTGGCAGAAAAGGCTCCATAAACACCCGCCACAATTACACAGCCAAGAAAGAAAAAAGCCACATTTTTACTCCATACCGCATCGGTAATAAACAACGACCAGACAAGGCCAGCCGAAAGAAAGCCATTATACAAGCCCTGATTGGCAGCTAACGTTACAGTTTTAGGAAATAAATCTTTAGGTAACGAGCCAAAAACCTTAGGGCCTTTGGTTGTCCAGGCAAACATTTCAAGATACAATATATAAACGTGCTCTAAAGCAACCGCACCAATCAGAATTTTAGAGAGTATTTCCATGGTTTTGTTTATTATGAGTTTAAAAATAAAAGCCTTACTCCAATTTCGTTCACTTCCAGTTGGGCAGCCCTTCCACATGCCAGAGCCCGGTTTGCAATGTCATGCCCGACGGGGAAACCGTAACAAACAGGATAATTATATTCGGCCACGTGTTCAGCAATAATCTCATAGGCATCCTTACCGAAAGGTTCATTGTTTTCTTTTAAATCATTAAAAGACCCCACAATCAGGCCTGCCAGCTTCTTCAGTTTTCCGGCTCTTTTCAGTTGCACCATCATGCGGTCTATGTTATAAAGGTATTCGCCAACGTCTTCAATGAAAAGTATTTTATTGTCATAGTTGATGTCAGACGCAGACCCTATCAAATGCGCCAGCAGACACAGATTTCCTCCTGTTACAAGCCCCTCTGCCTCACCTGTTCTGTTCATCTGATGCGCTGCCACTTCATACATGGCCTCTTTACCAAAAAGAAATGGCTCAATCGACTTCAAAGAGGCGTTGTCTTTCATGAAAGTTTTAGGCATGGGCGCATGCAAACTCTGAAACCCAAGTGATTGAATATGGCTATGAACCGCAGTAATGTCAGAAAAACCGACAATCCATTTTGGATTCTGTTTGAAAAGACTGAAATCTATCTTATCAATAATTCTGGAACTGCCGTAGCCTCCTCGTGCCGAGAAAATGGCCTTGACTGATGAATCGTTAAGTGCCTGCTGAAAATCTGCTGCACGGATATTGTCATTACCGGCAAAATCAAAATATGCCGCTCCTACTAAATCGCCGGTTATAATATCCACTTGCCAGTTCTCGCGCATAAATTCAATGGCCTGCTGGATATCCGCCGGGTCAATCTTACTAGCCAGAGCTAATATGGCCACTTTATCACCTTTACCTAAAACCGGGGGAACAATTAAAGATTTCAAATATGAATGTCAATTTTAAGATATGCTAATAATTCAGTTCGGCCTGCTCATAATCACCGATTTTCTTAAGATCCAGTATATAGGCATCTTCTTCACCTGATTCAATCATTGATGCAAACCTGGCACCCCACACCATTTCATTAGCTGTGTATGAATGTCTGTAGTAAATAGGGTCTGCAAAGGTATCATCAATACCCTGAATTGCTATCATAAATTCGGCATCACCTGCCAATAAAGATTCAGGTGTTTCATTATACAGCGGGCTGTCTTCAGTAAGTGGGTGGACAATCGTCCAGTTAGTCGGGAAAAAATTTACTTTTGATCTTTCAAGCGTTAAACCAGAATACTTCCGGTTAGCCCTGCCTTCTTTTTGCTCAATTTTTGAAAATACTACGCTTACTTCCATATTAATTAGCTGGTTGCTTCGTTCGTTTACAATTCTGAACATCATTGCATTGGTATTCAGGTAAGGAGAAACAAGCAGGTTTTTACTGAACAATATCCGCGGATTAGGTTTTGAAAACCGCCCGTACAACAGACCCGTAACAATTGCAAAAAGCATAAGCCCCATCATAGACTCTATGCTTGCCACCCAGCTGGCAATGAATCCATCGGGCGAAATGCGACCATAACCTACGGTAGTTAATGACTGAGCGCTAAAAAAGAATGCATCCCAGAACTGCGAGTGCGTACTGGTCATGTTAACACCAATAAGGTGTTCTACCCCTATTAAATAATACGCTACCGCAAATAAAAAATTAAGTAAGATATATACCAGAAACACAATGAGGAAAAAGGTTTTCCATTGCATTGTAATGAAACGATTGTAGATATTGAGCCAGGCTTCAAAAGACTGTCCTTTTCGCTTTACGTTAAACTGGCCATCGCCCTTGAGAAGCCTTTTGCGGCGGTCAGTAAATTTGGTACCAAAGCCAAGGTCCTGACGGTTGCGCTCATTTTCGACAAGTATATTCTTTTTGCTCATAGCCTGCCTGCAGCGTGTTTTAGAGTAGTAATGTTTGCATCATAACATTAGCCAACTAAAAAAAAGTTTAAGCTATCCTATAAAAATATAACGTCATCAATAACCGACTCACCCACATCTTTATTAATGAGGTCAATGAGCTTGGTTTTTGCCATAAAAAGTTCCTGCCGGAGGGGGGAAGATTCAAGGCGAAGGTACAGCACTCTGTTTTTAACGTATATTTCTTTGGTTCTGGAAGCTATGATTTTACCCATCATGCGTTCCCAGAAAGCCACCAGATAAGTTTCATTGAATTTTGATTTCAGATTGAAAGTTTTAAGAAACCCTTCGATGGCATCTTTCAGAGGCGTTGATTGCGAGCGTCGAGCGGTTTCTGATGGCATTGTTCAATGAATTTTAAGACTTTAAACAAATAATTTACCGGATGCTTGTAAAAACTACAAACATCTGCTTAGTAAGTTGAAAAAAAATAACGGATTTTACAAGTGAGACAGCATAACTATTTAAGCAACTCGGCCACTTCAAAACTGACGGCAGCTTTTTCAGCACTGGCTTTTAGCATCGGATTCCGGGGAAGAGGAACTCTGATTTTATCATCATAATTAATGGCCAGATTTCTGGCAGGCACTTTCAGATAAAAAGTGTCTTTTAAATCATTAACAGCCGAAGCCGGGCCTTCAATAACAATCTCGGCTGGTGTTACATTTATCAGACTTGCTATTACGAAATTCTTCTCCAGGTCAACGGCAATACTGTCTACTTTCAATACTATGGTTTTTCTTATTTTCTTTTCGAAATTAAAAACCAGCGTATCTGTACTAACAAAATTTACCTTGGTATTGCGGAGTTTTTGGGTAAGTTTTTCTGTAAGCACTGCCGTGTCTAAATGGTTTTGAAGCTCGGGGTTTACGATTTCATATTCTAACGGAGATACATTAAAAAAGAAATTGTCTTTCAGCAGGTTCCATCCGGTGCTTGACACACTCACTTTAATGGTTTTGGGCAATGGGCTTACAGGAATATAGAGCGAATCGTTATACCTGATATCGATTGGGTAGTTAATTCTGGTTGTATAACCCGACTTGTTGAGGGCATTGAGCAGCCAATATACAGAGGCAGCAATAAAACACAAGACTAGTGTCTTAAAATTCATATAATTTAAGATTCCGGCTAAGTAGTTTTTAACCCAAAACCAGAACGGCATTCCGGTTTTGGGTTATATAACCTTTCTTATTTTTTTCTTGCAACTGACGATTTCTCAAAAGTAAGTCTGGCGCCACCACCGGCTGCAATAGTAACGGTTGTTTCATCTTTGGCAACAATTTTGCCGTGCAAACCACCAAAAGTTACAATTTCATCTCCTTCTTTCAATTCTTCAACCATTTTTTTCTGGTCGCTGGCTTTTTTCTGTTGCGGGCGTATCATGAAAAAATAAAATACCGCAACCATACCAACCATCATTATTATAGAAAACATTCCGTTTCCGCCTTGTGCTTGTAAGAGTACCATTTTATATTATTTATTATATTTTCTGTTGAATAAAATTTAGATTATTTAGCCTCTTTCGCCAGCACCTCTGCTGTAAATGAAATAGTTGATTGAGCCGGATTAGCGTTAGAGTAAACCGTAACAAACTTTTTATTTACACCCACCTTACCAGTACTGTTAAAACTTACAACGATGGTATCTTTCTGGCCCACACCTATAGCAGTTTCTGGTTTTTTTGCCACAGTACAACCACATTGCACACCCACATTGAAAATCTGCAAAGGGCTTTTACCAACGTTGGTAAATACAAATTTATGCTCTACTATATCGCCTTCTTTTAATTTGCCGAAATCAAAATTATCTTCTTCAAATGCAATTTTAGGCGCGTTAGCCAAGGCAGCAGCGGTATCAGCCGCAGCAGAGCCTGCTGACTCTTTGGAGTCAACCAGATTACATGAAAAATTAAGACCTGCCAGAATGACTACCGTGCAAACTGATACAAATATTTGCTTCATTTTCTGAAATGTTAAGATTTTCGAATCAATTAATTCTTTGCCTTTATCTGGTTCATTAAAGATTCAACGTCTTCCAATAGCTTCTCTGCTTTCTGGCGTGCCTCACTAACTACTTTTTGCCCTTCAGCCTTGGCGGTGCTGTCGCCACCTACAACTTCCATGGCTACTTCATCGCCTCTTTCAATCAAATCATTGATAAATTTCTGTAATTGCTCACGGTATTTCGACAATCGATACGCCAGTTTATCGCGGGTTATTTCTCCTTTGTCTGGCGCATATAAAATACCTAAAGCAGCTCCGGTTGCTACACCAACTAAAAATGAGATAAAAGTTCTTGATGAATTGCTCATAATATCCTTTTCCCTGAGGGTTTATTTAATGATGGATAATAATTTGATTTAGTTTTCCGCCCCAAAGGTAATCTTTTCGCAGCGGATTATTCAACTTATTTATTGTCTAACATTCCTCTTCCGCTCTTTCGTATTCTGCCAGACTCTTTCAGTTCTTTTGAAAGGCCGTCTAAAATACCGTTTACAAACTGGCCGCTCTTCGGCGTGCTGTAATCTTTGGCTATTTCAATGATTTCGTTTATGGTAACTTTAATTGGAATGCTCGGGTAATTAAGCATTTCAACAAGCGCCATTTTCAATAAAATCTGGTCGGTTTCAGAGATTCGCTCAATTTCCCAGTTTTTAAGTTTCGGAATCAGAATATCTTCCAGAGCTTTAGCTTCCAGAATGCTCTTGCGATACAAAGTTTGTAAAAAATCTTTTCTTTCTTCCCATTCCTGGTCTAAAACTACAATTTTAAGCCGGCCGTCTTCTACAAAAGACTGGAAAGTGTGCGTTACCGCAGCTCTAAGGGTTTCAACGTCATCAATCCAGTATAAATCCTGTTTTTCAAAATACTCCCAGGTAAGTTCATTTTTCAGAATTACATTTTTGAGCATGTATTTCAGAAACGAGAAATCTTCTTCAAGCGTATGATTTCTCTTTGAACAATATTCAATATAGTGAGCATTTTTGCGAAGAACCTCGCGATACAACTTGGCAGGAAGCACCTGTTCGCTACCCCAGCTTACGTTGCGTCTGATTGCCTGTGTTTCAAGTAATTTTTCCTGACGGAGTTTTTTAATAATCTGGTTGTCAGACAATTTAGATGGGGTAACTTCTCTTTCGTCTGCCTCTGCACGATTAGCCAGTTCAATAAAAAACAATAAAAGAAGCAGATATAAGTCGTACACTTTCTCGGCTTCCATAATCATCCGGCCGGCATAGTGTTCTACATCCTTTTTATTTTTTAACAGAAAAAAATCTTTTGCTTTTTCAACCGACATCACCACCTCTCGTGGGGCTGTGAAATCTTCTTCTTTCTGGCGTGAAAATTCTTCCTGAAGTAGTTGCTGACCTAGTTTTTTGTAACCTTCTAATTTTTCCCGGTCCTGAAACTCCATTGAGTTCAAATCAGGAGCAAAATCGTCTGCAATAAGGTCTAAAGATAATTGGAAATTCGCACCTTCTGCTTGTTTATAAGCATATAAGGCTTGCATCGCACGAATCCGTATGAGGCGTCTGTTAAGCATAGGTGTTCAAAGAACGAGTTTTATGAGCCACAAAATTAATAAAAAAACACATACGGTCTAAGCCGTAACGTTTGAAATAATATTTTTCTCATACAGGCACCGGTTAAAATTGTTCAGAAACCCTGACTTTCACCTCTCGTTAATATGCATTTCCCACGCAATAAATATCACGTGCCATTCAAAATAAACGGCAGCCATTTTCATTATATTATTGCATGAAGCTGCACAATTCTATAAAAGGCCAATGGCTGTAAATGCTTGAAAAATCAACTTTTTGAATTAGTTTTGAAAAAGAAAACAGGCCGCCAATGAAAAAGATATCCGGTTATATTTTTACGTGTTTACTGCTTTGCTGCTATGCAATTACCAGCGCCCAATCTTATTCTGGTGAGCAAATCAAAGAAGACCTGGCTGTACTGAAAAACGATATTGAAAAATACCACCCGGCGCCTTTTAAATACATATCGAAAGACCAATATAAACACCTTTATGACTCTATTGCGGCAACTATAAAAGGGAGGCTGACCTTGCGTGAAGCTTATTTTGCCTTTTTACCCCTGGTTCAGTCTATCGGGTGCGGGCATACCCACATGATGCTCGACAGACGACTTCTCACGAAAAGTGCATCAGCTTCAGAAAAACCCAAATATTTTCCGTTCAGCGTTCGGCTTATTAATAATCAGTTGCTGGTATCAAGAAATTACTCGGCAGATAAGAAGATTACCCGTGGCACTGAAATTGTGGAAATTGACGGCCAGCCGGTAAAGAAAATACTGGAGAATCTGGAACGAAATTCTTTTTATAGCGGCGATGGCATAAACCCAAACGCACGCAAGTATTATACCATCAGGGAGTTCAGAAAATTATACTACTTATGGAAAGGTGAACAGGATTTTTTCACGATCAGTTACAGAAAACCAGGCACCGACAAACCAAAAACCATAAAAATAGAGGCAAAAGACTCTTATTTTATGGAAAAGATGCTTGAAACCAGATACCCTGATGTAGACGAAGACACTACCGGTATGGTGTCTTACAAGGTTATTGACTCTACACGCAAAGTAGCGCTGGTTGATGTACGCTCGTTTATGTATGATTTCCAGAACATGAAACGGGCTAATTTTGAAGGAGAAACGAAGAAGATTTTCAGAAAACTACAGGAAAACAAAATTGAAAACCTGATTCTTGATTTGCGTGGCAATTCAGGCGGTTTACTTGAGTATTCAACATTTTTGTTACGTTACTTTACCAATCAGCCATTTGATGCTTATCGCCTGGGTTTCAGAGATGAAAGTCTGCAAAGATTGAAACAAGACTATAAAAAGTATGATGGCAAATTTGCAAGAGAGGCCGCCACAAGGCTAAGCGCCGAGTTTTCCGTGCGCGACTCAGATGGCTTCCTTGAAAGTAAATATTCTCGCAAACAACGCCCTCATGATGAGTTCCGTTACAGTAACAATGTATATGTATTAATGAACGGAGGCACGTTTTCGGCAGCGGCTTTGCTGGTTTCTAAACTACATAACATGGGCGTAGGCACCTACGTAGGCATGAGTTGCGGCGGAGCGTATGACGGCTGCTCAGCAGCCCAGTTTTCTACTATTCAGTTACCCAACACCTCGCTTGAAATCTCTCTTCCGCTGGGTAGGATTCTCTACAACATAGATTCAAAAAAATACGATAAACCTATTCTGTATCCTGACTTTGAAGTTAAGGCCAATCTGGAAGACTTCCTGAACAACGAAGATACGGTGCTGAAGTTTACATTAGACCTGATTAAGAATAAAATAAAAGTAAGATAATTGGCTGGCCTGATATGCATTAATCAGTTTCAGAGTCAAAAACCGCTTTTACCTGCTTATAGCTCCATAACCCCTATAAAATATTTAATGAGACGCCTTCTGACAGTATTTTTTATTATTCTAAGCATGAATTGCCACGCACAAAAGCAGGTATTTTCGGTAGAAGAAGTAAGAGAAGACATGGCTACCCTGAAACGCAAATTCGAAAAACTGCACCCGGGTATGTACTATTATCAATCAAAAGATGCCTATAACCAATTATATGACTCGCTCTATAACAGCATTTCAAAACCTTTAAGCTATCTGGAAGCCTACCAGATTATTGGGCAGCTGGTGACCGCCGTAGAAGACGGACACACCAACCTACGGTTCGACAAAAAGCGTTTCAATGCCAAAAAAGTGAAGTATGTTCCGTTTTATCTACGCAAAATTCAGGACAAATACTACATAAGCATTAATGGCTCGCAAGACTCAACTGTCATAAGAGGCTCAGAGGTTATCAGTATAAATAACGAACCTATCAGACTTCTCATTAACAAGTTAAAGATGATGGTTTCTGCCGACCGCAACAACCCTGAGGCGAAAGAATATTACGCTACCCATTTTTTTCCGGGTTACTATTTAAGGCAATACGGAGAAAAAGATTCGGTAAGCATTACGTACAGGTTGCCATTTGATACCGGTATCCGCACTAAAAAGCTGGCTTGCTTACCAACACCTGCCATAAATAAGTTTTCAGACAAACGCTACAAAGCATTTAAAAGACCAAATCTGGGTCTGAAAATTGTTGATAGCGTTAATCACATCGCTATGCTCGACATCACAGAGTTCAGCATGAGAGGCCACATGTTTGATTTAGGCCACCTGAAATTCAAGCGGGTTCTACGGCATAGATTCAGTCAGATAAAGCAAAAAGAAGTAGCACACCTGATTATAGATTTCAGAGCCAATGGCGGTGGGTATATACCCAACATTGCCCGCTTGCTAAAGTACCTTTCGCCCAAGCCCTTTACACTTATTGATACTATGGGCTTTAAAAAAGGGGCTTACTTTTCTATTGCCAAACCCTGGTATATCAGCCCTCCGCTTTTTTTATGGCTGGCGTTCAGAAAACAGAAAGATGGTTTTATGTATAGGGTAAACAAAGGAAACTCAAAAAATAAACCTGACCCGGTTTTGGGCTTTAAAGGCAAAACTTATTTTCTAACAGACCCCGGCTGCTACTCAGCCACCACTTTTACAATGAACGTGGCACATGATTTAGGCATAGGGCAAGTGATAGGCCAACAGGTAGGCGGAGCAACATGGGGGAGTTTTGCCGGAACCTGGGATAACTTTAGCCTGCCCAACACCAGATTTATTGTCCATACTCCGCTTTACAAAATTGTGCATCGCTTACCAAATAAAGTAAATAAAGGATTTTTTCTTGACCTTGACTACGAGGTAAACCGCAATTATGAAGAACTGATAAAGAATAACACAAGTGTAATTGATTTTACGGTAGATATGATTAGAAAAAGCAAAGAGGCCAGCAAGAGATAACCTCGGCCATAAAATTCATAAGTTGCAATTTGAATACTATTCATCTGTTTTTTACAATTTTGAAATGGCAATTAAAAAAACATCTCCGGGCAAGGATACGAAGAAAAGCAAGGTAGAAATACCTAAGAAAATATCCTATCATCGGAAACCGGATAATCTGACCCTCGAAGAATGGCAGGTGGCATTACGCAGGCAATTCGGAAAAGACAATGAACACGAATTCAGAATCATCAATGTGGGCAACCGGGAGTTCTTCTCCGATTTCCAGGTAACCAATGCCCTCACCAATAATACATACAAAGTTGCTATCAGAAGTGCAGATGACAGCCTGAACTACTGCGAATGCTTCGATTTCAAGACGAACCGCCTCGGTGTCTGCAAGCATATCAGTGTGGTTATGCACCATCTTAGTGAACTTAAAGGCTTCAAAAAAGCCATGAAAGATGGTTTTGAGCCAGCATATACCTCGGTATATGTTGATTACAGGCATGGCCGACTGATCAGAATCCGTATCGGTGCTTATAAGAAAGATGAATTTGAAGCGCTGGCACAAACCTATTTTTATGCTGACGGAACCTTAAAACCTGCTTCTTTTGCCGTATTTGAATTGTTTCTTGAAAAAGCCGCAGCATTAAGCCATACTTTCAGGTGCTACCCTGATGCCCTTGATTTTGTAATTGCCGAAAGAGATAAGATACGTCGACGGGATTACCTCTGGCGGGTTATTCCTGATGGTGAAAACGACGGTTATTTCAATAACCTGATAAAGGCATCGCTCTTCCCTTATCAACGCAAAGGTGTCTTTTTTGCGGCTCTGGCTGGTAAAAGCCTGATAGCCGACGAAATGGGGCTTGGCAAAACCCTGCAGGCCATTGCCACTGCCGAACTCTACAAAAAAGAACTGGGTATTAACCGGGTTCTGGTGGTATGCCCTACTTCGCTGAAATACCAGTGGAAGGCTGAAATTGAAAGATTTACCGATAGCAGTGTTTATGTAGTAGAAAGCAGCCTGCAAAAGCGCAAAGATCGCTACTGGCGCAGTACAGATGCCTTATATGTAGTGGTAAGTTACCATACCATGACACATGACCTTGACTGGCTGAACAGGATGGAGCCGGACCTGGTTATTCTGGATGAAGCCCAGCGCATCAAGAACTGGAAAACGAAGGTTTCGCAGCAAATTAAAAAGATTTCTACACCTTATGCCATTGTTTTGACCGGCACCCCCATTGAAAACAAGCTGGAAGAACTGTATTCAATTATGCAGTTTATAGATGTGTACCGGTTAGGCCCCATGCATCATTTTCTGAACGAACATCAGATAACTGATGAGTCGGGGCAAATTATTGGCTATAAGAATCTGAACAAGATTGCAGCAAACCTGAGCGATGTATTATTAAGACGGACAAAAAAGGAGGTACTTTCTGAATTACCCATACGGATGGATAAAAACCTGCTGGTGCCAATGACACCCCAGCAGACAAAAATCCATAATGATTTGGGAGACAATGTAGCCAAATTGGTAACAAGGTGGCGAAAGGCAGGATTCCTGAACGAAACAGACCGCAAACGCCTGATATTGACACTCAACCAGATGCGGATGATTTGCGACAGCACTTTTATACTTGACCAGAAAACAAGACATGATACCAAAGTAGATGAGGTAATGAATATTCTGGATGAAGTATTGCAGCATTCTGATGAAAAAGTGGTGGTTTTCAGCCAGTGGGAACGGATGACCCGATTGGTAGCCGAAGAACTCGAAAAACGGCATATACAGTTTGAACACCTGCACGGAGGTATTGAGAGCCTAAAACGAAAAGAGTTACTGGAGAACTTTCAAACCAACCCTGCAAGCCGTGTATTTTTATCAACAGATGCAGGAGGCGTGGGCCTGAATCTGCAAAATGCCTCTTTACTGATTAATCTGGATATCCCCTGGAACCCGGCAGTGCTTGAACAGAGAATTGGCCGTATTTACAGGCTCGGGCAAGAAAACAACGTTTCCATTATCAATCTCATTTCCGCAGGTACTATAGAACAACGTATGCTGGATGTACTGCAATTTAAAGGCGCGATAGCCAAGGGCGTACTTGACGGCGGAGAAGACACCATCTTTGTAGGTGAAGATGAGTTCAGGCAATTTATGGACTCGGTGGAGACACTTGTGCCTGAAGACAACCAGATGACAGAACCCGAAGAAGTTGCTGAAAATGCTGAAGAAAATATTAAATATGAAATTGCCGATGAAACTACCGCAAGCACAACCCATGAGTCGGCGGCTTTTCCGGGTGATGATGATGTAAATCAACCAGAGCCAGAGCCCGCCATCAATACTAATAGCAGCAAGCCAACGCATGAGGTAATTCAGACTGGCATTCATTTTTTAGCACAGTTAGGTAAAACCCTGAAAGACCCACAGGCAACCAGAGACATGATAAACAGTATTTCGCAAAAAGATGAGACTGGCCGGGTGTTTCTGAAAATAGAAGTAGAAAACGAGGAAGTAATCAATGATGCCGTGCAGGCATTAGGCACTTTATTTGGGGTATTTTTGAAACAGTAATGAAGGTATCTGATACCCATTTAAGGTTCTTTTAAAAACCGATTAAAAATATGACAAGTAATGATAGCATAAGTGATGTTATTCTGATTGGCGCCGGTATTATGAGCGCCACGCTGGGTACCTTATTAAAAAAACTGGAACCTGACTGGAAGATAAAAATCTTTGAGCGAATGGACAGGGTAACGGCGGAGTCGTCGGAAGCTTGGAATAACGCCGGCACAGGCCATTCTGCTTTCTGCGAACTCAACTATACGCCTGAAAAACCTGACGGCAGTATCAATATAGATAAAGCCGTTAAAATTGCTGCCTCGTTTGAAACCTCCAAAGAGTTCTGGTCTACTTTGGTACAGGAAGGCATCATCAATGACCCGGGCCAGATGATACGGCGCATACCCCACATGAGTTTTGTATGGGGTAACGAAAACACTGCTTATCTGAAAAAACGATATCAGGCGCTGCGTCAGCATCATTTGTTTAAAGACATGGAGTTTTCGGACAATTATGATGAAATAAAGAAATGGACGCCCCTGATTATGGAAGGGCGAGACAAAACACAACAAGTGGCAGCCACTTGCATGGAAATAGGCACTGACGTGAACTTCGGGGCTGTGTCACGTTTTTTGTTTGATTATCTTGAAAAATCTGATGGCGTTGAATTGAATCTCCACCATGAGGTAGAAGACATTAGAAGACTAAACAACGGCGAATGGGAAATAGAGGTAAAGAATCTGGATACGGACAAAGAGCAAAATCATAAGGCACGGTTTGTTTTTATAGGGGCCGGCGGGGGGTCGTTACCACTACTTGAAAAATCTGCTATTCCGGAAGGCCGTGGGTATGGGGGTTTCCCGATAAGCGGTAAATGGCTGGTTTGTAACAAACCAGATTTAATAGAAAAACACTGCGCTAAAGTATATGGTAAAGCAAGTGTGGGTTCTCCGCCTATGTCTGTTCCACATCTGGACACCCGAATAATAGATGGCAAGAAAGCCCTTCTTTTTGGGCCATTTGCAGGTTTTTCCACTAAATTCCTGAAACATGGTTCTTATATGGACTTACCGCACTCTGTTAAATGGAATAATATCTGGCCACTTATTTCGGCGGGCGCTCATAATATACCCCTTACCAGATATCTGATAGAACAGGTAACGCAGTCGCCACAAGACCGCCTGGAAGCATTGCTGGATTATATGCCCACTGCCAGACTGGAAGACTGGGAGTTGATGACCGCAGGGCAACGCGTACAAGTAATTAAAAAAGACGAAAAAGAAGGTGGCATACTTGAATTCGGTACTGAAGTAGTCTATGCCAAAGACGGCTCACTGGCTACTTTACTGGGTGCTTCTCCTGGTGCTTCTACTTCTGTTTCTATAATGCTCGATTTAATAAAAAAGTGTTTTCCGGCATTAGAAGCCTCTTCAAAATGGCAAAGCAAATTGCAAAAGCTTATTCCTTCTTACGGGCAATCGCTTGAAACCGATGCCGAACTCGCATTAGCTATAAGAGCGCGCACAACAGAAGCCCTACGCCTGAAAGAAAAAACTTTCTCCTGATAAACCAATGGTTATTATTTCTTAATAATTCCTTGTACTACTGTGGCATCGCCATCAATATTTGCAGGCACAGGTATCCCCAATAAGGTTACTAGGAATGGATAGACATGGATATTCTTAAACTCAGGAATTTTCATTCCTTTTTTAATATGTGGCCCCTGCGCATAAAAAATGGTTCCCATTTCGGGTACGGCCTGGGGGTCATACCCATGTACCCCCCAAACCTTTCTGACCTCGGGTTTTTTGGTAAGGCTTTCTTTTGAATAAAACCCATAGCCGGGTTCAGCCAGTAGCATTATATCACCGATTCGGGGATGGTTATTGAAATGCAGATGTGATGGCATATCTGCTCTTTTGTACACTTTAAAATGCTTCTGCCTGGCACCAATAGACCGGATAATAGCATCTTCACTACCTTTATTTTTCAGAAAAATACCGGCATGTGTACCACTATTCACAAAGACAAAGTCGTTTTTATCTAATCCCTCCAGCAGGTCTTCGGTATAAATAAAGGTTTCGGGCTGGTTTTTCATTTCATACATTCCATGGTCTGCTGTCAGTATTACATCCACAGGTAATTTTATCTTCTTTAAACCGTTCATAAGCATCCCAACCAGACTATCTGCCTGCATTACTGCGGCTTTGGTTTCAGGTGCATGGGGGCCATACTCATGCCCTTTTGTATCTACCATGTCAAAGTAAACAGTTATTAGATGTGGTCTTTGTGCCTCCGGCAGATTCAACCAGTCAAAAACTGCCTGAATACGGTTTTTATACGGCACAACTCCATCATATTTATGAAAATAAGATGGATATTCGCCCCCTACCGGTGCTTCTGAGCCCACCCAGAAAAATGAAGCCGCTTTCATGCCATGTTGCTGTACCAATTGCCAGATGGGCAGGCCACCGTAATAATATGGGTCCTCTACTTTGTCTCTCTGCCTGATGGTATAGTAGGCGTCTCTGCCTGCATCATAAAAACTATTGTCTACCAGCCCATGATGCTCAGGATACAATCCTGTTACCAGCGTGTAATGATTGGGGAATGTTTTGCTGGGGTACGAAGGCAGCATTCTGGTGGCAGCGGCTCCTTTTTTTATAAATTTCCTGATATTTTCTGGCTGGTATTTCTCTACATAATCATGTCTGAAACCATCAAACGAAACCATAACTACATAAGGCTTTTTCGCATTCTGGCTAAAAACTGATGCCGAACCACTGGTAAAAATTAATGCCAGCAGAAAAAATAAATTTTTTGAGAAGCGTAACATAAGGGTGTTGGCAAATAAAAACTATAAGAAGTACCAAATGCCTGCAATGTAGTATAAATCAGTAAAAATTCTGTCAAACTTACTGATATAAAATTGTTAAGAAAGAAGCTGCCTTGCAACAAGACAGCCCCTCTGCTAAAATGAAAAAAGTATGTGTACTTATATCAGGTCCCAACCTTTGCGATACTCTCTCGAAAGCATTGCATTGGCTTCAGAATCGTGTCTGAATCTTTCTTTTCTGGCATTCCAGTGTAGCTCACGGCCCAATCTGTACGAAATCAGCCCCAGGTGCATTGGCATAGTCATCTGCCGGGCGTATTCCAGGTGAGACTCAGGTAAAGAGCGGTTCTTTACAGCCGTAACAAAGTTTTGCTGATGCCCCGGAGAACGGACAATTGTAACCGGTATCTCTGGTATATCTTTCATGGCAACACCATTGATGGTGATAGTGCGAGAGCCATAATCACAAAGCAGGGTTCCTTTTTCACCTTCAAAGTACGCCCCTATCCCCATTTTTTCGGCTCCTGCTACATTGGCCGGTGGCTGAGATGTCCAGTGCAATTTCAGGCCATCAAACTGGTAATCAATGTCAATCCATTTGGGTGCATCGCCAATGCCCTCAGGCGCTTCTCCTTTGGCTTTTATAGTTGTTAGTCCTTTAGGTTCAATAGCCCACCAGACAACGTCAGCAATGTGGCACCAGAAATCCTGAAACACCCCGCCTGAATAATCAAGAAAATAACGGTAAGTAAAATGGCAGCGCTCAGGCGTGTACTGCGAATAAGGCGCAGGCCCTAACCACATGTCCCAGTTAAGGTTTGCAGGTGGCGTCTGGTAATTGGCAGGCCCTAAAACCGGAGGAAAGCCGGTTTTCCATAATCTTACAGTATGTACATTACCAATGGCACCTGCTTTAATCAGCTCCACAACCCTGTGGTAGTTATCGCCGGCGTGTATCTGGGTACCCAGCTGAAAAATTCGGTCATGCTTCTTCATGGCTTTCAGCATCTGCTGGCCTTCTCTTACGTTATAAGATAGCGGTTTTTCGCCATAAACATCTTTTCCGGCCTGAAAAGCCATAATAGCTACCTGGGCGTGCCAGTGGTCGGGGGTGGCGCAGGTTACGGCGTCAATGTCTTTACGGTCAAGAATATGTCTGAAATCGGCATAGCCTTGTGCTTTGGTATTGGGTTGCTTGGTTTGCAGGCTTTTGAGACTGGCGTTCAGGTGTTCAGAATCAACATCACACAGAGCCACTACCTCTACCTCAGGCAAAGCGGCAAACCAGTTCATGTGGCTGTTGCCCATTCCGCCAAGGCCGATATGGGCTACTCGCAGACGGTCGCTGGGAGCTACTTTGCGCATCATGCCGGGTAATAGTGCCATTCCTAATGCTGCTGCACCACCTTGCCGGATAAAATCGCGACGATTGATAAGGTTTTTCATTGTTAAGATTATTATAGTAGAGGGGTGAATATTTGAAGCATACAAGTTAA
This sequence comes from Emticicia sp. TH156, assembly GCF_002855535.1. Classification (NCBI taxonomy): domain Bacteria; kingdom Pseudomonadati; phylum Bacteroidota; class Cytophagia; order Cytophagales; family Leadbetterellaceae; genus Emticicia; species Emticicia sp. TH156. The sequence continues at coordinate 518,369 of NZ_PKRS01000002.1, forward strand.
AAAAATACTTTGCAACAAACAATTTAATTTAGAAGTGGCCGGTTTACTACCTGCACGAGGCTATTTCAAATAAGACGGCTAAAGAATTGCCTCAGAATAATTTTCATGGGCTTTAACCGAAGATGCAACAAATTTCAAAAAATTGCTGTTAGCTTTATATAGTTTCTTAGGGTAAAGTATGCCTGCCGAGATAAAAACCTGTATTTTTTGTGAAGCATTTAGCCTACCTCAACAAGTTTCTGCTTAAATATAAATGGTACCTCATACTTGGTACAATTTTTACAATCATATCGAATCTTTTTGGTATCATACCAGCGCAGGTTGTACGCCATGCCCTGGACCTTGTAAAAGAAACGTATGATGTTTACCTGCTGTTCGACAACACCAGGGTTCAGAACGATATGTATGGTGTTTTCAGCACAAGCATAGGGGTTTATGGATTGCTGATTTTAGTAATGGCCATTCTGAAAGGCATTTTTCTGTTTGCTGTTAGGCAAACACTGATTGTGATGTCGCGCCATATTGAGTATGACATGAAGAACGAGATTTACGCGCATTATCAATCACTGCCCCTAAGTTTCTACAGAAAAAATAACACCGGCGACTTAATGGCACGTATTTCGGAAGATGTGAGCAAGGTGCGGGTTTATATAGGGCCTTCTATTATGTACCTCATGAATATGGTGGTGCTGGTTGTGCTGGTTATCAGTTATATGTTTTCTGTAAATGAAAGGCTTACCTGGTGGGTTTTACTACCTATGCCTTTGCTATCAGCCAGTATATTTTTTGTAAGTACATCTGTTAATAAGCGTTCAGAAGAAATTCAGCGAAGCCTTTCCCAATTGTCAACATTTGTTCAGGAAGCGTTTTCGGGCATCAGAGTGCTAAAAGCATTTGCCCGTGAGGATGACTCGGTTGAACGATTCAGAAAAGAAAGTAATGTATATAAATCAAAATCTTTGTCGCTTACCCGCTTTGATGCTTTGTTCTCACCTACCATTGCCTTGCTGATTGGTCTAAGTACAGTGCTTTGTGTTTATATTGGCGGGCAGGAAATTATTGCCGGCAGGCTTACACCGGGCAATATCACAGAGTTTATCATGTATGTTTTTATGCTTACATGGCCACTGACAGCACTGGGATGGACCTCAAGCCAGATACAAAGAGCAGCGGCATCACAACAACGCATCAATGAATTTCTGCAGATAAAAACCGACATTGTTTCTGAAAAGAACCTGACCAGAGAAATTGAAGGTGATATAACATTCAGAAATGTAGACTTCATTTATCCGGACTCAGGTATCCAGGCACTGAAAGGATTTAATCTGGATATTAAAGCCGGGGAATCAGTAGCGATACTCGGCACAACGGGCTCTGGCAAAAGTACCATTGCCAACCTGATTGCCAGAATGTATGACCCTACATCGGGCGATATTCTGATTGATGGTACTTCTATTAAAGATTATAACATTCAGCACGTACGCAGCCAGATGGGATACGTGCCACAGGAAGTATTCCTGTTTTCAGATACCATTCTGAATAATGCCAAATTCGGTTCGCCTGACATTACTGATGCACAAGTAGTGCAGGCAGTAAAAGATGCCGATTTGTATAAAAACATTATGGATTTTCCGGACAAGTTTGAAACCAAACTGGGTGAAAGGGGAATTACATTATCTGGTGGACAAAAACAACGCCTTTCTATTGCACGCGCCATAGCCCGCGAACCCAGAATACTGGTACTGGACGACTGTCTGTCGGCAGTTGACACCAACACCGAAAACATTATTCTGAATAACCTGGAAAGAATTATGAAGAACCGTACTTCGGTTATTATCTCTCACCGGGTTTCATCAGCCAAGTTGGCCGATAAAATTCTGATGCTGGATGAGGGAGTAATTGTTGAACAAGGCACGCATGAAGAATTAATAAAAAAAGCAGGCGTTTACAAAGAGCTCTACGAAAAGCAATTGCAGGGCGAAGAGGTATAAAAAATGTCCTTTACCCTATCGGCAAAGGACATTAAATGAACTGAACAAAACTATATGATATACTTCAGAAACTCAGCCTTAGTTGCTTCCTGCTGAAATTTGCCCCCATAAAAACTGGTAACGGTTGATGAGGTATCGTCTTGCACTCCGCGTGATGCTACGCATAAATGCTTGGCGTCCATCACCACTGCCACATCTTCTGTGTTCAGAATACGCTGCAATTCTTTAGCAATCTGCACCGTAAGTCTCTCCTGCACTTGTGGTCTTTTAGAAAAATACTGCACAATTCGGTTAAGCTTCGATAAGCCTATTACCTTACCGTTAGCGATATACGCTACGTGAGCTTTACCGAAAATAGGTACAAAGTGGTGCTCGCAATTAGAGTAAAACGAAATATCTTTCTCTACAAGCATTTCGTTATATTGATATTTGTTATCAAATAGCGTTACAGATGGCTTGTTTTCCGGGTTAAGACCCTGAAACAACTCTTTAACATACATTTTGGCTACTCTTTTGGGTGTGCCGTTGAGCGAATCGTCAGTCAGGTCAAGGCCCAGGGTATCCATTATCTGGCGGAAATAAAACTCAATGCGGGCAATTTTTTCTTCATCGCTTAGGTCAAAAGCATCGGCACGCAAGGGAGTATCCTCGGCTGTTCCTCTGTGGTCATCGCCCAATTCGTCTTCCATAAGGGTAGCATTGGTATCTTGTTCAAATAGAAGGGTATTCAACAAAGTTTCGTTCGGTTTCATATAATCTGATTCTAAGGTCTAAATGTTCTGGCAGTTTTACCCGCAACTTTTCGTAAATAACAATGGCAATGTTCTCAGCCGACGGATTTAAATCTTTGAATTCGTCTGTATCAAGGTTCAGGTTTTTATGATCAAACTTATCCAGTATTTCCATCTTGATTAAATCGCTGAGCAGCTTCATATCCATAACATATCCTGACTCCGGGTCTACCTCGCCGGTTACCTGCACAATCAGGTCATAGTTATGACCATGGAAATTGTAATTATTACATTTTCCATACACGCGTTCGTTTTTTTCGTCTGACCAGTTAGGATTATTCAGACGATGAGCGGCATTGAAATGTTCTTTCCTGAACACCGCAACTCTTTTAGAACTCATTATTTTTTTCTGATTTAATAACTTTGAGCACTTATTCTTAATGTCATTTCGGTGAGATGCCATAGATTTAGTCTCAAAGTTTAAAAGTCGTCTGAAAGGTTGTCAGCAACACTTTTAAACTAAACCTGCGGATATCTAAGTCTTTAATGAATTATATTCTGTTTAATATTTCTATAACAAAATAAAACAAAAAAAGTTACAGAAATTCAACAAATATACACTAATCAACTTACTATAAACTATTTACAAAAAAAACACAAACTATATAGGCTTCGTTTTTTGTTTTACTCAATGCACAAATTTATTCAGGTTTCATTAATGGGTAAGTACCTTTTTTATGTGCCAGCGCCATTTCAACGTAGTGGTCGGCGCTCATGGCAAGTTTTTCGGCTATTTCAGGAGGCAAAGTTTTAATTACCCTGGCAGGGGTACCCACGGCCATTGAATAGTCCGGAATCTCGGTTCCCTCAGTTACCAGTGCATTGGCGCCTATAATACAGTATTTGCCAATTCTGGCTCTATTCAAAATGGTAGCTCTCATGCCAATCAGCGAGTAATCGCCCACACTGGCTCCATGTACAATGGCGCCGTGCCCTACAGTTACGCTTTCGCCAATTATGGTAGGCTCGCCAAAATCTGCATGCAGAATGGCACCATCCTGAATATTACTTCTATTGCCCACCACAATTTTTTCTACATCTGCTCTTATTACAGCCGAATACCAGACAGAAACATCGTCTCCCAGCGACACATCGCCCATCACACTGGCACCGGGCGCTATAAAATTAGCCATATCATTTTTGTTTAATCTTTTACGAAGAAACACAAATGCGATGAATTTTCACTAATCAAATTCGCAAAAATTCATCGCATTTAAAATTGACACCAGCTAGTGCCTTTTATCAGGGCCAGATTTCTGTAGGCTGATGAAACTGTTTCCAGGCTCTCAGATATTCTTGCCTTGCGTATATCTTTGTAAGTTTTTTACCTTTCCATTCCCCTTCGGTACATTCACCCTGCCAGTTCCAGAGGCTATGGGTTTCTTTGTCTCTTATACCTGCAGCGTCAGGCACAAAATTCAGAATTTTACCTTCAACGGTTCTGGTAAAAACATGAAACGAGTAGTTATCGGCCTCTATGGCTATAACCAAGGGGGTATTGCCCACTTTATCGTTCAATGTAGTTACATTTACCAGATTCTTCCAGATGTAAGCCTTGTTTTTTCCATCTGCATTAATACCCACAACCCAGCTTTTATCCCATACTTTACCGGGGTTGGTAAGAGAGTCTTCATCTTTTTTCTCACGGCGGTCATAGGTTTTTAAAACTTCATATTCATCTTTGAAAGTATTGTCTGGTTGAAAAACCAATCCCTCCGGATACTGCTCAAAAAATGCTTTCAGGGTTATCTGTTCTGACGGAATGATATCCAGTTGTTTCCCTGTTTGCTTACCCGCAACGGCTTCTCCGGTTGCCTGATACCACCACGATCTGGTGTCTGAATCCTCTATCACAGCATTATAATGTCTGGCACCAACCAAACGAAAAGTCTGCAGTTTTCTATCAACAAGCGGGCTGAAAACCAAACCAGTGCGGCACATGGTACAATAGGTAACTAACACGGGCTTACCAGCTACATTGTCTTGTATTTTGTGGTGGTACCCAACATATTGAATCGGATATGCCTTTGCCACACCACCGTTAACTACTGTCATTACCAACAGGCTGTCAGGTACCCGATTGTCCTTTTTACCGGCAAATTGTATTTTTACAGGTTCTTTGAACATTTCCTGAGCGCGATACGCCACATCCGTGAAATAATACAAACCTATACTTATGAGCGCAACGACTCCCAGCCAAACCCTCTGCTTTATTGTCCCGTTTGTTAAATAAGACCAGGCCGGAACAATCAGTAACAACAAACCTATAATTCTTGACGGCAGAATAATTTTCTCAAGAAAATAGGTTATTTTAATGGCCTCTAAATCCTGGCTTCCGGGAAAAGGCATTAATAAATAAGCCTGCACCAGTGCAGGTAAGATAAACACAATTGCGCCTATCCGGAACAAACGGTTTTTGAGTGTAAGGTTCATTGCTTTGTGATTAAATTGAATTTTGTGGCCCGGATTGGGCTACAAAAGGTAATTCGTTTATAATTTCAATCCTACGGTGAGGTTTATACTACGACCGTCTGATGACCATACTCCCGGACCCGGATAAAAGCCCGGGCGTTTGGTAAAGTATTGTTTGTTGGTCAGGTTATTAATATTCAGCTTCACCATCAGGCCTTTTGTTAATCGGTAGCTGGCGTTTATGTCAAGCAGGGCATAAGAAGGTACTATACCTACCGCACCATTGGCAGACGGCTTTACGGTATTCAGGGCATCGGCATAACTTTTTGCTGTATAGCTATGCAAAACAGTTATGCTGAGTTTCGTATAACGGAATGTTATTCCGTTGCGGCTTATCCACTCCGGGGTACTTTCTACTTTGTTGGTCTTTACACTCACATTTTTGTCGCCAACACGTATGGCGGCGTCCTGATAACGGGCATCCATATAAGAAGTGGAAGTAAAAACTGACATTGACGATTTAGACGAAAAACGGGTATCATACTCAATAAAAGTTTCAATTCCATTCGTTCTTGAATCGCCAATATTGGTACGCAAATAATAAAAGTTACCGTTGGCCTCGGTTCCGTAGGTCATACCCATTCGGTTATTATACTGAATCTGAAAAGCGCTGATATCCCACTTCCAATGTTCGGTATGGCCTCGGTAGCCAATTTCAGCATTGTATCCTGAGGCATCTTTCAGGTTTTTATCTATCTTCTCATAGGTTGCCGATGGGATAATATCCTTGAAAACCACCGGACGATATGCCTGAGCAAAACCCGCATAAATGCTCTGGTGTTTATTTAACTCATAAGTGGTGTTCAAGCCAAACAAAGGGAAATGATGCGAAATAGTGGTAGGCAATTGATTAGCATCATAATAGGCTATTCTCCCGCTTAGCCTGGAGGCTCCGGTTTCTAACCTCAGACCCGGCGTTATTGCCAACCTTGATGTTATGGCAAACCTGCTTTCCGCAAAAAAAGCCACATTTTTTGTTTTAAGGTGCATATCTCTCACCCAATCTCCGGTTTTTGATAAATCAAAGTCGGTTCCTGTTGTGCCTTTACCCAATTGCTGGCGATTCAGGTCATTACTCATCAACTGCACACCAGTTACCAGCACCGACGACACACCGCCTAAATTATAATGATGTAACAAACGTGCTTCAAGCGTGTAACTGTTAAAGTTATCAATATCAACCTGCCTGTTGGCATACTGCAAAGTAGTTGGGTCAATGGCATCGGCTATGTTTACGGTCTTATCAAACAATACGCTGTTTCTTACACCCAAAACTGCCGATGCTACCACTGAAGCCCGCGTGCGCGAACTCAAACGAAAATCGGCAGATACAGACGGAATATAAATTGATGGGTTAAAATAGTTGCGCGACCGACTTGACTGACGCGGATTTGCATAAAACATACTATCACTTAAAGGCCCGGGTACATGGTATAGATATTTTGAATGTTTAAAATCGGCCTTTAATATTAAATTTTTAGAGACCTCATAAATTAACCCGATGGCTTCGCCATTATAATCGCTCTGCGAGTTATTTCTGTAACCATCTGAATGTCTCTTTGAAAAATACCCATAATACTGTAATTTACCTATTTTACCGCTTACACCGTTGTAGCTGCTCAGCAGACCAAAAGAGCCTATAGAGCTAATGGTTTCAAAACTGAAGGCTCTGGTGGTATCCGGTTGTTTAGATATATAGTTGAGCATACCGCCAAACTGGGCTCCATATTGTAACGAGCCCGTGCCTCGTACCAACTGTATAGTCTGGATAGCCTCCATCGGTAAACTGAAATGGCTGGCCGGATAAGCATACATATCAGAATTGGTAATGACACCATCAGCCCGGATATTGAATTCCCAACCACGGTGCGGGTCTAAACCACGGGTTGAAATATTGGTCTGGTTACCGGTACCATCCATGTCATAAACAAATACGCCCGGCACTTTGGCAAATATCTGGCGCGGTGTCTTTTCTGCAATGTTGGCATCCAGACCCAGCACATTAATTACTTCGTTTTTCTTACCTCCTAAAAGATACGTACCTTGGGTAAGCGGTAGCCTTTCTACATTGTTGCGGTAGCTTTGGTCTATTATGTTTACCTGCTTTAATTCTCTTACTTTGACGGTATCCGGCTTCTGGGCATATAGTGGGGTGATACATACCAGCAGTATGCCTAGTATTTGCATTGATTTCATAACGTGTTTTACCGAAACAAAAAAGCCATACCAGTTACCACCTGTAACGCTCATTTGTTTCGTTCCTTTAAATTAATACTGATTTTATTAAACAGAAAAGAGGTATGACACTCCGAAGTCGGAACATTATACCTTTGTACTTGTATATAAAATCAGGTTAACTCAGGAGGGGGTGTATGCAACAGATTGATTACGCTGGCATACCGGTTTTCTTGCTCATTAAATGGTTGTGAAGGATTAGAAACCAAACATGGTTTAATAAGTTGAAGGGCTGTGTCGTTTAACAGATACACTTTAAGCAAACCACTATATAACTTCATGGCTTTACTCAATGGGCTTTGTGGCGTGTCAGCGTCAAACATTCCCTGAACCAGCGAAGTCAGTTCATCAAATCGCTCCTGTGCATTCTGGTTCGACTTCAGTATTACATACAAAGTATCGTTTTCCTGATATTCGTGCATTACGTTATAAAACTCATTGCCACTTCTTATTAAACCTTCTTTTATGGTATTGTCAATACGGATGGTTTTGCTTGAAGCCGGCAATTTTATCACCTTCCACTTGTCTTCTATAATTGTATTTGAATGTGTCTGATAATTATCTTCAAAAAACAGCATGGCAATTGTAAGCCCGAACAAATGATTGAGCAAAAGCAATAAGAGGCCTATGGATGCTATTCTTTTCAATATACAAATCTGAGCTAAAGAGGTATTTTAAAAGTTAGTAAGATACTCTGCACCTCTAAAAGAAGTGCAGAGTTGAAATTATTTAACTAAAAACAAAACACTAATTTCTTTGTCAGGCAATGGTTGTTCTGGGTGCAAACCCAAGGTTTAAAGCTAAACACTGTGCATCAAAATAATGCACAGTGTATGAAAACTACGTATGTAAAAACAAAACCACAAAGTACCGATTTTCTATTTTCCTATGCTTTTCATGGCATCAAAGCTGGCATAACCTTCAGCCGCTATGCGCATACCTCTGGGTGTATATACCTGTGGGTCGGAGGGCGCCCATGTTCCCAGACCGTCAACGTAACGATTAAACATACAGAATGAAGCGGCTATTAAAACGGCGTCATGAATCTCTTTATCGGTTGCGCCTGTGGCTCTGGCAGCTTCAACCTGTTCAGTAGTCACGTTTTTTCCTCCTTTCTGCACGCTGCCTGCAATGGCCAGCAAAGCTTTCAGTTTGTCTGAAATGGGTGCCTCATTGAAATTTCTCTTTATCTGGCCAATCAGCGTGCCGTCGTCTTCCAGATAACATTGAGCAGCAGCGCCATGCACATGCTGGCAAAAGAAGCAGTCGTTCAGGTAAGATACGTAAGTGGCAATGGCCTCGCGTTCTCCCCTTGACAAACTATTGTTTTCAACTCTCAGCAACACCTCAGCCAAAGCATTAAGTGGTTTGGCTGTATCTGGCCTGAAAGCCATTAACCCGCGTATGCCGGGCAGTAAATCTTCTTCAGGTAATTTTATATGTGCCATTGCTACAAATATTATGAGTTAATCAGATTCGACTTCTTCTCCCGGGTTAGGTATGCGGCCAGCAGGGCCACTACAAATGTTATAGAAAAGGCAAGCAGTGCGTTTCCAAATCCACCGAATAGGGTAACCAGGCTACCTACAAAAAACACAGCTGTGGCAGTAAAGAAACGACCCACATTGAAACAAAAACCTGTTGCCGTTGCCCTTATGCTGGTAGGAAATAACTCAGGAATATAACTTGATAATGCACCCTGACTGATACCAAAACATAGAGAAAGCAAACCGGCTTCGGCATAAACAATCGTGCTGAATACCTTATTGGTTATAAATAGCAGGCAGCAGGCACCTACACAACCCACAAAGGTCAGCATCAGTGTTTTTCGGCTTCCAAAAGCGCGTATCAGAAATCCAGACATCACCCCTCCAACAATACCACCCATACCCAGCAGCATCATCGTTATTCCTCTTTCTTTCTGGCCGTCTTGCCCGGCAGGTAACAAAGACTGAACCCAGGTAGGCAACCACGAGAAAATGCCCCACAGGCCTATCAGCACTGCCCCGAAAATAACTGAACCAGTAACCAGATTCGGGCGATAAGCTTCATTAAACAAATCATTAACTGAAGTAGCAGGCCCATTCTGGATGTTTTTCCACTTAGGAGACTCAGGCAGCAATAATGCTATTAGTAATGCCGTAATTAAAGGAATAAGCCCAAGCCAGAAAGCCTGACGCCACTCTGAAAAAAGTACGTTTAACCCTCCTGATGCCACAATGCCCAACGGAAAAGCAACTGCCAGCACACCCACCATAATCGGACGCGTTTTCTCAATCCAAATTTCTGAAATATAAATAGTAGTTACCAATAACACCCCACCCACACCCATGCCGGAAAGAAAACGATAAACCAGCAGCATATACCAGTTAGGCACAAAAACCGTAAGCAGTGTTGCGGCACCATATAGAGCAGTAACAAAAACCAGAACTTTTTTGCGACCGATTTTATCGCTTATTATTCCAAATAGTATTCCGCCTGTCATCCAGCCATATAACGATACTGCACTAATGTAGGCTCCAACTTCGCCAAGCCGGGCTTCAGTTATTGTGCCGTTCAGCAGTTGTGGTACCGCAACCGGTAAGTACACCGACATCAGCGTTGAAACCGTACCTCCGAAAGCATAGCTGATTACACAAAGAATAAATGCCATTGCTCTAATTTTAGGAGACAAAATTGTTTGTGTCGGGTTAGTTTTCAATTTCATTCAGGTTTTTAGGGTTAGTAATCAGGCTTTCGGCGCCATTGTATGTTGCCGGCTCTGGTTAAAATGTTTTGATTGATAATACTCAAAAAGTATAATGGGCAAAACGTAATCACCCATGCGTTCAATGGTTTCAAAAATATCTATCGGGTTGCCCACAATCGGAAAAAGTAACTCATAGCCTAACTTATATAAGCAAATAAAGATTAACAGACCAGGTATGCGAGGCTTGAGCAAAACCAGAAACGCCAGCGATATCTCTACCAGACCAAAAATCTGCAGGTTTACTCCGGTCATCGGCAACCCTACCCCTGTCATATTCTTAATTAGTGTTGGGTGGTTCATGAATACCGCCAACCCGCCATGCCCGGCCAGTAAGCTGAACAGACTCAGCCTTGATACCCACTCAATTACACTTGCCTGCATATAGGATACCGAGCCCAAAGGTTTCAGTTTCTCAAACCATTGCTTAGCAGTAGCAGGCAAGCCATGCACCAGCAAAAACAGAATGGGTATACCATAATTACCAGCTCTTTCAAAAAACTCAGACATACCCATACTGGCCGAAGGGCGCAGCATGGCCGTAAATAATGTCCAGAAAGACGCCCATAACAGGAAAGCTCTGTTGGGATAAAAAAACACAACCAAGCCAATCAGAATATCCATAGTGCCAATGACAGGCATAAAATTGTAAGCTATGGGTTCATTAATAAAGAAAACCTTAAAAAATGGAACCCAGCCTTTCTTTAATACAAGGCCCCAGAATCCGTGCCCTACAAAGCAGCCTAAAACGCCAAAGCGCAACCAGAAGAAAAGTTTTTCTTCATAAGAATACCGCCCCGAAAATGGATTAATCAGAATTAAACTTTTAGTACTCATCAGTCTTTGAATCTTTCAATCCTGCCATTGAGGCGCTAAATGGCTTTAACGGCAGGTGTAATACAAATGGGAATATTTTTATTATCTCCTCCAAAATTAAGGGTTTTAATGCTAATTTCTTTGGGTTTATTGTTTCCCTCAGTAATTTTAAGCAGCTGATTTGGCTTTATATTTCTGAAAACCTGCTTTGTGCCAGAACCCGGCCAGATGATCGAAATTTCATCAATTATGTTGGCCTCTCCGATGCCTATCTCTCTTCTGAGAGAAGATGAACCAAAACTTCCCCCTGAACTCAGGTCCTGATAAACTGACCTGCTTATTCCATTTTCTTTAAACGTAACTTTTATTCTGGCACCGATTCCTAAACGGTTACTGATTTTGCCTTCCAGTATGAGTTTAATCCAGCGGTTATTATTCTGACCGGGGTTCAGATACAATGAATTATTGTAGGAGTCACCGGGATAAGCCCCACCCACTTCAATAAAAATATCCTGGTCGCCGTCATTATCTAAATCAGAGATACCCACACCGTGTCCTTTTTGCAGATTACCCACACGCGCTGAAACGGTGGCATCAGCAAATTTTTTACCACCGATGTTTCTGAAAAGCTTATTAGGAACTAACGACTGGTAATCAGGATTTCCGGTACCGAGATACATATCCGGGTATCCGTCATTATCTATATCTCCGAAATTAGACCCCATCGCAAATATGCTATGGCTGATGCCCGCTTCAACCGATACATCCCTGAAAGTGCCATCATGGTTGTTTTTGAAAAGATACATTTTACTTCCGCGGTTAGGTATGCCCAACGCATCAGTAGCTACTGAATAAGCCATTGAGTGGTCTGCCTGGTATCCGCAAACGAATATATCAAGCCAGCCGTCGTTATCGTAATCCCAGAACCAGGTCGGGAAAGTAAAATTTCTTAGCTCACTCAAACCAGAGGCCTGCGTAACATCTTCAAATTTTAGTTTTCCATTCTTTTGCACTCCTTTATTCTTTAAAAGCACTTTGGTTTCCTGATGGGTTGAAATAAATATGTCCTGCCAGCCATCATTGTCGTAGTCGCCTGCAGTTACACCTTTAATAAACAGATTCAGGTCACAGCCGGCGTCAATGGTTATATCGGTAAAAGTGCCGTTTTTATTATTTATATACAGCTCGCAACCGTGCATTTCGCCCATATTGGCGGTTTCGTTGCCAATGAATAAATCCAGCCAGCCATCATTATTAAAATCTCTCCATACCCCTGCCTGTGTTGGGTGCAACGAATACAAGCCGCTGTCAATCGTCACATCAGTAAAGGTTCCATTTCCATTATTCTTTAATAGCGAATTCGGCTGTTTACCAAACGGGTCGGGCATCCAGGCCCCTCTTAAAACAAAAATGTCGATAAATCCATCATTGTTATAATCGGTTTGCATAATGTTCAGCCCACCTTTAAATCTCGATAGGCCCGACTTCTCCGACACATCGCTAAAAGTGTTGTTTGCATTGTTTTTAAAATAATGCATAGAACCATCAAGCCCCAGGTCTGAAATTACTATATCCAGATATCCGTCATTATCGAAATCCTCCAGGATAGTTCCGCCTGCCTTGTTTTTTAAATTCAGGTTGAGGCCCGGAGCTACATCAGTAAAGGGATTCAAATTATAGCCTGACTTGTCTTTATCTAAATCAGGAATCAGATATTGAGCTGGTACTTTAGCCGGATATTCTCCTATGGTCATGTAGGCAATGTTTAATAGCCACTGTGCTTCATAATCATAAGGGTTTCTTGAAAGAATTGTCTCATAAACCTCTATGGCTCTGCGAGACCCGCCTTTTATTTTATGGATACCTGTATTAATTATGGGTATCACGCACGATTCTGCCGTATGATTATTCACACAATTCTGGCGTTCGGCCAATCGCAAACTGGCAATTCCCAGGCTGGTCAGGGTTCTTTCGGCATTACCCTGAAACTTGGTTAAAGCCATAGGCAATATGGTTTCCAATAAGGTTACCGCTTTTGTTTCTTCACCGTTTTTCAGATAGGCATTGGCCTTATAAAAATCTGTAATAAAGCTTTTGTATGGATTCCCCTGAGCCAGTGTACTCATCGAATCATAAAAGGCAATTTCTGCCTTTGGCGAAAAGGGATTCGTTCTTTTAAAACTTTCCTGATGAATCTTCGCCAGTATTTTAACCATTTCTTCACTCTTATCACTTCTGCAGGCAAAAACCATCAAGCCCGATACCAGCAAAATCCAATATTTAGCTCTTCCTGATATTAATTCAAAAAGTTTCATGTTGGTGAAATTTAAGTATGTCTTTAAAGGGGTCATTAAGCAAAAGTTGTTTTTACCCCTTTTATTAATTTTATCGCATTAACTCATCAAAATTCAGACTAACATAATACAACCCACCAACGGCCGGAGAGCCATAAGCCTGCACAATGTATTGGTTAGTAAGATTTGAAGCACCCAGCTTGATAACCGATTTGATGGCAGGCAGTTTGTAGCTCACCTGCGCATCGAGCAAGCTATAAGCATTAATTTTGCCCGGATACATCGTCGTAAAGGTACCGTACCAGTCAAAAGCACTTTGCCAGTGCCATGCTACGTTAAAGCCGAATTTATCTGTCAGTTTTGGATTACCGAACACCACGTTGGTTTTCCAGGTTGGTGTATTAAAGGCAGGAATATTGCTCGGATTGGCATCCATGAGGTTGAAGTCAATCCAGGTTAGATTCGTATTCAGGCGGTAGTTTTTCGGAAACAAATAAGACAAACCTGCACTTACCCCTTGAATAGACACCTTATCGGCGGCATTGGTATAAAGTTGAAACGCCTGTGTTTTGCCTCCCAGAATATCACCTGCTGCAGCAGGGTTAATAGAGCCATCTGGTAACAGCACGTTATTATCAGGGCGGATAACCACCGTATTAATGATGAAGTCTTTGTATTGACTGTAGTAATAATTGATATCAAACAGTATTTTCTGACTGAAAACTCCCTTATAACCCACCTCAAAACTCTGAACTTTCTCTGGCTGGATGTATGGCACCTTCGATTTCACCAGTTTGTCTTTGTTGTTGGCAATAGCGGTCGGGAACGGAACACCCTGCCCAAGCTGTGCACCCGCCGCGCTGGCAAAAGCCCCTACTGATGCCGCCGTAAAAGAGTTTTCATAGGCGTTCATGCCAACAGAATTAACCGGTGCACCGCCCAGAATAATGATTGGCCCGACGTTCAGCTTAATATACTGGTCGCCGATAACCGGGTTGCGGAAACCCGTCTGATAGGAAGCTCTGAAATGATTGTTGTCGTTTGGTGAAAATACTGCCGAAGCCCTTGGTGTTATACGGCCATCGAAGTTCTCGTTTTTATCGTAGCGACCTGACAGTGTAATTTTCAGTTTATTATTTACCAATGACTTTGAAGCCTGAATAAACGCTCCAAACTCGTCGTTTGTGAGGTTCTTGCCTTTGTCATCAAATAAGGTTCCCTGAGTATCCAGATAATATCTTCTGTAGTTGGCACCTACCTGGATGTTTACTACTTTCAGTAATTCACTGAAATCGTACATACCTTCCATGTGTTTTAAACCACAACGGCTGAAAATACCTGCTCCGCTTAAGCCCTGGGTATGAATCAGCTGGTCTCTGGCAGCATCAAATGCGGCAGTTCCGGGTAGTAGCCTTCCCTGGTCGGCAAATGCCCGGGCGGCAGAATGGTTTTGCGCAGAAACTCCATTGATGTTTCCGTTATAAGCCGCCGAATAACGCTGAAACCAGGTGGCATCAGCCTGAGCCGGAGCAACCGTGTTACCATTCAGGTCTTTTACCCACATACGGTTAATGAGCTGCCCTAAAGAACGGCTGTTGTAAGAATCCTGCGAATCTTCCTGATTTGAATAAGCTCTCACATAAAAATTGCTGCCTTTCAATTCAAGGCGATGCTGCATCAGGTAAAAATTATTAATTACAAAACGGCTGCTACCGGTGTACTGTGCAATACCCTGACTAAAATTTGCCTGATAGATGGCTTCCAGATTATCTGTAATACGGTAATGCAATGCTCCGTTTAACTTCAGGCTATATACACCATACTGGGCCAGGTCTTTTTCTTCATAACCCGTTCTTGACACCCGCCCAATTTTATCAATTGTCTGTGCAACCTCGTCGCCGTAAATATTCAAGGCATTTTTGCCCGGGTTATTTGGCCCACGGTTAGCTGTAGGCGTATTGGGGTCTATATCTGTATAATCATTTGCATACCAGTCGGTACCGCTTAGGTAAGCGACATTTGCCTTGAAAGCAAATTTGTTTTTAAATGCTTTGGCATATCGCACGGCCAGGTCATAATATGGTTTTGCCCCCATTCCTGTGCCGTCACTCAAATGGTTTACGCCGACTTTGGTTTGCGCGCTTAGCCCCTGATAATCAAATGGATTTTTTGTGCGCATCTGCAACATTCCGTTGAATGCAATAGGGCCATACAAAGCTGAGGCAGCTCCCGGAATCAGCTCAACGCTTTCTATATCAATGTCGTTGGGGCCATGCAGATTACCCATGGCAAAACCCAAACCGGCTGACTGGTTATCAACGCCGTCTACCAATTGCAAAAAGCGGCTGTTACCGGTGGTATTAAAACCTCTGGTGTTGATTTGCTTGTAGGTAAGGCCACTGGTAACAATATCTAAAGACTTCATGTTGAGCAAAGCATCGTAGAAGTTGGCTGCCGGAGATTGCTGGATACTTCTTGAGTCCATCTTTTCAATACTCACCGGCGACTTCAAAATGCTTTCTTCAATTCTGGAAGCAGAAACAACCACCTGATTTAGGTCTTCAGAGGCGGTTTTCAAGGAGATACTCAATGTGGTTTCGCTGGTCACCGCAATTTCCTGGCGCTCATAACCCACCATTGAAATTACCAATGTGGCCGGAAGAGAGGCATTCAGTTCAAAATGTCCTTCGGCATTAGTGATGGTTCCTGAAACTTTTCCTTTCAGAAAAACCGAAACACCTATCATAGGTTTTTGATTTTCAGCATCAGTCACTTTGCCTTTGATGACACTTTTCTGGGCAAAAGCTCCTGCTGAAATCAACAATAAGGAGATTATACAGGTAAAAATATTTTTCATTCTAAAGCTCGGTTAAAATATAGGATTAGATTAATTAATCCTCATCATACTTATTTCTTCAGGTGGTCATAGCCCTGCGGCAAACGCGTGTAGCCGTGGTTCACTATTCTTTCACCTAAGTACTGATAAAATGAGGGGTCGCCTGGCGTTACACTGGCCAGGCCGTCAACATAGCGGTTATACAAACAAAAAAGTGCAGCTATAAGCACAGTATCATGTATTTCCATGTCGGTTGCGCCTTTTGCCTTAGCATTGGCTATAGCTTCAGGGGTGACGCTCTTCCCGCTTTTCTGCACCATTCTGGCAATGGTTAGTAAGGCCTTCATTTTATCGCTCACCGGAGCATTCTCTAAATCATGTTTTACCAATTCGCAGGTTTCGGTTTCACCCAATAGCAAATCGGCAGCGGCAGTATGAGCAGCCGTACAAAACCGGCATTCATTATTGTGCGATACTATGGTGGCTATTAACTCTCTTTCGCCCTGGGTCAGCGAACTGTCTCCTCTTAACAAAATTTGTGTCAGTTCACGAATAGGCGCTGCGGTATCCTGGCTATACTCTAAAAGCCCTGTAATACCGGGCAGATGGTCAGGAAGTGATATATGAGGCATAATTCAGGCAATAACAAGGCTTACCGGCTGTTTGCAGCCGATGCCAGAGGTGGTACAATAAATAATCAGGGAAAAACAGACAGGTTAAACCTGTTTTCTTAGCGAGGACGATTATAACCGGCAAAGGCCATTCTCTGTCCCATTTCACGGTAGGCTTCGTTTTCTTTCGGCGCCCACGTGCCTAAGCCATCTACATAGCGATTAAACATACAAAATGCTGCCGCAATCAGTACCGAATCATGAATTTCTTCGTCGGTTGCTCCTTCATTTCTGGCTGCTTCAATCTCCTTTTCTGTTACATGCCTGCCACCTTTTTGCACTTGTGCAGCAATGTTAAGCAATGCTCTCAGCTTTGGAGAAATAGCAGTTTCGGCAAAATTTTGTTTGATATCATCTATTATATTCAAATCACAACCTAAATGTGCTGCCGCCGCTGCTCCGTGCGAAGTATGGCAAAAATGGCAGTTGTTCAGGTGCGAAACATAAGAAGCAATCAATTCGCGTTCGCCACTTGTTAAGGTTGACGGCCCCCTTAAAAGGGTTTCAGCCAGGTTTAACAAGGGTATGGCCGTACGCGGATTATGATTGAGAAGCCCGGAAATACCCGGAAGCTCCTCGTTCAACAATTTGATGTGTGCCATAATCAGAACCTGTAAGCGTAAGTTGCTGTAATCAGGTAGTCTGCAAATGCTGCATCGCCATGCTTTTTACCGGTTGGGTCTTGCATGTCGCTCCATGATTTTATTCTGTTACGAACAACCGCATAAGGAACACCAAAAATAAACGAATGATGATGCGTATTAATAATGACACTTGGCTCAACAGAGATAATGTATCCGGGTCTGCGGCTGCCCTCGCTATTACCAATGCGGTCTATAGCAGGCAAGCCTTCTACCCTGCCACCCAATGCTAATGAAATACCCTTTTTAGGCGCAACCGAATAGCTTAAACCCGCACGACCTGCAAACTGGTCAGGTACTGAAAAGCCGGTAGCCGCATTAACTGTTTTAGGGCTGAACATATAAAAACCATTGTAGTAAACAGAGGCATTTTTGAATACCGACTGGTAACCCTGCATTTCAATGCTGTATCCCCAGCCCCTATCGCCCAATTGCATTGATTGGTCAAGGGCTTTGCGCTGTATGTATTCTTTTTTGTTTTTATCCAGTTTATGGAAGTCTCCCTGAACGTTGGCATCACCGGTTGGAGCTTTGACTCCCACCCCTATAGCCAGATTACCTTTCAGATGAGTAAGCGGATTGAACAACCAGTAGGTAGCAGATAAACGCATATCGCCCACCCCTTTAGAATACGTATGAAAACGTTTCTGCTCCGGGTTAGCCTCAATTGAGTTGCCGTAGTGTTCATAAAGAGAAGAACGGTCGTTGTCCAGATACGGTAAATTCAATGAAAAGCTCAGACGCGGATTAACAGCGTAACTCAGGCCAAAATCAAAAGCATGAGAAGTATTAATAACCTGAGTACCGTTTTCTATACGTTCTTTTTGCTCTTGGGTACCAACAAAATGGCGGAAAGAATGCAAAAATCTGTATGAAGCCGTAAATTGAAACTGGCCGCCTTTCATCATAGAGGCTGGGCTGTTAGGGTTACCCGTTGCCGATGCCATGTGGCGTACGGCAATACAACCTTGCGAGAACCCCTTGATTGATCCCAAAAGCATGGCTAGTGAGAAAAAATAATATATTTTTTTCATTGAAAATACGTTTGAATAAATCTTAGCAAGCTGATTAAACCATTAGTTTTTATAAACCAGAACCATCGGCCTTTCCACGGGCAATGGCATACTGACCAATTTTTTTACCGTGTTCAAGACCCTTAACGCAGTCGAAACGATAATGAATCAGTCCATAAACCCTTGAATTGGATGCTTCCTGAGCCATCGCATTCAACTTTTCAGCCTCTGTCGGGAAGATAGAGCCCAATACTGTGGCAGCGGCACCTGAAAAAGTAGAGTGCCCCGAGGTATAAGACTGAAAATTGGGCAAACCAACAGAGGTTTTGATACCAAATTGCTGCGGGCGCGGATAATAATAATAGTTCTTGGCGTCCCAGCATGCAATACCTGCATCCATCTCGGCCGTACCCAGCAATGCCAGCGTGCGGGCTGTTGCCAACTCACTGAACTTATTCTGGAAACAAAGATTGGCAGCAGCACGATGCCAATGACCAGGAGGCGTGTAGCTGCCGGCACCGTCTGACCAGTAATTGGCAATACGTGCCTGCTCACGCGTCTGATTTTTATCAATGGCCTTAAGCTCGTCAAGGTCTTTTTTAAACTCGTCACTATCTAATGCTGGCGGAGGGCTTGGGCGCATGGCCAGCATAGCTGCTTTATCAAAATTCCAGGTCTGCACGGTACCATAGTTAGGCAACATTGGCGGGCGGGCAGGAATCTCCTGGCTTAACCACTCCGACTTCAAGCCTTGGGCTTTGGCATTAGCAATGGCAGCAGCATTAACTGTCTGATTATTGGCGGCACCCATGCCGTCTGTTTTTGCACGACCCATTACTTTGGCAGCTACGGCTTTGCCCAGGGCATCGCCTGCTGAAATATCAGAATCAACGTTCATACCACCCCAGATACGGGCATTTTTGGCTTCGGCCAGCTTGGCATCCAACAAAGGTACCTCGCCGGGGAACATCGCCACCAATATGGTATATGAGGCCGCAGCCACAACTGCATCTTCAGACGGGTAAGACGGTAAATCAGAAACCGGTAACAATGCAGAAACTGTAGCATCTGTTTTTGAAGGAGCCTTGCGGTTATATTTAAACTTGTAGTTCCACGCGGCCACCAGTGCGTCATACTGCGCTACACTTAAATAAGCAAGTGCACGGGCTGTATATGGCGGATTGGCAAACGGAAACTTAGGGTCAGCCAACGGGTTGGCAGCATCAGGAACCGGATACTTGCCCTCTGCATTTGAAGCAGGCGGAAGGTTATATCTGGCTGCCAGTTCACGAGCTATTTCGTTCCAGCGATACACGGCACCTGCACCCCAGTAAGCTACTGCTTTTTTGTTTTCCGGGGTAATGGTCGAAACCGTGGTTTTCAGTTTTGCTATTTCAGCCTGATACTCTGCCGAACCTGCCGCTTTTGGCTCTGCCACCGGAAATTCATCAGCACTGGCGAGTACATAAGTTTTCCAGGTTCCTCCTTTTTCATCTAATTTTGCTGGGATATAGGCCTCTTTCAATGATTCTTCCAAATCTTTATTGCAAGACGAAACAACCAGACTCAATATTACTATTACTAAAAATGATACATGTATTTTTTTCATATTACGGCCCCGTATTCAATTGAGCGAATTGCTCGGGGAAGCAAATTTTCTGTTAGAAATCTTTTCTGCAAATTTTATTTTTTTGATACCTGTTCAGACTTACTCTTGAAGTTTATCTGATACAGAAAACCGGCTGATATTGTAGTAGCCTGACCCATGTTTTCGCCATCGATTACCCTTCTGATCATTACATTGAACCCTACATTTTTTGGCTGAAACTTACCATAGAAACCTACGCCCGATGATTTCATGTTATTCGTCGGAAAAGGCATATCGTTTCTCCGTATGTAGTCTCCGCCTACGCAAGTGTTTTTATCGATGAATAATTCGGCCTGAATCCCCTTTTTGTAGTAACCCATCCGGGCGGCTACATCAGTAGCATTAGGCATACTTATTTCATTGGTGTTATAAACTTTGTCGTAAGCGTAATAGGCATCTCTGTCTACCTTTATATTACTGCGGAAAACGTAGCTTCCGTGTGCGGTAATATAAAATCCAGAAGTATGCTTGTAGTGAGCAATTAAACGTGCAGTAGCTGTTTTGGATTTAAGGCCAATTGACATCGGGAGAAAATCTGGTACATAGTTGCTTACCGGTAATGAGCCACCCAATACTCCATGTAAGGAAAGGCCGTTTGCCGATTGCACCATATTGTATTTTAACCATACTGATACATCCTGAAAACCCTGCTGCCCCATTAGGTTACCTGCGCTGGTTTTTGTCCACACATAAGGTAAGCCGGCAAGAACATTCAGTTTTTTGGTAATACCGTAGGCTATCATAGGCATAACACTTTGAGTAGTGTGCGTACCTATATTGAAATTTTCGCGTTTTAATTTATTCTCCCAATATTCGCTCCACTGGCTATTTGAATAGGTTGTAGCTATACAAATAGATTTTTTGTTCATGTAAATGGCGTCATGAGGCATTTGGGCTTGCGCATTGAAAACCGCACCACATACCAGCACAAGTAAAAACTTGTAAAATAATTTCATTTTAGAATAGTAAGTTTTTAGTTAAAAACAGTCATGTAACCCATGTGCAAGTCAATACCGAACCCCATCCCAAACGCACAGACAGATTACTATGAACGACCAAAGAGGGCGTTCATGAACAATGGTCTATGTTTAGTGCCGGGCATAGGCACAACTTACCACATAAGAAGTATAGATTTGAGCGGATGCATTCATACATTGCGCTTTGGGCAAAAACCAAGGCGGCAAGGCATAAAAATTTGTAGAAAAGACTGTATTAAGCTAAATCGGGAGGTGGAGAATTTACAAATAACGTTGAAGCAGGAATAAACTCCTGATAGGTGTAGATTTTTAACGGGAGGTCTTCAACCCAGAAGTAGGCAATTGTGTTACTACCGAACTGAGTATAATCTTTAGTGAGGTTCTTAAAAAAATTGAGCGCCTTTTTACCCGAGTCGGTGGGTTCATCGTTTACCTGTTTTTTTACCTGTTGAAGCAAACTAAAAACGTTCTCGCGGCTTGCATTTTCTTTCTTGCAATAAGTATAAAGGGTATCACTTTCAAATTTGCGCTGATAAGTACGGAAAAAATCGCCTTTGAAGATAATGAGACCGTCTGTCTCTTCAGACTCGTTCCAACTGGCCATATACGGAATGGCCATTGGCACTTTCATAACCAGAAACTCTCCTTTTTCCTGAAAAGACACATTTGCGTGTACTACGCGCTCCTCCTGCCATTTGTCCAAAAGCATGACAAACGTAGAGCCCAGCATATTACACACCAGCAATGCCAGAAGCGATATGGAAGCGACTTTTTTCAGTAGTAATTTTGGTTCATGCAACAAATAAATCAATTAAATTGAAATTTTCCAACAACTTTTTACATTTTATTGATTTTTGGCAACGATATATTTTTGCTGATAGCCAGTGTACGAATCCCAAAAATACATAAAACGGTTATGATATCTATTACTTCAACAGATAGGGTTAACTTGTGAAGGGCAAAGTAGAAACTGCCCCCAATTATACAAACAGTGGCATACAACTGGCCTGTTCTGAAAAGCGCAGGTATTTCATTAAGCAAAATATCTCTTATTACACCCCCAAAACAGGCAGTAATGGTACCCAGAATAATACAGGAAGGGACATTAAGCCCTGCAGATATACCTTCTTGAATGCCCCTGAGCGCAAAAAAGCCAAGCCCGAGGGAATCGAACAAAGTAAGGGTTTTATCAAGATGTGCTATCCTGTGTCTGAAAATAACCGTAACCATTGCTACCATTACAATCAGTATAATTATTGTAGAATCCAGAATCCAGCGCACAGGCAGATGCCCAATGAGCATATCACGTATGGTACCACCGCCAACAGAAGTAACAAAGGCAATAACAACCAGGCCGAAGATGTCTAGGTCTTTGCGCATAGCCGCCATAGTGCCTGAAGCCGCAAAAGCAATGGTGCCACCAATATTTATAAATGTAAAAAATTCCATTAGTTTTAGTAATTTTGCAACAAAAATAGCAGTAAAAACGTCATTTTTATGTTTTTACAGTAAATTTGGTATATGCGAATAGATCAGGATACCGTACAGCAGATTATTCAGGCCGCCGATATAGTTGAGGTTGTGGGCGATTATGTTTCTCTCAAAAAGCGGGGAGCAAACATGATAGCCTGCTGCCCTTTTCATAATGAAAAAACGCCATCATTCTCGGTGTCGCCATCAAAAGGCATCTACAAATGCTTTGGTTGCGGCAAGGCCGGTGATTCTGTAAGGTTTGTGATGGACATTGAAGGTATAGGATACCCCGAAGCACTGAGACACCTGGCTAAAAAATATGGTATAGAAGTAGCCGAGCAGGAATATACCAGCGAAGAACAGCAGGTTCAGAACGAAAAGGAAAGCCTTTTTATAGCCCTGGATTTTGCCAATAAATTTTATCAGGACCAACTTTGGCAAACCCCTGAGGGCGAGAGCATCGGGCTGAGCTATTTTAAAGAACGGGGGTTTAACCACCAGACCATCAGGAAATTTGACCTGGGCTATAGTTCTGACGGGCGGGACGTTTTTACTAAACATGCGCTTAAGAACGGTTTTACACTGGATATACTTGAAAAAGCCGGCCTGACTATTCTGAAAGAAGGTCGTGAACCGATAGACCGTTTCAGAGGACGGGTAATTTTCCCGATTCATAATGTAGCAGGCAAACCTATTGCATTTGGTGCCAGGATTCTGAAAAAAGACCCAAACGCCCCCAAATATCTTAATTCGCCCGAAACGGCTGTATATCATAAAAGTAATATAGTATATGGTATAGCGCAGGCGAAGAATCCTATCAGGCAGGAAGAGAACTGTTATCTGGTAGAAGGTTATACCGACGTTGTTTCGTTAAATCAGGCAGGTTTTGAAAACGTAGTGGCTTCGTCCGGCACTTCGCTTACCAAAGAGCAGATTCAGCTAATCAGAAGATTTACCGAAAACATAACCGTTTTGTATGACGGCGACGACGCCGGTATCAAGGCATCTTTAAGAGGAATAGACATTATTCTGGAAGAAGGCCTGAATGTGAAGGCCGTAGTTTTTCCGGATGGAGACGACCCCGACAGTTTTGTTCAGAAAGTTGGTAGCCAGGCTTTTAAAGAATACGTAAAGCATACCCAGAAGGATTTTATCAGGTTCAAGACCGAGATTTCATTGAAAGACGTGGGCACAGACGCCCTTAAGCGTGCTGAACTGATAAAAGACCTGGTAGAAACCATCTCCAAGATTCCGGACTCCATCAAACGTTCGGTATTTTATAAAGAGGTGGCCTCTTTGCTTAGTATTGATGAGC
Source organism: Emticicia sp. TH156 (assembly GCF_002855535.1). Taxonomy (NCBI): domain Bacteria; kingdom Pseudomonadati; phylum Bacteroidota; class Cytophagia; order Cytophagales; family Leadbetterellaceae; genus Emticicia; species Emticicia sp. TH156. The sequence goes on from NZ_PKRS01000002.1 coordinate 542,288, forward strand.
ACATCCTGATTACTGAAGGCAATAAAATATTCCAGAAAAAGAGGCAGGATTCAGACCGCGACAGACAAAGGCAGCAGAGGACTAATCCACTGGGTGATATCAACGCATTTGTAGCGCCCGAGCCTGATACCTTTGTGCCGGGTATGGAAGAGACAGCCAGAACCGTGAATCGGAGTGCCTTGTCTTATCATGAAGAAGAATGTGTAAGGCTGCTGGTATGTTACGGCACCCATGTTTTGGAGAAAAACGTGGCAGAAAACATAGACTTTACTCTTACCGACTATATTTTTAATGAAATTCAGGATATAACTTTTGAAACGGCATCTTACCAGAAAATACTGGATATATGCCGGGAGTTTCATCAAAGAGGCGAAATTCCGGACACTTCCTACTTTACCAGCCATCAGGATATTGAAATTCAGACCCTAAGCATTAACTGGCTTTCGTCTCCACATCAGCTGAGCGAAAACTGGGAGAAATTTGAAATATACGTGCCATTAGAAAGTGATAAACTAGACGAAATGGTTTACACCAATGTGCTGAGGTTAAAAAAAAGCCGCTTTGAAATAGAGATGGAAAAACTAAGTAAGGAGCTCATTGAAACGGAATCTTTTGAAACGCAAGAGCAAATACTGGTAAAAATGATGGAACTGAAAGGAATCATTAAAAAATTGGCTGCACTTTTGGGCACGGTGGTGCAGGGCTAATTATACAGAATATAAAACCATGATAAAAGATATAGATTTTTCGCCTGAATTTGAGTTCGCTACTGCCAGAAGTGGCGGCCCGGGCGGACAGAATGTAAATAAGGTGGAAACAAAAGTAGAGCTTAGATTCAACATTGCTACCTCTGCCTTACTGACAGATACCCAAAAACAAAGGCTTTATGAAAAGCTTCAAAGCCAACTGGTACAAGAAACCGTTTTGTTGATTAGCTCGCAGGAAAAAAGAAGCCAGTTGCAAAACAAAGAACTGGTGGTGCAGAAGTTTTACAAATTACTTGAAAAATCTCTGCATGAAGCCAAGAAAAGACGAGCCACCAAACCCTCGCTGGCTGCAGTAGAAAAAAGGTTGAAGACAAAAAAAATCGATTCAGACAAAAAAGCAGCCAGAAACCAGAAAATTGATTTTTAATTGTCCGTAGAATAATAATTTGTGCACCGGTGGCGTGGTTAAGCCATTAAATATTTATTAAACCTGATAACTTAGTGGCATAATCGTTTTCTTTGCATTGAATGTTGCCGGTAACAGAATGAGAAAAACACTGATTTACGTATTAATTTCGTTATTTATAAGTTCTTGCGACTGGTTTAAAAAACCAGACCCAAACCCCGTAACAGAGGTAATACCTGAATATGAAACTGTGCCGGTAATGGCCAGATTGCCGGAAGATATAGCCAATGAGGCCTCTGGTGTATGCGACAGCCGCAGTATGCCGGGGAATGTCTGGGTGCAGGAAGATGGCGATAACCCCAATAATATTTATTTGTTTTCGCATGGCGGACAATACAAAGGGTCTGTAAAAATGCCTTTCCCTAACCGTGACTGGGAAGACATATCTATTGGCCCCGGCCCTGAGGCTGGCAAAACCTACCTATATCTGGCCGAAATTGGAGACAATGATGCGGTTTATAATAACCAGTATTACATTTATCGGTTCGTTGAGCCACAATCATTACAAGCCGTTACCAGTTTTGACCGCATAGCCTTTCAATACCCTGACGGTAGCCGCGACGCCGAATGTATACTGATAGACCCTCAGACCAAAGACATTTATATTGTTTCGAAAAGAGAGTTTAATGTACGCCTCTACAGGCTAAAATATCCTCAGTCTGTTACAGAAAATCAAACGGCAGAGTTTTTACAGACTTTACCCATTACCTATGTTACCAGTGGCGGGATATCATCAGACGGTAAAGAAATTGTTATCAGAAACTACTTTACACTTTTTTACTGGTACCGTAAAGATGGAGAAACCATACCTCAGGCGCTTTTCAGAACTCGCGACAAATTACTGCCTTACGTGCAGGAGCCGCAGGGAGAAGGTTTCTGCTTTGATAAAGACGGGAAAGGCTATTTTACCAACAGCGAAAGGCCAGACGGCCAGAACGGCATCTCTTATTTGTATTATTACCCAAAGAAAAAATAACCATTTAGGCCATCCTTGATAATTGCATCAAAAAGATGAGATGCTTAGGAAATCCAGTCTGTAAAAGATTGGATTTTCTATTTTCAGGTATCGTAGTCTTTGTT
>NZ_PKRS01000030.1:0-3319 GCF_002855535.1 Emticicia sp. TH156
CAGCATCGTAACTACGACGACTCATCAGCTTTTTTGAATCTCCCATGTTTGCAAAATTTATGCAAATAAGTGTGCCGATTTAATGAACCATCTCAAGTCACCAGTTTTACAATAGTCAAAATTTTAGTTTTCGTTTACATTTCCTGTTCTTTTAGATAGTAATCACGAGCGTTAAGGTTTTCAACTCTCATAATTAATCGATTATGGCTCAACGTCAATTTTCTACACACTGTGTAGAAAATCTCGTAATCAGCGAAAGTTAAATAAAACTGTCTAAAATTATACAGGTTAGTAAACGAATACCCCCTGCCATATTTAGCAGTTAATTCCTTTAATAGTTCTTTCAGTATTCCTATGAGACACAATTAAGAACCAAGGTAGAACTTCCTTCTATAGGTTCTCCCACATTTTCTCTCACAGATTGTGTCACAGGTTCACTCACAGTCTTCTCCTTTGAATAAAGTGGATTCAAAATCTATTCAGAAACTCCCAGATCCTGCGAAAGGATCTAATACACAAAGGGCTTACTATTAGAAATTTCTTCTATCTTATTGACCCTTCTAAAGATTAGCTATTTCATCATTACTATTTCTTTATAAAGGACTCGTTTAATTATAATATTAACTAAAGCTTGTTAAATCTTACAAAAATTTGTAATTTTGTAATGAAAAGAACTCTGTAGCTATCCGAAGCCCCACGTTCCACGTAGGAGATTCATGTAGGTAGAACGGAGTTCTTTTTTTTGGATTTTAGTTGTGATGTATCCAATTCATATTCGCTTGACTTAAAATTCCAATGCCTGTAAGCGTCTTCCCAATGATCTTCTGGTCCTGTTTGCTTCCCTGTCGATACGCCGATGTTAAAGCCTTTATGCAATTTGTTCACTCTAGCGTATATATGTTTGTAAAGTTTTTCTTTAGCAATGGTTCTTTTTCCTCTCCTTTTTTTACCAATTGGTTTTTCTTTGTGCATATCGTTCAATCTGAAAGCCATGGCTCCCAATACAACATCCATCATTTGCAGAGGTAAATGCTTATGAGAATCTACTTCTGTAATAGCATCCTTACGAAACCTTAAGCGAGCTAGCTGAAATTGACGATTATTTTCAAGATTCTTAATAAACTCTTTGAATCTGTTATTCTTTTCAATTTTATCTGGCAGGGCATCAAAATACGCTCTTAAATGAATCGTTTTCGAAGTATCATTACTGTAGGCAAAACCAAAAGCATGCTTAAAAAATTGATAATACAATATGAAAAATTCATCCTGAATTTGGTCTTCCGAAAGGTTTAGAGGTTTATTTGAATTTTGAGTAAACATTACTCTCATCTTAATCTTACCCTCTTCCATTAAGTCAAAAAAAGCATCTATTACAGTCTTATATTTTTCTAAGTACTGCTCAGTTACTTTTTGCCATTTAATTTCATTTCCGAAACCAACATCTTCGCAAACTTTTTTGAGTTTTCTTTGTACAAAAGATAAATCTTTGGACTTGATTAAAACACCTCCATAAAAGTTAGAAAAATAGCGTCCTTTTTTTACAGATTCGTCACACCAGATAAAATACTCCATCGCTCTACATCCATTATTGTTTCTACAAAAATACAAATTTTTGTAGTAGAAGCTTATTGAGTTTTTAAGTATATGGAACCACTATGACTGTAAAGTGAAGGTTTATTAGAGTAAATGGAAAGTATTTCGCAGTAAACGGCACCTATTTAACGTCAAGTGTCATATTATCTTGGAAACAAGGCTATTTTCTACCAAGCACCTAAACCCTCATTTTTTACGTGGATATTCATAATCGCTCACCAAATACTTAATATTATAATTAACAGTTAAGTATATATGTAAAGAGCTATAGTAAGAAGCAGGTAAGAAATAATAATTCCATAGAGGTTTTAGATTGTACCGAAAAATATAAAAATATTACAAACTTTCGTATATTTGATACCGAGCAGTAATTTTGGAAAGGATATTAAGGAGTGAAAACTTTAAAATTAGTTTGCTTCTGGAAATGTGAGATAATTTATAGAATAAACTTGTTCTAAAGCTATTTTATAAATTATTAAGAAGAATTTGAAATACCCCTTATAAAGCAAAAACCCGATAGCTTGAAAAAGTTCAGGGGCTATCGGGAATAGTATGCTACAAATATAAATGATTATTTTGTAAAATGCAAGAGATAATACTAAAATGAGATTTAAAGAGTTCGAACAAATAATGTCTGTGGCTAGAATGAATCGTTATAAGTTAGCTTGTAATAATGATACAAAGAAAGCTATGACATTGTATAGACTAAATTTAAAATTATCTCAAGAGCTTTTTACAATTATCAGTTGTTTTGAAATAGCTTTGAGAAACTCAATTGATAAACATTATACTGCTACAATGGGTAATGAATGGCTGCGAAAAGAAGCAAGTTCGGGAGGAAGATTTAATAGCAGTAATACTTTTAGAACCGCCACTATTATACGAGAAGCTGTAAGAAAGCTTGGTACTAAGTATACACATAATAAGTTAGTGGCCGAAATGGATTTTGGTTTTTGGCGGTTTTTGTTCGCGCAGCCACAATTTTTAGCGGGAAGGCAATCATTACTTCAGATATTTCCGGCTAAGCCTAGAAGTACTCAGGCTATACAATATAATCATACGTATGTTTTTAATGAACTAGCTAAAATTAATCATCTGAGGAATAGGTTAGCCCATCATGAACCAATTTGTTTTTCGTCAACTCCGACACGAATTGATACAACTTATGCCAGGCAGCATTATGCATTAATTCTTCAGCTATTTAACTGGATGCAGATTAATGAATCGACTCTTTTATATGGTTTAGACCATATCAATGAAGTAGCAAACAAAATTGACTCGCTTTAAAACATATTGGATGAGAAAATTACTGTAAGAAATAATAATTCTACAGCAGCTTTAAGCTGTCCCGAAAAACACATAAATATTGCAAACTTTCGTATATTTGGGAACGAACAAAATATATAAGGATTACTTTTTTTCTATATTTTGAAATTTTGCTATAAAATTCTTTGCTAAACTCATGTGGAGGAAAGAAAGCTCGATAATTTTTCCTTTGAAAACATAAGTGAAAATTGGATTAATTTTAAAAGTTTGATACTTAAATTTGCCTATTTTCATCCCATTTTTATAATATGTCTTATCTTTCTTATCCCGAATTAATATTAATTTGGAATATTAACTGTAGTGTAATCTGAGATGGTTCATTAAATCGGCACACTTATTTGCATAAATTTTGCAAACATGGGAGATTCAAAAAAGCTGATGAGTCGTCGTAGTTACGATG
>NZ_PKRS01000031.1:0-3183 GCF_002855535.1 Emticicia sp. TH156
TTGAAGAATTGTACTACCAAAAAATAGGTTCAAAAAGTAAATATTTGTCTTTTAATAATTCGCAAAAAGTGTAAACTAAAAATGAACCACGTCAAGTTATATGGAGATAAAGAATAGTAATTATCCGCCAACGGATCCACCCCATCAAACCGCCCTATACTCGCATTGTAAGTCCTTGCACCAAAGCTAATTCTCCGCAAATTAAACCTACTTTCCTTTTCTTTATTTTGATATTCAAATTTGTACGGGAAAGCATTCCCTAACCTAGGGGCAAAAGAGGTTTCTTAGGTCTTGGTCAACGCAGAACCATATGCTACATATTATTCTACTTGGGTGTTTCTGAAATGGGTAGTATAATAAACAAAACCATCCAATGAATAATCTATTGGATGGTCTCGGGAAGAGCCAGCAAAATTAAAAAATCAAATTAATCAAAATTTTTTACAAGATGTCATTTAGCTTCTTGTAATATCAGAAAGTTGTTTGAAGAAACCTTTAAATGGATAGTCCGGGCGAATCAATACCCATATCTGATTATGTCTATCGAGATACCATTTTTCCTCATTCCCATCATTAGAATACATTACTGGTATAGGGCCTTTTTCAATCTCGGTTATTACATATTCTTTTTCTAACGATTCCAGATACGCACAGAATTTATCAAATTCTTGAAAATGGGAAAACTCCTTCATTGGGAATAACTCTATTTCATTTTCCATAACGGATTAACATTAAAATTAAAATAAATTTGTGTTCCCCCACCTACTAACTCTCCTTTAGCAGATTTCTGAGCTGCAGCTACTCCTTCATAGTAAACAGTTCCTTTGGGTACTTTAATATGCGTCAGATTTTGAAACGTATTACCCCATTCAGGTAATACAGCAAGATCTATTTGTGATGCCAAAGGCCCATTAGGCGCCGGACTCCAAAATCGACCAAACTCCCCAGATTTACCGCCCCAATAACGATAGACTATCATATCTGTTTCTGCGATCTTCTCCGTGTAAGTTCCAGATCTAAATGAATTTGTTACTTCCGTAACTAGAGGGCCTGGATTAAGTGGGCCGAATTTTTTACCTAAAGATAATAGATTTTCTGCGTTATTTAATGGAGTTATTAGATTTTTACTATATTTTGAAAAACTTAATAACCTTGATGCACTTTTTCCAAACTTTATTAAACCATACCCTCCTTCAACAAAGCTCGCCATATCAACTCCTAACTGCGCAGCTTTCTCGTATTCGGTAAAATTATTAAACTTCCCCTGTGATATAGTCGCATTTTGTTGAGAGGGTGATTGTAAGGTACCATTAGGATAGCCACCTTTAATGGGTTCTTGATTATTACAACAATTTTGGTAAGCTCCACTAAAACCAACTGAACCACTACTATTCCTTGCACTCAAAGTACTATAGCCATCAGAATAAGTAAAATCTTCTGATGCCCTACCATCAGGGTCAACAAATACTAATGGGTTATTTTTAGCATAAACAAAAGCTGAAAATCTTCTAGCAATACTTGTCAATGGATCCACCCCATCAAACCGCCCTATACTCGGATTATAAGTTCTAGCACCAAAGCTAATTCTTCGTAAACTAAACGTACTTTCCTTTTCTTTATTTTGATATTCAAATTGGTTCGGGGCAGGGGTGGTTTAATTATCATTTCATTTAACTTCTTAATAAAAAGGCCATCCAATAAATAATCTATTGGATGGCCTTGAACAAAGTACACTTACTTAAATACTTACTTAAATTTGTTAAGCTATTTTACAACAAGACACTCAGATAATGCTTCATTTTATTCCAAACTTTCTCTTGGGATTTTTCAATTTTGTAAAGCGAAAGAATATTATATTGCTTCCTGTTGATTTATTAAGGGTGTAAGTCCAATTAATCTTCCTTTTTACTTTTTTCTTAATTGTTTTTAAGTGCAACTTAGTTTCCTCTAAAAAGGGTCTTTTGTCAATATCAACTGTCCAGTGTAAATATTCAGGATTCACTGATAAAAAGATTGAATCTAGTAATAGTTCTTGACTCCCAATGTTAAAAAGCAAGGTTCGTTGTTTTTTTAAAAGTGAATCAGGCAAATAGAAACCTTTTTCATTTGACTCAAGAAATAATGTATCTCCATGATGCAAAATGCCAACGCTGAAATTATTCGATAACGATATAACTTGACCTTTGTATTTTACTTCTGTTAAAATCAGTTGTCGTTGTGCTTGAACCCTTAATGAAATTATTATTAAGAGAAAAAGAAAATTGATTGTTCTCATTTTTTTATTCCTATTGATAAGAATTTGTTTAATGGAAACGTAGCTATATTTCCGCCCCCATTGATTATCGTTACAGTTCCACTTCTTGCTCCTAATACAAATGAATTACCTGGATACGCCTTAGCTTCATTATAATCTATTTTAGGGGTTGGAGATTGTTCAAATTTAGCACTTTTTCCACCAATCACACCTAAACCTGGTTTTCTTTCACCGGATGGGTGAACATGAAAAGAGCCTTGTGCTGCTATTGGACTAGGTACAGCAGCGTCACCAGGTTTTACAGTTGCCATACCAACTTCTAAAGGGTCCGCTTTAGCCCCTGGCTTTGCATGAACAACTTTATCTTCTCCATTTGCTCCAGTTCCATATACTCCGCCTTCTTCATGGAATCCTCCTTCATCATCATCTCCTTTAAATTCATCAGTTCTCTTATTATTTGCAGAGTTAGATCTAGTTACTGCTTTACCCATTTCAATTCTTACAAATGCGCTGGGTAATTCAACTGCAGAATTAACCGCACCTGCATCTTTAACAATACCATCCGATTGTTTAATGTCTTTAACTGTTTGCTTGTCAGTTACAACATAAGCTTTTTCATCAGGTTTATTATCTGTACCTATTTTATTCCCTTTCTGGTCATATAAGTCTCCAAATCTACCATCAGGATCAATAAACCTCAAAGGATTATTAAAAGCATAATTATAAGTGCTGTACCTTCTCATCTTATCCGCCAGCGGATCCACCCCATCAAATCTCCCTATACTCGCATTGTAAGTCCTTGCACCAAAGCTAATTCTTCGCAAATTAAACGTACTTTCCTTTTCTTTATTTTGATATTCAAATTTGTTTAGAGTAGGTGTGGTTTAATCATTATTTCATTTAACTGCTTAAAAAAAAGGCCACCCAAT
>NZ_PKRS01000032.1:0-2838 GCF_002855535.1 Emticicia sp. TH156
TTTGAAGAATTGTACTACCAAAAAATAGGTTCAAAAAGTAAATATTTGTCTTTTAATAATTCGCAAAAAGTGTAAACTAAAAATGAACCACGTCAAGGGACTATGTGGTGAGTTGTAATTTAGTAAGCATAGTTTTTTTAGTAGTTTATTTTAAGAAAATTGAGCCTACTATTATCAATCTTTTTAACTGTATATGGCAAAAATATACTAAGAAAAGAGATAAGAGAAGAGCAGAAAAAAGAGAGGAAATTCGGAGACAGGAGTATGAAAGAGAAATTAGAAAGCGTAAAGAAAGAGAGAATTTTAGAGAATATGTAAGAAAGGATTTTAGTATTGCTAGATTGATTGTTAGTAAACATATTAAGAGTCAACCTTATTATGAGAATGGTTGCTGGAAATGTAAAAAAAGAATTAGTTCAGACATAGATGAACATTGCCCTGTTTGTAGCTACTATATATGCATTGATTGTAATAGCTGTTTCTGTAATAAACCTACTTATAAGAGCTGGAACGATTATTAAATGGGTTGTTTTAGATAAAAGTCATTGTACCGCTATCTGCGACAGCTATAAGTAAAATGATATGCTCCAAATAAGCATATCATATACAAATAATGGTTGTTCGGATTTGGTCATTCACACAGTTACCTCGTGGGTGGCCATTTTCAGATTTATACCAAGCAAACTTAGTAATGGGGCATTCTCAAAAGACCGCCAGACAAAAACTAACCCAGTAAGCACATATATAGATTAGTTATTTTGGACTAAACTACAACCAAATTTCATGTAATGACCAATTTGCCCTAGTCATACCAACCGTAAAATAAAAAACAGATCGAGTATTATGAAAAAGAGGTTGAAAAGTTTTATTTTGGGGAATTACAATTAGTAAGTATTGAGTCAATTCCACAAGATAGTACCGATCCGTTTACTCAATTCGTAATTAATGACTTAAATCAATCAAGAATATCCAAATAAATTTGACTAAAAAAAGCTATAGTCATTACTTAAAAAACTACAATATAAATAACACAACACTATTTCCGTGTATTAGAATGCTAGTGGCAATTATTCAAAATCTATAAAATGGACAAGAAAATCGTTAAAACTATCACCAAGGAGGTTATAAGCGACTTATTACCGAAAGATGGAAGACTAATTATAGAACATTTGTGCATAGGCTCAAGAAAAGAGTATTATTCTTATACCGAATCGATAAGAACTAGTTCAACCGGTGATGTGTCAGGTGGCGGAACACGGACAAACTCATACTTGGTTTTTGATTTTGGGTTTGCCGTTTCAAATATTTCATCGATTAGTATGAGAATCCAATTTACAATTATTGAAGTTGACAAAGATGGCTATACAGTAAACAACCCCAGATATATTTGGGACGACATTGCTCCTGGTGAAAAAAGAAGGCTTTGGGCCAATCTTTATGTTGCCGATTCTAACGTATCAAAGTTTAAGCAGTATCTGATTAAAGAAATAGGAGTTGGTCCAACGCCCTCTAATGGGAAAAATGGCTTTGTAACTTGGAGTGCTATGACAACACCAAACAAAAGCATATTTAGTATTTTTAATCTCTTTATGATTTACAAGCTTTTTACAAGTCGTTTATCTAGATTTGGATGTTTAATCATTATATGCGCTGCTCTTGCTTACATGCTTCTGCTACTCTTTCGCAATTAAACAATCCTCACCAAAATGTTGTAATTTGTGCTGAACATTGTAATCATTTAAAGTAGTAAACTAACTGGAATTTCAAGTGATATATTTACGCAAAATTTAACATTTCTTAAACGGTCGTTTTACATTTGTTAAATCTGACAATTTATCATACTCTTGGAAATCCCATAAATATAATATTATGAGCCTTATATATGTCAAGCACCCAAATGATGAGCAAAACAAGAACCAAGAATCCTTTTTACTAAACTTCGAGGGAGCAGAGCAGCAAAGTCATGCGCTACTGTTCAACTATGGTAATGCTGCCTACCCTTACCACCGCATTGATCCGACAGAGGAAGACTACAAAATGTGGTTAGAGGGAATGCCTGAAAATCTAAGGATTGAATTTAAGGTAATGGGCTATGAGAAATGCAGATCATCTCTACCACTTAAAAGATTTGCAAATGAGATACGAGATGTAGGCATGGATGAGTATATCAAGAATCTACTCACTCCAGAGAACTATGAGGCCATGAGTAAAATTGGAAAGGAATGAAACAGTATATTGCCTATTACCGAGTAAGTACAAAGAAACAAGGAGCAAGTGGATTGGGGCTAGAGGCCCAGAAGTTTACGGCCAGTAATTTCCTGAAAGAGGGCGACAGAATCGTAAAAGAATTTATTGAGATCGAGAGTGGAAAAAGTAACCAACGAGTACAGCTCGATGAAGCAATAAAATATGCCAGGAATAACAAGCTCACACTACTAGTCGCAAAGCTGGACCGACTAAGTAGAAATGTATCATTCATATTCACACTACGAGATAGCGGAGTAGATTTTGTCTGCGCAGATATTCCGGATGCCAACACTTTGACGATAGGTATATTTGCCACCATCGCACAGCATGAAAGGGAAATCATCAGTCGCAGAACAAAAGATGCTCTGAAAGCAAAAAAAGCCAAAGGATATAAATTAGGGTCGCCACAGAATCTAACAGACTATTCACGAAATCAGGCACACCGGGTAAAGACTGAAAATGTCATCACTGACGAGCAATGGAAAACTGCATTGTGAGATGGTTCATTAAATCGGCACACTTATTTGCATAAATTTTGCAAACATGGGAGATTCAAAAAAGCTGATGAGTCGTCGTAGTTACGATGCTGAT
>NZ_PKRS01000033.1:0-2584 GCF_002855535.1 Emticicia sp. TH156
TTTGAAGAATTGTACTACCAAAAAATAGGTTCAAAAAGTAAATATTTGTCTTTTAATAATTCGCAAAAAGTGTAAACTAAAAATGAACCACGTCAAACTTCCTCTGTATCTGATTGTGGTCAGAGATAAAAGGGGTAGCCAATCACCAATGTATCTGCTTACTTCTTGTCCCGTTCTGTCTAACACAGATGCTTGGCAAATGCTACATTCTTATATGCATCGGTGGAACATTGAACAAAGTTTTAGAGTAGGAAAAGCCGAATTAGGCTTAGAATCACCAAGACTCTGGTTCTGGGAGAATAGACTTAAACTTATGGCAATTGTTACTTTAGTTTATGACTTCTTGCTTTCAATGCTGCGAAACTGGGGTAATTTCATCCCTTTACTCCTTAAAAACTGGTGTCATAGAACAGGAAATCGGTACCGAAATGCTTCGATACCGATTTACAGATTAAGATTAGCCATCTCTAATTGTTTAATCGCATTATTTTGGCTAGCTCTTAATCAAAATTCGGGATGACTCATGTTGTTAATAGATAAAAATGCTTAAGCGGGCATTATTCAATGCTGAATTTCTCTTTCTTACAATCCAGAATCAATTTGTGGTTCAGCAATAGTTTATTACCTATCATGCCTTCCATGCCTGAGCTTCTCATTAAAAAGTTTTGCATGGCAGATGTACCTTCCACATAAGTTACCTCTGTCAACGCCATATCGGTTTGCCCTATTTGTATAGTTTGGCTGGCTGGTGCAGTAATAACCTTTAGGGGGTTACCCCATGAATTTCCTTTCTCGGTTTTAATTCTGCCACCTTTATTGCGGTAGTTTTTCCAATCTTCCTGGCTGGTTATTAGTTCATAATTGCTGCTGCCTGAATCATAAAGTAATTGAAGGTTTTTGTTCTGTAACCTGGCAGGCAAAATAATGCGGCGTTTTTTGAATTCAAAATCTACAAATCCGGTGGTTGGCAGGTTTTCTGTAAAAGAACAGCTATTGTGCTTAAAATCTAGGGTGGTAATTCTTTTTTCCAGCAAGTCGGTACCAATAGTGCCAATAATATTAATTGCATCGGGCTTAGAAAAATCCAGTTTTTCTCCGTAATTGATTAATTGAAAACTACCGGAGGAGACCTCCATTTTGCCGATGCTGAATTGAAGTGCTACCTGATTTTGCATTATATCTGGCATTACCAGCTTTGGATACATTTTCTGAACCGAAGCCAGCGATTTGGCATAAAACAAGGTAACTGGCGACCCAAAATCTATCTGCATAAAAAATGGCTGTTCAATACCTTTTAAATTCACCTGTAAAAACATGGCCGAATAGGGGTTTTTATCGGTTACATTCCATTGAATGGGTACATTTTCTGCCTCATGATAAACTGAAAGATAGTTGTCTGGCGGGGTGAATTTTCTATCAAAGTAAAAGTGGCCACCTACCATTGTTAAGGCAACAATTGCTACTAAAATAAGGGTAATTTTCTTAAATGTCTTCATTGTGTTTTTTTGTGGCAATTTTTCGGTTTTGAATCGATTTCCGACAAAAAATGCTACGACACTTTTACGACATTTTAGCGAAAAGCCCTATAAGAAGCTGGCTTTGAGCTTGATTTGTAATTCGTTCCTGTGGTTCAGGCTCATTCCGTTTCTGATAATGACAAATAGCTTGATGGATATTATGCCAATAAGAGGAATCAAAAAAAGCGGAAACCTGATGGCCAGCCATTTTTGGATAAATGGACTGAGTATCATCATGATTGAGAGAATAACCGATAGCACAATCTGAAGGCTTACAATGTGTTCCCCCAGCTCTTTATTATATAAATCTTTGGTTTTGTGGGTTAAAATTAAAGGGAATATAATATTGCCATAAGGTATAATAAGCCCCAATAGGGCCGACCGGTTGATTAATTTTGCGCGGCTTAAGTCTGTAGCCGGCTTGTGAGGCAATAAATTGTCTGGGGCTGTATCCAGTACTTTTGCCAGCGTTTTCAGGGTAAAACCTTTCAAGACACTACCTGCCTCAATTCTCTGAATGGTCCGTAAAGAAAGGCCAGATTTTTCAGCCAGTTCGGTTTGTGTCAAATTTTTAGCCTCCCTCAGCATTCTAAGCCTGTTTTCCATTGGGTTGGTGCGTATGTTTAAATTTATGAAACTGTATAAAAACGCTGTATTTCAGCTATACCTGTTTTTCCTTGCCCACTATAGAGCTGCGATACTCGTTTCCCCATCTGATAATTTCATCTATTATAGGGTTTAAGGTCTTGCCAAACTCGGTAAGTGAATATTGAACTGTAACAGGCCGGGTATCGAGTATTGTTCTTGAAACCAGTTGGTTCATTTCCATATCCTGCAATTCTTTGGCAAGCATTTTGGTACCAATTCCATCTACCTCGCGCAGTAAATCCATAAACCGCAGGTGGTCTCTTTCCATTAAGGTACCCAGTATATGAAACTTCCACTTGCCCGATAATATTTCCATGGTGTCTTTAGAGCCTGTTTAAAAATAGCTAATAAAAAATAATAAGAGCATCTAATGCTCGCCGAAAAACACTTTCTTTGAAGTGACCAAACAAAAAAGAGAA
>NZ_PKRS01000034.1:0-2125 GCF_002855535.1 Emticicia sp. TH156
TTTTGAAGAATTGTACTACCAAAAAATAGGTTCAAAAAGTAAATATTTGTCTTTTAATAATTCGCAAAAAGTGTAAACTAAAAATGAACCACGTCAAGTATATAAAAACATAGAATTCGTTTTTTCATTTTGACTTATAGAATTAATTTGTTGATTAAAACTTACTCTTCTATTAGTTAATGCCACATTTCCAATCGACCTTAAACTGCCTGCGATGCAAGTAACTAAAATCGCTCCCTTATCAACCATACGCGCTAATTTTAAACCTTTTTCAGATAAATATTCCTTAGCGGGTTCTATATAAATACTTTCACTGTTAATATTATCTGTTTTTATCCATTCAATAAAATCTCCATAAAATTCTTCATTATTTCTTGAAGGAGTGTTTCCCGTTTGAATTTTACCAAATTCTCTCAACTTTTTCACCTCCCAACCTTTAGGATTTTTAACAGGGTCTCCAAAAAGCTCAATAAAAGTACTTTGCAAAAGTTCATCATACTGTGCCAGTAACTGACGATTTTGTTGGCGCAAAGCATCTGCTTTATCTAATACCTCTGCAATTTGCTTTTATATGGAAAGGTCGGGAAGAGGGATTTCAAGGTTCTTTATATCGTTTTGAGTTATAGCACTAAATGTTGAACCTACCCCACTCAAATTTAGTTTTGGTTCTATATGTTTGAAAAAATATAAAACGAATTTAAAATAAATCTTGTCTCCAGTTCTTATAGCACTAAGTCCTCTTCCTATGCAACATATTTGATTGCAAATATTTGTAGGCCCAACTGGTGCTCGAACAGAAAGCAAAATATCATTAGGCTCTGCTATCTTTTGAGGACGACTGCACCAAAGTCTTGGAATAGGAGATTCTAAACTAAAATCAGCCTTACCTTGAAAGAAAGGAATGCCTATCTTTTCTGTATTGTATGTACTTGAAGGTGGAGATTGCCCGGCAATTATTTGACAAACCTGCCCTAACTTAACTTTCTTCTAATTCATAAAATTTCAATCTTATCTATTTAGGTTTAAGCCATTAGCAAACAGCTTTACTAATGGCTTACATAGTTTTATTACTCCAATAAATTTGTATCGTCTTCAATTTCTTCAAAGTCTGTAAACTCGGCTACTGTCTGGCCTGAGATACCATTAATGCTTCCGGCAATATCGGTCAGGCTGCGCATGATGCGGTCAATTTCCTTTTCGCGCTTTTTAAAGTTCAGCAAAGCCGCTTTTTTCTCCTTAAAAAGCGACTGGTGCATGCCGCTAAAGGTATCGTGTATGTTTTTAAGCTGGGTTTTAAACTCAGTCCCAACCAGATACTCATACAATACCTTAGATTTATCGCCCTGGTTAGCCTGCACAATTCTTGTCTCTTCTACCTTCAGCAATAAAGCCCGTAATGCAAATGTAAGCGGTTTAAAGTGTTCAAACGAACAAATCCAGAGGTTTTCTTCACGCTGTTCAAAACTGCTTACCCCCTTAGGCAAAGCCCTGGTAGCTATTACCCCTAAATCAGCTTTTTTCAGGCGCATATCTTCTTTAAGCTTCTCCACCCATTGCTCGCTAAAGCCTTTGGTATTCTTGCTCTCAAACAAAATACTACCACAGCATTGTCCTGTGCGGCTAAATATCCTTTGCAGAATATCAGCACCCAGCTCTCCGGTTTTTATTTCTTCAAACTCATCAAATCTGTGCAAAAGGCGCAATATCTCCTCAATTACTACTTCCTGCGCCTCACCCTGTAGCTGCATAGAACCTTGCTCTGCCTTACGCTTCATTTCATTGATTTGCGTTTTCATCTGCTCTATTAATAGGTCTTTCTGTTTCAACTCAACTATACTTTCATTTTGCACCTTCTCCCGTAGATTGGCTAGTAAAGTAGCTTTTTCAGCAGATAGTCTTTTTTCTACTTCAGTCTCTATTCCTGCACGCGCCTCTTCCAAAAGGCGTTTCTGGCGGAGTAGTTCACCTTCCTGCGTTTTCAAAGCCGCTACCTGTCTGCTTTTCTCATTCAGTTCTGCTTGCAGGCTATTAAGCTGCTGCTCTTTTTCGGCATTAATAGCAGCTTTTAACTGTGGCAGAAGTTTAGTTTTTTCCTGCTCTAATAAGGTAGCCACCTGTCTTTGCA
>NZ_PKRS01000035.1:0-1870 GCF_002855535.1 Emticicia sp. TH156
CTTTTGAAGAATTGTACTACCAAAAAATAGGTTCAAAAAGTAAATATTTGTCTTTTAATAATTCGCAAAAAGTGTAAACTAAAAATGAACCACGTCAGTTTGATGGGGTGGATAGATTTGCTGAAAAGTATTATGCGCATTCAGGTTATCACTATGCTTTAAATAATCCAATTTCAAATATTGATATTAATGGCGACAGCACATATAGATTTGATAGTAATACTGGTGCTTATTTAGGCTTGTTTGATACAGATCAAAGTGGTCAGGTTGGTTCATATGGAACTATGCAAACAATAGGAAAAGGGAAAAAGAAACAAGAAGTTTGGAATGGAGAATACTTTGATTTTGCAGACCCCGTAAATGATTCCAAACAGATTAGAGATGGTCAAATAAATCATCTTGAAATAATAAGTGATAATGAAATTCAATCTCTTATGCGAGAGCAGGGGGCATTTGAAACTGGAATGGTAAATTTTGCGTGGCAAAGTCAAGGAGGTAAGGATTTTGATTATGCTTTTACAATTCTTAAAGATAAATATCCAGATTCTAAGTTTGATGGCGAAAAATCAAATACGTTGTTTCTTCCTAAAGGGGAACATACAGCACATAACTTTGGAAATTTTGGAAATTATCTGTGGGGAGCAACTGGATATACAGCTGGTTTTGGCTATGCAGAACTAAGTGCTGGGGCTCACTTTAACAGCATTGTAAACCCAAGGAGAAATGGTTATCCTTCTCAATGGGACTCAAAGGATGATCAAAATTCGATAAAAATGGGCATTTTCCATGCTCAAATGTTTAAATATAGGAATTTAAGACGATGAAAAGAATCATTAATTTAATAGCACTTTCTGTTTTTATTTTTTTTAGTTGTAGAAACAAAAATGCTGACATAAAATTGAAATTTAATCCAATTAGTAAATTGGATTTTGCACTATATAAAGATGTGCAAATAACTAAAAGAAATGATGTCTATTTTATTGAAATGAATAGCCAGTCTTACAAAATCAAAAGAAGCTTTTTGGGTGGTAACTTAAATTTTGTAGGAAGCAACGGCACAAAAAAGATGTCGAAAGAAGTGGAAACTAAGATAGAAAAATTAATAGCCTTGTATGATAATATTGATGTTTTATCATTTAGAGTCGATAAAGTAGGAAATGTTTATTTATCAATACCATGGCATGATAGATGTACCTACTATTTTTTAAAGCTGATGAAAACCAATTCATTAGATGATATTAATAAAAAAAGCTATAAGGTTTATGATGAAAATTGGTATTTAGATAAAGAATGTTCCGTATAAGGATTTTAGCTTATTTGAAAGTGTCTCGTCCTGAAATAAGTTGACAAATTTAGGTACGAGTTTTTAGCTTAAGGCCATCCAATAAATTATTCATTGAGTGGCCTTTTTATTAATCATTTAACTGATATTATAATTAAACAGCCCTGCCTTCAAGAGATTTGAATATCAAAATAAAGAAAAGGAAAGTACGTTTAATTTGCGAAGAATTAGCTTTGGCGCAAGGACTTTTGATTATAGAAAGAGACCAACTAAATAATATGAAAAAGATAACTGTAGTTTTCTTAATTGCATTAACCAGTTGTAGAATTGGGATTAATTGCTCTGAATACAATTCTACTTTAAAAGCCCAGGAATTTAACATTAAGATTGATTCCCTATGGCAAGATGGTCCAAATAGGAAGTGGGTATTTGAAAATGCAAAAGAGAAAAAAAGATTTATGGATGGCGGTGTCTATGAATTGTATCGTAAAACTAACAAAGGTGATAGGATAGTTAAAAAGAAAAATACTTTAAGCATTACACTTTATAAAAATGACAGTAAAGATTCAGTAGAGGTTTTTAGCTTTG
>NZ_PKRS01000036.1:0-1781 GCF_002855535.1 Emticicia sp. TH156
TACTTTCCTTTTCTTTATTTTGATATTCAAATTTGTTTAGAGTAGGTGTGGTTTAATCATTATTTCATTTAACTGCTTAAAAAAAAGGCCACCCAATAAATAAACTATTGAGCGGCCTTGGACTAAATACTCGTACTTAAATTAGTCAACTTATATCAGAGTAAGAAAATCTATCTGTGCATTTCAGATAAGCAAGCCTCTTTATAATCTAAAATCCCCCGTTGATATTTTTCGTTCAAATATTTCTTTATTTCACTATAATCCGCATTTGGAGGTACATCTATCGCAAAATAAGCGGTATTTTTCATTCCCTCCCAACTACATCCAAAATCCACTAATTTGGCAAGTATTTCCATACTTTTTTCTTCCATAATGAAAACTATCTGCAAAGTTGAATGTCCTGAATATTCTATTATCGAATCAAAATATAGAACACCATCATCATCTTCTACATTAATAATATCATTTAATGCTAAATTAGGAGCATAAAGGGGAATATTGTCAATTTTATAATATCCATTTTCTAATATCTCAGACCAAAGAGTTTCTTCAGAAATTTCATCTTCAATGTCTTTATAAACAACAATGATTTTAGTTTTCATAATTATTACTTTTTTAAGGTTACAATCTCTACATAAGACTTTCCCATTATCAGGTGTCCCGCTACCTCCTTTGGATTTTGGCTTGTCATGGTCAACTTGTCTTTCAGCTTTGGAAGGTGTTACTCCTTTTGTTGATTTCGTTGCAGGAACAGTCGAAACTCCACAAGCTTCACAAATTACTTCACCATTGTTTTTGGCTTTATTAAGATCAATTACGGCCTCTTTTCCCGCTTTTGTAAAGTCCTTGCCACTTCTATCTACTTTGCTTAATTTAGCTGCTCTTTGTTCGGCTTTGGCAACCTTGTCAGCCATCGCCTTTTCCACAACCTTTTGCCCCTGCTCTTTAATTTCCTCTTTTACTTCCTTCTTAACAGTTGCATATAATGCTTGGCTTACTGTTTTACTTTTTCCTACAGGCATTATGGCGCTTACAACATCAGAACCCATCTCATTATAGGCTTGTTTGTAAGCAGATATTTCTTGTTTTGCATTTTTACCACCGCTTGGTGCTGAAGCCGGCTGTGATGCAAAAAATAGACCTGCAAAAATTACAAAACAGACCGGGCAATCTCCATTAGGGTCGCTCCTCAAAACCGGGTTATTCCATCCATACTGATATGTACTATACTCCTCCTGTTCAGCTACTATTGGGTCAACTCTATCAAAACGTCCAATCGTCGGGTTATATCCTCTTGCTTCTAATCGAATCAAATTCAGATTAAAAGTACTTTCTTTTTCTCTATTTAAAAACTCAAATCAATAGTAAATACACCAATTCCAATAGAAGTTTTGTAAGTATGGGTGCGTGCAGAGTTGTTTGTTTGAAAGACCTTATGGGTGCTGCGAAGATGGGTAATATATTCAAAAAGGCCATCCAAAAAGTTAATTATTGGATGGCCTTGAACTAAAAACTCTTAATAAATTAGTCGACTTATTAAAGGACAAGATATACTCTTTCGGGGGTTTTGCTTTAGTTTATCTTAGCAAAATTTAGAGTTTCCATATCTTCGTCTGTTTGAATCCCGCGCTTAATTTTCTTTTTAAGAATTTTACTGTTTTGCTTAATTGTCGAAGAATTCTTCACAACATACTTTATGGCATTAAGTCCGTTTTTCTCAAAATTATCGTATATAGATAGTGAGATTACAAAGTATGATTTATTGACAATCCCAAAGGTTT
>NZ_PKRS01000037.1:0-1651 GCF_002855535.1 Emticicia sp. TH156
GGCCATCCTTGATAATTGCATCAAAAAGATGAGATGCTTAGGAAATCCAGTCTGTAAAAGATTGGATTTTCTATTTTCAGGTATCGTAGTCTTTGTTTTGTACAACTTTTAGGATTGATTTTGGGACTTTTGAGATTATCGGATTTGTGTAGACAGTCTTCTCCCATGAAACCTTCTTTTGAGGGGCTTTAAGCCGCTATTTTGAGTTCCTTCGGTGTTCTTTTAGCCAGTCTGACTGCATTGGCGGTAAAAATTCCGAAGTATAACCACACATTTTGTGTTTCTGGTGAGCGGGCTTTTATTTTTTTGAGACCGTAATGTTCCTTCTCTGTACCAAAAGCCCCTTCCAGACGTGTGCTGCGCTCCTTGTTGAGAATAGCCTTCACGAGCTTAAGATTTTTATCTGAGGAGGATTTCCCTTTTGCTACAAAGTTGGTTTGAACATTTTTGGAGCTGCAGAAGCGACGATTGGCATTGGTAGGATAAATCCTGTCGGCTGCCAGGTGGGTACATTCTCCAAAGACAATCTTATGCTTGTAGAAAGAGGCTTTAAGTCTAGTACTTTCATTGAAAGCATTGTAGCTGTGATGCTCTACGATGTTAATACCGTCTACCTGCATCATGTGGACTTTTATACCGAACTCGAGCGGTTTGTTTTCCTTCCCCCTGATAATGGGTCTTATATGAGGTTGAGCTAAGCTGACGATTCTATCCCTGACCTTGGTAGTATTGTTTTCAATCAGGTAAAGCTGTTGCAGATAGACTTTCCTTATGGTCTTGAATCTTTGTGCGATGGGCTCAGAGAGATGAATGCCTCTTGTTTGGTTTAACAGTCTTTGATAAACCCCTATCCCTTTTTCTAATAAATGCAGAAGAGTTTTTCTACGTCTCTTGATAGCATGGATACTCACTTTTCGTCTTTTGGAAAAAACAGACTGCTTTATCTTTTGTTCCTTGAACTTTGAACGAGGCATTTTTATTCCTGAGAGCTTACATAGTACCGGAATTTGTTCTTCCCATAGAAAGCAGCATGACTCCCACAGCAGTTTAACATCTGTAGGGAATCTCATATGGACTTCATAACACGTAGCGTCTATGAGCATTACATTCTTATTTTCCATTTTCCCCTTCCAGGCATTAATCAGAACATTCTGAACTTTCTGCATATCACAATGTCTGGCTAGAAAACTGCGCATGCGGCTTACAAATGCATTGTCTCTGATCACTTCACCTACTTTCAGACGGCATCCACAGAACATCTGATATGACCAGTTAGTTTGGAAAGCGGCCAGCAGCTTTTCATCGCTTAGGCCTGTATAATGCTTTAAAAACATCAGGCCGAAATATCCTTGTCTTGGTAGGTAAGATGGTGCTCCTGCAGGATTTTTCTTTGCAGGAAGCAGGCTTTCCAATTGTTGCCACGGGATTATGTCATAAATCCGACCAAGTTCAGTGCAATTCTTGAAAAAATGATACTCCGGAAATATTGGGCTATCAAAACAAAATAGAGTAATTTGCATTGTATTTTGTGGTGGTGAGATACCTTAAAATACAACAAAAACCCCGAAATTCCAAGAAATTGGCAGTTTTCGGGGTTGTTTTTTTATGTAATACGCTGATATTTAATTACTTATCTCTCATAAGGTTTCCC
>NZ_PKRS01000038.1:0-1628 GCF_002855535.1 Emticicia sp. TH156
TTTTGAAGAATTGTACTACCGAAAAATAGGTTCAAAAAGTAAATATTTGTCTTTTAATAATTCGCAAAAAGTGTAAACTAAAAATGAACCACGTCAGTCGCCTATTAAGCCTTCAAAATAAAGAAAAGGAAAGTACGTTTAATTTGCGAAGAATTAGCTTTGGCGCAAGGACTTATAATGCGAGTATCGGGAGGTTTGATGGGGTGGATCCGTTGGTGGATAAAAGATTTTGGGCAACACCATACAATTATTCTCTCAGTAATCCTCTTAACCGTTTAGACCCTAATGGCGCTTTGGACTATCCAATAGTTACAATTACGAAACAGAAGACAGGCAAAACCGCCGACCAAAGAGTTTTGGGTTATAGCGGTGGAGCAGTTACTAAGGCTGATTTATATAAGGTTGTAGTAACTGATACTGAAGATTCCAAATTTAGGATGGAGTTTTCTGTGACAAGAGATGCTTGGGTAGATTCTGATGGCTCTGGAATTGCTAAAAATGTTGCATTTGAGCCAAAAGATGGAAACCAAAATCATTATACAGCTAAAGTTATGGGTAATGGTTATCCAGCAGGAAACAATACAGAAGCATTGAAATTAACACAACATGGTTCAGAGGTTATTCACGCCGAGCCAAATCAAACATCAGTAGAAATGGATTACAGAAGTAAAGCAGATGTTGCAGCGGGAGTTATGATTCACGTTGGCGGAAATTACAATTTAGGAGCAAATTCTAAAACGGCAGCATCAGAAGGTTGCTTTGGTGTATGTAATAATAACAATTCAAAAAGTAACCCATCAAATAGTTATTCAAATAGTGTTTTAAATGCAATCCAAAATCAAGCAGCAAAAAGTCAAACAAATCCAGGTAAAATTGAGGTAATAATTCAAAAAAGAACAGGCAATGAAATTCCAAGGACTAACGATTATTAGCATTCTAATATTTTGTGTTTTGAGCTGTAATTCAAATGCAGATAAAGCAAATGTGAATGATATAATTATTGCGATAGAAATAAAAGGCAATATATCGAATTATGTGGGTTCTACTGAGCCTCCTTTAAAGATTGGAGATAGATTTTTTGAAATAAGGTATAAAGCACATTACGAAAAGGGAGACATATATTCATTAACAAAATATATGTCAGAGGGAACTGTTGAGTATTCTCAATCCGATTTAAAAGCCGATTCCCTTATTTTAAAAGATATTGAAATTCCTAACAATCAAAAGTATCGCCTTACTGAAGAAAGCTTGTTAAAAAAAAATAACTCAGAAAAAAGGCTAATTAAATTAGACAAAACCCATTTTATGGAAGAAAGAGATAAAAATGTAGTGATTTATGTAATTTAAACGATTTTAATGGTAACACAAAGCCCCGCAGTTCGGGGCTTTGTGTTTTAATATACTGACACGTCCTGAAATAAGTTAACTAATTTAAGTACAGAATTTAGCTCAAGGCCATCCAATAGATTATTCATTGGGTGGCCTTTTTATTAAGCAGTTAAATGAAATGATGATTAAACCGACCCTGCCCAAATAAATTTGAATACCAAAATAAAGAAAAGGAAAGTACGTTTAATTTGCGAAGAATTAGCTTTGGCGCAAGAACTTATAATGCCAGTATAGGAAGG
>NZ_PKRS01000039.1:0-1548 GCF_002855535.1 Emticicia sp. TH156
CTGAATTAATCAGAAACTTCTTTCTGCGTTTAACCTCAAAAAGAGGTACCCCGGTTACGCCAAAAGAAAACTGCGACGTATTGGCGGCATCGTTGGCAATATATCCGTTTATCTGGTCAGTATATGTAGTTAAGGTAACCCGGTAAGTAAGGGTAGTTGATGAAATTCTTTTTGCGGTTATCTCACCCGCGCGTAGGTGTGTGGCCTGTACCTGTGGCGCTATCAACAAACCGGCAATAAAAAAAAATAAAGTAAATCTTAATATTCGCATAGGTCACATCACAATTTTAATGTCCGTTACACATAAGAACGAACGAATACCCGTGCGCTGTGCATATTTGCCAAGATTTTTGAAATTAAAAATCCACACATGAGTATAACGCTCAGAATGAGTTTTATAATCAGGTCAATAAAGTTAAAAAAGGGTGTCAGAATGGCTTGTTTTTCTGAGCGAATTTTTCGAGGTACTTATGGAATTTCCAGGGTACGGCTACCTCTTTGGTGGTACGGGCTATTCTGACACTATAGCCTCTTGCATTACCTTCTACCTTCTGGATTCCACTTGTATTTACAATTATTGTTTTATCTAAGTAAATGAACTGGTCAAATGCCGATAGTTCTTTTTCAATATTGCCCTGAACGGTAGTCTTTTCTACACTCAGGAAATTCTGCCAGCATACTTCGGCAGAATCTTTGGAGATTTCGGCATAAATGAACTGATTGGGCAATAAACTGAAATGATTGCTCAGTCTTAAAACAGGCGGTGCATCTTTGGCATCAATAGGTTTGAGTTGTTTCAGCGACTTATTGATTACTTCTGCACAACCGGCGAATTTTTTTTGAAAGACCTTTTGCTGAATAAAAGTGGTAACAATAACTGGTATAATACTGAGGGCAAAGATTTTGAGGATACCGGCCGGTTTAAAAACAACTATATGAAACGCATTACTATAAGCTGCCAGTAATGACAACAAAAGCAATACCATAATCAGGAAGTGAAGTGCCTGGCGGGCAATTGTCCAGTTGGATTTATCATAAAACACAGGAAAAATAGCCGGCAGCACAAACTTGACAATTAGCATACCAATGCAGGCAACCAGCCCAAACCCCAGTAATAATTCTGTTTTTTGCTCATGATTAAACAAGTCGAGGCCAAACGGCTGCATTCCTACTGCAATAATGGCAACAAATAACCCTACTACGATGGCAATGAGGAATCCCCTCATAGAACGAATAGAAGTAGCCATGGGCCGTCTAAACGCTTCGCCGAGGGCCATTAACTGCTCTCTGATAAAATTCAGTAAATGGTTACCTGTAATAGATATTACTCTTAGGATATTCATTATTAAAATCTATGCTCCGGATGTCACTCAGTGGGTCTTTAAGCTAAAAACTAAACCAGTGCCTGGTTTATTGTACCACTTAGCAGGCAAATATACAAGAATTGCTATTTATCTGATTAACTCTACCCAACCTTTAATAGCCACAGGTACCTCGTCGGTTTTCTCTAACCGTTGCATCGTTACCCGAGCTACATAATAATACGTG
>NZ_PKRS01000003.1:0-522748 GCF_002855535.1 Emticicia sp. TH156
TATGCAGAAATTATGAATTGCTTATGGAAACGGCAGAAGAAATAGTTAAAGTTTCTGCTATAAAACATTTATTGAATAAAATTTAAACAGGCTCTTAGTTGTTTTAGTTATTTATTTTTTTCCTTTTCGATTACAAACAGCCTCTCATAGAGTTAGACAATTTTATCAATTGGATTACAATTAAGTGGCGAATTACATGCTGATGCTATTGCAGTTGAATAATCGTGGCTATTATAAAGTACTTAAAACAACATGTACAGCCGCTTCATTTGAAAATTTTCTATTGCTGCTCTCGAACTTCTTCAAAATACGATGCCGATAATGCCGGAGAAGTGATTAATATTATCACAAAGAAAATGTTGATTGGCTACCACTGCTATTTGAGTGCTAGTACAAGCTCCAATGGCATGTTAAGGAGCAGCACCTCGCTCAAACTTAAATCCTGTAAATTGGGCTTCGCGGGCTTTGTCGCGCTCAAAGGTCCGATCATACCATTGCGGGCAGTAGCTTGATCGAATCGAGACAATCGGAGCTGCCGCATTTAGCAGATGTGAGTGTATAGTGCGCTCGTTTTAACCGAAATATATCGACCTTTGGCAACCTAGAGCTGAGATACTCACCGGACAGCCTGATAACCGGGCAAAAAGAATTCATCTGCAAACTCAATAAGCGCCTGTATGAGCTAACGCGTGACAAGCACTTGTCGATCGAATACAATCCGGGCTATTCCCGATCGCTGGAGAGCGGCAAGGAGGACAGGACGAGTCAGGAGTTGAAAGAAAAGACAGAAAAATACGGCTTTACAAAAACGGAAGTCCTTACAGGAAATATCGGGTATCTCGATCTTGACTATTTCGCCGATACGATGCACGCAAAAAAAACAGCGTTCGAGGCAGTGGAGAAAGTCCGTAACACAAAAGCGCTGATCATCGATCTAAGAGGCAACTCCGGTGGCAGTGGTTCGATGTTACAGTTATTATTATTATGCAGTATGTTTTTCCCTGAGATCAATACTCCGATCCTCAGAATAGCTTAACGGTCTGAAAATACCGTGAACATAGGGACACAACCAGTAACTAACCACTACCGGGATAAAGCGCTCTTCCTGTTAACTGATCAAAAAACTTTTAGCACAGTCGAAGCAATGGCATTTGTCTTGAAAAACAGGAAGCTCGCAAACATCTTTAGCAACAAAACGGCTGGGGCGGGCAATATTTCAGGTCAGTATATGCTCGCAGATAGTTACCTGATAACCATCCCGGTAGGTGTGATTATCTCTCCCGTAACAAAAACGGGCTGGGAAAAAATCGGCGCAAATCCGGATGTGTAAGCCAATCCAGATAAGGCATTGAGCTTGGGCATTACACTGGCAAATAAAATAAAATGATGACTCAGCAACGGCCGTCTTCCTCTTTTGCAATTTCGGTGATGCGATTCACCAACTCACTTTTTGCATTTGTATAGGGTTCTCTGTCAAATTGATGTTTGCTAGCAAGCGAGATTTTCAGTAATTCATATTCCTTTGCGAAAGTCGGAATATTATTTTGACTTTTTCAAATAGTGTTTTTGAATGTCATTAATGCAGATTTGCTTAAACTCTGAATAAATAAATTTGTAATATTTGACAACCGTTTGAATTGCTTTTTTAATTGTTTATCAATAAATTTAGGGATAGATTTTGTTAAAACTCTCCTTTTTTCAGTTAATTCTTAAAATTCTTTCTAAGCCTCTATAATGGTTCAACGCAATAAACTGCACGCAATTACAATTTTATTGCAGCCATTTTTAAACTATTAATCAATAATTTGCTGATTGGGTTCTTGCCGGGTATTTCTGCGAATACCAACCATATCGAACAATGCCGATTCAATCATTTGACTGATACTATTTAAGGCGAGGTCATTGGCCTCTATCCCAAATGGTTCTTCAATCTCATCCGCAATCGCCTCAAAAGCAACAAAAGTATACGCAATAAATACGACAATAAAGGGAGTAATCCATGAAAGACTGTCCACAAAGCCAAAGGATAATAAGAAACAGTAAATCTAAATTGTGCGATGCAGCAAAACCCAATAACTAAAGGGAATAGGTGTAGATACAATTCTTTCACATCCACCTACCACCTCAGCCAGTTTATTAAGGTTGTCCTCAAAGTAACCTTGCTGAATGGCATCAATTCTATTGTCATCTCTCATTTTTTGCACCCATTCCGCAATGAGCCTCAAAAGTATAATGGGTTTAAATTGGGCTTCTAAAACTAGGTTCATCTGCCCTTGGTTCAGCCGTTTCCTTAAATCCTCCTGAGCATCTGTGCCCCGCAGCTGATGTTTCAATGCATAGGCAAAAGAGCTAAGTAAATGAGCCAAATCAATGATGTAAGGGTGACTAGTACTTAAATCAGCTAAAGTGAGGGCTTGTCGGAGTAATGACCGGGTGTGATTCAACAAAGCTCCCCATAGCTTACGCCCTTCCCAAAAACGCTCATAGCTCGAGTTGTTACGAAAGCCAAGAAACAATGCTAATACAAAGCCAAATAAAGCAAGTGGAGTGGGATTAAGAGGTACTTTGAACGAAAAAATGGTTCCATGCAGATAGACAATAAACATGGATAAAATAAATAGTAAACTCAAGCGAAGCAATAATTGAGGCAATACCGAGCCATGCCAGACAAAAAGCATCTTGAACCAGTGCTCTTTCTTACGAATAATCATGAGTCCTATGAATTTACATTATTACCCTGCAAATTTAAGCGTTCATTGCAAAAATAGGAAAACCTACGTAATGTATTTATAGGCAGTCTGCTTAAAGATGGAATTCGCATATTTTATTAAAACTCAACTGGCTTTTAGAAGAATAAAAATTAATATAAACAGCTTTTAATAATTGAAGCATTTCGCTGCCATATTTAATCGGATGTCATAAGCAAAACAATCATCTATAAGCTATTTGATTTAGTCTCGGGAAAATCGTTCGGATAGTATATCATATTGCACCGCGACAAACAGATGTCCAAACCATTATCTATCTTAATTTTGTGGTATGCTAACGACTATCCCCTGCATTCTTTCCTTAACCAGACCGGCAATCATTGAAGAAAAAGCTGATATGTCTTGTTCAGTACTCGCCCTTTCCAATGACTGCATGTACTCATTTCTTTTTTCTACGGGTATGACTGTCCACGGATAACCACCTGAGGCAAGCATCGCATTCATCAGGAATCTGCCCATTCTCCCATTCCCGTCCATATATGGGTGAATAAACACAAAAATAAAATGTCCCAGCACTGCCCGGACAGCCGGTTCCGGTTCCTGTTCCAGCAGCTCAAATAATACAGGCATCGCGTCTCTCATGGCTTCAACGCTCAAGGGAACATGCTTTGAATTACCTATATACACCTGGTGACTCCGGTAACCTGCCAGATCCGATGTTTTCAATATACCGACAGCTATACTGGGGTCAAATAGTTCCCTGTACCATTTTGAGTGGTCCTTATCAACCCGGGCACCTGCATTAGTGTCTTTTAGTATAGCTCTAATTGTTTCTTTTACACTTTGAAATGCCTGATAGTACCCCCTTGCGGCCATGGCATCCTTTTGTTTGCGGTCCTCCGCATTTTCCTGACTATTCCATTCTCCGCTGCTCACTTTGGCTATCAATTCAGGTGTTACCTTATACCGCTCAATGGAGAGTGAATGATAGGCATCCGTTATATACATATCATCTACTTCTTTCATATAAGTCTCATGATTATCCGGGATTCCAGGCGACTGAGGGAAATCTCCGATAATCTTATCACGCATTTGAATCCACATCAATCGAATCCGGTTGATATAAGGAGACCGTTCACGCCCGGAAAGATTGAGTATTAATTTGTCTGAAAAAGGATCCTCCTCCCGTATATCATATCCCGCCTGTTTGATGGTATCGATGATTTGGTCTGCTATTTTCTCACGACCCATATTTCTGAAAGCCCCGGCTAACCTGCCTGCAATCGTGCTGTGTCCGTTCTCTAATAAAATAGGCAGCACTTCTGATGCATCGCGTATCAGCGAAAGGGCAGTCCGGGTATCTATTGCATTGCCGGTATAAATTCCCGGTGAACTATAAATTAATGCTGAGGGCAGATTATACATCCTGATACCATCAGCCGTTAGAATATATTCGGCAGATGGCAAGCTGGTTCGCAAATTAAAAAGAGAGGTCTTATGAGGTAATGGTGTCGGCAGGTTATTACCTTGAGGGGAGCGGACAACCAGTTGTTGCGGTACAGCCCGGTTTCCGGCATGAATCATTAGTGACTGGTCAGCCGTCAGACACCAGTCCTCTCCGAACTTATGGGTAAGGAATTTTGTGCAAAATTCCCAAAAAGCCATATACCATGAGGTACTTTCCCCCTCCCTTTCTGCGGGGTCTGAAGGTATATACCAGCCTTTGGTCACCTCTTTCAGAAAACCGTTCTTGATTAGAATTTCCCTATATGCCCTGCTGGGAATCTCATCCGTATAAATACCAGTGATGCCTTTGTCCTGTAATGTTTTCAGGAATTTCAGGGCTTCAATAAATTTTTCCTGCGGTGTTGCCATAATCCATCATTTTTGACTGGTCTCTCCTATTTAACTGCACACATACTTCCATTTTCCGGGGAGTCCTTATTAAATACCTACGTACTCATCTTATTAAACAATGACGTAACAAAGTTATTAAATATTGTCGTGATAATCTTATTATATTTTGCAGAAAATAAATACTGCACTGAATGAAATACAATTATAGGTCTATTGGTTTTAACATTTGAAATGAACGAGCTGCTTTGTTACTCTCTTTATTTTCCTGATACCCACATGAAATCTTACATTAAAGTCAGTCAGCTGCAACCCTACCAATGCCCACAGCCTTTTGCACCGAAGCGATGAAAAGGAATTGTGTCAGGGTAGGTTCGATGCAAGTGGCTGAACCGCTTTCAGGCAAAAAGACTGCCCCGACCACCGGGAGGGGTTGTCTTTTTGCCGCCCGATTCAGGCTGTCAGGCTACCGGAAGCGGTTGCGACCTGAAATCCTTCAGATTGAGAAAGAAGCCTCTGTACAGGGTTAATCCATTGCGAAACAAGTTCCACAAAAGGCTGCAGCCCATTTGTACCAAAGCAGCATTGATATATAAATCCTGTTTTTCCAATGCTTCAGCCAGAGAACAGCTGGGGGTATTGTCCGTTGTTTCAGACGCTTGCAGCAAATCGCCGAATTCGTCCGTTACGAATGGCAGATTTTCCACCGTTTCGTATTGCTCGGATTCAGGCTGCCTGATATTTCCAATAGTTGACAATATCACCTGTCCGGTATACCTGCTGTTGCCAAAGTCTAACCAGTATTTAGGTTCATTTCTATAGGCGCTGCCCTTGCTCAATGTCCGGAGTATGGCTGCGATTTCAAATCTTGCGGTTACATTATCCACGCATGAAATATAGATACTTGCCCGGGCGTATGCAGGTAAGCGTCCTGAACTATCCTTTCCAAATTTTACAGTTTCGGCTTTCCAGTTGGTACCCGACCAGCGGTTAACCCGATTGATGAGGGCAACGGATTTATACAATCCTGTTTCACAAGCGGCAAACCGCTGTCTGCCTAAATTGGCTTCGGTAACCCTATCATCATCCCATAAGCGAATGGACAAACCTGCATGTCCTAATTCAATTAAACTGTGGTTCATCTCCAGTAAAGCGGTCAATACTTTTGAACCTGTTCCACCTGCGCCAATCAGATTTACTTCAATGGGGTTAGTCGGGGTTAACAGATAGTTATCTGTAAAATGTACTTTGGTTTTTTCAGCATTCATCGAAGTAAGCTTTTAAGTGTTTTTCCATTCTTGAGTAATACCTCTTTTGGAAAGTTTTCACTTGTATGGACCAGTTTTTTCCAAAGATTAACACAATTGCCTTTTACGGGCTGATGGTCAGGCATCAGGTGACTGAAATAGCTGTTGAAGAAACAGCTTTCCCATGCGGCTGTAAACTCCTCCAGTGAAGCTGATTTTCTACTATTGACATTTACCGTTCCCATGCATACATTCCCGTTAGCATAGACGTTCAGGAAAGGTGCATGGTATAAAGGGGTGTGCTCATCGGGTCTTCTGTTGCTGGCCAAGGCATATACAGATAAGCTCCGCTTATCAGCCAGCCAAAGCAAGGCAGGGATAGATACTTTCGCCTCCGGAATCCCCAGACTTTCAACGAAGTACAAATTTTGTTTTCTTGCTTTCGTGTACCACAGTACGCTGCCTTTTTCATTAGGATTGATATGGAGGATATTCACAGAAAATACGCCATGAGGTTTTAAAAATTGAAGAGGCTCTTCTTGCTGTATATTTAATGCTTTCGCCAAAACCCGTGCTTCCCTGATAGTCAGCGGATGCGCATTCATCGGGTTTCCATGGCCGTCCATGTCGAAATGCTCCACGTAGGTATCTACATCAGGTTCTTCTGTCTGGTAAAACACCAATGCTGATGTAGGAAAGTAGAGCGTTCCAAAATCTGCTGTTATGTCTGTTGCCTTGTTCATCTTTCTGCTCTTTTATAGTGATTCAGTAAATAACACAAGTGTTCAATCAGCGTAAAAACCCTGCTTTCAAAATCAAGGTCATGCTCAGTTGTACCATTCCCATCGAAACACTTTTCAATCATCGGTTCCTCTATGGCTCCATATTCGCTCAACTCGTTGTTAATGCTATCGGAAAGGCTTTCATACAAGCAGCCTGTACAATCAGCAAAAAAGGAGATATACTTATCCATCGTTATGGTTTCATTTTCGTCATCGTCATGTGCTTCCCTTCGACTGGCATTCCTGAACAGGGTTTCGTTAGGATACTCCCTGTACAATAAAAAAGCGTCTTTTGCTAACTGATAATAAGCATTATCCGATTCGTTTCGGCAACGAAAACTATTTAAACGCTGTTCAAATACGACCAGATTACTATGGTTAAAGATTTTTTGCTCCATATAGTCGCCAATCCATTCTGCCTGCTGCCATTCCCTTTTGAACAATGCTGTATCTTCGGTTTCTTCCTCCTGTTCTACCCAATCGTGAAGCATTTCATACATCCAGTACAGGTAACTGTTTTCCTGCCTGTAATAAGGCACATCAGCCACTTGATACAGATAGGCACAGACCGATAAAAGCAGCTGGCCTTTCCGTTTGTGTAAGGGGTCTTTCAATAGCTGAAAGAGGGGTACAACCGGAATGTAGTACAGGGTATCCCCTGTGATATATCGCTCCTCGCTGACTAAAAATGTTTTATCTGTTTCCTGCACTAAACGGAGTGTATGCCAATTCCTGCATTTTTGCTTCAGCTTTCTTTGCGTATCCCACAGAGATAAGGCAATGTTATACGGATAAGCAAAATCAATAGTTGCTAAAGGTTCAATACCATAATGCACGCCCAACTCGGCAAGGGAAGTATAAAAATCACTTTCTATCTGCCGGGTTTCTC
Organism: Emticicia sp. TH156; assembly: GCF_002855535.1. Lineage (NCBI taxonomy): Bacteria > Pseudomonadati > Bacteroidota > Cytophagia > Cytophagales > Leadbetterellaceae > Emticicia > Emticicia sp. TH156. The sequence continues at coordinate 7,481 of NZ_PKRS01000003.1, forward strand.
TCCAGTCTTCTTCTGACGGCAATCCTTTCAGTTTAGGCAGGAAGGATGTTTTCAGAAAACCATGGGCAGCATCGCCATGGGTACGGATTTTTGTTGGTCTTTCCGGATTTCGCCCGCGTCCTTGGGGCGTGCTATCCAGTTGGCGAATCCGCCTAACTGTCGGTGCAGCTGTCTTTGCTGTTGGTTGGCGGGTAAGGAAATCCTCCCCGATATGATTCTTTGCGGCATTGTTCATTGCTTTAATGTTTAACCCTTCGTTCCCATAACCGTTTCAAAACAGTATTGTACCCTATCCTCTCTGATAACAGGACCTGAGATTTTTGCCGTGGTGAGCATCGGATAAGTATTCGCATAAAAGTTTCTTACACTTTCCACTGACCATTTCGGTTCGGGGTCAGTCAATCTGATTTCCTGCCCCTTGTCTTTTAAAAAGAACACCCGTTCTAATTGCGTTGCTACTAACATGATTGTCGTTTTTTAATTTGATGACTTATTCCTCTTCGTTATCATACTCCCCGTTGTCTTCGGAAACATCCTCCTCCTTATCAGGGTTGAAAAGGCTGTTTTCTGTCCTTGTTTCGACAGAGGCTGTTTGGGATGTTCCAAACAAATCAGGAGCGAATTTTGCCGACAAGGATGCTTTTCGCTTGCGGATTACTTCTCCCTGCTCAGGAAATTGCAGGGGATTAGGCACTCTCATCCATGCCTCCCTGTACTTACCCTCTTTTTCCAGTTCCTCTACTTTTTGCATGGACTCTTTATATTTTTTATCCGCTTCTTCCCTTGCCTTTTTCTCTTTATCGGTTTTATCTTTCTCCATCGCCGAATGCTTTTTGGCTTCTTCCAATTGTTTCATAAAGACTTCCATGTTGACTAACAGGCCTGAAGCGGTTTGCATAGGCAAAGTTATTTTTTCGAAAAAACCATTGTCCAGTTCATCTGCTGTTCCTCTTAAATTGAGGGGTGGTATCAGCCTTCCGGCTTCGTCTCCACATGGCTCAGGCTGCAATAGCATGGAAACAACAAGCGTACTATCCGCTCCTTTGGCTATCGTCAGTTGTAAATTTCCAGTGATGTCCAGCCTTGCCAACTGATTGAAAAAATTTGCGTTCATGGTTCTAAAAATTTAAAGTATTATTTATTTGCGTATGGATTGCCTTGTATGTAAACCTCCTCTTGGCTTTTTAAAGGCAGTGAAAATCCGAATAACTTTGGTCTACATACGCTATATTTTCTCATGCGATTTGAATCAGCAATTGTTGCAATGCAAACTCTTCCGTCCAAAATTCTTCATGCGTATGTCTGCCATGGGCTTTATACATTGCATTCCCACCCTTATAGAGTACCAATTCAAACCCTTCCAAACGGCTTTCAGGGGCAATTAAGTCCTCCTGTTCATCCGCCTCCATTTCCACAAATACCCATTCTTTCCCTGTAAGCAGTTCCTCTATGCTGTATACATGTATTTCATTCGTCTGATAAAAATCTGCTGCCGAATCTATAAAGCTGACGGATTGGAAATGACAATCCTCTTCCAGATACTTCAAAGCCTTCAGCCTTTTTGCCTGTGCCTTTTTCCATTCTTCTGAGATAAGAAGGATGGCAAATGCACAGTTATCCCATTCGCTATCGGTTCCTGCTTTGAGCAGTAAACGGGTTGTCGGATGATTTGTCGCTTTCATTGTTCGGCATTTTTAAGGTTTGAAAATGGATTGGATTAAAAAGGCAGGTCTTCCTGACTGTTTATATCTGCCGTCGCTGGGTGTCGGGCTGTATCTAAGGCAGCCTGCTGTTTTTTGCCTCCCTGATGAAGTTTAATGCGTGAGGTATGAAACTTCAATCCTGCCACTGCTTCTCCATCTTTTCTGACCCAGGCTCTGGCACTGACAAATCCTGTAAGTTCTACCAGCGCCCCTTTGGTGAGAATAGCTGCTACGCCCGGTGAAATCCAGTAGGCACAGTCAAAATATTCAGTGCGCTGAATTGACTGCCCCTCTTTGCCGTGATACTGCTCGCTAACTGCAATAGAAAAATTGACAACCTGTCTGCCATTTCCAAGTGTATGGAGCGAAGCATCTTTTGTAAGCCTTCCGATGATGTTCATAAGCATATCATTTAATTGGTTTCATTCAATCTTTTATCGTCTGTCATGCTTCACATATTTTTTTCCCCAAAGAAAAAACGGAAAAAAAGAAAGCAGGTAAACAGGACGGGCAGGGTGTGCCCAGCCAAAAGGAAACGGAATAAGTCCCGACAGGGTGGCTGGGTGAGCCCAGCCATTATGCCGTAGTCTTTTGGCAGGCCCTGTGCTTTGTGCCTGTCCTAACTTAGCTGCCTTTTTGTCCGTTTCATTGGGGAAAGGCCATTATCATTTTACCTAAGCATTCAGGCAAATCGGACTATGAAAATGTGTAGAGTATTTTAGCCAACTAAGAATTAAAACTTCTAAGCTCTGCCGGAGTGTAGCAGAATTGGGGGGGCACTTAATGAATAGATAAGCATTTAATTATAAAAGGAATCCATTCTAATTGTAATGATCCGGCAGCATGGGTCTGTTCATGACCTTTTATGGAACAATTGTACTTGATCCGAAATGTATTTTCGCCCCCTATTTTATCTGCCTATGCGTCAGAAACTATTTGCCTTAAAGGCCAAAAATGCGCCATTGTTTCTCAATCAGGCTATTTTATTTCTCTTATTGATGATATATAAATATATTATATACTGCATATTATATGTTCTGCACTAATTAAATTAGGCAATAATTGCGATAAAATACAGAAAATAGTTGAAATATTGATTTTTAAATAAAATTTCAGAGAAAAATTTGGAAACGGAATTTAATTTTATTTCCTTTGACAGAGAATTATTTACAACAACTTTTATAATCTGTGAGACAGCTGATAATTTTAAATTATCCCGGCGGTGAAAATTTCTACTTCTGTATCTGCCCAAAAACACGTATAAACCAGTGCTTGAATAAAGGTTATTAAAAATCCCTGCAGGTAAAAAAGACGAGTTTTTTTTCTTAATTCTTCAATATTAAAGGGTATGTCAAACTATTTATCCAACAAGAGCTTCAAAGATTTTGAAGACATCCCTCACATGGATATATTCCAGAGGGCTAAATCGCACGCTGAGTACCTGGATTTTCTCAAATCCAGCGGGTACATGAACTATCGCTTACTGGTCACTTCAGGCTGCGGACCTGAAGTAACATTAGCTGCCGACGGACCTATCAAAAAAGGGCAGTATGTCAGCTTTGTATGCAATGATTATCTGGGCTTCACACAGCATCCGGAAATTAAAAGGGCGGCTATGGCAGGGATTGAAAAATACGGTACCGGTGCCGGGGCATCTCCGCTGATTGGCGGCTATCTGGATTATCATCAGGAACTGGAAGATAAACTCTCTGACTTTTTCAAAAGACCCAGGGGTTCTTCCATCGCCTATACTACCGGATACACCTCAAACAGTGCCTCTCTTCAATGTCTGTTAAAAAAGGACGACATAGCCATTGTAGACATGGCCGTGCATGCCAGTGTTTACGAAGGCATACAGGGAACGACCATCAAACGCTTCCTGCATAATAATCTGGATGCCCTTGAACGTATACTGACTAACGTTAAGGATAAATACAGAACTAAAATGGTCATAGTAGACGGGGTTTATTCTCAGGACGGGGATATCGCTCCTTTAAAGGACATCCTGACGCTTACCCATCAGCATGGCGGAATTTTGCTGGTTGATGATGCTCATGGCATCGGTGTAATTGGTGATACAGGACGCGGGGCATTGGAATATTTTGAGGTAATGGATCAGGTAGATATCATTACAGGAACATTTAGCAAGACATTCAGTAATGTGGGAGGATATGTAATAGCTGACCCCGTACTGATTTCATATTTACAGTTCCAATCCAGACAGTATGCTTTTTCAGCCGCCGCCACACCAGCGATTGCGGGGGTAAGCAGGGCCATTGATTTACTGGATGAAGAACCGCATTGGCAGAAAAAATTATGGGAAAATATAGCCTATTACAGAAAGGGATTAAAAGACCTGGGTTTGGATATCGGTACAAGTGCATCAGCTATCATTCCTGTCAAAATCGGAGATGTACAGAAAAACTGTGAGGCAGGAAAACTATTGCTGGAGTGCGGCATTTACACGAATCCCATCATGTATCCGGCTGTATCACTCAAGGATTCACGGATAAGAATGAGTCTGATGGCCACACACACCCAGGAACATCTAGATAAAGCACTCAATGCATTTGATTATGTCAATAAAAAGTTGAACATTGCGAAATCTATGGAATAAAAGCAATGGTCAGAAAAAAAAACGCGGATGTCGAACAAAACGGCGAAAAGCCAAGAAAAATAACGGCCGGCCCCATCCGGGAGAAGGCCAGATCTATGACCAGATTAATCGCAGCGGTGGGAGCGGTTATTCAAAAGAAAGGATATACCGCTCTGACCGGGCCTAATATAGCCAAAGAGGCAGGCTTAGACAAAAAGCTGATCTGGACGTATTTCGGCAGTATCGATAATCTGGTCGAAACTTATATCCTGCAAAGGGACTTCTGGAATATGGCAGACCAGAAAATTATTTCGGAATTATTAAAGCATCCGGAAGCCATCGGTAAAAAAGACATCACCACTTTGCTTCACGGCCAGTTAGACCGGATGATGAAAGACAAAGTGCTTCAAAGGATTATTCATTGGGAAATCGGAGAAAAAAACAAAATGCTTCGTAAAATATCTGACAAAAGAGAAAGAATAGGAGAACAATTATTTGAAATCATTGAACCTGACTTCTCACACACGAGTGTAGATATCAGAACTAAACTGGCCATCCAGATTGCCGGCATTTATTACCTGGTACTGCACGCCAGATACAACGGCAGTTTATTCTGCGGCATAGATATCAATCAACCAGGGGATTTGCAACGTCTGCGACAAGCCATACAGGATAATATAAATGCCATGTATACCGAGGCTAAAGTAGATAAATAAATAACTTACTTAACAATTACCGCTGATTGGTTTGGTAAGTATATTCCTATTTATTAAGTTTTTCGAATAATTGGGGTGTAAATTACTTAGCCTTTCTGGTAAGTCCCTGCTGCTACACCTACAATCCTTATGAACATTTGAGCAGAAACCGGTTTGTATTTATTTCCTTGATCAATATGAACAAGAGTAATCAGCTGCATATGAAACTTTTAGTTATTGCTGAAACAACTCAATTTTCTTGGGAATTTACAAAGTTAGGGTTTGCAGCAAGAATTGGACTTATAATCACTTTCACAACAAAATCAGATTACAGTAATTCAAATGGGCAAAAACCTAATTGCATAAAGAGACCCTCAAAAATAACTCGAAATACCCAGTTGAAGCACTCCTGTGCGTGACGGGGGATTTCCCAATAAATCAAATTGCTTTTGAAAACGATAATTGAACCGAATGACGGTCGAGGCTATAGGTCGCCAACTGATGGCTGGCATTACTGAAAAAACCTCATCATAGATTTTATCTCCTGTTTCTGAAAATACACCTGCATTGAAATCAACATACTCAACACGGCAGGCTAAACTGAAAGTAGAATTAGGAAACCCTAGCAGTGGCTTTTTATAGATAGGTTGTACAATGTCTATAAATCCACCATTTTGCTTACTCCCATATTGTACAGCATAATTTCTGGGCAAATCAACTTTGACCCATGCCCATTCCGTCGTGATAAAAGTCTTTGTTTTTTTTATGGTTGTATTAAAATCCAGGGCGAAAACTTTAACTGCTCTTTTTTCTGCGAGAACAAGTCCGTCATCCTGAAACTTATTATAAATTCCACCCATATAGGAAAGCCCTATCTCTCCTATTTTCCTATTTCTGACAGCTACCTTACCTGTCAAAAGAACTTGTCCATTGCTGCTTTCCTCAAAACGATCTCTATTACGCTTGGCAAAGGGCAGGGAAGTTCGGCTTTGTTCATTATCAATAATACTTTCATCAAAGCCATTGGTCAGATACCCTTCATAAGCAAGCACCCATTGCTTGGAATATTTCTTACCGTAAATGCCCATACCGACATTGCTAAAAGTGGCAGGCAGCATTTCAGTGGCTGAAATGGGTCTGTCGTTAAATTCCCATTTAGGCCCATCATGATTTTGATTAAACGCTCCGATGGGATTCATGATAATTCCACCTCGCAGATTAAATAAATTGGCAAACTGAAAATCAATTGCTGCAAATTCAATATTGATTTCCTTTGTTCCATCTTCAAATTCAATTTCTGAAATAAACTTTATTTTCCGATGCAAACTCCCTCCTAAAAAGAGGGTCATTCTCCGCATTTGAAAAGAGAAACCTTCACTTATCCCATCTGTTTGTGCATAGTTCGTATTTACTTCTGCATATCCCCCAACACCTAAAGGTGTACGTCCTACCTGAAGAAATGGGCGGTTATAAACGGCATCCATATTCAGCTTCGTAGAATCCTGAATTGGCTTTCTTCTAAAGAGTGTTGTATCAATCTGCGCAAAAGAGCTGAATGATAACAAAAAATAAAAAAGTAAAGGAAGTTGTATTTTCATAGTGGATTTAAGCTAGGCTTATATAAATATGATCACCATCCGTTTTTAGGGGGAATACTCTTAACGGTTTTTCCGCCGGGCCTTGGAGCACGTTTCCCTTATTGTCAAACTCACTCCCATGACCTTCACAGACCAGATAATCGCCATGTGGTTGCACTTCATTTCCCTGATGCGTACATTCCAGATAAATGGCCGAATACTGATTATCAGCCAGTCGAAAAACAGCTATTGGAAATCCTAATTTTTCATGCTTGATCACAATGACATTGCGTTCACTTTTCACCTCCTTTTTTATCTCAATGAATTCAGCTTTATTCACTACTAGATTATTCTCATTGAGTGTAACTTGCTTAGCGTAATATGCTGAACTACACCCTTGTAAGGCGATTGCCAAGGCACTGCCACCCATGCAGGCTAAACAGCTTGTGCGGATAAAATCACATCTTTTCATGGTTAAAGGCTTTCTAAAAATGTTATGAGTTTTTCTTTTTCTACTTTATTTAAAGCTGCATAATTTAAGCGGCTTTGCCGGGCTTCTCCGTCGTGTAGCAGGATAGCACCTTCAATGCTTTTTGCCCTACCATCATGCATTAAATGGACTTTGCCGCCTTGTGATTGTTTTGCTAAGCCCAAGCCCCAAAGTGGTGTTGTACGCCATTCATAGGTTTTGGCAGTACCTTCGGTATAATTATCATCTAAGGCTTTGCCCATATCATGCATCAGTAAGTCTGTATAAGCAGAGAAGGTTTTATAGTTTAGTCCTGAAATAGTTGAATAATCGGTTCGCATAGAAGGAACATGACAATTGCCACATTGAATGCTCATAAAAAAATCTTTGCCTGCCTTAACAGCTGCCGCATCTGAATTTCGTTGAATCGGAGCTTTTAAGGTTTGCAGATAATGTACTAAATCGACCACTTCAACATTACTGACTTCCGGGTCTAACTCTTCATTATTATAAGTATCATAGGGTGAATAGGAACTGACAATGCCCATATCCTGAGAGTAGGCATTAATGGTCTGGTTCAGTAAATTATAGGCTCCTGCTTTTCGGCCAAACCGTCCAAGATATTTGCCATTCTTACTGATTGCATTGGCTTTCGGCTTAATAAAGTCCGGCAAGTCTATCCAGTTAGGAACGCCCGAAATCCCATCCTTATCCTTATCGTCAGGGTCAGCTAAGGCTAAAATATCAGCATCTGAAACCGCTTCCAGAAAGCCTAATCCTGTATTGGCAGGAGCAACAAATGTCGATTGAGAAGCACCGGATGGAATACTTTCCGGTATAAAGCCTGCGATGGCTCTATGTTGGAGTTGAGGCCCCCCTTGCGCCAAAAAGAGATTCCCGGTTTCGTCACTTTGTCCAAATCGGGTAAGGCTTGTGCTTGGATGCCCTTTACCATCACCTGCATGACAACTGATACAAGAATTAGAAACGAATAAAGGGCCTAAGCCTGTACTAGCCGTAAAGACCCTTGCAAACGCTGCATCTCCTCTTAAAAACTGTGCAGTCTCTGTGGGCGTAAGGGATTCAATAGGACCATCTAAAACAGTATTTTCTACAGGTGCAACAGGCAGTATCTTTTCACAGGATATACTGAAAAAAGTACTCGTTGAAATTATAAGTAATAGGTATCGTATACTCATTTTAATAGGAATTTACTGTTGTATGAAACAAAAGTAATATTTTTAGATTAATCTAAAAATTAAATTAGATTATTTTATTATTTATTTTTAAAATACGCTAAAATTCAGATTTTAGATTTTTGAAAAATAGTGGCTTACGTTCAATTGAACTGATTTTAATTGTATTTCTTTGAGAGAAGTCATAGTTTTGCGCTATGAAAGTCTTTTGTTTTATATTGTCACTTTACGTTCTTCTGCTAACAGCCGTTCCGTGTTGTTCAGACGATGATTGTAGTAACGATAGTATAACGGAACAATCAGATACGCACCATGACGATCATGAATGTAGCAATTGCTCTCCCTTTATGACCTGTGGTAGCTGTATTGGATTTACCTTTCATGCTTTTGAGTCTATTCTTTTCACTCGCATTGTCAGCATAATCAAGGATTCTGCCATTGTTTTTTTTGTAGTTCCTGATGCTCTCTCTGACTTCTTTTCTAAAATCTGGCAACCTCCACGATTAGCGTGATGATCCTCCGCTTTATGCAGTTTTAAATAACTGTATAGCTAACATGTTATATTCCTTATTCTAATATTATTTACAATGCAAAAGATTATTTTGCCTTTTGTGGCATTGCTATATACCTCTGTGTGTTGGGGCCAAAACACATTTAAAGCCATTCTTAAAGACGCTAGTAGTAAAGAGGTTTTAATCGGAGCCAATGCCAAACTATCCGGCACCTCTATCGGCGCAAGTTCAAATACAGAAGGATTTCTTGAAATAAGAAACATACCTGATGGCAAACAAGTCATTGTGTTTACTTCCATAGGTTATCAGGAACGAACTGATACGCTAGTATTTCCATTTCAACAAACCGAGCCAATGGAAATTCTTCTGACTGCGGCAGAAGAAGAAATGGAAGAAGTGGTGGTTACCGCAACCCGTTCAAGCCGGACAATAGAAGATACTCCGACACGGATTGAGGCTATTTCAGGGGAAGAGCTGGAAGAAAAGGGCAATATGAAGCCCGGCGACATAAGGATGATGCTCAATGAAAGTACAGGGATTCAAACGCAGCAAACTTCTGCAACGTCCTATAATTCAAGCATAAGGATACAAGGATTAGACGGTAAATATACCCAAATCCTAAGAGATGGCTTGCCGCTCTATTCCGGTTTTTCAGGTGGCTTAAGTTTACTACAAATCGTTCCACTTGATCTTAAGCAGGTCGAAGTAGTCAAAGGGGCATCTTCTACCCTCTATGGTGGAGGAGCCATCGCAGGCTTAGTTAATCTGGTTTCTAAAGTCCCTACCGAAAACAGAGAGTTGAATTTAATGGTCAATGGAACATCTGCTTTAGGGCTTGATGTTAGCGGATTTTATGCTCAGAAATTCAATAAAGTTGGTACAACTGTTTTTGCATCTTATAACTTAGGAACGCCTTACGATCCAGCTAAGTTAGGGCTGACAGCTATTCCGAAATTCAACAGAGTCACTATTAATCCAAGGCTGTTTGTGTACATTAGTGATAAAACTACTTTCAATATTGGTTTTAACAGCACCATTGAAAATCGTATTGGTGGAGATATTAAATATATCAAAGGTGAGGGAGATGCAACACATTCCTATTTTGAAGAAAACAATACGAATCGCTTTAGTACACAAATTGGTTTTGAACATAAAATAAATGAGCAATCTAAACTGACATTCAAGAATAGCTTGAGCCATTACAACCGAACAATTAAAATTCCATCGTTTGAATTTTCAGGAGTACAGTTTTCTTCTTTTAGCGAGCTTAGTTATAGTAACAAAAGCTCAAAATCGGAATGGGTTACAGGATTAAATCTTTGGACAGATCAATTTACACAGAAAAAAATAGGCATCATTGAGGTGGTAGACTATTCACATACGACTGTTGGCGGATTTATTCAAAATACGTGGAATGCCAGTGAACAGTTTATTCTTGAAACAGGTTTACGAGGCGATTACCAAAATAAATATGGTTTCTTTGCTTTACCAAGGTTGTCAGCCCTTTATAAAATAAGTCCAAAATTCAGTACACGCCTGGGTGGAGGCTTAGGCTATAAAACACCGACTGTTTTTACTGAGGATGCAGAAAGAATACAATTCAGGAATGTATTGCCAATTGACGTATCTAAAACCAAAGCAGAAGAATCGATAGGCGCAAATTTTGATATTAACTATAAAACGCCTATTTCCGAGGAAGTTTTTCTCACGATCAACGCCCTCCTGTTTTATACAAAGGTCAATAATCCTTTAGTTCTTAGTAGCACAGGGAATGGTTTATACTCCTTTCAACAGCCAAAAGGTAATATTGACACCAAAGGTATTGAAACCAACGTGAAACTGGCATTTGGTGACTTTAAGCTCTTCGTCGGTTATACCTTAGCCGATGTCAATCAACATTATAATGCTACGAAAACAGTTTTTCCACTGGTTGCTAAACATCGATTGAATAACGTTTTGATGTATGAGATTGAAGAGAAGCTAAAAATTGGCTTGGAAGCTTATTATTTCAGCCCACAAAAGTTAAATGATGGACAAACTGGTAAACAATACTGGATATGTGGCCTAATGGCTGAAAAACTGTGGGAGAAATTCTCAATCTTTATCAATTTCGAGAATTTTCTAAACACCAGACAGACAAGATTCGATACGATTTATACAGGCTCTATCTCAAACCCAACCTTCCGGGATATTTATGCTCCGGTAGATGGGTTTGTTACTAATGGCGGTATAAAAATAAAACTTTAGAATTTTGAAGGATGAGGTTGTCTAAAAAGCTCTAATAGAGAATCCCCGGTCAAAAAGACACGGGGATTTTTTTCTTTGTTCCTAAAAGTTTGTAACTTGTAGGTGCAACACAAAGAGAACATGAAGATACATTTTAAATCCTTACCTGCCAACAATCTTAGTTTATTTCCTGAAGATATTTTTTCAAAGATACCTCTTAATCATCCGGTTCGCCTTGTTAATGAGGTAGTTGAAGGGCTGGATATTGATATACTTGTTTCTCAATATAAAGGAGGAGGGACGAGCAGTTATCATCCGCGGATGCTGTTAAAGGTGATATTTTACAGTTACCTTTCTAATATTTATTCATGTCGTAAAATAGAGAAAGCCTTGCATGAGAATATTCATTTGATGTGGTTATCGGGGAATAGTACCCCTGATTACCGGACGATTAACTATTTTCGTGGTAAACGCTTAAAAGGCCATATACACAATTTATTTGCAGCAGTAGTACGAATGCTGCATGATTTACAGTATGTAAGCTTGGATTTACAGTATATTGATGGGACAAAAATAGAGTCCGCATCAGGACGCTACAGTTTTGTGTGGAAAGGTTCAGTAGAGAAGAACAAAGCGAAGCTGGAAGGCAAAATACAATCTGTATTGTCAGCGATAGAATCACAGATTAAGCAAGACCAGCGTGAGTTAAATAAAACAGAGACACCTAAACCCATAGACAGCACCGAACTTAAAAACAAGCTTTCAGAGTTGAATAGCAGGCAAAAGAGTAGTAATAAACAGACTCAAAAGCAATTAAAGCAACTTCAGGACGAGCATCTACCCCGCCTTGAGAAGTATGAACGGCAATTAGAAACCCTGGGAGCCCGAAATAGTTACAGTAAGACCGATGAAGATGCCACCTTCATGCGCCTGAAAGATGACCATATGCAAAACGGTCAGTTGAAACCTGCCTACAATAGTCAGATTAGTACTGAGAATCAGTTTATCACACATTATAGTATTCATCAAACCGCAGGTGATACAACTACACTCACCCAACATCTTGAGGGCTTTCAGGAGCAATATGGCAAACAAAGTGCAGAAGTAGTAGCCGACGCAGGTTATGGTAGTGAAGAAAACTATGAGTTACTTGAAAACAAAGCAATAGAGGCCTATGTAAAGTACAATTACTTCCACAAAGAGCATAAAAGATTACAGAAGAATAATCCATTTCTGGTCCAGAATCTTTATTATAACAAAGAATTGGATTTCTATATATGTCCTATGGGTCAAAGGATGGAGTGTGTGGGACAAGCTAAAAGGGTAAGTGCTAATGGCTACGAATCCCAAGTGAGCTACTATCAAGCCAGGCGATGTGAGGATTGTCCGCTAAGAGGCATGTGTCATAAGAGCAAAGTTAACCGGAGAATAGAAGTTAATCACCGATTGAATGAGCTTAAAGCTCAGGCCAGGTCTTTATTAACTTCTGAAAAAGGAATCAAACACCGAAGTAAAAGGCCAATTGAAGTGGAAGCTGTTTTCGGGCAAATGAAAAGTAACAACAAATTCTCAAGGTTTACTTTAAGAACGCTTGAGAAGGTCAATATTGAGTTTGGGCTCATGGCTATTGGGCATAATCTGAGAAAGTTGGCTGTAAAACGCTATTCTACACAGAAAAATCAACCGAATTCGGCTCTAAAAAGCCAAAATAGTCCACATATATTATTTGTAAAGCCTTACCAACCAAAATATTGTCTCGCAGCTTAAGCTATGGCAAAATCCCCCTTAAGAACTAAGAAAAAAAGACTGCCCTTTTTGGACAGCCTCTTTTTCAATATCTCCATCCGTAATATCTTTTATTTTTGAAAAAGACTTGCAATGATATTAATCGTGAAGGCAACTATGAATGTATTAAAAGCAAAAGATAGCACACCATGCATCCATGCTAGTCTTCGGATTCTTTTTGAAGTAATCTCTACATCTGAAACCTGAAAGGTCATGCCGATAACGAAGGAAAAATAAGTGAAATCCATATAGTCAGGTTCGCTGTCTTCGGGAAAATTCAGACCTTCGGGTTTTACATGTTTAGTACCGTCATGGTCCATATCACAATAAAAAAAATGAGCATACCTCAATGTAAAAACGGTATGTAAAAGCCACCAGGAACCAGCTACGCAGGATAGTGGTACAAGAACATTTACAAAAACCCCTTCATCTGATTTTCCGGCTGTTCCCTTTAAGAGGATAATAATTGCCAGCAGGCTTGCAAAAACCGCTGCCACGACAAAACAAAATACTAAGGTACGGCTCGAATCCTGTGCATGGGCTTCATATTTTACATCTGATGGGTGAGAAGTCAGTATGGTTATCCAAGAAAGTAGAAGGCTGATACTTACAAAGGTTATCCAGGCAATCATTAGCGCCAGCGATGTTCCTACATCAAGTCTAAGTAATACCAAAAACGTTAGTATTAATGCTGCCAGTGAAATATATAGTTTGTGGTGTGCATCCATATGATTGATGCGCTTGGCCAATACCCCCAATGTTTTTCTTATGCTCATATCAGGTATAAAAATTCGCCGTCATGAAGTACTTATAGTGCAGAAAAATAAAATTCTGGATATCTACTAAAAACCGTTTTTAGCTTAGACCGCTATAATTGTTTTACTGTATTCTTATTTTGATTTGTCTTTGAAGAGCTTTTCTACGAATCTTCTATAATGTGCAGACTTATTGATACTAAAAATAAACAGAATGATGGCCGTCGATGAGACTGCAATGACGAACATATTCAGGGCTATGGCTACTCCAACCGCAGAGGTAGCCCATAAGCCCGCAGCGGTTGTAAGTCCTTTAGGCATATTTGTTTCGTCCCTGAAAATAATACCGGCACCTATGAATCCCAGTCCTGTAGCAATGGCAGCCAACATTCGGGCAATGGCAGACTTGTCTTCAGTTAAGTGAGCTGATATGGATACAAAAAGACAGGCGGCTACAGAAATGCAAGCAAATGTACGGATGCCGGTATTCTGTTGCTCACGTTCCCGCTCCATGCCAATAATAGCCCCTAATAACATGGCAAATAATAATTTTGCCGAAAGTAAAAGCTCAAATTCTATGTCCATTTTTTTAACTTAAAGTGCCGAAATATTACATTTCAAAATATAGGTCATTTTTTTTCTTTACCGGAATATCTTCCGCACCTGTCATTTCCAAAAGGTTAATCTCTATAGTCCGCGACAAAGAAGTCATTGGGGTATCTACAGGTGTATTCTCAAAAGGATCCTGCATGATAATGGCCGTTTTTTCAATGGCTATAAAAAGCGTTGGTATAAGTATAGTTATTACAATCTCAACGATAATTTGTGAATCTTCCAGACCAAATGGAAGAATTGTTGCAAAAACATAAATCAACATGTGAATCAGAAGGCTATAAGATTTGGGAAAAACGGTATTCTTGATACGCTCACATTTACCCATACTATCACATAATCTGGCAAGTGTTTCATTCAATTGTACCTGTTTGATATCCGAAATAATTCCCTCAGAGGCTAACCGCTTAATAGTTTCAGAATGTTTATCCAGCAAGGCATTTGGTATATTGACTGCCTTTATCTGATGAGTGCTTAGGTATGTCTGAACTATTGGAGAAAATTCTTGCCTTCGCAGAGACTCACTCAATGCGTAATTCCAGACAATCTGTCTATCCACAAATTCCTTAACCCAATCTCTATCAGATTCCGGCACAAACTGCATAAGCTGCCTTATGAGGGTTCGTGAATCATTGACTATACCGCCCCAAACTGTTCTTGCTTCCCACCATCGCTCATAAGATTGCGCTGTTCTAAAGGCCAATAATAAAGAAACTACTGTCCCAACCATAGCGGTAATGCCTAGCGGCAGAGAAATTGTTTTGAATGTGGGATGCAAATCCAATAATCCTACAGCTATGGCAAAAATGGAGATTAAAAAGACCTGCGTTTTGATTTCTCGAACAAAGTACCAAATTGATATTTTTCGGTTCAATAACATAGATAAATATTTAGGTTTATCAGAATACTACAGTCATTTTGTCTAGCATTTGTAGTTGTAAGTTAATATACCAACAGTAGCTATCAAAGCTTTAATTGGTATATTATCCCGTTCAAATTCAGAAAGAGTGGGAAGAATAATAACTATTCTTCCCACTTCCAACCCCTCAACTGATAGTATCTTTTTCGGGGGGTAGCTTTCCAGGGATTTATCTTATTCTTCTTACACCAATTAAAATGAACAATTATTCCTGGAATCAGTCCTGCAATCGGAAAGATTACTGCCCAATGCCCGATCACGTAATAAAGACCAATCGTGACAGCATCTATTATAAACCATTTGACCAGTTTTTTTAGCAAAGGCGTTTCTATCTCAAACTTGGCAAAAGCAGAGATAAAGACTGTCTGAATAATCAGCAGTACCAATAATTCTAGTTCTATTCCGATTTCCATACCATTACTTGTTTTATTGAAAGCTCATAGTCGTCATAAATAGATACTCTTACCCGAAAGTTTATACATTCCCCACCAAGCCACCGGAGCCAATAAAGTAACACTCACCATTCCAGGAAAGTATCCATACGGTTCTGGTGTGAAGAACGGGAACAAAAAGTGGGCAAGTTCGATTACTCCCATAGAGGTAAAAAACGTCCATGATAGATAATAACCAAAAATATAATGCCGCTTTACCAAATAAGGTATAAGTAACCATGCCCCTGCAAAGGAGTATAACAAATAGACTTGAAGGGAATTTGTTTCAGGAACCGGGACACCTGTAATCTCTGATAACCGAGAAAAAAAATCCATGTATTTTTCTTCAAATTTATGAAGTAAGAAAAAGGTTAACGTCAAATAGAATGGAATTTTAATCGTATCAAAAGACACATTTGTCGGTACAATAATCCAGAGAATAAATCCACCTAAAAACCCAAATGCAAACAGAATCATAGGTAATAATCCGAGCATTACGTAGCCTAATACAAGAACCGCTACGGTAAAGAGCAAGGCAAAAATGATGGTCAGTTTTGGTTTCTTCATCGAGATTGTATTATGGTTTCTGCTAAAGACCTAAAACTTAATCTTCTGAATTCTCACGGCGTTTAATATTGCCAGCAATGCAACGCCTACATCGGCAATAACCGCTTCCCAAAGCGTGGCAAGCCCCCCGGCTCCTAATACAAGGACAATAGCTTTGACACCCATTGAGAGTATGATATTTTGCCATACAATGCGTCTGGTAATTTTACCAATCTTCACAGCAGCGACAATACGGGAAGGTTGGTCATTCTGAATAACCACGTCTGCGGTTTCTATAGTAGCATCGCTACCCAGCCCACCCATCGCAATTCCTGCGTCTGCCAAAGCTACTACAGGTGCATCATTCACTCCATCGCCAACGAAGGCTATATGCATGCCTTTGTCTTTGAGTGCCTGTACTTTTTCAACTTTCCCCTCCGGTAATAAATCGCCATAGGCATCATCTATGCCAATTTGCTTGGCAACATTATCCACTACACTTTGCTTATCCCCCGACAACATGACCGTTTTAATATTGAGGCTATGCATATCTTTGATCGCACTTGCAGCGTCCTCTTTAATTTCATCGGCAATGGTAATATAGCCTGCATATTTATTACCAATAGCCACTGTCACAATTGTATCGACTATTTTCTCAATATCAGCCGGATAAGTGATATTGAATTTCTTTAGCAGCTTTAGGTTTCCTGCCAGGACTTCTTTACCCTCTATTTTGCCTTTTAAACCATGTCCCGGTATTTCCTCCACATGGGCAGCTTTCACCAATTCACCTTTTTCTTTGGCGTAGTCTGTGACAGCTTTTGCAATAGGGTGTGTAGAATTTGCTTCAATAGCAGCCGTGAATTTCAGCAATTCTTCTTCTGAAATATTGTCAGGCTGTACTTTTTGTACTTTGAAAACCCCCTTTGTTAGCGTTCCCGTTTTATCCATCACCACTACATTTATTTTTGTCATGACATCCAGGAAGTTACCGCCTTTAAAGAGAATACCATTTTTTGAAGCAAGTCCTATCCCTCCAAAATAGCCTAACGGAATAGAGACCACCAAGGCACAGGGACAGCTAATGACAAGAAAGACTAAGGCTCTGTAAAACCATGTCTGAAACTCATAATTATCAACAACAAAATAAGGAACAAAACACAATGCAATCGCCAAGAAAAAGACGATTGGTGTATACACCTTGGCAAATTGTGAAATGAATAATTGTGTCTGCGACTTACGGGCAGTCGCATCCTGCACCATCTCCAGAATACGGCTCAACTTGCTATCTTTAAACAAGGCCGTAACTTTTACTTCTGCAATGGTGTTCAGGTTTATCATTCCGGCCAGAATAGTTTCACCTTTGTATTTGGTATCTGGTTTGCTTTCCCCTGTCAGTGCAGCTGTATTAAAAGAAGCGTTTTCAGAAAGCAATTCTCCGTCTAAGGCTACTTTTTCGCCCGGTTTGATTTGAATGGATTCTCCTATTTGTACATCTGACGGTGAAACTTCCTGTGATTTGCCATTCCTTAAAACAGATACTTTATCAGGTCTTACATCCAACAAAGCCTTGATGCTCTTCTTGGCATTGCTGACAGCAGTATCCTGAAACCATTCACCAATGCAATAAAATACCATCACTGCCACGCCTTCGCTGTAGGAGCCAATTACAAAAGCTCCTATCGTGGCAACACTCATAAGAAAGAATTCATTGAAAATATCGCCTCTTTTTAGCTTACGGAAGGCCATATCCAACACACGCCAACCTGCCAATAAATAAGCTACTAAATGAATGGCAAAATCCACCCATTTCGGAGGAACATAATCAAAACCAAAATTAAGTACCATCATCACAGCTAGTATGAACAGCGACAAAAGTAAATCCCAACGGGATTTCCAGCCGACTTCTTCTTCCTCGCCATGATTGTGTCCATCATCCTCGGAATGTTCTTCCTCATCATGATTATGACCGTCATTATCTTTATGAGCTTGTGCCTTCATAATCGTTCTATTAGCCTCCTTGCTATTTATATGGTTTGATTTAGATGATTTTTTCGGGTCTTTTTCATCATCTGTACTGCAACATTCTTTTGCCATAGTTTTACATTTAAAAGATAAAAAAAGATATGATTCCTGTGACCACTAATGTGACACCTGTGATAATTCCGGCATTGTGTTCCAGAGAATGCCAGTTGAGTTTTAATAAGCCTTTATAAACCAACGATACCAGCAATACCATGCCTGTTGTAGTGATGATTATATACATGAGCGCAATTCCTGCAACCAGCCAATTTGACTGTGTTCCTGCCAATAAAAAATAAGCTTCTATTTCCATACAAGGGGAAAAGAACATCGCCATGACTAAAGCCACAATTATATTTCTTTTCGACTGGTTCTTAGGAGGCACCCCTGACAAATGAAAATGTTTGTGTCGATGATGCCTGTAAATGAAAAATAATCCTAAGAGTATAAAAATGACAGGTGCAATCAGATGGGTGAAATGGCTGATTTTATCTGCCATTGTCTTACCCAATATACCTAATAATAACCCAATAAGAATGGTACTGAAACCATGAGCCAACGCTGCAATAATTGTTACATTAAAGACCTCCGCTAACGTCCATTGTTCCTTTTTACCAATAGCTATGATTGGCAACCAATGATTAGGAATAGCTGCATGCAGAATACTCAATAACAAACTACCTATAACAATGCTATACATTACGGTTTCGACTGGTTAAAAGCGTCAATTAATGCGTCCTCAATTTGCTTGGGCAAAGTCTGATGTTCAGAAAGACTGAGTATCAGTAATTCTGCATCTTCACTTATTCTTAAAGTATAATAATCCTCTAGCTTGCCATCAACAAAAAACGCATCGAAAGCAATCTGAATATGAGGTAATTCACGGTTGAAATTTTCTTGCCATTTTTCTGTATACGATTGCATAGGTATCTTGTTTTATGGTTCTGCTTACCGTCTTTAACAAGGGAAAGCGAGGACAGTCAATCATGCTGCCATAACTTTTACTATTTATAAAAACTTATGCGGCAGCCAGTCCTATTTTTTATGCTGAATTTCGTATTTATTATAATGATAAAGCCGTGCCATGATACCCATAGCTAAAACAATTCCCAGAAGTATAACCAGAAATATTTTTAGTATTCTTGTAGCAATTGATTGTCTGGGTTGCTTTTTAGGCTTCAATGGCTTAGTAATAGGCTTTCCAGACTTTTTACTATTGCTCATTTTTGTAAGAAAGAAAATAAATAATAAAAGTGCAACATGCTCCTGATAGGTGAGCTGTTATCTAATCTATTGGAAAATCGCTAAACTAACCTGGGTGGCTGCCAGATATTGGCGTAGAAGTTTGAAAAAGAGAAGTCATTTCTATAAGCAATTTTTGAATTTTGCTCATAAAAGAATATGGGGTTTTCAGTTTCCAAAAAGGGAATGTAAAAATTGAAACTGATATTCGTTCCACAACAAGCACAGATACAAAAAGGAGAACAATATTCTGCATCTTCCTGATGCGATGAATGATCTGTCTGTGAAAATAAAATCTTGTCAATACCTGTTTCTGTACAGTCTTCAATATCTCCACAAGGAAGAAATGAAAGCGTAAGTACATACAAGGCTAATATGACTGAAAATATTTTCATGAAGTAAATGTATGAGAAAAACAAGTGCAACAGGTTTACAAAAAGAAAATATTTATTTTAAAGGCTCTTTTTGCAACAGTTTCAAGTTTGATTCGCTCAATCTTTTTTGGAGAAAACTAATTTTTTGGTGTGAATGTTTTAAATATAAATGATCTTTGTAAAACTAATTTATAAAAAACGTTGTTTGTAGTTGCAAGAACAAAGAAGCAACTCTACAAGACTGCTTCTACTTTTTTCTACTAGAAAATCACTTTAACATCAATTGAGATTATTTGCATTCATATTCTGTTTTTACCTTCTGGCGATTTCACTCATGCCCTGTGGTGATGAATATAATGTATGCAATAATGAAAGACCTGGCAATGAACTTGCTCAAAACCAGAATCACAATCATAAAACTGATCATAATGATATTTGTGGTCCACTCTGTGCCTGTTGTTGTTGTAGCACGCCAGTAAATATTAAAGTAGCAGTCATTAAAATCAAAGTTCCGAGGTTACTCCCGGCTTCAAAAGAAGAATTTCCTAATCGCTCTATCGTTTACGTTTCCGATTTCTTCGGCAACATCTGGCAACCGCCAAAATCTAATGCTTAATACATTTTTGTAATCTTAAGTTGATGTGAATGCTACGCTTTGCACAAGCAATGCTGTACGTTTCTATCACTTCTAACAGCTATCTTTTTCTCTCTGACAAAAGAAGCTTATTCATTAATATTCAGTATTAAGCAAATCATAATGTTAGATAATATCATAAAATTCAGTATCAAAAATAAGCTCATTATAGGAATAATGACATTGATACTTACCATCTGGGGGTTATGGAGTGCCAGCAAACTACCGATTGATGCCGTACCAGACATCACCAACAATCAAGTACAAATCATTACTGTATGTCCGACTTTGGCAGGTCAGGAAGTAGAACAGTTGGTTACATTTCCCATTGAGCAGAGTATTGCCAATATTCCCAATCTGGAAGAGACCAGAAGTATCTCACGCTTTGGGCTATCAGTTATTACCGTTGTTTTTAAGGACGAAGTAGATATTTATTTCGCACGGCAATTAATTAATGAGAAACTCAAACAGGCCGAAGAAAATATACCCAAGGGCATAGGCACACCTGAGCTTGCTCCTGTTAGTACAGGGCTGGGTGAAGTATACCAATATATCATTCACCCTAAAAAAGGAAGTGAACAAAAGTACAATGCAAAAGACTTACGCTCCATGCAAGACTGGATTGTTGCGAGACAATTGAACGGTACGCCCGGAATAGCGGAGGTCAATAGTTTTGGGGGTGAACTTAAGCAATATGAAGTAGCTGTCAATCCTAGCCGTTTAAAAGCAATGGGCATTAGTATACCCGATATTTTTGATGCTTTAGCTCAAAACAACCAGAATACCGGAGGCGCTTATATTGATAAAAAACCTAATGCTTATTTTATCAGAGGGTTGGGTCTGGTTACCTCTTTAGAGGATATCCGAAACATTGCTGTTAAAAATACAGGGGTCGTACCCATTTTTATCAAAGATGTAGCCGAAGTCAGGTTTGGTAGTGCCGTCCGCTATGGAGCTTTAACCTATAATGGTGAAGTAGATGCCGTTGGTGGAGTGGTGATGATGCTTAAAGGGGAAAATAGTAACGAGGTTGTCAAGCGCATCAAACAGAAATTACCGACTATTCAAAAGTCTTTACCGGACGATGTGGTAATAGAACCCTATCTGGATCGTACAGATTTAGTCGGGAGAGCTATTAAAACCGTTGAAAAAAACCTGATAGAAGGTGCTTTGATTGTCATTTTTGTACTGGTTATCTTCTTGGGTAATCTGAGAGCAGGGCTGATTGTTGCTTCGGCTATACCGTTATCATTGTTATTCGCCTTGGGATTGATGAATGTATTTGGTGTCAGTGCAAACCTGATGAGTCTGGGAGCTATTGACTTTGGCTTAATTGTAGATGGTGCTGTGATTATAGTCGAAGCCACTTTGCACCATCTGGGTTTGCGAAAAACCATACAGAAACTGACCCAGCAGGAAATGGATGAAGAGGTTTTTCAGTCAGCATCCAAAATACGGAGCAGCGCTGCCTTTGGTGAAATTATCATTCTGATTGTGTACATTCCTATCCTTACTCTGATTGGCATTGAAGGAAAAATGTTTGGTCCAATGGCCCAAACAGTAGGGTTTGCCATTCTTGGTGCCTTAATCTTATCGCTTACATATATCCCGATGATGTGTGCCTTATTCTTACCTAAAAAGATTAGCCATAAGAAAACATTCAGCGATAAGATGATGGACAAGTTGTACCAACTCTATCATCCCCTGTTACAAAAAGCGATTCAATGGAAATACATGATTGTCGGTTTTACAATTACTTTGTTTGCTGTAAGTCTTTTTTTCTTTTCCAGAATGGGAGGAGAATTTATTCCGAATTTAGCTGAAGGTGATTTTGCTTTTCATTGTATCCTGCCACAAGGTAGTTCGTTAAGCCAGAGTATTGAAACTTCCATGCAGGCTTCACGCATCATCAGGCAGTTTGATGAAGTAAAAATGGTCGTAGGAAAAACAGGGGCAGCAGAAGTTCCCACTGACCCTATGCCCCCGGAGGCGACCGACTTGATTATATTACTTAAGCCACAAAAAGACTGGAAAACTGAAAGAAGCTACGACGCATTAGCCAATGAAATCAGTGAGAAACTGGAAGCCATTCCGGGTGTATTTTTTGAAAAAAACCAACCGATACAAATGCGCTTTAATGAACTCATGACAGGGATTAGACAGGATGTAGCCGTAAAAATCTTCGGAGAAAATATGGATAGCCTTTCGGTGTATGCGAATAGAGTGAGTAGAGTGATACAAAGTGTTGAAGGAGCTACCTCTCCGCAAGTAGAAAGGGTCAGTGGGCTACCACAAATCAATGTAGTTTATGACCGGACTCGCATTTCAAACTATGGTTTATCTATCGAAAATGTAAATGATATTGTAAGTGCCGCTTTTGCAGGTAAAAGTGCAGGGGTTGTATTTGAGAATGAAAGACGCTTTGATTTAGTGGTTCGTTTGGATACAACCTATCGAAACAGTATTGAGGATGTCAACAATCTAATGATTCCGACCAATACAGGTAATCAGATTCCGTTATCGCAAGTAGCTCAGATTAGTTATAAATTAGGCCCCGCTCAGATAAGCCGTGAAGCGAGTAAGAGAAGAATTGTGATTGGGTTTAATGTGGCAGGC
Organism: Emticicia sp. TH156; assembly: GCF_002855535.1. NCBI lineage: Bacteria > Pseudomonadati > Bacteroidota > Cytophagia > Cytophagales > Leadbetterellaceae > Emticicia > Emticicia sp. TH156. The sequence continues at coordinate 30,391 of NZ_PKRS01000003.1, forward strand.
AGAGACGTTCAGAGTGTAGTTACGGATATTCAGCAAAAACTAGGTGAGCAAATAAAATTACCATCAGGTTATTATTTCACTTATGGTGGGCAATTTGAGAATTTACAAAAAGCCAGTGAACGCTTACTGATTGCTGTTCCAATTTCGCTCTTGCTAATCTTTGTCTTGCTGTATTTTACTTTTCACTCCTTTAAACAGGCAGGTTTGATATTTACCGCCATCCCTATGAGTGCTATCGGCGGGGTTTTTGCCTTAATGCTGAGAGGAATGCCATTCAGCATTAGTGCAGGAATCGGTTTTATTGCCTTATTTGGGGTAGCCGTACTCAATGGAATTGTCCTGATAGGCACTTTCAATCAACTGGAAAAAGAAGGTTGGAAGAACATAATTAAACGGGTTTATGAAGGCACTCAAATAAGATTACGTCCTGTATTAATGACTGCTACAGTAGCAAGTTTAGGCTTTTTGCCGATGGCTTTAAGCACAAGTGCAGGGGCAGAAGTTCAAAAGCCATTGGCAACAGTCGTGATTGGTGGGTTAGTGACAGCTACCTTTCTGACATTATTTGTATTGCCTTTATTGTATATCATTGTCAATTCAAAGTTTTTGTGGAAACGGAAACCTCGCCTAAAAAATGCGGCAACAATCCTTATTATTTCCTTGCTATTAGGCAGCCAGTATGTGAATGCTCAAACACCAAAGCCACTTACCATAAACGAAGCTATTTCGATTGCTTTGCAGAATAACAACGGGGTAAAGGCCAGAAACCTGAATATATTTTCTACGCAAGCGCTAAAACCTACTGCCAAAGAATTGCCGAAGTTGGGTTTCAACACTCAATTGGGGCAATATAACAGTGTCAATTTTGATCAGGCTTTTCAACTTTCTCAGAATATCCCTTTTCCTACTTTATTCGGAGCAAGGAAGAATCTTATTGATGCTGAATTAAAAAGAAAAGAATGGGACAGAGAAATAACAGTGAATGAACTGAAAGCGCAGGTGCGAAGCTATTACTATCAGACAGAGTATTTTTTATACAATAAATCTAAATTACAGTATTTAGATAGCCTATATAATGAATTCATCAGAATAGCCACTTTGAGGTTTCAAACGGGAGAATCCAAGAAAATAGAAATTAATACCGCAGAAACGAAAAAAGGTGAAATCCGGCTCTTGTTACAACAAAATGAGGTGTTGCTTGATAATGCACATAGAAGTCTTCAAACTTTGCTCAATACAACGGATAGTCTGGCTATTCCTTTGCCGGAACAATATGATCCATTACAAGCCAATACCCTTATCGACCGCAGTGCTATTAACTATCATCCGCTTGTCCAGGCATTGTATCAGGACATGAGTATAGCAGAGCAGAATAAAAAAGTTGAAAAAGCCCAAGGCTTGCCAGACTTTACGCTTGGTTACGTCAATCAATCGTTAATCGGCTATCAGAATATTAATGATACCGAACGATTTTATGGTGCCGGGAAGCGGTTTAATGTCGTGAATATCGGTATTGCTATACCGCTTACTTTTGGTGCGACAAAGGCTAGAATCAGATCATTAGACTATCAAAAACAGGCAGCAGAGGCACAAGCGCAGCAGCAGCAGCAGTTACTTTCAACACAGTTACAGAATGCGATTAACCAGTATTGGCAGGATGTACAGCAATACAATTATTATAAGCAACAGGCTCTGCCTAATGCGACTGAAATCGTGAAGGCCGCCCAATTAGGTTATAGAACAGGTGATATCGTCTACATTGAATATTTATTTGCCCTGCAAACAGCTACGGATGTAGAGTTGAAATACTTGCAATCTATTCAGCAAATCAACCAGACCGTTACCAATATTAATTCATTAATCAATCGATAAATACTTCAGACAATGAAATTCATCATAAAAAATATGCTTTTCTTATTGCTTCCTTTTGCTTTAATCATCAGCAGCTGCAGCAATAAAGAAGAGAAAAGTACCAATCAGGCAAATGCTTCAACTCAAAAAGAAGAGAGTAAAGAAGTACATGAGGAAGAAGCCGCTCCAACAATCGCTTCATTGACACAAGAGCAAATCAAAGCGGTTAGTATTACGTATGGAAGCATAGAAATGAAAGAATTAACGGCTACGATTAAGGCAAATGGCAATTTGAGTGTTCCGAATAATAACAAAGCAAATGCGACTTCATTGTATGGTGGGGTTATTAAAACACTGGGCGTCGAGATAGGAAGTAATGTTCGTAAAGGGCAGGAAATCGCTTCAATTGCCAATCCGCAGTTTATTCAACTTCAAGAAGAATACTTATCTACAAACAGTAAAATAGTTTTTGCAGAACAGGAAGTACAACGACAAAAAGAACTCAATGAGGGCAATGCCGGAGCAAGAAAGAACCTTCAAAATTCAACTGCTGAATTAAATACTTTGACCATAAGAAGAGCTTCTTTATATCAACAGTTAAAATTAATGGGGATTGACCCTGATAAGGTAAATAACAGTAACCTACAATCAGCGTTGATTGTAAGAAGCCCCTTAAATGGAACAATCAGTAATGTTTTTGCCAAAATAGGTAGCTATGTAGATGTATCTTCCCCTGTGGCCGAGATAGTAGATAATGGCTCTTTGCACTTAGACTTAAATGTGTTTGAGAAAGACCTTCCTTTATTGAAGGTAGGGCAGATTATACATTTTACTCTAACCAATAATCCTACAGGAGAATATGATGCTATTGTTTATAGCATTGGTTCCGCTTTTGAAAACAATAGCAAAACAATCCCTGTCCATTGTAAAGTAAAAGGGAATAAAACAGGGTTGATTGATGGGATGAATATCACAGGTATTGTCAGTCTGAATAATGTACTTACACCTGCTGTACCCAATGATGCGATTGTTAATGCCGATGGCAAGGATTATATCTTCATAATCACCGATAAAAAGCCGGAAGAGCACCATGAAGAAGGGGAAGAAACTAAAGAAGAGGGGAATCACAAAGAAGACACGGGCAATCATACCAATTTTGAAAAAATCGAAGTGGTAAAAGGAGTCTCTAACATGGGATATACAGCCATTACACCAATTAATAGTTTCCCCCAAGGCTCAAAGATTGTCACAAAGGGGGCCTTCTTTATCAATGCTAAATTATCAAATACTGGTGACCATGAACATTAATCACCATTCTTAAATTGTGAGATGAGCTGCATCTATTAGTATACAGGGAGTATCGACAGATATTCCCTGTAGCTTTCTGTTCCTTTCAGATTTTCCTGAAGCTTCGAGTAATCTTTTAAAGTCTTAAACCACTCCATAGACTTATTCAATCATGAAATTTATTTTATATATCCTTGTGGGCTACTCATTTTTGAGTTGCCGTCAGGTACAAATTAATAATCAGGCAGAAACTGATTTTGAGGGTGGTATAACCATTGGGAAAGCAAATAACCCCATCCTGAATGAAATTTCAGGCATGGTCGTCAGTAAGCGAAACAAAGGGATGTTCTGGGTACACAATGATAGTGGCGACATTAATAGAATATTTTTAATTGATAGTCTGGCACAGATAAGGACTACCTTTTACCTAAAGGATATAGAGAACAGGGATTGGGAAGATATTGCCATTACTTCAATCAATGGGGAAACGTGGCTCTATCTTGCAGATATAGGCGATAATCAGGCCATTTACGACACTAAATATATTTATCGCTTTAAAGAGCCAAGTATAAACGATATTCCTTTAATAGAAAATATTGAAAAAGTAAGTTTTCAATATCCCGATGGTAACCGGGATGCTGAAGCATTATTAATTGATCATAGTTTACAAAAATTATACATCGTTTCAAAAAGAGAGGAGAAAAAAAGGTTATATGAAATAAGCTTTATTCCAAAAACAATGCAAACAGCCAATTTCCTTGGAGAGTTAGACTTTTCAGTCTCAAATAGTAATATGCCATCTCAATTTATACAGGGTCTCTATATAGTTGCTGGAGATATTTCTCTGGATAATAAAGAAATACTAATTAAAAACTATATGCAGATTTTTTACTGGAAAAGAAGAGAAAATGAAACACTCTTAGAAACTCTGAATCGAACCCCCAAACAAGTTCCTTATATCATAGAGCCGCAAGGTGAGGCTATCGCTTTTCATACGGAAGGTAAGGGGTATTACACAATCAGTGAAGCGAATTCAGATGGTCTAACCAATATTATATATTACAAGAAGAAGTAATGATGTATGAGGGTTCACTCCTTAGATATTGTTGATTTCTGTAGTGCACTTGTACAATTAGTAGTCCAAAAAGAATCTGATGGGGTATAGCTAATCCATTTAGCATCCGACTTAAGGCATTCATTAAAGTATAAGGTCTTTTCGCTTACCTTAAAGGAAGCAAGAATAACGTATAAGTGTTCAGACAGTTCGTCAAAATGGTCAAGTTGCTGTTCAAAAGATTTTTCACCTTCTATGATACGCTTGGCATCTAAAAAGACTTTTTCCTGATAATTTTCAAAGAAGCTTTTAGGTTCAGTCTCTACTATTTGAACCCTGTTAAGTGTTTTTATAAGATTTCTGGCTCCCTCAGCAGCGAGAAGTGTATCCTTATTTTCAATGGCCGTTTTAATTTTAAAATAAACATCAATGCTCTGTATAAGCAGAATTCTTGTGGATATATCGGCAAGTTTGAAATTTTTCAGTTCAGCATCAATGTTCTTTCTCGGAATTTCGCTCACTAATGTGCTTTCTGAAAATGTTGAATTCTTTACAAAATCCTCATCATCCAGTGTTTTCAGAAAAGCAATAATTTTTTGCTTGTCATCTGCACTTAATGAGATGCCTAATTGACCGTCTTTATGAAGAAGAGGATCAAGAAATGGTGTTTTTTCAACCTTAGTCGCATAATGATCTAATACCTCTTCTAAGGTAGAAAACCTGCCATCATGCATATAGGGAGCGGTATAAATTAAATTCCGAAGACTTGGCACTTTAAACTTGAACTGGTCTGTGTCGTTTTGATTTATTTCAAACCGTCCTTTATCATTATCTCTTATAGATAATCCATTATTTCTGAATGAAAAATCTGAAAATAATTCTCCTGAATGACAGGATGCACATTTTTGTTTGAATAAAGCCAAACCTTCCAATTCAATCGTATTTAACTTTACACCTTCGTTACGGACATAGTGGTCATACTTTGAATTGGCAGAAACCATTGTCAACATGAACTGTGAAAGTGCTTTCAAAAACTTTTCTGTATTGATTTCATTACTGCCGAAAGCTCTTTGAAATAAGCCGGGATATAAGGGAGAAGTGCGGAGTTTTTTAAGGATATTGGCAAGAGATTCATCCATTTCAACAGGATTGGTGAGTGGTGAAACAGCAAAGAAATCCAAATCCGATACACCGCCATCCCAACCAAAACTATCAGACCAAGCCAGATTAAATAAAGGCATCGCATTTCGCTTACTTAATCTATCATTAACGCCATGACTCAGCATATGACCATGCTGTGTGAAACCAGCAGATTGTTGGTGGCAACTACCGCAACTGATGGTATTATCTGAGGACAGTAACGCATCATAGAATAACGTTTTTCCTAGTTCCACTCCTGCCGGAGTGAGAGGATTGGCATCAAAACGGTAATTAGGTTTAGGGAAATTAGCAGGGACCGAAAAAAGCACAGGTTCAGGGATGCTCTTAAAAGATAAAAAAGCGACCGTAACCAGTATAATTCCCAATTTTAATTTTACCCTCATTCTTGTTATAGGCTAACTTACTTCAGTTCTATTAATGAAAACATATCTTTATAATTCTCAGCGATTTTAGCCGAAAATGGAGAAGCCATGACGGCCGGATTTCTCGCCATGTCAATGTTTGTTTCGCCATTGAGCAATTTAAGTGCATCTGTCTTGATACTTAACTGCGATAGTTTTTTACTGTCTTTAATTTGAAGGGCTTTCTTACCAAATCCAATAGTGGTGGTACGTATATTATTGAGTGTTTTTTTGTTACCCATTCCGCCAAATAATCCAATATGGTACATAAACAGCTTATTCTCTGTTGTGGCTTGTGGACTTGTCCCTTCCATTTTGACAAATATATAACCTGAGTTCCAAGCCCAATACATATCTTTCGCATCACCTGCAATATCCAGACATCCTTTTCTGGCACTAATGTCAGATGCACTCCGGACGCTGTCAATACCAATCGTAAAACTAATGCTACTGTATTTCCCAACCGGAATATCACTGAGTTTAATGGATTGACTTTCCTTATTGCTTTCACGAATCAAAAAATAGGATTTTTCCTGGGTATAAATATAAACAGAACCATCTTTTCCAGTCAGTTGAATATTGCTTATAAAATATTGAAACAAAGAAACATTGAATTCATTTCCTGCTGCATTCATGTATTTTTTCTCATTCAATACGAGTGGTTCATCTCCTAAAAAGTTGCTGAATTGAAGCTGCAACGCCCCTGTTTTTTGTGCATCTGCTATTGAAACTGTACAAAACAGAATGAGTAGTATTTTTTTCATCATCATTATTGGCTATATCTGAAATGAATGAATCAGATATAATATAAAAACATTTAAGTGCTGAATAACTATGTCGAGTTTCTAAAATTGCATCCTATCCTGACCGACACTTATTATAAACGAAAAGCTTAAAGGATATAGTCAGTCAATAAATGAAAAATTATTGATTATTCTGCCATGAAATTCGTTGTATATACTATTAATGAAAAATAATATAATTCAACTAAAGCATTTATGAACATTCAGAAGTTACTGTACTTCTTTTTATTTTGGGCAATCACTTCATGTAGTCACAAAGGAATAAAATTTAAGGGTAAAATCAATTTTCCGGCGGCCTATGTGGTAAATGGAGGCAGTAACAATATCTCAGTAATAGATTTGAATACATGGGAAGTGCGAAAAACGATTCCATTGAATACCAAAGGAAATTATCCGCACCATATCAGCTTATCGCCAGATAGAAAAAAAATAACGATAGCGCTCCCTGAATTTAATTTCATTCAAACGCATTCCCAATTGCATCAAATGACAGATAAGAAAGGTGGTGTTATTGTGATGAATGCCCGGACAGGTAAAATAGAACGAAATCTTCCTCTGCCAAAAGCCAACTTTAATGCTGTATTCTCTCATGATAACTCTGAAATATGGTCAGCATCAGTTACGCATTCAGGAGAATTGTATGTATTTGATGCCAAGACAGGTGCACAAAAAGCAGTTATCACATTAGGAGCTGACCCTACTGAACTCGTATTTTCTCAAGATGGGACTTATGTATTTGTAGCTTTGGAAGAAAGCAGTTTTATTCTGGCTGTCGATACAAGGAGTAAGCAAATAAAGAAATATATGAAGGTTGACCCGTTCCCAACAAATGTCTGGTCAGGGAAAAATGGTAATATCTATGTTGAAAACAAGAACCTGAAAACGATAAGCATTGTTGACGAAGATAGTTTGAATACCTATGAATTTATAGACCTCAAATTTAAGCCCGGTCAGGTAGCTTATAACAAATCATTGAATGAATTATGGGTCTGTCAGGCAGAAGATAACAAAGTAGCTTATTTCGAAAGAAATAATAATGCCTGGGTTCTAAAATCTTCTATTGTTACAGGGCAGGATGCTCATGCTGTAATATTTTCTAAAGATGAAAAGATAGCTTATATTGTCAATCAAAAAGAAAATACAGTATCTGTTATTGATGTAGAAAAACATCAAAAGGTTAAAGATATTCCTGTTGGGCAATCGCCAAATGGAATTGTATTGAGGGAATAAATTGCCCAAAGAGTAAAACATAAATAAAAATAATAATGTTGCGTAAGTTCAAAAAATAGATACTTTTCATACTAGGGAGAAAATAATGTATAGAATATTTAATACGATTAGGCATATTTTTACATTATAGAAAGTTCAGTCATTTACAAGCTAAGAACCTAATTACACCATTATATTCTTATAAAAACTATTATAAAAAAAATCAGGACAATATCCCGATTTTTTCAGATTTACACCAATATGAATCATTTCTGACCCTATATTATCTTTAATATTTTTAAAGCCCTGATTTTTTCTTTCAATTCTATATTTGGCGGTGTTTAATATCCTTTTCGCAGCATATCCGCATACTCATTAGGCAATGGACTCTCTTCAACCCCTTTAGCCGCTTTCTCAACATCGTATTCAAATCGTATAAACTCTACTTGAATTGAATTTCTATCAAGAACTGAAGTATTACCTTCTATTGTCAGGACTACATAACAGCCTCGTGGATCTCCGTCTTTGGGCTTTCCGACTGAACCAATATTAATGGCATGGCGAAAATGACTGTTACCGCCATCTAATCCTGAGTTTAAAACTCGGTGATAAGGCTTGTGCGTATGGCCAAAGCACATGATGTCAGCGTCTGCATGTTCCATAATACGCAACAGGCTCTTTTCCTCACGGTCTTCAAATAGATATTCATTTATTTTGCGAGGACTGCCATGAACCAATAGTAAGTTCAGCTTATCTTCATTTAACTGATATTCTACCCTGATATGGGCTGGTAACGTTCTGAGATACTGCCGCTCTGTTGGTTTCATGATTTCATTCGTGAATGAAATAGAAACATTGCCATTTGATTTATCATGGTCTGTTTTATAAGCACAGCCACATTCATTGCTCATACGACCAATGCCGAAATCATAATTACCAGCAATTGTCGGAATATTCCGTTTTTTGATTTCATTGACGACTTCATTAGGCCAGATATTATAGCCCACCAGATCGCCAAGGCAGTAAGTCATATCAACATTTCGTTGATCAAGGTCTGCAAAGAAAGCTTCTAAAGCAGGCAGATTTGCATGTATATCACTAAAAAGTGCAATTCTCATTGTATTCGATTTTAAGTGGTAGCAACAAAATATCGTTTCTGAAACCAAAAAGCCAAATTCACTAATGCAATCAGGGCAGGTACTTCTACTAACGGGCCAATAACTCCTGCAAATGCCTGTCCGCTATTGATGCCAAAGACCCCAATCGCAACTGCAATAGCCAGTTCAAAGTTATTCCCTGTGGCTGTGAAAGCGATAGAGGTGCTTTTGGAGTAATCCGCACCAAAGTATTTGCCGATTAAAAAGCTGACGACAAACATCACAGTGAAGTAAATAACCAGAGGGAGTGCAATTCTGAAAACATCCATTGGGATTTGAAGAATCAGTTTTCCTTTCAGGCTGAACATGACAATAATCGTCATTAGCAAGGCAATTAATGTGATGGGTGAAACTTTAGGAATAAATTGCGTTTCAAACCAATGCTGGCCTTTTATGTGGATAAGTGCATAGCGACTTACGATTCCCATCACAAAAGGGATACCTAAATAGATACCAACGCTTTCGGCAATCTGTCCAATACTAATATTGACAGCTAACCCATCCAAACCAAAAAATGGAGGCAGAACCGTTAAAAAAAAATAAGCGTACACACTGTATAAAAGCACCTGAAAAATACTATTGAGGGCAATTAGTCCTGCTGCATATTCTCTGTTTCCTCCGGCAAGATCATTCCATACGACAACCATTGCAATACATCTGGCAAGACCAATAAGGATTAAGCCTGTCATGTATTCGGGGTAGTCTCTCAAAAAGGTGATCGCCAGAATAAACATGAACAGAGGGCCGATAATCCAGTTTAAGAATAAAGAAACCCCCAGAACTTTCGTGTTAGAAAACACTTCTCCCATTTTTTCGTACCGGACTTTTGCCAAAGGCGGATACATCATCAGGATCAGTCCAATGGCCAATGGGACGTTAGTAGTTCCCCATGAAAAGGCATTAATTAAATCCGTGCTGGAAGGGAAAAAGTTACCAATACCCACACCGATAATCATGGCTAGAAATATCCAAAGTGTTAGATACCTGTCCAGAAAACCTAATTTTTTTCTTTCTACAACGGGAGCGCAATGATTAGCTGACATGTAAGATTCTGGTTTTAATTGCAACAGCCACTACCGGGAGCGCAAGCAGCAGCGGCAGTTCCTATTTCGGATAATTTGACTTTTGTTTTTTGTGACGGAATTCCACATTGCTCTTGCGCTAAACAAGCCGTTTGCTTCGAGAAAAGGACGAAGTGAGTTCCATCGAATCCTAAATCATATTTGCCAATGGTATGAGATTGGTATTCAACCTCAACTTCCAGATCTTCCATGCCTAATACTTTTTCAGACAGTCCGATAATGCTTTGCAGTTTTTGTGGCTTTAAACGATGTTCAAAGTCATTGGCATCCCAAAGCTGAAAGTTGGCTAACTTTTCATTGCGAACGGTTCCACCACAGTCAATAAAGTGTTTGGTAATTACACCGACTTCGGTCACATGAAAATGTTCTGGAACGAATGAGCCGTCTTCTAACTGAAAACTCACAGTTTCTACTGTGCCTAAAATTTGTTTTACTTCTGATAGTTTCATGATTTTATCCTTTGATTGTTAACAACATTTGAGATTTTTCTTGTCTAAGGTCGATACCATCGTATCAAAGTAGCCTTTCAGCTTATTGATTGTGTTTTCATCTATGCAATAACAGATGGCATTTCCTTCAATATTCCCCTTAATGATACCTGCGTTTTTGAGTTCTTTTAAGTGTTGAGATACTGTAGGTTGTGCAAGAGGTAGTTCGTTGACAATATCGCCACAAATACAGGCATCCACTTTCAGCAAATAATCGACAATAGCAATTCTGGCAGGGTGGCCGAGGGCTTTAATGATTATTGCTAATTCGTTTTGTTCAGTTGAGAAGTTTTCGGTTTTCGTAAGTCCCATAATAATATCCTTTAATAATAAAATGCCTGATTACAATTTAACTTTGGAAAATACATAGAGTGTCTCCGTTGCAATCTGCTTGCATCGTTCATCATATTTTTCGGTTTCGTTGGGTTGACCATCAAAGTGTTTAGGGTCTTCATAAGGAACAGCAACTCTTAGACTGGCTCCTTTCACGACCGGGCAAGCTTCATCGGCCTGTGTACAGGTCAAGATCGCACAGAAACCATTTTGCGGATTACTGCTATCGCTAAACAGCTTGGAAAATAATCTGATTGGTTCAGCATTAGCAGCGTATTTCACCTCATAAACCGGATTTTTTCCCTGTGTAACGGTTTTTATTTCAAAGCCTACACGCTTACAGGCCGCAACAGCCCTTTCATTAAAAGCTGTCGCTTCTGTTCCACCGGAGAATGTCTTTACATTGGGAATATTATAGTAGGCTGCCGCAGTTGCCCCCCAGAGCTGGCCAAAGTGGCTTCGACGCGAATTATGCGTGCATATATAGGTAAGCTGAACAGGCTCACCTGCTATGGCTTTAGCCTGAATAAAGGAGGCTATTTTTTCTAAATCAGTTTTGCGTTCCTGTGGAATTTGCGAAAAGTCACTTACAGCCTTTTCTACATAGGCTTGCAAAGACTCATTCAATAAGTTGTCATTGGTCATGATAGAATCAGAATTTAAATAAGTATTTGTTAGCATTGCTAAAAAAGATCCAAGGAGAATTGTAAGCTTCATCAGGTTATATCCTATACTGTTTATTATCATATTGCAATATTACGATAAAGATTTTTGTCAGAAAAGAATTTTCCTAAAAATGTTCTTATTTTTGCTTTCCCTATTGAAAAGTAATGATGGAAACTAAAATATTTAAGCAAATGAAGACTTTGTGTGATGTTCCCGTGTTCTGGTTAGCGAATCAGGAGATGGTTTACACCTATATAAAAAGAAGAGTAGATGACCGTGAAATCGCAAGAGACCTGACACAGGAAGTACTTCTTAAAATCTATAAGTTTTGTTTTTCTCAATGTGGCGTAAAAAATACCAGAGCGTGGCTGTTTGATATAGCGCACAACACCATTATTGATTATTACCGGAACCAGAAAGAAGAAATCCAAATAGATACATTTGATATTTCAGAAGAAAAAGAAGTTGATGTTTATCAAAGTATTTCGGAATTTATACGCCCTCTTTTGGTCTGTCTGCCTGAGAAATATGCTACACCACTACAATTAGAATTAGATGGCGTAAACCAGAAAGAAATTGCAGATAGACTTCAACTCAATCTATCTGCAACCAAATCCCGAATTCAACGTTCAAAACAAATGATGAAAGAATTGATGTTTGAATGTTTTGATCTGGAACTGGATAGTGAAGGGCGAGTAGATTCTTATAAAGTAAAAAATGATTGTCAGACCCTGCAAAGGTATCTCGAAGAAAAATATCAACATTCCTGATTTTATTTTGCGTCTTTTTGAAACGCTATTCGTCATGGGGGTATTCATTAAAATAAATATCAAATCATGAAGAATTTCATTTTATTCTCTCTCTTAATTTTTTGCCAAATGGTCAGTGCGCAAACCATTCATTCTCAGGAGCCCGTTTCAGGACATTACAAGACATTACAGGAATTTAGCCCTTTGCCCAATTCTCATTATGCCTGGATGGATACTATCCAATATCCGCCCAAAGAATATGGCAGTTCTTTGACTTATGTGTTAGTGAAACCCTTTTATCTTTCAGAGCAACAAGTAAAAGCTTTAACCAGTAGCGTTCGCCCTCCTGCTAACAGTTCAGATCAAACACGACAGGAATTAGCCTATTTACTAAAATTACAGACTAGTCGGACACCAGAGCAAATTAAAAGGGTCAGCATTTTAGCCAACATCGGCTATTGGCCATCTAACAATTTAGTACCTTCACATCCCGACTATCAGGAAAATCTGGATAATTTGTTTTTTGAGGGAAAAGAAATTAATGGTGATTGGTGCAATGCCAAGAACTTTCCTGCCATTGCCAAAGTATTAGCAGGTGCAATGCAGGATATGCGTGTCATGGAGTTTACAATAAAATATACATATTTCAGACCACGCCCCTATCACTTGGAAAAGACAATGGAGTCCTTAGACAGAATAGGCTCTCCATCCTTTGCAAGTGGTCATACTTTATGGGCGTTTATTCAGGCATATATCTGGAGTGAAATTATACCAGAGAAAAGGAATAAATTTATTTCATTGGCTAATGAAATTCGTCAATCTCGTGAAATTATGGGCATTCACTATCCAAGTGATAACGAAGCTGCCAGATTAATCACTCATAGAATGCTGACTTATTACTCAAAGAATGCAGCTTTTACGAAGGTATTACAAGCTGCGAAAGCTGAATGGAAAGATCAATCAGGAAAATACTTATAATTTCTGACCATACAATATTAGAACTAAAGCCCTGTTATACTAATGGGGCTTTATGTTTGGATTTAATGATATATATTTTGATATTTGAATATAGATAAACAAGTGCCAGACTTTAAAAAGATGGTATCAAATTTGCCATCACTACATTACTATAGAGCAATAATTAAAGTTCAAGATTAATTTGAGGATATTAGCCTTCATATTCGCAACATTTACACTATTCATGACAATACAGCCTGTATTAGTCTATAGTACTTTTTTTGCAAAGAAAAAGAGTTATGGCAGTAAAGGATTTTGTTCAAAAGCCATGTCTTGTCGTGCGGAAAAAGAATTTGTTGCTGAAAACAAGGATTCCGACCTAAAATCTTGCGCCTCAAAAAAAACACCAGTATCAGGTAAAGAAGATTCTGAAAAAGGCTGTACAAAAGCAGATTGTGGTCCATTTACCATTTGTTCTTATTGTTGCATCCTACCTATGGACAGACTCGTTTTTTCATTTTCTGATTTCTTACAGGAAATTGAAAAAGCAAGACTGATAGATGAAAATATTTCAAGTAACTACATTTCTGATTCCTGGCATCCACCTGAGTTTATTTAAAATTCCCACTTAATTTAGTTCTTTAAAATTAACCCCTTTCACAATAAAGTGTCTGAGACTATATGCCCCAGATGGAGGAAAACTGCGGTTAATCTGAAAAGAAAACCAATCAGGATAAATAAATTCAAAACTTAAAATACGCATATAAATGAAAAAAATATTTTTTAGTATCATGTTCTCAATAATGATAGCAAGTGTTGCAGTTTATGCAGATAATGGTGGAAGCAAAAAGGCTACGAAAAAAACTGTAGCCAAAAAAGAGAATGTTAAAGCATGCTGTCCAACCACTCCAGATTGCGCTAAAACAGATTGTCCGGTTACACCTGAGTGTAAGAAATCAAGTTGTGCCAGTACATCAAGTGGCAGCAAGTAAAATATATTAATTGGAAGGCTCATCAATCTTGATGGGCCTTCTCTTGTTTTAGCATTAACAGAAATAGTTTTGGATTCAATAGAAGAAATGAAACAAGAACTATAGATATACAAAATGACAAAGCAGAATATTTTTTAACTAGAGCAGTCAAATGAAAATGAAGAAAACCATTCCGGCCCTTCCTGTTCAAAATATTGAAGAGTCAGTTAAGTTTTATACTGAAAGATTAGGCTTCACAGCCGGTTATTTTGATAGTAGCTTTGCCAAAGTAAACAGAGATACCATCGAAATTCATTTGTGGGCAGCATCGGATGAAAGTTGGAAAGCTAAAGGACAGTATTTAGTTATAGATCCGATTTGCAGTGGTGCTGAAACGTTTCTGGCAGGTACTGCCAGTTGTCGGATTGAAGTTCAAGGTATTGATGAATTGTATGAAGAATATAAAAAGCAAGATGTTATTTACGATATTGATACAGTTGTGGAAGAACAACCGTGGGGTGTTAGGGAGTTTCCGGCATTAGATCATCATCGCAATCTTTTGACTTTTTATGAACCTATGTAATCGGTTTTAAGCTGGCAAAATTATGATGATATTGATTAAAAGTTTATCTTCTAAGCTCAATGCAAAAATTTATAAAGCTTTTGTACCTTTGTACTTTAGTACTAATACCAAAGAAAAACCCGAATGACTTCAGCAATTCCGATATTGCGTATTTTTGACTACGATAAGGCTATTGAATATTACATCAATTGGCTTTCGTTCAAAATTGATTGGGAAAATAAACCTGATAATTCACCTGTCTATTTGCAGGTCTCGTTAGGCGAGGTCGTATTACATCTATCAGAACATTATGGCGATGCCACTCCAGGTTCGGGCGTTTATATTGAAAACTTTAAAGGGCTTAAAGAATATCATTCCAAAATCTTAGCTAAAGAATATAAATATTTTAGGCCAGGCTTAGAAAAACCATTACTTAAATCCAAACCATTGTGTATGGATCTTATTGACCCTTTTGGTAATAGACTCTCATTCAATGAATCATAGTTGATATGACAACGATAATAAAAAATAATAAAGGTTGGATAGCAGGAATCCTGACGGCATTTGCAACTTCTTTGTGTTGCATTACACCCGTTTTAGCATTGTTAGGCGGTGCAAGTGGGCTTGCGTCTTCTTTTTCATGGATTGAACCGTTTCGACCCTATTTAATTGGGCTGACAATTTTAGTTTTTACGGCTGTTTGGTATCAAAAACTAAAACCTCAAAAACAAATGAACTGTGATTGTGAAACAGATAATAAAAAGTCATTCTGGCAATCAAAGCCATTTTTAGGAATTGTCACAATTGTTGCGGCGGTGCTTATTTCTTTTCCGTACTATGCCAAAGCTTTCTATCCTAAACAACAAGAACCTAAAGTGGCATCGGCAGATAAAGCAAATGTGAAGCAAGTAGTTTTTAAAATCAAAGGAATGTCTTGCGAAAGTTGCACCCATCACGTAAACAGCGAAATATCAAAAGTGAAGGGAATTATAGCTTTTCAAACTTCTTATAAAAATGCAAATAGTACCATAAAGTTTGACAATAGTAAAACTTCTGTAGACAGTTTAGCTGCCGCAATTAATAGAACAGGATATAAAGTAGTTTCAAAAACTGTATCAAATAACTAATGCAAAATACAATTATACTTCAATCAATCATTACTTGTCCTGTTTGTAGCTTTAAACAAGAAGAAACAATGCCAACAGATGCTTGCCAGTATTTTTATGAATGCCCAGGTTGTAAGACTATGCTTAAACCACAAGAAGGTGATTGCTGCGTTTATTGCAGTTATGGAACGGTGAAGTGTCCGCCTATCCAAACAGGGAAGTCATGTTGCTAACGGATAAGTATATATAAACAGAGAAAAAAAGCACATGAGAATCCGCATTTTATAAAGTACTTAATTCATAAAGGTATCAGATACTAACATTAAGCAATTATCTGTACTTTCTTCTGTACAACAGTTCTGACACTTACTAACACCACTAAGCATATAGGATTTCATTTCCTTCAATTCTTTTATTTTTTCATCAATCAGGCTTACTTTCTGATATACTTTGTTCGCTACATTTTCGCATGATGCATTATTGTGACTAATTAATTCTAAAAATTCAGATGTTTCGTTTAAGGTAAATCCAAAACTCTTAATCCGTTTAATCGTCAAGAGCTTTTTCAATGTATTAGTTGAATATTCTTTATAATTATTGTCTCTTCTTTCTTTACGACTAACTTCAATCAATCCTAGTTTTTCGTAAAACCGGATTGTATCTTTCGATAATCCCGATATCTTAGATAATTCGCCTATCAACATTTTTTATATTTTTTAAAATTTCTCTTGACAATGGACTATACTCCAATGTTTATATTTGTAAATATAAATACAAAACCTTTTCAAAGAAGAAACAATTTTCAAAATTTTGCTCTCCTTCATCTGATATAGATTGTGAATGCAAAACTGAAATTACCTTAGTGAAATAATGGCAATAATAAAAACCTACTTTATTTTTATATTAGCTGGAGTCTGTGAAATTGGTGGAGGCTACCTTGTATGGCTCTGGCTAAAAGAAGGAAAGTCTTTTTGGTATGGAATAATTGGCGGCTTGATATTAGTACTGTATGGCGTAGTGGCAACTTGGCAAAAAACAAGCTTTGCAAAGGTATATGCAACCTACGGTGGCATATTTATTGTCATGTCCTTACTTTGGGCCTATAAGTTCGACAACTATATTCCTTCCAAATACGAGATAATAGGAGCGCTCATTGCTTTAACAGGAGTAACAATTATTTATTATTCACCCAGATAACAAACAAAATACTTTATAGAGATGAAGAAAAATATAATACTATTGATAACTTGTTTTTTATTTTATGTTTCTGCTATGAGCCAGACGATAACCATTGATAAAAAGATTAAACCTGATAAACAAAATGGTGTTCTTGTATGCAAATTAACATCAAAAGAATTACAAGCACGAAAGGCAACAGTTTTAGAAAGTTTGCGCAAGCAAGTAATTGAGAAAAAGGAATTAGCTAGTGGTTATTCCTACAAGTTTGATAATAGCGATAAAATGCTTGATGAGTTAACGGAGTTTATCAAAACGGAAAGACAATGTTGTGATTTTTTTGACTTTGCTTTATCAATTATAAGCGATGAGGGCACTATCTGGCTAAGTTTGACTGGCCCAAAAAATGCCAAAGAATTTATCAAGACAGAATTAAATTTATAAGTTCAAAATTTTATTTTCAAAACCAATTTTATGAGAACACTATTAATAGCTATCTTAAGCCTTACTTTCTTTTGGGGAGATACTCCTTCTGCCCCGGCAGTTAACTCCAAAGCAATTCCATTTGAACTTAAAAATTCAAAAGGCAAAGTCATTTCACTTGATACCTTTAAAGATTCAAAAGGTATTATTGTAACGTTTCTTACGAATGAATGCCCGTATGCTCAAGTTTATCAGGATCGCGTAAAAGCATTACAAGCAAAATACAGTAAGTTAGGATTTCCAGTCGTAGCAATAGATCCGATGGATTCAATAGAAGACATGAATCAGGAAGCATCAGAAAAAAGTTTCAACTTTGATTATTTGCATGATGCCGAACAAAAGATTTCCTGGGCTTATGGTGCTATTGTCAATACGCATACTTGTATTTTAGTCAAAGAAAAAGACGGTTTTAAGATTGCCTATATTGGAGCAATTGACGACAATAAAAATGAAGAGAAAGTAGTGAATAAATATGTTGAATCGGCACTTACATCTATTCTGGCAAAAGATGAAATTAAAGTTAAAACTACGATAGCTAAGGGTTGCACGATTAGTTATAAGAAATAATTAATCACTGTTCTTTTTGACTATAAGATGTGTCTGTGCGGGATCACTGTAGAGCCTCTCCATTTCAGACTGAATAATATCCTGAATGTCCTGTTTGACTTGCAGATAGTTTCTCTGCACCATTCCCTCGTCAATCTTACGAATAACACCTATCTCCTTATAGCCATCCTCTTCCCATTTGAGAGCCTGGTGGTCGTTAATGATTTCACAATGAAACGCTTTGAGTTCTATTCTGCTATCAGGGTCATCAGCAACCATTCCGACAAATTCACCTGAGCTGAGCGCAGCTATTTTGGAAGGCGGTATGGCGGCTTCCAATTGTTTGGAACGACTGATGGATGTATCACCACTGTTTATCGAGTAACTTTCTCTGTCCTGCATGATTTTTCCGAAGCGTTCAGAGAGCTGTTTGGCCGTATCTCCGGTAACCTGACCGGCAATGATATTGCCGGTTATGTTCATAATCACATCAGCCTGCTCCCGACCGTAATCCTTGCGCAGTTGACTAAAATCCTGAATACCCAGACAGGTAGAAACCTTGTTGCTTCGGGCTGTGGCAATCAGGCTGTCCATGTTGTTCAGATAGATTGTAGGGAACTCGTCAAAAATAAGACTGCTCTTCTGTTTCCCTTTCTTATTAACCTGTTTGACCAGGCGGGTGACATACAGCGAAAGCACTGCTCCATAAGTCTGGATTTTCTGTGGATTATTGCCCATACAGACAATCTTCGGGTCATTAGGATTATTGATGTCCAGCGTGAAATCATTACCTGAAAGAACATAATACAACTGTGGTGAAGAAAGCCGGGCCATCGCCACTTTAGCGGAAGCAATCTGTCCCTCTAACTGTTCCATGACATCGTTCAGATAGGCATTGACAAAGGGATTAATCAATACCTCTATTTCTTTTTCTGTCCGCAGCAGTGTAAACAGGCGGTCATAGTCTACCTGCATTAGTTCAATTACATGTGGTAAAGTACAGAATTCTCCGTCTCTATATTTCTTCAGATACCAGATGACTGCCGTCAGAAAATTAATCGGAGACTCCACAAAAAAATCACCCTGTTTTTTTATCCATTCTCTGTTTAAACCCATCAGGATGGTACGGGCGGATTCTGCCGCATCCGTAATGTCAGTCATAGACTTCGGCTCCAGTGGATTACAGCGATGGCTCCGGGTCAGGTCATCAAAATTGATGACATAGAATGCCGGTGGTTTCGGGTATTTGTGCTTGTGTCTTAACCAGGTATTATAGGCAATTTTCGAGAGGTCGTCAAACTTAAAATCATAAATAAACATGGCAAATCCCTTACGGATATGCTGGGTAATGACATGCCGGATAACAAAATAGGATTTCCCAGAACCAGGTGTACCCAGTACCAGGAGACCCCGGAATGGGTTGATGATGTTTATCCAGCTATCTTTCCTCTTGCTTTTCAGCTGATATCGGGCTGGCAAATTAATTGAATATTCATTCTCAATCAGTCTCTCCTCCTGCGGGAAAGTTTCATTTTCCTTATTGAAAATATCCTTATTGTTCAGGCGATTCTTAATAATCCGTGAGAGTAGTGTACCCCCTGTAAGCACCAATAAAAAACCTATGGTTGTGATGCCTATATAAGCGCATGCCCGGATGGACACAGATAGTTTTCCCAGTAAAGCGAGATAACTTAGCCAATAGAGAAGCAATCCTGTAATTAGGTAGGCAAAGGCATTTTTATAATTCAGTTTTTCATCCTTTCTTCCTTTCGCCCCCAGCAGGGATATCAGCAGAAATCCCAAAGCAATCAGTTTGGACTTCTGAAAATGGCTGAATAGACCGGTTCTGTAAATATTGTTTAAAATATGATCAGTAAATGTACTGCTTAATTCCCACCATTGAAATGCTGTATAACAATAGTAATACAGGTGGATCATTAAGATCAGAATGCTGATGAATCTTGTCATATCCAGAATCTTTCTCAAAGCCTGTTCGTTCTCTCCTGTCTGTATAGCCATATCTCTAAAATTTTACTGATTATTGTTACTCAGATTTCTTTTTTTCCTCTTTTTCCTTCTCTTTTTGAACGGACCTACCACATACGCTCCTCCCCTTTCAGGCTGCATCAGTTCTTCCAGCCAATTGCTTGGTCCTGTAGAAATAGCTATTTCCTGAAGCGAATTGGAAAAAGCTTTGGTTTCTGCCGCAGCTCTAGTTTGCGGCTGTAACCCCACCTCCCCTTTCAGGGCTGGATGTGCCAACCAATCCTGCCCTGAAATTTTTTCCGGCTGGCATCTTTCCTGCATCGCTTTCGCACCATAAAGTTTACCCAATTCGCTTCCATTGAACACACATTTGGTCTGATGGTCGACATAGGTAATCCCATAGAGGAAGCCCTTATTATTTTGCCATAAAAGGGTGTAAATGCCTTGCTTTTCCAGCTTACCGATCAATTCCTGAAGGGATGGTTTTCCGGGCAACAGCGCTGCATCTATCGCATTCTTCACCCGGCTTTTGAATGGTATTCGCTTAAGCGCATTCTCCTTAAACTTTTGTTCCAGAAAGGTCAGCGTTGGTTTATTATAAAACAGACTGGCTTTAATGGGTATTCCTATGGGATTTCCACTGCCATCAAGTACCTGATATACCAGCCCTTTATTCCGATAAATCTCTGAATTTTCGGTTCCGCACGCAGCCATTACATTGTATTGCCTTAATACGGCATTGAGTTCCGGCAAACTGGCATATTTATATTGCGTCAGGACAACACCCAGCACCTTTTGAATAGCCGCTTTTGTTTCAGTCTTCCCATACATAACTTTTGCCGCAGATACAGATTTGATTCTATATGTTTCCTCTTTTTTTTGTGCTTCTGCCACTACCAGTCCATATTCCTGCTCAATCGCTTTTCTTGCCTGTTCTGACTGATTGCGGCCGATATTATTCATATCAATGCGACTCCCGTCTTCCCGCACTTTTATGGAGATGATATGAATATGCGGATGTCCTGCATCGGTGTGCTGATAGACCAGATAAGGCTGCTTTCCAAAGCCGATTTTTCCCATATAATCTACGGCGATGGCCCATAGCTTTTCCTTTTCAAAATGGTTTTCCGAAACATGAAAATTCAGGGAAATATGCACACTGTTCCGCATGACATTTTCATTCAGTTTCAGCTGCTTCAGAAAACGATTCAGCTTCATGCTCCCGCTCATATTTTCAGGATCAACCGGATAATTCCCTGCACCGATACAGGCTGCCACGCCCTGCTTTACCTTGTTCTCATTATAGTTGAAAATGCGGTGAATGGAATGCCCTGTTTTAATTACTGCAACCATTTTTCCGCTATTTTCTGCACCTGTTTTTTGATCTCATCCACCTTATTAAAAAGGGTAATTTTCTCCACCTCATAAGCCATTAGCCAGCTCCTAAATTCGGCAATCTGATTGAGCATGTGCAAGCGTTTCACAGCCTGATTAAAGTTGTTTCCGATATGGTTTAACTCTGTTCGGAGCAGGCTCATTTCTGTTAAACAATCATCGATTGACTGGTTACGAAAAGTTGCTGTCAGCGGCTTATCCAAAAGACTATGACGTACATAATCACTCAGCTTGCGGCAGGTACTCGCCTTCCATCTGGCTTCAATTTTTGCGTACTCCTCAGGTGTTAACCGAAGCCCGATGGTACGTGTTCTGTTTGAATTCATTCTTTGCATCACTAATCATTTTCACGTTTTCAAACTTATTTATGTCTTTTACAACCCCCGCCCACGAGTTCCGAGTGCGGGGCGGCAAGATGCGGTTGTTTAACAACCGGACATCTTGCCGTTTGCAGGAACGCAGCAAACTGCCTGCTTCCACGTCTTAAGAGATTGAAGCTATTCAAAGCAAGGAAAATAGAGTTAACTCCTTTGTTTTTTATTATACTCTTATTTTCATGCGTCTTTTTTGAGGCTTTCCTGCATTCACCAGCCAATCGTTCAGGTCTTTATATCCATTGTAGAGGGCGCTTTGATCGGTATATTTTGAACTCATTAAAAGTGCGCGCTGGGTAAGACTCTGTCCAGTAGCGTCTTTGTCCAGGTATAGCCGGATACTGTTATGTTTTTCCATAAAAGGTCTTGCTCTTTCAAAAAAAGAAACTGAATTGAGGACAACAAAATCGCAACTGTTTTCAGGAAGATCTTTATATAGCGTCTTATAGGATAAAAAATCTATAAAGCCCTCAAATATGATAGCTTCATCAGAACCATTCATAAAAGTCGTGATATCTTTCGGTGAACTGCTTGTTTTGAAATAAGGATTACGTATTTCAAAGCCTCCTGAATCATTTTTAAAACCAATGCCATAATAAGTTTTATCATTCAACTCATACCGTACTTCACGGCAGCATTGATCGGCCACATTGACTGCAATACGTCTTTGCTCCAGATAATGTAAGAGTGAATAGGAAGTAATTGGGAAATCGCTCAGTACCTTGATTTTATGTTCAGGAGTATATTCCACTGGCACAGGCTGCATAGGTGACTGCTGAAAAGAAAAATTGCTGCCCAGTTTTTCAATCAATTCACTAATGGTACATTGATGGTATTCGATGCCAAAATCTACCAGATTACCCCCTCTTCCCATGCCATGATCATACCAACGATTCAGCTTTCTGTTAACCTTAAAGGAAGGAGTCCTTTCCATTCTTAATGGTGATAAATACCAATAGTCGTTATTGCTTATTTTTGACGGCTCAAACCCTAGTTTGAAAAGGTAATCCACCATATCTATTTTCCTGGCTTCATCGATGGAAAGCCTTGATTTACTGAAGTCCATAATCACCTGTTTTCAAATCACAATTCAGTCAATGAGGTAAAGTTAATGATATGATTTTGGATAAACCTATCCTCATTATATTTTGATAAGGATGTAAAAAAGTATTCTCATTAATTTTGTCTAGTAAATTTTCTCTCATTTAAAAGCGCGTAATTATGCTGACGACAAGTGATGTAGCCAAGGTGTATGATACTATTTTAAGTATCCCCGGCATGAACGAAACGGTGAAGATTGAGTTACGAATTGCTCGAAAAAATGTACTTCTGTTAAACCAGGTAATCGAACTTGGTTTAGCAGCTAAGGAAGATGAAAAAAGCCCTGGTCTCTTATCAAGTGTGCCGCCAGATAGTTTGCAGGAATTAAAAGCACTTTCTGAAGATTGTTTGCAAAAAGCAGGCCTGACTGAATTAAGTGAAAAACTCAGTACTTTGGGAAATGCTAAGTAAAAGGAAAAGGTTGGATAGGCACATATTCAACCTTTTCCTTTTATGCTTAATTTCACAGTGAATTCAATAAAACATCATACTCAAATCTCACTGGTAAAAGTAAATCTCTTAACTTTTAATAAATAAACAATGGTTCGCACTTTTAAGGCAATTCTATCATCATTTAATATTCACTGAATAAATATCTCAAGAACTTCAGGGGAATTAAAAAGTATTTCTTTTGTACCCATATAATTCCTTCAAACCCTTATACTTTCATTGTAAAAACCAGAATTTAATATTTTCATAATATCATCTATGCTAATTAAAGTAGTAGTCTCGTATCATTCTTTTCTATCTTTGCATCTCCTATCCACTGAATAATTAATTATGAAAAAAACTATTGCACTCATCTTCTTTGCCATTCTGGCGAATACCCTCTTTGCTAACAATCCTCCGCTTCATAACAAGCTGAAGATTCAGATTAATAAAAATGTGGAGCTTTTGGGTTTGGCATACTTTATTGGTTTTGAGGGAGTAGAAATCGAGACCAAAACCATTGATGTAAAAGGTAAAAAAATACCTAAAAAGGATTGGCACAATTACGGGTATTTCATCAATGAAAAATACAAGAAATTTGCCGCCAGCGAAAGCCTGATGAATAGCTTTACAGTAGCCGACCACCTGTGGTTGGATTACCTTATTGCATTTTTGGTACAAGTTGACGACTTTCCGAATGCTAAATTGAAAGAAACTGTCCCGGAGCCTTATTATATCAATTTTTCTAAAACCAAGAACCTCAAAGAAGCCAAAGAAAATGCTGCTATTTTTTTAAGCGGATTGAATACTTTTTATACGCAAATAGACTTTAACCAATACCTGGTTGATTCAAAAGCTTTTTATGATAAAGCTATAGAAGAAGTAAAAAATGGGCTGCCGGAAAAGGATTTTATCGGTATGATGGAAAGCTTCTACAAACAGAGTTTTGATACCTATAATTTAATTCCGAGCCTTACTATTCCTAAAGGCATGGGTTTTGGTGTGAGATTCACTTCTACAGGTAAGACGCATGTTTTTAACGTATTTGGTGCACGTGATTTTCAGACATTCATAAACACACAGGAATTGAAAATGGGGTTTGCAGATAAGCAGGAACTTCTTGAACTTAGTGTACACGAATTCGGACATTCGTTTGTAAACCCTAGTGTAGATAAATTGCCAGAGAAATTAATAATAGATACAGAGCCATTATTGGAACCTATGCGGGCCGCTATGTCGAAGCAGGGTTATAATACCTGGCGGGCATCTTTGTATGAACACTTTGTGAGAGCAGGCGAGATTGTAATTGCTTAGAAATTGGGAGAAACTGCTAGAGCAAAAAAGCTAATAGATGAGTATATACAGGGAAGACAATTTAATTACATTCCGACAATTTTGATTGAATTAAGGAAATACGACAAGGGTCAACATAAAACTTATGACGAATCTATATTGGCGGCAATGAAAGAAATAGAGAAGACGAATTAGTAATAGAAGGTATGAACAATATAGAAACTGAAGACCTCTTGGGGATTTTGTTATCTATTGAACCAGTACTTTCACTCTGACTAATCACAAATTCCAGAGGTATTTTAGTAAAATTTAATACTCCTCAATTACATTTATTCGTCAATTACTTTGGGGCTTAGCAAAAATAACAACTAAGGACTTCATTCACCGAAGTTTATAGACCTTATTAATAAAAGTATCAGACAATAGCGAATCCTCAAGTGTTAATGGTATAAATATCATTTGCTTTAGACCTCTCTGATATAGAAGAGGTCATAAGTTCAATCCTTGTTAAGCCCACCAATCTTTTCAGATATTTAAATAACTCTTATATTTAAAATATTTTAAACACTCCTTTGTAGTATACCAATAAACGAATGACTTGCAATGAAAAAACTCCTACTTTTTTTCTTCCTCCCATATTTCTCATTTGCCCAGATTGACAGTACTGATATCATCGTCAAAAAGATGATGGAGAAGCAAAAAATTGTTGGTCTTTCGTTGGCTGTCATAAAAAATGGTCAACCAATGGTCAACAAAGGCTATGGACTGGCCAATGTAGAATTAAACGCTCCGGTAACTTCTGAAACCGTCATTCGGCTTGGGTCCGTCAGTAAGCAGTTTTTTACCACAGCTATTATGCATTTAGTGCAGAACGGAAAATTAAGTATTGAAGATCCGGTACATAAATTCTTTCCTGATGCACCGGAAACCTGGCGACCCATTCAACTCAAACACCTGATGTCGCACACTTCAGGCCTGCAGAGAGAAGCGCCCGGCTACGATAATTTCAAAATCCAACCCGACATAGATGTTATCAAGTCTGCTTACAGCTTACCCCTGGTTTTTAAAACCGGAGAAAAATACCAGTATTGTAATTTAGCGTATTTTATGTTAGCCGAAATTATTACACAGGTAAGTGGTATGCCCTGGCAGGATTATATTCAGAAGAACTTATTTATTCCTGCAGGAATGACTCATAGTTATCTGACCGATTTTTATCAGATTATTCCTAATCGTGCAAACGGTTATATGCACAAGCGTGACACCCTGATTAATGCCACAGCCATGTTTGGTATAAGACCCAGCGGTGGGTTTCTTTCCACTTCTTCGGATATAATTAAATGGGAAAAGGTATTAAGCCAAAAGGAAATTATTCTTAAAAAAGACAATTGGGAAAAGCTATGGGAACCGTTCATTAAAACTTCGGAGAGAGTAAATTCAAAGGAATACTATGGTTTTGGGTGGTTAATAGATGAATACAAAGGGCATAAACTAATTATACATGGTGGTTCTAATATTGGGTTCAGGTCTGTGTTTGCACGTTTTGTAAATGATAGGCTTTCAATTATTATTCTAACCAATACAGATGAAGCCAATCCACGTGCTATTGCAAATGCGCTTGCGGATTATTATTTCAGAAGATAATTTTTGATGCTGACATTCTATTATTGCATTTAATACCTGAATGTTTAAAAGGCCTGATTTATCGCATTGGAAAATGAGAAGTTTATTACACTGAAGATATTAGTGCAGGTTCAATCTTTACTAGATTGAGAATGCTTTTCACTCACTATTTTTACTCAATTGTTTTGATTATCTTAGCCGGAATACCCGCCACAACCGTATGGGGTGGCACGTCACGATTGACGATCGCACCTGCTGCCACCACTGCATTTTCACCCACTGTTATGCCGGGCAGGATAGTTGCACCTGCTCCAATCCAGGCATTTCGCTTAATAACAATAGGACCTGGAATAACGGCCTTTCTATCATTCGGTTTCAGTGGATGATTTTCAGAAGTAAGGTTCACTCTTGGCCCGAGCATCACCTCATCTTCAATAATAATGCCGCCCATATCCAGAAACGAACAGGCATGATTGATAAATACATTTTTACCAAGACTAATGTTGCGACCGAAATTGGTATAAAACGGAGGGAAAATAGCCGTTGATTCATCGATTTCCTTTCCGATAATTTCACTCAATTTTTCCCTCACCTGATTCACACTGGTAGCCATAGCATTCATTTCTACACATAACTGAATGGTTTTAGAAACGACTTCCATAAATTGGTCATAGCCTTGGTCGTCTTTGCGGATAGTTTCTCCTCTCTTCATCCGCTCAAAAATGTCAGTATGTTGTTGTACTTTATCCATATAAGCTGCCTATTCCAATGCAATGGTTACTTTTATATCTCCCGTGCCTAACGCTGCAGCCAAGCCGGAAGGGTCATTAATTTTTCCAACTTTGGTATAACTGTAGGAAGTTGAAAATGTTTCGTAGAAAAGCACAAGCGTATTAGACCCATACATCATTAAGTCTCCTGTCTGGATTGATGAAGGAACCGAAGGGTTGATAGGTAAATTCTTTGATAAACGAAAGTATTTTTCATTCCCATTTAATTCTGCCATGGTGATCGACAAAGGCAATAAAGCTTTAAAAGCGACTGCAGTTGGATTATCCGCTATAGTAGCACTAAAAACCATAGACCCAATCTTAATCTTTATCTTATTACTCATAATATTACTATCAGGTATATTTTCATTTGGAGTATCGGTATGAGTGTCATTGAATTTTATAGGTTTTGGTGTTGGAGCCTCTGGGTTACACGAGGCTGAACTTACGATGCCTGTAAAGGTTAAGAAAACGATTAAAATATATCTTGCCATAGCTGTGTTCTAATTAACCTGATTTGATTTCAAATGTTCGTTAAAGAATGATGTTAATTTGTCAAAAGGAATTAGCTCTACTCTATCATACAAATCAATATGTCTTGCCTTTGGAACCATATAAAGTTCTTTTGGTTGAGCCGCTAATTTATAGGCATCTTCACTAAAATAACGTGAATGCGCATTTTCCCCTATAATAAAAAGAACTGGACGTGGCGAAATGGTCTGGATATAACTCAGCAACGGGAAATTCATGAAAGACATATCACTTGTCACACTAAAAGCGCCTATGGAGTTCGGATGAAAACCACGCTTCATCGCATAATATTCAAAAAACTCACTGGAAATGGGGTCTAATCCTTCCGGAACTTTATCTACAGGCGCTGATGGAAAGGGCGGAGTCAATTGCTGTAAGCCATTATCCACATCTTTCCAACGTTGCTCAGCAACTTGTTCAAGATAGTTGTTTCGTTGTTCATTAGTCATGCCATCTTTCCATCCATTGCGTTTCACACGGCTCATATCATACATGCTGGTAGCAGCCACCGCTTTAATTCTGTGATCGACTTGTGCTGCTGCTAAAGCAAAACCTCCGCTGCCACAGATACCGATGGCTCCAATTTTTGCTCTATCCACAAAGGATTGTGCGCCTAAAAAGTCTACTCCTGCACTGAAGTCTTCAACGAAGATGTCCGCAGATGAAACCCTTCGGGGTTCGCCACCACTTTCGCCATTGAAAGATTCATCAAAAGCTACTGCCACAAAACCACGTTCAGCCATATTTTGCGCATAAATTCCGGCTCCCTGTTCTTTTACACCGCCATAAGGTGTACCAATAAGGACAGCCGCATGTTTTTTAGACTTGTCAATATTTTTAGGCATATACAAATCACCGGAAATAGCAATACCATACCGGTTTTTGTAGGTCACGCTTTGTCTTGTAACTTTATGGCTTAATTTAAATGTGTAGTATTCCTCCGCTGATAATTTGTTCATAGCATTCAAATTTTTTGTCTGATTGGTCTGTCCGATTGACTGTATCAGGATAAGTAAACAGGGTACGGTGGTTAAAATTAGTTTTTTCATTGTGCTAAATTGTTTATAGTTTTTTTCATTCGGTTGGTGAGAAAATTCCTCCACTTCCATTAAAGAAAATATCTCTGCTGATTTCTTTTGCAAAGTTCACTACAATAATTAGAAGGTATTTTATACATTTTACGGTATTACTTACCAATTTCACAGGTAACTATTTAGTTATAGAGTAATCTGAATAATTTTGAATGACACTCAAACAAAGATTAGGAATATGCTAACGTTCGATACGATAAAAAAATACAATGAGACTTTTAACAATCAGACCTTGCATCCGCTTATCAGTGTGGTTGATTTGAATAAGTCAAAACCTGTGGAAAGAAATAAATTTACTGTGGGCTTTTATGCCATCATTATAAAAGAGAGCAAATGTGGTGATTTAAGGTACGGCAATCATTATTATGACTATGATCAAGGAACTATCGTATTTTTTGCCCCAGGACAGGTCATTACTAATGAACCTGAAGGTGAATTACACCAACCGTATGGCTTAGCTTTGGTTTTCCACCCGGATATCATCAGAGGTACATCGTTGGGAAAGCAAATTCATGAATATTCTTTTTTCAGTTACCAATCCTATGAGGCATTGCATGTTTCTGAAAAAGAAAGAGCGTTGGTGGATATCTGTCTTGCGAACATTGAAGCAGAAATTAAGCAGAATATTGATAAACACAGCCGGATGCTTATTGTAGCCAATATTGAATTATTATTGAAATACTGTTCAAGATTTTATGACCGTCAATTCATCACCAGAGAACAGGTAAATCGTGGTATTGCTGAACAGTTTGAAAAGCTCCTGAATGATTATCTGTTAAGTGAAAAACTTAAGATTTTAGGCATACCCTCTGTAGCCTATTTCGCTAATGAATTGCATTTATCAGCCAATTACTTTGGAGATTTGATTAAAAGGGAAACAGGTAAAACCGCACTTGAATATATGCAGCTCAAACTCTTAGACTTAGCCAAAGAACGGATATTTGATACTAGTAAGTCGCTCAGTGAAATTGCTTATGAATTAGGTTTTAAATATCCGCAGCATTTTACCCGTTTTTTTAAGCAAAAAGCCGGAGTTACTCCCTATGAATATAGAATGAATTAGGGCTTTTATACAAGAATCCAGCTGCCTTTCACCAAATCTCTACTTTCAAAGTAGAAGATGCCATCAGAATACGCAATTATTACAACGTTCTTTGGAGAATCCTATTTTGAATAATCCATTAAAGTTACAAGCATGATTAATTGTAGGTTATAGCCACATAATAAAATCCACCAATACTTGGCCCTGCCAGGAAATTGTAATAGTAGTGGTTCAGGGTATTGGTTGAAGCCAGTTTAAAACTCAGCTTCGCTTTAGGTACTCTGTAAGACAATTGAAAGTCCAGACTATGAAATGCAGGAACTTCACCGGTCGCTAAAGAGGATTGCCAGATATATTTGTCCTGAAATTTATAACTAACCGAGAAGCCAAAATTTCTGACTATATCAGGGTTTTGTAAAGCAATAATGCTAATCCATTTAGGCGTATTAAAGGCTTCCTCTAATCCATCACCCGCATCTTTTCTTTGTAAGGTAGCATAAGAAACATTTCCTAATAGCTGAAAACTCTTATAAAATCTATACTTTACACTCATGCTTGATCCATACGTATGTACTGTAGCCTTAGAGTTCGTCCAAAGCCTGTAGCGGCTTTGTGTGTTTCGATTATTGAGATAGATAGCTATTGAGTCCGGATTCTGTGATTTCGGAATGTTCACTTCTACCTGAGCCATGAAATTACGATAGCGATTATAATAAAAATCAACATCAACTGAAAGACGCTTTTCTAAAAAGTAGCCTTTGTAACCTGCTTCGAAACTATGTACTTTTTCAGGCTGGATATAGGTATAGTCGTTTTTCTTTAATAAAGATGCATTCAACTTTATAGCTTCGTTGACACTAAGCCCTTGCGTATTCACTGCGGAAGTTACTGCCGCTTGAAAAGCATCCACAGCCGTTTTGAAATAGGAGTTTTCAAATATACCGTTCGACATGATACGAAGCCCTCCCACACGTTTTACGCCACCGCTATTTACATTGGAAAAAGCTTCAAATAAACTGGGGAAACGATAGCCGTTCTGATAAGAAACCCGCAAATTTAATTGTGGCGAATTTGAAAAGACACCTGCCAAACGATAATTAACTTGTGGAATGAAGTATTGATTTTTATCTACCCTGATGGAAGAAACAAGTTTGAGTTTTTCTGACCACATATGCTTGGTTGCCTGAAGAAACATGCCTGTTTTCTTGTATGAAATATTTTTATCCTCATCGGTTGGATTGATAAAATAATTGCCATCCGGATAAACCCAATAATTACGGTAATCAAAACCTGCCAATAGCTGGATATTGGTTTTTTCTCTAAATGTACCAAGTATTTCCTTCGTCAAATCTGCTTGTCCGTCTGTATGGAACATCCAGGTGCGGACTTGTAAAGCAGCCCCTACATCCCAATTATTGATTTTTCTTAGCTTCTCAATGAGGGAGTCAAATTCCTCAGTTTTCGGTTGGGGACGATTTTTATCAGCATCCAGTCTGGCTTGTTTGAGAGCTGCTACTTCACTTGTACCATTGACAACAGAAGTATTAAAGCTCTTGGTAAAATCGGAAAACCAAACATCGTCGGATTTAAAAGCTCCGTCTATATTCTCTGCCATCGAACGGATATTATAGGAATTGCCTGTGTTTTCAGTCGTAAAATAGCTCCTTACCTGAAATGTATTGTCTTTGTATTGAATAGAGTTCTGAGAGATACGATAATCCTCTAATCGAAAACGATTTGTCCGTTGATATAAATTATTTACCAGACCATACCGAAATGTATAAACCAGTTCAGATTTTGCCGTTGGTCTGAAATAAATAGAGGCATCAGCCTTAAAGTTGCTGATTCCGAAATCAGCTATTTCTTTTTCGTAGTATCCGGTTCTGGCTACAGAATACCTTTTCCCATTTAAGGTAAGTGTCCTTCTATTGGAAGATTCGTTACCATAAGAATTAATAGGGTCAATGGCAGGGTTATCTAAACCAAAAAGTTTCAGAGATGAATTGCCATTAGGATTTAAATCAGTCTGATTGTCGGAAATCCAATCATAGCCATTTAAATAAAACAAATTTGCTTTAAAAGCCCATTTCGGATTAATGACCTTAGCATACCTCATTGAGCTTTCATTAAAGAACTTTGGTGTCGCATTCAGACTATTCAGATGATTAAAACCGTTTTTTTGCTCATAACTTAAACCTTCCTTATCAAAAGGGGAAAGAGAATACAGGTTGACCATACCATTCAGCGCATTTAAACCCCATAAGGCAGATGCGGAGCCTAAAATAACTTCTACATGTTCAATATCTAAATCTGTGGGTGTTAAGGTAGACGCAATGGCTGCTCCTATGTGTGGGGCTTGATTATCAATCCCATCTACTAACTGCACAAAACGTACATTAGTCGGGTTAGCAAATCCCCTTGAATTATAGACTTTGAATCCCAGGCTTGAAGTCATTACCTGAAGACCTTTTACATTTTCTAAAGCATCAAAATAAGAGCTTTGTGCGGAATTACGGATAGATTTTTTATCCAGATACTCAATACTGATAGGTGATTTGATAATGTCTTCAGGTATTCTGGAGGCAGAGACTACAATCTCATTCAAAGCTTTTACTGAATCCGTTTTTATTGGTTCTTGTGCAAAAACAGGTGCAAACAGAAAAGACAAAATAAATGCAGCATAAACCTTTTTCATATAATACTTATTTATTGTTCGATAAATGATTTTTGATGCGATATGTTTTTGAAAATATATCGCCAGGCAATTCATTTCTATCGCTATTTAAAACGGCAAACACAACAAGTTCTAATTTGTTTAGTAATGATGCTTGAAGACTCAACCGGAAAACTTCGCCCTTGTTGAAGAAAAAGCCCCTAAATCAAGGGACTTTTTACTTTAATTACAATTTATTTTACTTGAACTAAAATAAATTGGTTCATAATAGGCGAAAATAATTCCTTATTTATACTTAGTAATATTTTAGTTAGGTTATTTAACATTGACAAATATTCGGATCATCCCGTCTCCTTTGGTCAGTGCGTATAACTCTCCGTCCTTATCTTCAGCCAACCGTAAATCGATGCGCCCTGCACCTGCTATAGCACCCCTGCCCGGCAAACCCTCGGCTCTGCCACCGCGCTTCCGGTAAGTTTCTTCAGACAATGCCCTAAGATTAGTACTTAATTCGTGTATGGGAGCCATCGTAAGAGGGTTACCATCGTCGGCGGCCAATATGTCTTTCATGTAAGCGTACCAGATACGGCCTGTTGTGATATCACTGAAGACCATTGTCCCTTTCAGGGCTGGAATCTTTTTTCCGCGATAGACGAAGCCATTGGCAATTGCATCACCGCCGATAGGTGAGTGAGGATAAGCAATAACAGCATAAGCAGGCTTCACCGTACCATGTGTAACCGTGTCAGAGACTTGTATGCGAATCATGTCATCCGTTGGCAGCGGTCCCATAACATTGTTCGTAGACATACTTTGAGAGCCCTCACGCAGCGGATAACCGTAATTGGCTCCCTTCTTGATAATCATCACCGTCTCCCAACTGACAAGGCCGATATTGAAAGCGAGTAATACAGCCTCGCGAGGCTTTGCCGGGTTAATATACCACGTTAGTCGGTGCGGATTGCGCAGCCCTAAAGCCCATATTTCCTTTCTTGCGCCTGCCACCGAAACAAACGGATTGTCGTTAGGAATACGGTAACGGCCATTCTCACTGATAGTACTTGTCGATGTATGCTCACTTAACATCGGAATGATGCGCAGAATCTTGCCTTGGTAAGTATCGAGTCTTTGTGCATACAGCCTATTAGGCCCTTGTCGCTCGCCTGTACCTGCGTCTCCAACACCCAGATAAATCACTCGCCAGTCAGGGTCGCCCGGCTTAGCAGTCGGGTTAAATGTCATTTCGTTAAGTGGATGGAACAGCCCAGGCACTTGCAGACGGAATACTTCACGTGCTGTCCCCTCAAATGTGGTGTTTTTAATATTTCGGTCTGTCCATTCTATGATAACTAACTCACGCGCTACTCTGGCATCAGCAGCCACAATCGGCTTCGCTAGTGCCGTTGTTGTGGTATAATCCCTCAGGTTTAGTCCGGCTAATACACTTGTCTTTGGCATTACGCTCTCTTCAGGTGTGGCGAGATTTTCCATGTGGAGTGTATAAAAGATACCGTTTCGTGCGTAGTCAGGGTCGAACACGAAGTTCATGAGACCCGATGCATAACCCAATTTGGCTGAAAACTTTGGAAATAATCCGGCACCATTTTCTGAACCGTCAAAGTTCAGATAGGGCGTGAGTTGCTTCGTCTGCTTATTAAGCATATAAAGTACACCGGCCAGATCGTTAACGAAAAAACGCTGACCACCCGGTTCGTCAAGCAGGATACTGCCACGTGCCATCATCCCGGTGACACGATCAGCCGAGTTATCGCCAGTAATCGGTAGCTCGACATAATCAGCTAACTCAAGGGTCTGTTGACCTTTCAATGGGGTGGGTAAAGTTGTGGTACGAGCAGCCGCTGTAGCCGATGATTGAGGAGAAGCCAACGAGCGGACATACGCAATCACATTTCGGATTTGTGCATCCGAGAGGCTTCCCTTGAAGGACGGCATCATATTTGAAGGAATGCCGTTCTTAATCACAGTCAAAATCTCGGTATCTTTCGAACCATGATCCCAGACTACATCTGTAAGGTCAGGTGGCTGTTTCCCACCTCGCTCTGTAATAATGGAAATGTCGAAACCTGCTTTGATTGCGCCTTGGGCGGCATTTCCATGACAATTTGCACAATTGACAGCGTACAACCGTTGCCCTTCAGTAACTCGTTGCGATGGTGTTTGCGATTGGACTGATGGCGTTGCTATGGCTATAATTACCAGCGACGTCAGGAATAGGTTAGTGATGTTCAATAGTATTCGTTTCATTGGATTGCTTTTTAAGGCTCGCCTATTGTGAGCAAAATGAATTTTGAAGAAGAACCAAATCAATTGCTTCATCGAGGGTTGATGAAGCTCTTACGATAAATGAATAAAAATTATTCATTCATTGGCCATACGTTTCTGATTTACGGTAAAACACATCCGTCGAAATAAGCACTATTAAATCAATTAAGATGATTTAATGTTCTATATTCATTAGGGGTTTGACCAACATGTTGTTTAAAGAATCGGGTAAAATGTTGTGGGTACTTGAATCCTAATTCGTAAGCGACTTCATTTACAGTTTTCTGAGTATCAAAAATCTTACTTTTGGCTATATCAATTATTTTGTTCTGTATGTATTCTTGTGCAGACTTTCCTGTTTCTTTCTTAATCAGATCACCAAAATAATTAGGTGATAAATTCAGTTCTTCAGCACAAGAGGCAACTGATGGCAAGCCTATGTTTTGCGGTTTCTCTGATGTAAAGTATCCATTTAACAATTCTTCAAATTTCTCCAGAATACCTCTATTGACATTGTCTCTGGTTATAAACTGCCGGTCATAGAAGCGGTCGCAGTAGTTCAGGAATAACTCTATATTAGAAGCAATCAGCTTTTTGCTATGTTTATCAATGGATTGTTGCAGCTCATATTGAATTTTTGAAAAGCAATCTAATACCAGTTGTCTCTCGCGTGTAGATAGATGCAATGATTCATTTGAATTATAACCAAAAAAGCTATAATCCTGAATAGTTTTGGCAAGCGAGGTTCCACGTATCATGTCAGGATGAAAGACCAAACCATGTCCCATCGGCTGATAAATATCTACTTTGTTTTCAACATCTATTACCTGTCCGGGAGCAATAAAAACCAGCGTGCCTTCCTGATAATCATAGGTATGCCGCCCGTATTTCAAATCCCCACACTTCGCTTCTTTCAAAAAGATACAATATAACCCAAAGTTCATCCGGGAACCTGTTCTTGGATGCGCTTTTGAAAAATCCAGTATGCTTACCAGTGGATGCAATGTTTCGTGATTATTGAAATCATTGTATTCATTTACTGTATCAAAATTATATGCCTGTTTCATACGTCTTGTTTTTGCTTATACAAAATTATGCATTCCGATAGTGTTTTAACAATACAATCAACCCAATCAGTAATAATGGTAGAATTATCCGTAATCTGTATACTATTGAGACATATAAGAGAGAATATCTTTGCGTACAACCTAAAGGGATATAAAGGATTAGACCCTAAATGGGCTTCTGATAGTGTTTTAACATTAGTCCATTAAAAGCAATCGTATTTAAACAAACTTATTTCTATGAAAAAAATATTGTTCGGATTGACCTTTCTTATGGTAAATAATTTGAATGCTCAGGATGCAAATCCTACCGTTCGTACGGCATCCGGAATCGTGCGTGGTGTAACAGAGGGTGATGTGTCTATTTTCAGAGCCATTCCTTATGCCGCTCCTCCAGTAGGTGAATTTCGCTGGAGACCGCCGCAACCTGTTAAAAACTGGGAAGGCGAATTGGATGCGACAAAACCTTGTAAAGATTGCGGACAGGCAGGCTTTGGGCCAAATGCCCCTAAAATGAATCCAAACTCGTCTGAAGACTGTCTTTTCCTGAATATCTGGAAACCTGCCAGTAGTACAGCTAAATCGAAATTACCTGTCATGGTCTGGATACATGGGGGTGGATTTACAGGAGGAAGCGGCTCAAGTCCTCAGAACTTCGGCTATGAAATGACAAAGCATGGCGTTATTTTAGTGAATATCAATTACCGTTTGGGGCGTTTGGGCTATTTTGCTCACCCTGCTTTAAGTGCGGAATTTCCTAATGAACCCAAAGGTAATTACGGCTACATGGATCAGATAGCGGCACTGCAATGGATTCAGAAAAACATTGCTGCATTCGGTGGAGACCCTAAAAATGTGACTATTTTCGGTTTCTCAGCAGGTGGTGTTTCCGTACATTCATTACTAACTATGCCCGCTGCCAAAGGGCTGTTTCATAAAGCCATAAGCGAATCAGGTGGAGGAAGGGATGGAGTACTGACAGGCAGACCCATCAGGAAGGAAAATGCCGATGTTTTGTACGCTGTATCGGCAGAAACCATCGGTATAAACTTTGCCCGTAAACAAGGTATCGAGGGTACTGATGCCGCTGCTTTGGCAAAATTACGTGCCTTGGGTGCAGAAAAAATAATTGATGGTGGTCAGGAAACGGATGGCCCGGGTGGTCCTCGTACTTATTCCGGCCCTATCCTCGATGGAAAACTGGTAGTTGAAACAGCAGAGAGTGCTTATATGGCTGGCAGACAGCCTAAAGTGCCATTGATGATTGGAAACTGTAGTGCCGAAATCGGCGGACCTTTTGTCAGTAGCAGCAAAACCAAAGAAGAATTGTTTGCTTCGTTTGGGGATTTGGAAGCGGAAGCAAAAGCGGCTTATGATCCTGATGGGAGCAAAACCTTTAATGAGGTAATTACGAAGTTTAATACAGACTGGGTATGGGGTGAGCCTGCCCGTATGACTGCCAGAGCTTTCCTTGTTAAAGGAGCACCTGCCTATATGTATCAGTTTGGCTATGTGCCTGCCTCTGCTCAACAGCGATCTCCTTACGGTGCCGGGCATGGGTCTGAGGTATCGTTTGTTTTTAACACCCTCGGTGCTCGTTGGGGAGCACCTGCGGAGGCTACTTCTCAGGAAAAAGAACTTGCAAAAACCATGAATAGCTATTGGACTAACTTTGCAAAAACGGGTAACCCGAATGCACAAGGATTACCTAACTGGCCGCTATACAACAACCAAAACCAGAGTATGCTTGATGTAGAAATGGACGGTAAGATAGTGAGTAAACCCGATCCCCGTAAAGCCAGATTTGATGTAGTTGAAAAAGCATTCAAGAACAGAGGGCGTATGCAGTCTCGTGGTATTTAATGAGTAATATTGGTAGTATATACAGTAATTCATATAATAAAATCTTCCTTTTTAGTGCTGAAATTTGTAGTGTAAAAAAGACAGCCACACGACAGTGGCAAAATTGAAAGATTTTAAATGAAAAGTATATGCATACGATTAAATTAAATAATGGAGTAGAAATGCCTGTTTTAGGTTTTGGTGTTTTTCAGGTACCTGATGCAGCCCAATGTGAACAAGCGGTCATAGACGCCATTGAAAGTGGCTATAGATTAATTGATACCGCTGCTTGTTATATGAATGAAACTGCCGTAGGCAAGGCTATTAAGAAAAGTGGTATAGCACGAGAAGAGCTATTTATTACTACAAAATTATGGGTACAGGATACCGGATATGAGAAGACGAAAGCCGCTTTCCAGAAATCATTAGATAAGTTGCAACTCGATTATCTGGATTTATACCTGATTCACCAGCCTTATGGCGATGTCTTTGGTTCATGGAAAGCCATGCAGGAATTATATAAAGATGGAAAAATACAAGCCATTGGGGTATCTAATTTTCATCCGGATAGATTGATAGATTTGATTGTTAATAGTGGTTTTGCGCCTGCCATTAACCAGATAGAAACGCATCCGTTCCATCAACAAATTGAAACCCAAAAGTTTTTACAGGATAATGGTGTGCAAATCGAATCCTGGGGGCCTTTTGCAGAGGGAAAGAATGGCATTTTTCAGAATGAAGTCTTAATGGCTATCGCAAGAATGCACAACAAAACAGTGGCGCAAGTAATCCTTCGCTGGTTAATTCAGAGGGGGGTAGTGGTCATTCCCAAGTCCGTGCGTAAAGAAAGAATGGCAGAGAATATCAATGTTTTCGATTTCGAGCTTTCGGAAGAAGATATGGATTACATCGCGGGTCTGGACACTAAGGAAAGTCTGTTTTTTGACCATCGTGACCCAAACATGGTAAAGTGGTTAAGTGAGAGAAAACTGGAAGCTTAGCATCCAAAACACAATAATCATTAAAATTAATATATCTGAATGAGAAAGAGAATATTAGGAAACAGCGGTTTAGAAGTTTCAGCTTTGGGAATGGGGTGCATGGGTTTGAGTTTTGGTTATGGGCCTGCCCTGGATAAAAAAGCGGGTGTAAATCTAATCAGAGAGGCTTACGATCAAGGTGTTACTTTTTTCGATACTGCAGAAGCCTATGGCAGAGAAAACGAAGAATTAGTAGGAGAAGCGATAGCGCCATTTCGCAAGAAAGTAGTAATTGCTACTAAATTCGGATTCAAGGATGGTGATTCTAAAAAAGGACAGGACAGCCATCCGAAGCGCATCAGAGCAGTAGCCGAAGAATCTTTAAGGCGATTAAATACGGATGTAATTGACTTGTTTTATCAGCACAGGGTAGACACCAATGTACCCATGGAAGATGTGGCCGGAACGGTCAAGGACCTTATTCATGAGGGAAAAGTAAAACATTTTGGGCTTTCTGAAGCAGGCATTCAATCAATTCGTAAAGCACATGCCGTGCAAGCGGTCACGGCTTTACAAAGCGAGTATTCTATCTGGTGGAGAGAACCTGAATTGGAGATTATTCCAACACTTGAAGAACTAGGCATTGGCTTGGTAGCTTTCAGCCCGTTGGGTAAGGGATTTCTAACTGGTGCAATCAATGAAAATACTAAATTTGATACCAATGATTTCCGGAATATTGTACCTCGATTTAGTGAAGAAAACAGAAAGGCAAATCAAAAGCTGGTAGAACTTTTAAGTGCAATTGCTTTCGATAAAAAAGCAACTCCGGCACAAATAGCATTAGGTTGGTTATTAGGACAAAAGCCCTGGATTGTTCCGATTCCTGGTACAACGAAATTACATAGATTGATGGAAAATCTTGGAGGAGCATCCATCGAGTTATCGGTTGATGCTATACAAGAAATAGATGAAGCGTTTGCTAAAACCAATGTTCAGGGAGACCGGTATCCGGCTCATTTGCAACAAAGAGTAGGGAAGTAAATACGTAAGTCCTGAATGATGCCTTGCTAAATTATTCTTTATTGAAAAAATAAAATTTATGAAGATTCATATTCTGCTAATGATAGCAGGCTTTTATATGCTGGTTGGCTGTTCGCATGCACAAAATCCTTCTACTGAAAAAGGGAAAGTGTTAAACGAAAAGAACGTACTTATTGTGTATTTGTCTCGAACAAAGAACACAAAAGCAATTGCACAAATCATTCAAAAAAGTGTAGAAGGAAAACTAGTTGAACTGGAATTGCAAAACCCTTATCCGGAAGATTATAAAGCAATGGTTGCACAGGTGGCGGATGAAAACGCTTCGGGTTTCCTTCCACCACTCAAAACAAAAATTGATAATATTAGCCAGTATGACGTCATATTTATAGGCTTTCCAACCTGGGGTATGGAATTGCCTCCTCCCATGAAAAGCTTTTTAAAGCAATATAAGTTAAATGGGAAGACCGTTATTCCTTTTAATACGAATGCAGGCTATGGAATTGGAAGCAGTTTCGACACAGTGAAGCAATTGTGCACTGATTGTAAAGTTTTAGAAGGCTTCTCAACCAAAGGGGCTATAGAACGAGACGGGATTTTGTTTGTGATGGAAGGGGAAAAAGAAAAGCAGGCACAAGTAGAAGTTCAGAAATGGCTAAAAAAGATTGGTATCTTCAAGTAAAAATCAAAAAAAGGCCGTCAATTAAAAGAAATGATAAATATTTGAAAAAAAGTAGTATATTAAAGTGATACGTATTTAGGTTCTCTGAATTTTTAATATAAAATGTTAATAGCTACTTGATGAACAGAAAAACACCTCTCTTATTAATGGCTTTTTCGGTGATTGGCATTATCTCTTGTCAACGTGCTGTGAAATATCAACAAAACAACAGACTATTTGATAAGGGTAGTAGAGTCACCAACAACAATTTCATAGGTGTATCTTGGCTTAATACTCTGGTAGAAGCTGATACAAGTAATCATATCCAAGTGGGTAGTGTTACTTTTGAACCGGGCGCCAGAACCAACTGGCATTACCATCCGGGAGGGCAAATATTGCTCATTATTGATGGGAAGGGTCTCTATCAGGAAAGAGGTAAACCTGTTGAAATCATCAAGAAAGGGGATGTGAGGAAGTGTCCGCCTAATATCCATCATTGGCATGGTGCCACGCTTACTGATACGCTTGTACAGGTGGCCGTAACTAATAATATCAATGGCAGAGTAGTATGGTTAGAGCCGGTAAGTGAAGATGATTATAAAATGCCCGTTAAAGGAGTGGAATAAATCATTTAAAAATTTAAAAGGTTGAATAGAGTATTTTTAAAGGAGATGGTTTTTAACTATCTCTTTTTTATATCAACTATTCAGGATAAATCATAAAAACAGACAACCCATTGTGTAAGTTGTCTGTTCCTGATTTAGATAAAAAGGAAATCAACATTTCTTAAGACTTCTCAATATCTGTTTGAAAAGGTTGGTCGTAGAAGCGCTTGCCTGTAGCTTTATAAAGTGCACTGGCTAATGCTGCAAAAATCGGGGGATAAGCAGGCTCGCCCATACCTGTCGGGTCAATAGTGTTCTGGACAAAATGTACGTCTATTGCTTCAGGAGCTTCATTCATGCGTATCATGCGATAACTATCAAAGTTGCGTTTATCCGGTACGCCATTCGAAAATGACATTTTACCAAACAAGGCTGTCCCAATACCATCCACTACAGCTCCCTCTATCATATTTTTAGCCGCGTCAGGATTTACAACTATCCCGCAATCTGCCGCAGACCATACTTTCTTTATGATGGGCAGTTCTGCACCCATTTCCAAATCAACCACATGCGCCACATAAGAATCATGGCAGAAATAAGCTGCTACTCCTACGTTGCTCACTTTCTTTTTATCATTCCAGCCTGATTTCTCCCGCACCAACTCCAATACCCCTGCATAGCGTTCAGGTTCGTATTCATTATTTTTACCTACGGGCTTTTCTTTTGCCCGTTTCAGTAATTCCAATCTGAATTCAATCGGGTCTTTTCCTGCTGCTTCAGCCACTTCATCTAAAAAAGATTGTTCTGACGCCCCCATAAAATTCGACCTTGGTGCTCTGAAAGAGCCTACCGTAATATTGGTTTTCAGGGTCCAATCCTCAGCCAGATAATTATCCACTGCTCCCGCAGGAAAACGATTGGCATGTAAAGGAGATTCAGGAATACCCCCGGCTTTCACATGAAATGCAATCAGGTTATTGTCAGCATCCAGCGCTGCTCTGAAAGTTGCCGTATAAGTAGAGCGATAAATACCGGAAGTCATATCATCTTCACGGGTATACATCAGTTTTACCGGAGCTTTGACTTTCTGTGAGATAAGCGCGGCTTCTATCAACCAGTGTGCATAAGAACGACGACCGAACCCTCCACCCAGACGAGCCAGTTTAATATCTATCTTTTCTAAGGGCATTCCCAAACGTGCTGATAAAGCCTGTTCTGTATTTTCAGGTTTTTGGAGTGGTCCGACCAATTCGGCTTTCTCATCTGTTACATGAGCAAAGAAATTCATCGGTTCCATGCAATTATGCGCCAGAAAAGGCCCTGTATAGGTACGCTCAATTACTTTTGCTGCATTTTTAAAGGCTGTTTCAGGGTCACCATCTTTACGTCTTAGGGTTGCCTGTTTGCTTACCATTGCTTTCATGTCATCCATGTGGCCACTGGTATTTTCCAAGCCGGCTGGTACAGTTTCTGTCAATTTTCTACCCTGCATGTTTCTCTCCTGGGTATAGCTGGCAAAAGGTTCCCATTCTACTTTCAATACCTTTTTTGCTTGCCTGACCTCCCAGGTAGAAGTGCCCACAATTGCCACTACTTCGTTAAATGTGGTAGTATCAAAAAATGTTCTTTCATAACCCTCATTGAAGATTTTGACAGGGAAAATATCTTTGATGCCTTTCATTTTTCTGGCAGCTGCATCATCGATAGACTTAATCTTCAGACCGAAGGCAGGTGGATGTGTAATCATGGCGTAAACCATCCCTTCTTTGTAAGTGTCAATTCCAAACAGCGGCTTGCCTGAAACGATATTTTTGAGTTCGACATTCTTTTGCGAATGTCCGATAATCTTAAAATCTTTGACCTGTTTCAACTTTACGTCTTTTGGTACAGGTAATTTAGCAGCGACAGTTGACATGTCGCCATATTTCGCTGTTTTTCCGCTCTTTTTGTGGTAAAGCACACCTAATTCGGTGCTGACCTCTTCTACAGGAACCTGCCATTGCTGAGCTGCTGCTTCCCGAAGCATTTGCCGGGCGGTCGCTCCGGCTGTCCGTAGTGTTTTCCAACCCTGATGAATAGCCTGACTACCACCTATAAACTGCCGGGTAAAATGCTTGGTATCTAAATCAGCTTGTTCTATGACTACCTTTTTCCAGTCAACGTCCAATTCCTCTGCTACAATCATTGGCATGGAGGTCTTTACATTTTGTCCACCTTCAGGATTAGGCGACATAATTTTGATAATATTGTCGGCCGTGATTTTTACAAATCCATTGAGTTCGTTCCAGTCAGGCGGAAGGTTAGCAATATCAGGTAATGCAGCAGCCTTATAACTTGATAGAAAACTGATGCTCAACAAGAATCCGCCTCCTGAAAGGGCTGAGGCTTTCAGAAATGAACGCCTGTTATAGGTTGTTTTTAAATTTTCCATTACCATTTTCGTAGTTTAACAGGTAGATTTTCTCAATGAATAAACTGTCGATATGAGCTTGTCATTCTCTTGAAAAAAGGCTTGCCGCATGGCAGCGAGCTTTTATAACCAAATTTTACTATAATATCTTATCTAACAGATTCTTTTACTGTTTATCTATTTTTCAGAGGGTGCATAAGCCCCTGTTTTTATCCAGCTAACCCATGCTTCTTTAAATTCAGCATGGCTCATGGGCGGTAATGTACGTCCTTCTCCAGGATTCCATCCGGCTTTCACTAAACCATCGTCGGCATGCGCCAACAATTTTTGCATATTCTTTCCGCCGTTTTGCTTAGGGTCTACCAATTGTTTGGCTAACTGATTGGGGGTACGGCCTTGAAAAATCATTTTTGTAGCAGCAGGTGGCAAATGCCAGTCAGGATTGCCCGGTGGCATATGTAGGCCAGCAATATTGGTTGGCTGGTGGCAATTGGCGCATTTCATAGCATAGATGCCTTTACCATCCACGCCTCGTTGAGGCCCCATTGTGTGCAGATGATTATCGTCACCCTGCAAGGGTATATCGCCCGATGGATGACAGTTCATGCACCTGGGAGACATCAATACTTTATATACCTTGGCAAAGGCTCTTACCGAGGCAAGGCTGTCTTTAACAATGAGAGCCGGGTTTATTGCTTTCTCTATGACTACCGGTTTCTCCTGATTCGTCGTATTATTCAATACAGCCCCTGCAAATATGGTCAGTGCAAAGGAAACGGTCAGATAATTGATTGATTTTACAGTCATAACATATAAGATTTTTTGCTTTAAAAAGCTGTATTATTCATGGCAATGTTATCATACTCTACTTACCTGTGTTCTGCTTTAATTTTGCAGCCAGATGAATCGCTTCCCGTATGCGCAGATAGGTGCCACATCGGCAAATATTGCCAGACATAGCGGCATTGATATCCTCATCACTCGGATTAGGGTTTTCCCGCAGTAGCACCGCCGCAGACATAATTTGTCCGCCCTGACAATAGCCACATTGCGGTACATCCACTTCCTGCCAGGCTAATTGTAGCGGATGGTCAGCATTGGCAGATAAGCCTTCAATGGTCACTACTTTTTGCTCATTGGCACGGCTGACTTTTGTGACACAGGAACGCACTGCTTCATCATTTAAGTGAACAGTGCAAGCTCCACATTGAGCTATCCCACAGCCATATTTAGTTCCTGTCAATCCTAATGTGTCTCTGAGTGCCCAAAGTAATGGCATTTCCGGATCGGCTTCAAAAGTCTTCGCCTTACCGTTAATAGTACAATTAATTGTCGCCATAATTGTAATAGTTAGATTGAAAATCAAGTTGTATTTTCACTGTCGTATTCAAAAGTGTGTGATTGACTAAACAAAATGGTTTCTTCAATCAGTACAAAGATTCAATTGTTTCACTCCGATTTTATTTGTCTAATCCTTTCTCCTGTAACCATTTAGAAAGTAAATCGGCAATTTGTATATTGTTTAAATCAGAAAAAGGAAAATGGGTATTACCCTTGATACCGATTTCAGGCAGATGAATAACTGTTACAT
This sequence comes from Emticicia sp. TH156, assembly GCF_002855535.1. Lineage (NCBI taxonomy): Bacteria > Pseudomonadati > Bacteroidota > Cytophagia > Cytophagales > Leadbetterellaceae > Emticicia > Emticicia sp. TH156. Next base: position 75,216 of record NZ_PKRS01000003.1, read on the forward strand.
CACCACCATATTTGTTGACTATATCTCTCCATTTGCGAGCCATTTCCATTCTTGCCCGCCAGCCATCAGCACCGGGGTTAGGGTCGGGTTTTTCGGGGATAAAATCACCATAATAGATAATGATGGGTATTTTAGTGAGTTTCATGAAGTCAGCCATTGGTACGCCAATAGCTGCGACAGGACCGGATGAACTGGCGATAGGTACAGGAACCTCTCCTTCCGGAAAAAGAAAACCACTACCCGGCTCATAAGAGGCTATTGCTTTGATATTCGCGTTTTTTACAGCACTGGCCCAACCAAAACCACCTGAATGTGAATGAGTAACCAAAATACCTGCACCAATTTTATCAAACAATTTGGATGTGGCATTCGTAATCACTTCCGTATTAAATCCACCCAGATTCGGTACCATCTGGCGGAAATACTGATTTAATGTTTCTTCGTCTTTGGCAAACTGTACACCTGGAAAATAGTCAGGCCAAACTCCTACTCTGAAGGTACCAAACCATGTTTGTTCATCAGGTGTAGGATTAATGGTTGCCGTCTCGGTACTTCTGCTGGCATTACCCCGGCGGGGCTGGTCAATCAGATAAACACCGAATCTGCGTTTCAAAAATATATTATTAAAACCCTCTCTGCCATCTGGGGTCGTTTCCCATGTTTTGGAAAATTGCCCGATTCCATGCCAGAATACCAATGGCAATTTTCTGGCATCGGCTGGGATCTGATAATTGATATAGGCGTGGTCTCCATGAAAAGTCTGACCTTCAGGTGTACGTTTAATCGGATCAAATTTCCCGGGATTCGTAATTACTGAACCGCCTACCGCAAAACTCCCTTGTTCCTGAATGAGCAGTAAGTTTTTACCCGTACTTTTTTTACTGGATACACAGGATGTAAAGAGCATTGAAATAGAAATCCAGGCAAATACCCATCTCTGAATTGACCTGTATCGATTGACCATCATCATAAGGTTATAAAAGTTTTAAAAGAGAATTGACTGAGATGCGTGCGCTTCTTGGATGAGAAGGTTTCAAATTCTCAAGCATCTCCTGGCTTGATATCGACCTTTATAACATGAAACAGATTGTTATCCTTTTTGTTATGAACGATAACTACTCAAACCATCTCTTTACAAAGTTCCTGATTATTTTCATTAGTCTTTGTATATATATTACTGCATTTTCTACCAAAATTACTGATTATCAGCCGTGTAATTGGCAAGTCCTTCTTTCTCCTATACATTTGCTTCACATCCTTTTATAGAATAAGCCTATGGATAGTATAATAAGGTTTGATACCATTGCCGGGTACAACGCTTTTAACAATCAGGAAACATTTCATCCGCTCATTAGCGTAGTTGATCTCGACCGTGCAGACCCGAGACAGCATCGACGCCTGAGTTATGATTTTTATGTGGTATTTCTAAAAAAATCGATCTGTGGTGATTTACGCTATGGCTGTAATAACTATGATTATCAGGAAGGAACATTGATTTTTCTGGCACCCGGTCAGGTAATCGGGTCTACTAGAGATGAATATTATCAACCCCAGGGCTATGCATTGGTTTTTCACCCAGACCTGATTCATGGTACTTCATTGAGTCGTCACATGAGCGATTACACATTTTTCTCTTATGAGATACATGAGGCCTTGCACGTATCAGAACCTGAACGGCAAATCATTCTGGATTGCTTTTCAAAAATCGAGTATGAGCTGAAAAACACGGCTGATAAACATAGTAAAAAACTGATAGTAGCCAATATTGAACTCTTTCTTGACTATTGTATACGCTTTTATGAGCGACAGTTCAGTACCCGTAACAATGCCCATCGAAGCATTATAGAAAAATTTGAAGATCTGTTGAATGATTACCTAAGTTCGGAAAAACCACAAGTCCTGGGTTCTCCTACCGTGGCTTATTGTGCGTCTCAATTGCATTTATCAACCAATTACTTTGGCGATTTAATCAAGAAAGAAACGGGTAAATCCGCGCAGGAATATATTCAATTGAAAATAATAGAAGTAGCCAAAAAGAAAATAACCGCTTCTGATAAGTTGGTCAGCGAAATCGCTTACGAATTAGGATTCAGATATTCTCAGCACTTTTCGCGTTTTTTCAAGCAGCATACAGGACAAAGCCCGAATGAATACAGAGCACAAAGCCAATCATAATAAATTGCTTTGATTTCCTGTATTCACTAAAATATAATGCCTACAAGAAAGACAAACCATTAAGAATTGTCTTTTCGTTTCTGTAAAATGATCAATAAACCAACAGTCGTCACGATTTAGTCTTATCTGTTCCGAAAGGCTGGTTATAATATCTCTTACCAGTCGTTTTATACAAAGCATTGGCCACCGCACCAAATACGGGAGGGAATGGCGGCTCGCCTAAACCTGTAGGGTCAATATCATTCTGAACAAAATGCACCTCTATTTTTTTCGGCGCTTCGTTGTGACGGATGATACGATAATTATGGAAGTTGGTTTGTTCAGCTGCACCGGCTTTATGGGTTACGGCACCATAGAAAGCATTACCGATACCATCCACCACTGCTCCCTGAACCATGTTGATAGCCGCATCGGGATTAATCACCACGCCACAGTCAATGGCACTGAATACCTCTTCAACATAAGGTTGTCCGTCTCGCATTACCATGTCTACCACATGCCCGGCATACGAAGCATGGCAGAAATAGGCTGCTACACCTCTTTTTTTGCCACTATGCTCGGGCTTACCCCAACCCGACTTCTCGCGGAGTAACTCCAGGACGCCTGCATATCGTTTGGCATCATACTCATTGTTTTTACCCACAGGGTTTTCTTTAGCCCGTTTCAATAAGTCCAGGCGCAGCTCAAATGGGTCTTTTCCCATTGCTTCAGCTACTTCATCTAAAAATGACTGTTCAGCTGCGGCATTAAAATTAGAACGTGGCGCACGGAATGCCCCAATGGTTATATTAGATGGAATTTCCCAACTTTCAGCCAGATAGTTGTCGATGGCTCCGGCAGGGAAACGATTGGCATGGATAGGGTTTTCGGGAATACCACCGCCTTTTATATGGAAACCAATCAGGTTTTTATTGGCATCTAAAGCCGCGCGATAGGTGGCGGTGTACATGGGGCGATAGATTCCGTAGGTCATATCGTCTTCACGTGTGTATATCAATTTAACAGGAGCTTTTACTTTTTTAGAGATAAGCGCTGCCTCTGCCAGATAATGACCGTACGCTCTGCGGCCAAAGCCTCCGCCCATACGAGTCATCTGAATCTCAATTTTATCAGCAGGCAGATTTAAGAGTTTTGCAAGCGTGGGTTCCGTCCAACCTGGCGCTTGTAAAGGGCCAACCAGTAGTGCCTTTTCATCTGTTACGTGAGCGAAGAAATTCATTGGCTCCATGCAGTTATGTGCCAGAAACGGTGCATTATAGGTTCTTTCTATAACCTGGGCTGCGTTTTTGAAAGCCGCTTCAGGGTCTCCGTCCTTTCTTAAAACCGTGGCAGGTTGTTTGGCGCGTTCCTGCATCATTTCTAATTGAGCAGTGCTGGTTTCAATTCTACCCGGCACAATCACCTCTCTGGCTGCACCTCTTCCTGTGAAAGTATCTTTGGTGTCTCCAGCGGCTTCCCATTCTACTTTTAGTTTCTTGCGGGCATTCATTACTTCCCAGGTTGAGTTTCCTACTACTACCAGCAAATCATTGAAAGTGCGGGTATCAAAACCGCCTTGTGTAAAGCCGTCCGGGTATAATTTTAAACTGAAAACATCTTTTATGCCCGGCATTTTAAGTGTTTGCGAGGCGTCGAAAGATTTCAGTTTCATTCCGAAAGCAGGCGGATGCTGAATCATGGCAATAAACATACCATCGACCCGATAATCCAATCCGAAAAGTGGTTTGCCTGTTACTATTTTTTGCCCTTCCACATTTTTCTTTGAATTTCTTACGACTGAAAAATCTTTCGGGTCTTTCAACTTCATGCCTTTCGGCACAGGGAGCGTAGCGGCTTTAGTGGCCATTTCTCCAAATTTTGCCGTTTTTCCACTTGAATGGCTCAGCACACCTGCTTTAGTGGTAATCTCTTCTACTGGCACACCCCAGGTTTGAGCAGCCGCTTCGCGAAGCATTTGCCGGGCTGCTGCCCCCGCTTCCCGAAGTGGTTTCCAGTACATTCTCACTGAATTGCTTCCGCCAGTAAATTGCGGACCTAATTTCGTATTATCGTGTGGCCCCATTTCTACCACTACATTTTTCCAGTCTACATCCAGTTCCTCCGCTATTATCATAGGCAGAGAAGTCATGACGTTCTGCCCGAATTCGGGATTAGGGCAAATAATCTTAATCACATTGTCCGGGGTGATTTTGATATACGCATTGAGTTCCTGCCAATCAACGGGCAAGTTCATCGTTTCGGATTTATCCAATGCTTTAAAACTCGATAACCAACTAATACTCAAGATTAAGCCACCGCCTGACAACGCAGAAGATTTCAGAAAAGAGCGTCTGTTATAGGTTTTTGGATTTGTCATTTCTTTTGAAGGTTAGATTTTGCTGCTGATTTAATTGCCTCTTTAATACGCAGGTAGGTACCACAGCGGCAAATATTGCCACTCATATACCCGTCAATATCCTCATCGGTCGGATTCGGATTTTCTTTCAATAAAGCACTGGCGCTCATCATTTGTCCGGCCTGGCAATAGCCGCATTGCGCTACATCGTGTTCAATCCAGGTCTTTTGTACCGGATGAGTGGCGTTAGCTGATAAACCCTCAATAGTCGTAATTGTTTGCTTACCGATAGCTGACACAGGTAGCTGGCATGAACGAACGGCAGAACCATTTAAGTGAACTGTACAGGCACCGCACATTCCTACACCACAACCATATTTGGTGCCCTGTAAGTTAAGGTGGTCGCGTAAAACCCACAAAGTAGGCGTTAATGGATCAACGTCTACTTTCTGAACCTTACCATTAATTTTAAGGTTGAATACTGCCATCGTGTACTAGTAGGTTGTTTAGATGCTTTACGAAAATACAAAAAATAAGTACAAAGTAACTTATGATTTCATAATCTTGAGATTGAAAGTGGTCCCATTTTATCAATACCATCCTATCAATAGATTCTTCTGTTGCTATGAAGGGATTAGTCACCACCCGGAGGCCCTGTTCATTGCTCCTGACTATTGTTAAAGTTGATTTTTCATTGGCGAAGTATTTCAATTACTTTTTAATTTGATGTGTATCTCTTACACTGCTGAATGTTAAGGCCAGCATTTTCCAATCACTGCCTTTTTTCTGATAGACTTCTGTTACAGTAAATTCAACCTTCGCATCACTTCCTCTCACGACAGATTCAAGCGTAATTCGGTTCCAGATAATAGCTGTTTCTCCGGATATTTCTATGGCTGAATCGTGCACTGTAGCTTTCTTGTACCAAATACTTCCTGTCCTGATGATTTCAAGTTCTTCGTCCTTTTTCCAGGTGCCGCTCATGTGGACGAATTTTGATTTATCGTCGAAGAGTTTTTCCAGCTTGTCCACATCTTTATCAGCCATCCATTGCCATTTGTCTTTAGACAATTGTAAGAGGATTTGTTCTTCGTTTGATGATTGAGCAATTGAACAGAATGTACTGCAAAGCAAACTCATTAGCAAAACGGCATTTATTACTTTTTTGATCATAGTTTTATCATTATAATTTGTTAAATAAACCTTCATTCCTTTTTAACAAGAACAAATCATCTGCCTGGAAAGGACATCTGTTCAACAAGAAGGAGTGCCATTGATTCAGAGGTCTTTATTCAACCGCACTCAAGAGAAATACTACAATGTTATTTCTGCTCTTTTCCACAATACAAATTTCTAAGGTTTACTTCGATTGTATGGTATATATATTACTGAATCTTCTACCAATTTCACTGTTGATCATCCACTAAAGCTATAAAAATAAAGAAAGCAATACAGTTGTAAGTGAAATATAGCACTTACAAAAAGGGAGAAATAGCGCTGAGATTTCAATTAATCAATATGATTTATTAAGAAAAGCCCAACATAAATATTAGATCCTAACTCTTTTGAATACTCTATGCCTGAATAGCATTGTTCTTACCAGCAATTTGATTATTGAAAAGAGAATTTGTCAATTAATCTATTCTGATTAAAATAGTAGGCTTCATAGGTTTGTTTACCAATACCATATACCGCTTCCAATACAATTTTATCTGCGTGATTGATTCGGGTTCTAACCAAATTTTGTTGACCAGGAGTCAAGTCACTCATAGGAATTACCTGTTCAAATTCAAAACTTTCATCATAGGTAAATTCAAGGGCATAGTTGGCATTCTGCCACCTTAATTTTGCTTCTATTCCATTTGACATTGGATTTGCAGACAAAGCGCCTCGGTTGGTAGTGAACAAATCTGAACCAGACTGTGATAACATGACAAGTCCTGAAACAACCATTGCAAAATAGCCAATTTTTTTAAATAGCAGTTCGCTCAGTTTAGGTAAAACCCATTTCATAGACCAGGTAGAAAGTATGGCAGATATTGCCACAACGACCCCAACATATACTACTTTTAATGAGATTAAGCCAAAAAGTGTATACAAAACAATTTTTACTAAATGAAGGATGACTTCGTTGGCTGCCCTTGTGGCAACAATTTCTTCTTTGATTAAGCCATAACGCAAATAGAATTTATTAAATAGTAATCCTACAGCACCTGTTAGACCCGATAAAAATCCAGCCATGAAGCCTATTAAAACCAACGTAATATTTTTAGGCTTATCAATTACACTTACTTTTTGAGATTTTCTAAATACAAAAGGCAGGTTACTTACCAGAAAAAGCCCCATAGCAATTTCCAGATAGATAGGATTGACGAACTTAAGCAGCCATGCGCCCAGCCAAACTGCTGGCAGTGCAGGCGGGACAAAAAATTTAACAATATCCCATCGGATGTTTTTCTTGAAAATAATAATTCGTGAAGCAGAACTTGTAAAGGTTCCTATCGACAAGGCTGCCGGAACCTGATTAATAGGTAATAGATTTCCTAAGATAGGTATAAGCATTAAACCTGCACCGCCACCGCAAATGGCACTGATGGAAAAAGCTAAAAAACTGCAAGCGAAAATAATAAGCAATGTGATCCACATATCTGAACTATTTTATTCTACATTCTTTAATAATTGGTATTCATTTTAATAAGCTTTAAAATGAACGGGTACTTTTGCTGACAGATATAGGATGTTCTCAAATATGAATAATTGTTAATGTGTTTTGAAAGTAAACTGATAAGACAAATCGCTTATTATTACTTACCTAGATTGACAAAAAAGCGCAGTTTTGCTCCTAGGATAAGCTCATCTCTTTTGTAACTTGTTTCTCTCAGTGAAGTAGATAGGTAAGGATACGCCTGAAAAACCATTCGGTTAAGTTTCTTTTCAAGCCCGGCAGAAAACTCAATATTATTCAAAACATTGATTGAAATTTTATCATGAGCATTGCCTTGGTCAAATTTTCTGCTATCCTCCTTATAATCAAAATTGATCATCTGACGTCCACAAATATTTAAGTCTGTAGTAGTTGAGAACAATAAAGTAAAATCATTCCGCAGCGGATAACGGTAAGTAATCCCCAAAGGAATCTGCAATAGATAATGCTGGAAATCAATATTAAGTATATCATTGCTGAGTGGAACAAATGGGGCATATAATTTCCTGAAATCCTGTTTTGTATCATATTCATATTGTTCCGCTGTAAAATAACTCCCCCCTCCTACATTCAAGACTTTAATTCCTGCATTTATACTCCAATGTTTATTCAGCAGTACTTCACCCAAGAGGCTGCCACCCACTTCTTCACTGCCTGCATTCAGGCTTATTCCTATGCGATAGTTCAGGTGATCTAAAGAAATGGAGGAAAAATTCATTCGTTTGCGTTTCTTTTGAGCGGAGAGGTTTTCGGCAAATGCTGAGCTGTACTTAATTGTAGGGCTTTGCTTATTCCATAAATACATGCGCTGATTGATTGGAATGCTATTTATGGCATATATACCTACCCTATTATCTTTACTTAAACCGATAGGTTCCGTTTGAGTTATGCTATCTATTTTACTACCAATAATAACTTCGCTTATCGTTTGATCTGTTTCAGTTTTTTTAAGCAGTTCAGGGAGGTTATTTTTATCCTGGTTCTCTGGTTCAATACTTTTACTTTCAGATTTTCTTATTTGAGTCATATCCGCCTGTGTCGGTTTACCTGGTTCCTCATTATTCAGTTTAGACGGACGATCTTTTATTTCTTTTTCCGGAACTTTGATAGTCACTGGATTTATATGGTCTGATTGTAAGAACACTACATTTTCATCGGAGGCTTGCTCATCTGCAGGAATCTTAATTGACTGTTTTACAGTAATATATTTTGTCAGATAAACCGTATCGGTTTGGTAGATTCTCTTTGACTCTTGACTGTTAACTCTTTGTAACAAAATTCTATGCGTATCTAGTAAAGAAGTATAATCATACTTTTGCTTCAGATTAAAGAATAAAGAGGTAAGCAGGATTAGCGTTCCTGCCGAATATAAAAACAAACGGCCATGCTGTCCCCAAAATGAAATTTTTGGAGCCTTTAAAGCCATAAAAGATTGCATTTCTGCCCAGTCGCTTTCCTCAAATGTTGGTTCGACGCTCTCCAGTTTCTGCCTGATAGCCTCGTTGTATTTATCAATATTCATTTTGTCGGGCTTTTTCTGTTTCTTGACGGTAGTTTTCGTATAAATGCGGGAATTCCTGCTGAACTAAAAGTTGTAATTTTATTCGTGCTTTCATAAAATTCGAACGGGAAGTACCTTCATTTATGCCCAGTATTTCGCCGATTTCTCTGTGATTATAGCCATCCACTACATGCATGACAAATACAGTCCGATAGGCTGGCGGTAGTTTTTGTACCAAAGCAAGTATCTCTTCGGCTGAAATTTTATTAATAATATCTTCATCATAAATAGGCTCTTCAATATCATCAATCGTCAATTCCTGATTATACTTTTTGTTATCCCGGTAATAATTAATCGCGGTATTCACCATAATGGTCCTTAGCCAGGCCTTAAAAGGATATTTTGGCAGGTAAGTTGCCAGATTGTTGAACACTTTCAGAAAACCTTCGTTCAGAATCTCTTTCGCTTCTTCCTGAGTAGAGGAATACCTCAGGCAAACACTTTTAGAAAATCCAAAATACTGTTTATACAACAAGCTTTGGGCATGAGGATTTTGTTCAATACAAGCCTGGATAATGCTTTCCAACCTGTCTTCTGAAAAGGGTATTTTGGGGTTAAAAAACAAGTTTCTATTCATTTAGTGTCTATCTGTTATTACACCAGCTTTTGATAAACCGCTGCCTATGAAAAAAATAAATAAAAAAGGTAGAGACCATATACAGTCTCTACCTTTTCAAATCAAATCTGTCTATTTGATAGGTTTCCCCTCGCTATCAAACATTAAGTCTTTTCCACCTACCTCTGCTTCATACATGGTTTTACCGCCTTTCATAATAATAGCTGCCTCTTTTACTTTTTTACCTTTCAAGGCTTGCTGGACGGCCGCAGGAAGTTCTGAGAATTTAATCTCTTTTTCAGTCTCCAAAACCTGTCCTTTTTCATCAAAGACCACTGATAGCTCGTCTTCTCCCTGTTCGAATGAGGCTTCATAATCTTTGCCTTCTTTGTCCCACTTAACTGCTTTAGCTGTTGGATAAGCCTTGGCAAAAGCTTGTTTGATAGCTGCAGGAACTTTGTCTGCCGCCAGTCGTTGTGCAAAAACGACTGTGCTGAGGGCAATGGCAAGGGTTGTAAGCGATGCTGTATTACGTTTCATGTTGCTTGTTATTTTAGTTTAACAGCACAACATTACGAGGCAATTTTGTAGAGAATTTGGAGAAGCGGATAGAATGACGAAGTATTTTTTAATTAGGTTGATTTAAGCCGATTGCCAACGATCAGAAGTTTACTGTGACGATGTGCCAGCCATTTTTATACAGATAAGTAACCTCAAAATGATAAGTATCACAAATTTGTTTCACCAGTGCCAGACCCAAGCCCATCGATTCGGCATGAGCACTATCTTTTTTGAAACGCTCGAAAAGTTGTTCAGTGGGTATAGTTGGCCGAACGCCCTTGTTTTTAATCAGGAGAAAATTCCAGGTTAATTCTATGACAATTTCGCCTTCCTGCAGATTATATTTTATCGCATTGCTTAATAGATTATTCAGCAATACATCCGCTAAAAACTCATTGATTTGAAGGGTAACCTGCGGTTGAATGGACGTATTTACCTGCAGGTTTTTGTGCTGAATCCACACATCCAATAAATTGAGTTTATCTTGCAGGCAGGCAGAAAAATCTAAACTTTGGGCTGTATCGAATTGTCTGTTTTCTATTTTAGTTAAGAGTAAAAGTGTTTGGTTAAGTTTAGATAGCTTACCCAGATATTCAATGAGGTAGCCCATCTGCTGCATCTGCGCTTCAGTCAGATTATTATCCTGCAGCAACAATTCCAGATTAGAACCAATAACTGCTAAAGGCGTTTGCAATTCATGAGAAGCGTTTTCAGTAAAAGATTTAAGACTCTGATATTCCCGCCTGACTTGCTCAGTAAGGGCAGATAAATTCTTCTGAAGCGTTTGAAATTCCTGGATATCGGTTGTATGAAAAGCCAAAGATTCCTTTTGCGTAATTTTAAAGGTTTGCAGTAAATTCAGGGTTTCATAAAAGGGTTGCCAGATGCGACGTGAGACCCGATAATTGACAAAAAACAACATACTTACCAATAAAAGCATCACCCCTGTAAATACAATGAATAAGGCTATCATTAATTCGTCTGACTCATATAGTGTTTTTCTGATATTGACTTTGAAATAACCTTTGTCAGTCTGAATGCCAAAAGAAATCTGTCGGCAATCTAATAACTCATGTTCAGCCGAAGCATAAAATGTTGTATCCTTGATCAATTCAGCAATAGGCCGGCTGGCTGGCTGTATCCAGATACTATCTATTAAAGATAAAAAATTATCCGGGAGTTGACCATTACGCAATACCTGCTTTTCGATTTTCATTTTCTGAAGTAATAATTGCTCGGTTACCTCATCATCCAATACTTTTCTGAGAAAAATATAGCATAAAATTCCACCAATCACCGTAGCAATCAGACAGGCAAATAAAAACGAACGGGTAGTTTTATTGATTAATTTCATATGAGACTGAATTTGTAACCCACACCATAAAGCGTCTGGATATAATCGGGACAGGAGGCTTCAAGCATTTTTTTTCTTAGGTTTTTGATGTGTGAATAGAGAAAATCAAAGGTATCTGACTGGTCAATTTCATCGCCATACAAGTGTTCAGAAATTGACGATTTCGTGAGCACCCTATTCTGATTGGCTATCAGATACATCAGCAAGTCATATTCTTTGCGTGTGAGAACAATATTTTTATCAGCGACCCAGACTTCTTTCGAATCAGGGATAATTTTTATCTCCCCAAAAATTATCTCCCGGTTTCCACCAAAATGTCGTCTTCTCAGCACAGATTTCACTCTTGAATTAAGCTCCGATAAGTGAAAGGGCTTTGTCAGGTAATCATCTGCTCCTAAATCCAATCCTTTTATTTTATCGTCCAGGGCATTTTTAGCAGAAATAATAATAATGCCTGCTGGGGATTGCTGTGCTTTGAGCTGCTCGACAATGGATAAACCTGAGCCATTGGGCAGCATAATATCTACCAAAATACAGTCATATTCATACACACCGATTTTGTCTTCCGCCTCTATCAGGTTAGAAACCCATTCACAAATATACCCTTCCCCTATCAGATACTTCTGAATAGTAGTTGCCAAGGCTTTTTCGTCTTCAATCAGTAAAATTTTCATTCAGCAAAATACTTAAAAGATTTTGGATAGATTCTGGATTTTTGGTCGAGTGCAAATATTTTTCCTCCAGAATTTCAATAGAATTGATTCATAGGTTTGTGCAGGATTTACTTATTCGCTAAGGCAACGGTCGCCGTAATTTAGGTGTAATGACTAGTATAGAACCCATTGAGTAATGAAGTATACTATCCTATTATTGATGATTTCCTTTGGAGCCTATGCTCAGTCATCCAAGACTTTAAGCGGAAAGGTAATGGACGGTTCCACGAAAGAACCTATTCCTTTTGCTAATATTCAGATTAAAGGTACAAAATTTGGTACACAAGCCAATTTCGATGGTTTTTTCTCCATAAAAATAACCCAGCCGTCCGACTCAATTACTGTCTCCATGGTAGGCTATCTACCTCAAAGTCAGTTGATTGGTTCACCAGCTACGCAGAACTTTATTTTCCTGCTTACGAGTACATCTGTCAAACTGAATGAAGTAAAAGTCACAGCTTATGCTGATCCCGGTAAAGCCCTCTGGAAAAAGGTTATTGCCCGGAAACCCTATAATAACTTTGATAAATTTAATAATTATCAATACGAGATCTATAACAAGACTGAGATTGATTTAAAGAATGTGAAACACGAAAAAATCAGGAAAGGCTCGATGAAAGAACTGGTTTACTCGGCCTACCAGAACCTTGATTCAAGTAATAAAAGTGTGATGCCGCTGTATTTTTATGAAACACTTTCAGCATTTTATCATTCTAAAAAGCCACCCATTCAGATTCAGAACATCAAAGCTAAAAAGACGATTGGCCTTGAAACAGATAAATTCATCAGGCAGTTCGACAAGTACAATGAGCGAATCAATATCTATGAAAACTGGAACATTCTATACAGCAACAATTTTGTCAGCCCGATTTCAGACGTAGGCGTTCATTATTATAAATATGAAGTGCTGGACACGATTATGACCGACCCATCGCATCGGTATTTCAGAATGAAGTTTACGCCTAAGAGAAGAAACGAAAACACTTTCGTTGGCGAAATGTGGATTGAAGACGATTCCTATGCAGTTCAGAAATTTGATATGTACATCAGTCAGGATGTGAACATGAATTTTATTAAAAGCGTACATTTTTTTCAGGATTTTGTTCCTGTTTTGTCGGATACCATGAAAGCATGGATGCCTAAAAAATCCATTTCAGAAGTAGAGATAGAATCCGGGCCGGAATTAATAGGTTTACCATTTTCTTCAAAAAACAAAAAAAGAGAAAACCTGAGCTTTACCAATACTACTACTTTCGACCAAGTAAAAATCAATGAAGAGATACGCGATTCTGTCCTGTTCGAGTCAAGATATTCAAAAACTGATTCTGCTTACCTGCATAAAACTGAAAGTTTCTGGAAATCAGCTCGGCTGGATAGCCTAAATAAACCTGAAGTAGCCATTTACCAGGCAGTAGATTCACTAAAAGAAAATAAAAGATTTAAGCGTACTGTGAGACTTACCACTTTTCTGGCCAGCGGCTATTGGGACTTTGCCCATCATACCCTGCGCGCTGGACCCTACTCATCCTTTCTCAGTCGTAACCTCACTGAAGGCTGGCGAACAAGATTTGGTTTATGGACACTGGAAGACTTTAATAAGAAAATCAACCTCAATGGATATGTAGCCTACGGCTTCGCTGATAAAAGGCTCAAAGGAGGGCTAGGCATCAAATACCTGCATTCTATTTCGCCTTGGGTTAAAACCGAGTTTTATGCCCACAAGGATTATGATATGGTTACGGTGAATGATGATGAACTAGACAAGGATAATATTTTCAATTTTGCTTTCCGCAAGCCCATTCCTTCCTATCAGATTTTCATCGGCGAACTTAAACTGTTACACGAACGCCAATTGACTGAAAACTGGACTATGAAAACAGCAGTTGCCTATAAGTCGTTCGACCCCGTTTTTCACTTTGTTTATCAGAAAAATGATGGTGATGAAGTACCCACCCCCATAGACAACTTACATCAACTTTATACGACAGAAGCTACTACCGATTTCAGATATGCGCATAATGAACGCACGACGATTCTTAACTATGATAAAATTCATTTAAGTACCCCATTCCCGGTATTACATGTAAAATATACGCTTGGTTTTGAAACAACTGCCAAAACCTTTTTCAATTATAACAAAGTTGACGTAGGTATTATCCAGACTTTCAAATTGCCCCCGAAAGGGACTTTTTATTACAACCTGAGCATGGGTAAGACCTTTGGTACCCTACCCTACATTTTGCTGCATGTGCCCAGAGGTAACGAAGCATATTTCTTAAGTAGTTATGCCTTTAATACCATGAATCCCTATGAATTTGCCGATGACAGATATGCCAGCCTATTGACACGCTATTCACTCGGAGGGTTTATTTTTGATAAAATACCTCTCCTGAATAAACTGGACTGGCGAGAACGCATGTCTGCGAATCTTTACTGGGGCAGTATGTCAGCAGCCAATAAAGCTTACAATAGCCTGAACCAGATAAGAACCGGTACAGGAAATATTCCTTTTGCTGAGGCGGGTGTGGGTATTGAGAATATTTTCCATGTGTTTACAGTAGATGCGATCTGGCGGTTAAATCATAACGATAATCCGGCTATTTCAAGATTTGGCATATTTACAGGCTTACAACTAAAGTTTTAAATTAAAATGTCATTAAAGAGGCAACGGTTTTATACAAAACCCGTGTAAAGCTAAATAGGAAGGAAAATTAATCTAAACACTTAAAATGATGAAATCAAGCAATCTAATAGTCATGCTGTTGGCCATGATGTGCATGGCAGCCAATACTTATGCACAAGACAATAAGGAAACAAAAACCTTGTTAGGCGGAAAAAAAGTGAAGCCATTTAGGAAAATTAATTATCTGGGCTTATATGTGGCACCTGAAATACAGTATGCAGGTTTAGCAGGGGGTTTTACACCTATGGGCGGTGTTTCTGCTATGCTGCAGATTAACAAAAAATGGGGTGTTGGCGGGGTAGCTTATACAAGCTTTGAAGATTATACCCCCACAAAACTGAGTTCAGGAAAAGCCTATACTTTTGATGCGCAATTTGGTGGTTTGAAGTTGGAATATACAGCAAAACCCAACGCATTAGTCCATGTTTCTTTCCCTCTGATTATTGGAGCAGGAATGGCAAAAATTGATTCGGTTAGCAAAAAAGAGGGGAGAGATATGTTTGGAGAGAATGACCAGAAAGGCGAAGGCATGCACTTTGAGGGTAATAAGAGAGGTAGAAGAGATGACGGAGAAGATAATCTCTTCTACGTGATTCAACCAGGTATTCATCTTGAAATGAATGTCATTAAATATGCAAAAGTATATCTGGGGACCAGTTACCGCATAGCAGCCGGAAAAAGCGATGCTGCCAGCACTAATCCATTGTTGATACCCACAAGCAGTCAAATGAATGGTTTTGCAGTACATGCAGGCATAAAAGTAGGTTTATTTGATTTCAATATCCGTAAGAAAAAAGTCACGCCAGAGAATTAACCCTAACTATTGATTGTACATCTGCATGTGAGGCTATCATGAAAATCGATATGTATTTCTTGACATCATACCTGCATACGAATTTCCTGATACCTCCTTCAGAAGTAACGCTTGCCAAAAACTTCAGAACTGATTTCGGTTTGAGTCAGGAAGAAATTGAGCATATGCTTGAATACCTGGAGAATATTTTTGCAATAAAATTCCCCATAAGAAAAGCACCGGACAGATATGAATATGTGCTTGATCTGGTCTTTTATCTGATTTTATATGATGACTTTATAAAAGATACTACGCATGAAGATACTTTTTTTTATTAGTCTTTTGCTCATTTATACACAAATAAGTAAGACAAATTCAGATGAGTCAGCAGCCAATAGAATTGTTGGTACCTGGCTATCGGCAGATAAAGATTTGAAAGTAGAAATCTTTAAGAAAAATGGACAATTTTTTGGCAAAGTTGTCTGGTTTATCTGTGACCCGAAAACGCCTGATATGGAATCTTTCAGAGATACCGAAAATCCAGACCCGAAACTACGTACTAGAAAATGGCTGGGAATGGAGGTAGCTGAGTGTCTTACGTATACACATAGTGGTGAGTGGAACAAAGGCACTATTTATGATCCGAATACAGGTCGTAAATATAGTTCAGTAGTCAGATTAAAAGATTCCGGCACACTCGTGGTAAGAGGGTACTGGGGTATTGAGCTGTTTGGCAAAAGCCTTGTGTTTCACCTCGTAAATTGAATCAAATAAAACCTGAATGCGTATTAATAACCTGAATGAATATGAATGAAATGACAAAAAAACTGTATCGCTGCTTTGAAGATATGGGCGTTTTATCGACTGCCCTTCATGATTCGGCACATCTTACACGGGACTTGGGACTCGACTCATTAGATGTAACTGATTTAATTCTCAGAATTGAATCTACTTTTAATATAGAAATCTCTGATGCAGAAATAAACTCCTTTCAAACTATTCAAGACATAAACACCCACCTTCACCAGAAAATAATGGTTCAACAATAATACACACAGATCATTCTTCAATCCGACTCATTGCATCGAGTATTCCTATTGAGACTCCTATCAATGGCTGGAATTATATTTCCTAAATGAATAAAACCAAAAGAAAATAAGTGTTTTGCCTATTGTAAATACAGGTTTAATTATTCATTTAGGTACGTCAGAAAGGTAGTTTGGTGCTTACCATCTACCTTTTTATTAAATCTTTTTTTGCTATTTTTTTAACACCTAAATGAGTAGAAACATGCATTTTTTAATAGATTATTTCTCCCATGCACCCGATTGGCATCGGGTATTGATACTGACTTCGAGTATCTTCCTTTTCTGGAATATTGAAAATTTCTTTGGTGTAACACGCAATTATCCAAAGTGGAAACATGCCTTACTGAATACTTTTTTTGCCCTTCCCGCTATTCCAGTTCAACTTTTATTGGGCATTATTTTATTGAAAACCATTGATTTCGATACTAAGAATCATTTTGGTTTAATGTTTTGGCTGCCTCTTATCAAAAACCAGTTTTACATCTTCCTGATTACGTTCATAGTACTGGATTTTTGTGAATATACCTACCATATTCTGATGCACCATGTAAAAACGCTTTGGAAATTTCATTTGGTTCATCATAGCGACAGAGTGGTAGATGTATCTACTACACTTAGGGAGCATCCCGGTGAGACTTTCATTCGCCTGTCATTTCTGGTGGTTTGGGTGTTTTTATCAGGTGCTTCATTCTGGGCTTTGATTTTCCGTCAGTTTATCCAGATTATCTCCAATGTTTTTGCGCATGCCAATTTCCGACTATCAGCAAAAGCTGACAAAATAATAGGATGGGTTTTCATCACGCCTAATCTGCACCACGTGCATCATCATTACCAGCAGCCCTATACAGATAGTAACTATGGCGACGTATTAAGCATCTGGGACAGGATTTTCGGAACCTACAGAGAATTAGATGTCCATGAAACAATTTTTGGCGTAGATACCCATATGGCAAGTGAAGAAAATGCGGACATAAAAAATTTGATACTCATGCCCTTAGCTGAGTATCGTAGGCAAAAAAATGCTGTGTATCCTCAGCCTAAATCCCAAGGAACGACTTTTTCAAAGTTACTATTTCAACACTTGTTTAATGTTAAAAAATAAAAGCATGAAAAAGCAGCAATGGCTCATAATTTTATTATTTTTTACTTCGGTCTACACATTTTCACAGGAACGTCCCTGGAAGTTTGTAAAAGAAACGAATGGAGTGAAAGTATATTTCAGAACTATTGAAAACAGCCATTTGCATGAAGTAAAAATCCAGACGACGTTTACCGGCAATCTCAGTACCATTGTTGAGGCTTTAAAAGATGTACAGGCCTATACACAATGGGTTTATAAAGCCGTCAATTCTTATACGGTTAAAGAGTTTAACGCCTATGAAATGGATTACTATAACCGGATTGATTTCCCTTTTCCACTAGATGACAGAGATATAGTTATCCATAGTATTATTCAGCAGAATCGACAGAATAAGATCGTTACTTCCACTTCGAACGCAAAGCCATCACTACTCCCTGAGAATAAAAACATGGTACGAATCAAAGAATTTCATTCAAAATGGACTTTTGTTCCTAAAACCAACCTCGTTTACGGGGAGTATATTTTCAGTTCTGATCCCGGCGGGAATATTCCGGTCTGGTTAGTTAACCTGAGTCTGGATGAAGGTCCGGTAAGAACTATACGCAATTTCAAAAAACAGCTTTTACTGGACAAATACATAAAAGCCAACAGTTTGAATATTATCAATTGATCCGTTGAATATTTTTGGACTTAGGTCTAAGTTGAATCTTTTTCAACAGCCTTTTGCCTAAGATATATTTCAACAAAATGTCTACAGAATTGAGCGCTAAGTTTGCTGCATTACTTTAAAATGCACCTTATGAAATTTATTTATTATTCATTCTCCTTTTTTCTGCTTTTATCGTTTAGCACTTTCGCTCAGTCTAAAACAGGGCTGAAAATTACAGGAAAAGTACTGGATACAGCGACCAACCAGCCTATTGAATATGCCTCTATAGGTGTAACTGACCAGCAAACGAATAAAATGATTACAGGTACTATTACTGATGCAAATGGTGCTTTTGAAATTACAGGTATATTACCCGGAACATTTACTATTAGTATTGATTTTGTCGGATATCAAAAAAAGACGCTGAAAGATATAGCGCTTAAGGCAGGAGATAAACCTCTTGCGTTGAATACCATTTTATTGACAACGTCTGTGAAAGCGTTGGATGAGGTAACTGTAGTTGGACAAGCAGCCATTGTCGAAAATCAGATAGATAAGATTGTCTATAATGCAGCCAACGATATTACTTCCCAGGGTGGTGCTGCCATTGATGTATTGAAGAAAGTACCACAGGTAACCGTAGATATTGACGGCAATGTTGAATTACAGGGAAACCCCAATATCCGTTTTTTAATTAATGGAAAACCTTCAAGTGTATTCGGCAATAGCCTTGCCGACGCCCTGGCTTCTATTCCGGCAAGCCAGATTAAAAGTATCGAGGCTATTACGAGTCCGGGTGCCAAATATGATGCACAAGGTACAGGAGGTATCATTAATATTATCCTGAAAGACAATCGGGTACAAGGGATTAATGGCAGTATCAATCTGACTGCAGGCACGAGATTAGAGAATGGTTCGGCTAATCTGAATTACAGGCGAAACAATTTCGGAGTGAATGCTTTTTTTAGCGGTAATGAGCAATTGAACTCACGTAAACCAAGTACGCAGGATCGTACTTCTACCAATGCCCGCACTGTTACTCGTTTGCTGCAGGATGGTTATCAGGATTTCAGAAGAAGCGGCTATAGAGCAGGCATCGGCTTTGATTGGGATATCAATAAAAAAACAGCACTCATAGGAGCCTTAGGTTATAATGATTTTCGCAATCGCAGTGATGGTTTCACGCAAATTCAACAATCAGTAACTGAGGGAGGGATTCCTATCTCCTCGAGCAATATCGTACGTAATTCCAATAGCAAGGGTGGCATTCTGGATGTGGATTGGAGTTTAAACTATAAAAGGAAATTTAACAAAGAAAAACAGGAACTGGATATCTTATATAGTGCCAGTATTGGTAAACCGGATAATAGTTATAGCCAGGTTCAGACCTATGCTGATGCCGGCCTGCCCTATTCAGGTACTTTAGGTCATACCCCTGGAACGGATAGACAAACGAATATCTCCCTGGATTACGCTCATCCGGTTACTAAGAAATTTTTGGTTGAAACAGGAATAAAAACGGTTATACAGCATATTAATACCGTTGCTGATATAAGCGTTTTTAATGCCTCTTCCGGCAACTATTCATCCGATCCAACCCAATCCTACCAATTGGATTATCAAATGAAGGTTTATGCCGGATATCTTTCAACTACATTTTCATTGTTCAATTATTTAAATATAAAGGCGGGAGCCCGGTATGAACATACATCGGTTTTAATTGATTTTCCCAATACATCGATTCCTGCTTATGATAATTTCTTACCATCATTCGTTGTCTCCCGTGACTTTAAGCATGACCAATCTTTCAAATTAGCATTTACCCGCCGAATTGAAAGAGCCGAATATGATGAAATTAATCCTTTCAAGAACCTGAGTGACCCTTATAATATAACAGCCGGTAACCCGCTCTTAAAACCGGAAATAGGTAATAACTTCGAATTGGGCTATAGCAGGTCTTTTAAAAACGGCGGCAATGTATATGTAGCCTTATTTGAGCGGATTAATACCAATGATATTAAACCCTATACGACATTTTATCCTACCTATCAGATTGGAGACTCAACCTATCAGAATGTATCCGTTACTATACGCCAGAATATCGGTATTGAATATAACTCAGGCTTAAGTATTTCCGGTTCAGTGCCGCTTACAGATCATCTGAATATCAGAGGGAATCTGATGGCTACGCATAAAAGTGTTGTGAACAGCTTATTGGCTGGGAATGTAACCAACGGCATGAATTATCGTTTCAATCTGAATGCTACCTATCAATTGCCTAAAGATTTGATTCTGGAGGGATTTGGTAATTATTCGTCTGCTATCAATACCATTCAGGGTAAAAGACCTCAGCAATTTACTTATAACCTCGCTTTCAGAAAACAATTCTGGCATAAAAAAGCAAGCATTGGTATTACCGCTACCAATCCATTCAACCAATACATCCATCAGGTTATTACAGTGAGAACGGCTAATTACCTTTCGTACAATACGATTCTGGTGCCGTATCGCTCATTCGGAATCAGCTTCACTTACAAATTTGGCAAGCTCGAATTTAAGAAAGGGAAAGAACCTGGTAATGAGTTTATCAATGCTCCAAGTGTAGAAAATTAACTATATCCGTTGTCAGGAAAAAAGCAACCGAAACGGCTTTTTTAGTAGTTGTTTTTAAAGACCGTAGCTTTTAGTTGCGGTCTTTTTGATGGCGTTATGATTCAAACCTTTTCCATTTCTGTATCCAGAAATAGAAAAGTAAATAGGCCAATCCCAGACTAAAGCCACCAGCTACATCACTGGCATAATGGTAACGTAATACGATACGGCTTATCCCGACAGCAAGGGTCATTATAAGAAGAAATAAACTGATGACCCATTTCCAATGCTTGGCCAGCTGCGACTGCCATACCTCATCAATCAATATGCTTACAAAAACAAATGATCCCATTGAGTGTCCACTTGGAAAGCTATAACTATCCAATGTATCAAATAATGGCAGGTCAGGTCTGGGTCTGGCAAAAAATAATTTTGCTGCATAAATGATAATGGTACTTGTGACGGCCAAAATTGCAACATGCAAGGCATCTGTTTTTCGACCCCTATAAAAAAGTAAGAAGGTCAGTAAAATATAGGCCGGAAACAAAAAAGTACCTGACCCAAAAAATGTCAGAACCTTGAAAGTATAAATGAGGCGGTAGGATGAATAGGGTTTAATCAGGTTAAATACCAGACTGTCAAACCAGTCTTCTTTTTCCAGAACGATTTCATGGGCAATGACACTGAACACGCCTAAAGAACCTATAAAGAGGAACAGCGGCACAATTATTCTGTAAGCGAGGTACTTGTTGCGTTTAAGAAGCATATCATCAGTGGATATTGAATAGGAATGGGCGTTTTTTCTTATTCGCAAATAGTTGATGAATCCTGTAGAAAATTTGAATTTTTCTCTCAAATTATTTCAGCAAAATAATAATGAGATTACATGAGCCTAAAGCAATCATTTCCAAATCAAAACAATTGTTCCGGCTATAATTAAAATAGCGCCTATCGCAGTTTTCCAGCTCAAGGCTTCACCTAATATTCCTACAGACAAAATGATGGTTAGTGCCAGACTCAGCTTATCAATAGGTGCGACCTGAGACACATTTCCCATTTGTAAGGCTTTAAAATAAAACAGCCAGGATAAGCCTGTACTTATGCCTGAAATTGTCAGGAATAACAAGCTCTGTCTGGATAAAGTATGGATCTCCCGCCACTCCCCTTTAGCCAAAACAATTCCCCAAGTCATGAACAAAATGATAAGCGTACGAATAGCTGTAGCCAGATTTGAATTAATATGCGTAATACCCAATTTGGCAAAAATAGCCGTTAATGAGGCAAACAAAGCCGATAATAAAGCGTAAAACCACCACATGATATTAGAATTAAAAGATGAGCGAATTAAATACCCAAATCTGAAGAAAATCTGATTTTATCAAGACCGGAGTCCATTTTTTAATCAAAAAAAAATTACATTTTTTCAAAAATTCAGAATTTCTTCAGAATTCAACTTTTGTTTTGTGCTTTTAAACGTACGCCCTATTTATAAGTAGATACTAGAAAAACTAACTAAGTAACATTCGCGTCCATGCGCTGATAAACATAATGTAGACCGATTATCCCTCTATATTATGTTTATTTTTTGGCTCAAATTATTATTTAGAATTAGTCTTAATATAATTCTTAATTATTTTTTATTAAATCCGTAAACATTTTTATGAACTTTTCCAAAACCCACATTATTATTGGCAGCCTTTTCCTGGCAGGTTTTTCTTCATGTACAAGTAAAACTGAAGACGTAACCCCTCTCCGCACAAAAATTGACTATACAAAAGTAACCCCAACAACACCTTATAAAAGCCTTTTTGTAGCGGCTAATGGAGATTCTACCGTAGATTTGAAATCAGGTAATGACCGATACAGAATTTACCAGGCCCTGAATTATTATCTGGGTGGTGCCGTAAGAGACAACAAAGCGCTTGACGCCGCGGTTATGAAAAATATGTATGCCAATTCAGGAAATCCATTTACAGACATTCCTTCTTTAAATATCTCAGGTTCTTCTTTGAATGCATCCGGTGTACAATTACGCAATGTTACGGCTTCGTCAAAGACTGATGGGGAAGCTGTACGCACAAAGATGGATGCCACTTTTGGGGAAATGGCAGAAGTCAGCAAGTCTTTCGGAGCGGTGGCTTCCAAAGGCGTAGCAGGTAAATCGGGCACTTATTTATTAGATGCCAAAGGGATAGAAACTATTCAGGTAATTCAGAAGTCTTTAATCGGTGCTTATCAATTAGATTATATCAGCAATGTTTTGCTGGATAAAGGTTTAAGCGCGGATAACACCACACTGGTATCCGGCAAAAAATACTCTCAATTAGAGCATAACTGGGATGAGGCCTATGGGGCGCTTACTTTGAATCCGGTATTCTTAGCTAACTCCACTGATGCTGTTCGTGGTACCTCTGAATCATTCTTAGGTTCTTATGTCTGGGAGTATAATAAAGCCGCTTATGCTAAAATTCATCCGGCATTTGTCAGAGGTCGTGTGGCTATTGTTAATAATGATATGACTGAACTGAAGACACAGGCCACATTCATCAGAACTGAAATGGAAAAAGCGATTGCGTATTCGGCGGTAGGTTATTTAGGGAAATGGAAAACGGGTACAACCGAAGCCGCTCGAGCCCATGCCATTGGTGAAGCGGTAGGTTTTATTTACTCTTTACGTTTCTGTACCATTAGCGGGGTGGATGCCAAATTCTCTGACGATCTAATCACGAATCTGGTAGGTTCTGCTAACGGTTTCTGGGATTTGACCAATGATAAGGTAAATGCAGCCGTTGATGCCATCAATACCAAATTTAAATTGTAAGAAATCATTCACCTTCCTCATAGGTGGGTGGATAGTGACCACACTATCCACCCACTCCTTTATTTTAAACTTATGAAGTCCTTTGTTTGGAAAAAGCAATCTATACTATTTGTATTGACACTAGTACTTTGGGCCTGTGGTAATTCCGGAAAGACCGTTGACCCTCCTGCGCCTGTGGATCAGGGAAAAGACAGAACGGCTTTGTTGACCCACTTGGCCGATAACATCATTATTCCTGCCTATGCCAATTTCAAAATTAAGTTTGACCAGATGCTAGCAAAGGCAGATGCGTTTACTGCCAAACCTGACCCTACAACTTTGACAGAATTCAGAGCCTCCTGGGCAGATGCCTACATTGAATGGCAAAAAGTAGAATTATTTGATTTTGGCCCGGCAGAACGCCAAACCTTGCGTAACTTTTTCAATATTTACCCTGCCAGCGAAAAAGGCATTAATGATACTATAGGTGATTCAAATGCTAATTTAGAGACCCCTGCCTCTGCGGCACTACAGGGATTTCCTGCTCTGGATTACTTGCTTAATGGTTTAGGCAATACGGATACTACAATTCTTGGTTTTTATACGACTGCTCCGGATGCCGCTAAAAGGTTGGCTTACATCAAGCGTCTGACAAGCCGGATGAATACGCTTTTGACCAAAGTAATGAGTGATTGGGTCAGCTACAGAGAAACCTTTATCACAAAAACCGGACTGGATATCGGTTCTTCCACTTCATTGATGGTCAATGGTTTGGTGCTGCACTATGAGCGCTATATCCGCTCCGGTAAATTCGGCATCCCTTCAGGTGTTATGCTCAATGGTGTGGTCTCTCCGGAAAAGGTAGAAGCGTTCTATAAAAAAGACCTCTCTCTTGCACTGGCCAAGGCTGCGCATCAGGCATATATCGATTTTTTTAATGGCAAAGCCGTTAAAACAGGTGTGGAAGGCCCTGCCTTCAAAATGTATCTTGACGCCTTAGGTGCAAAAGATGCGAGCACCGGAAAATCATTAGCGCAGTTAATTAATGAGCAATTTCAGATAAGTAAAGACAAAATTGAAATGCTGAAGCCGAACTTCTACGAAGAGGTAAAGACCAATAATCAGGCGATGAAAGATGTATACACTGAAATGCAGAAAGGTGTTCGGATGCTGAAAGTGGATATGACTTCTGCCATGAGTATTACAATTACCTATACGGATAATGATGGAGATTGATGGAGATATCAAACTCATTTCACACTGTACACTTGGAATAAAAGTCTTTCCTGCAGGCATGCGGAGAAAAACCTATTAAACTGTTTTAGAGTGGACGATCGCTGACAAATTCAAACCTTTTCATGATGCTCCAATTGAAAAAATACTTTCAGCAAAAAATATCCGCTGCCCCCTTAGCTGTTTTCAGAATGGGCTTGGGGATAATGCTGCTGGGCAGCATTATCCGGTTCTGGAGCAAAGGCTGGATTGAGGATTTATATATACAACCTCAATATTTCTTCTCTTTTTATGGTTTTGAATACATCAGACCTCTTGGTAACTACACCTACTTTCTGTTTCTCGTGTGCGGACTTTGTGCCTTGTTCGTCGCTTTAGGTTTGTTGTATAGAGCAGCAGTTATCGGGCTGTCCCTGAGTTTCACCTATATAGAGCTGATGGATAAATCAACCTATCTTAACCATTACTATTTCATTAGTCTGGTTTGCTTCTTGATGATTTTCCTGCCTGCGCATGTCTGTTTTTCTATCGATGCCTACCGGAACCGACAATTAGCTGCCCGGTATATTCCGCAATGGTGTGTCGACGCACTTAAACTGATGATCACAGTTCTGTATTTGTATGCAGGATTGGCCAAAGTCAATTCTGACTGGCTTTTACATGCGCAGCCCCTGAAAATATGGCTGCCTGCCCGTAATGATATGCCGATTATCGGTCATTTATTCAATAAAGGTTGGATACCTTATGCCTTTAGCTGGTTTGGCTGTTTATATGACCTGAGCATACCTTTTTTATTATGGGGTAAGGCTACCCGCTGGCTGGCTTATACGGCCGTCATCGTGTTTCATGTATTAACGGCCTTGATGTTTCCGATCGGTATGTTTCCGCACATCATGATTGTGGCAGCCTTACTATTTTTCTCACCCCATTTCCATGAAGCCATCATTGGGCGTATCAGCCGCTGGCTGAAAATCTCTTCTGATTTAACCCTGGGAAATAAAAAATTCTACGAAGCACCTTCGTTTATTCTGCCTGTTTTTGCCGTATTTTTCATAGGTCAGCTAGTATTTCCCTTCAGATACTTGTTATACCCTGATGAATTATTCTGGACTGAACAAGGCTATCGGTTTTCCTGGCGGGTGATGCTGATGGAAAAGGCAGGCTATGCGCAGTTTACAATAAAAGATGCCAGCGGCAAACAAATGGTGGTAAATAATCATGATTTTTTGTCGCCACTGCAGGAAAAAATGATGTCGACGCAGCCGGATATGCTCCTGCAATACGCACACCTGCTGCGTGATTATTATACCCTGCATGGTTTCGAGTCTCCACAGGTCTACGTGGATTCGTATGTAAGTCTCAATGGCCGCTTGGGTAAACCTTTGGTAAGTCCGGCAACTGATTTGGCCAGAGAGCAGGATTCTTTTCAACCTAAATTATGGATTTTACCATTCAATGATACGATCAAAGGCTTTTAATACATCTATACTTTGTTTGATTTTTTCAGCCTCCTGGGCACAATTCGAACTGGCAGGCACCATACGTTTCCGTAAAGACAGTACGGCTGCCAAAGATTGTCGAATTGTTCTCAATCATGGCACTCCTTTGACGATAAGTGATGAACAGGGCAACTTCAGGTTCAGAAATCTAAGCAAAGGAACCTACAAAGTACTTATTTCACTGACGGATTTTCAATCGGTTCAGCAAACCATCACGATAGACGACCGAGACATTCATCTCTCGGTTTTTCTGGAGGTATTCAATACGACGCTTGATGAAGTGGTGATAAAAGACAGACAAAGTGATTTTGGTTTTACCCGTCTGCGCGCTGTGGAAAGCATGGGTATTTATGAAGGGAAAAAGACCGAAGTAATTTTACCGGAGCAGCTGGTAGCGAATCTGGCAACTAATAATGCCCGCCAGGTTTATGCACGTGTAGCAGGGTTGAACATCTGGGAAAATGATGGGGCTGGATTGCAACTCAGCATTGGCGGCAGAGGACTTGACCCAAATCGCACAGCTAATTTCAACGTCCGTCAGAATGGCTACGATATCAGTGCGGATGCCTTGGGCTATCCTGAAAGTTATTATACCCCTCCTATTGAAGCCGTAGGAAAAATTCAGATTGTGAGGGGAGCAGCCTCTCTTCAATATGGGACACAGTTTGGCGGGCTTATCAATTTTGTATTAAAAAAACCTGTTACAGATCGCAAAATAGAATTAACGGCCCGTCAGAGTGTCGGCTCTTTCGGCTTTTACAATGCCTTTACAAGTGCCAGTGGTACCCTAGGAAAATTGAGTTACTATACCTTTTTTCAATATAAACGCGGCAATGGCTGGCGGGCTAATTCAGACTTTAACAGCTATAATTATTACGCTGATATGGATTATCAATTCAATGAAAAAACCAGTATCGGCATTGATATTACGCATATGAATTACCTGGCACATCAACCAGGCGGCTTAACAGATGCTATGTTTCTCGAAGACCCCAGACAAACCAACCGGGAACGAAACTGGTTTAAAGTCAACTGGAATCTTATGGCTGCGCACTTTGACCATAAATTCAATGCAAGGAATGAATTTAATTGGCGCGTATTCGGCCTATCTGCTTACAGGTATTCTTTAGGATTTCGCCCTAACCGGGTAGCCAGCCTGGATGACAACAGTGAACGTGATCTAATTAAAGGAGATTTTACCAACTGGGGGACAGAAGCCCGTTTCCTGAAACGATATTTTGTTGGCAATAAGTTATTTGTGCTTTTAGTAGGAAGCCGTTACTACCATGGTTTCAATCACAGTGTGCAGGGGCTAGGCAGTAAGACCCGAGAGGCAGACTTCAATTATCTCCCCACAGAGGAAGCCATTGCCAATGATTACCGGTTCCCTAATAATAATGTATCAATTTTTGCAGAGCATATTTTCTACCTGCATGATAAATTTTCCGTAACGCCAGGTATTCGTTATGAGTATATTCATACTAAAGCAGCCGGTTTTTATGGAAATATCCTGCGGGATTTAGCCGGAAATATCATTGCTTCCAGCCGTACCAACGAAACACGTGTCAATGGAAGGCAGTTTGTTTTGGCAGGCATAGGCTTGAGTTATAAACCAACCGCGCATTTAGATATTTACAGCAATATCTCTCAGAATTATCGCTCTATTACCTTCAGCGATATGAGAATTTCCAATCCCTCCTCTGTCATTGATCCGAATATGAAGGATGAAAAAGGTTATTCGATAGATTTAGGTGTGAGAACACAGCAGACTACACTTTATAATTTTGATGTCAGCGCCTTTTTTCTGAATTATAATAACAGAATTGGTGAAGTACAATTTTATGATGAGAACAACAGGGTTCTACGCCGGAGAGGAAACATAGGCCAGGCTGTGATTATGGGTGTGGAATCCTATATCGAAGGTGATTTAGTGAAACTAGTGAGGCCTTCCCATCAAGCTTTGAGCGGTGTATTGTTTGCCAATATTGCTTTGATTCATTCGACCTATCAAAAGAGTGAAATTGCCGGAGTGGCAGGCAATCAGGTGGAATTTGTGCCGGATGTCAATCTGAAAAGCGGAATCCGCTTAGGCTATAAAAACCTGAAAGCTTCTTTTCAATATACTTATCTGTCAGACCAGTTTTCTGAAGCCACGAATGCTGTAGATGGAGGTGTATCGGCAGTGGTGGGTCTCATTCCGGCCTATGATGTAATGGATTTTAGTATCTCGTATCAACTTAAACAATGGAGGATAGAAGGTACGGTCAATAATGCTGCCAATCGCATGTATTTTACCCGGAGAGCCACGGGTTATCCTGGCCCCGGTATTCTGCCTTCAGACGGACGAAGTTTTTACTTAAGCTTGCAAGTAAAAATATAAGATTCAGGTTTGTAGCTGGGTATTCTCAATAAACGAGAGCCGTAAAAGTCTGATTCTCACTTTACGGCGCTCGTTTATTTCAATTCTCTAAAACACTTGTCCTATGCCAAAGAAAAACAACCTGTCTTCTCTGGAAATCCCATAGTCAAAAGACAACATGGTTGATTGGTTCCAGGCTACCCGAATGCCTCCGCCATAAGAAGTTTTTACTTGTCTGAAATCCAAATCCTGCCAGCGGTCTCTGACGGTACCTGCATCAAAAAATGGAGCTACTCCAAAGGCAAATCGTTGCTTACCCCATTTGGTTTCCGCTAATCTTGCTCTTAACTCAATATTGGCAAACCACATGGATCTTGCCAGAAATCGGTTTGCTCTGAATCCCCGCAAGGATTGCTTCCCTCCCATGGCATTGATACTGCCATCAGGGCTCCATTGATCCTGAAATTCAAAAAATGGAGCATTCTTTCCAAAGATATTCCCGATACCTACACGGCCTGCCAGAACCGTTCTTGAACCAAGGGGCAGTTTCTGGTAATAGCGACCTTGTAAAAAGAGTTTGTTAAAGTCAAACTGTGAGCCAATGGCTTTCCCCGAAAATTCATTCGCTATCTCAATATAAGTACCTTTGGTAGGATCAGGCTCAAAATCTCTGGTATCATAAATCAGTGCGGTTTGGATAATAGAAACCCATCCGCCTTTTAATCCCGATACAAGCCCTTGTTCAAAATCCCGTCTCAATAATGACGTCCCATTGGGTGCATCAGTCATATGTCCGGTTATTGGGTCTATCGCTTCCGCTTCTACGCCCTCAAAAGTTCTGTAGTCCAAGTGCTGAATTTCATAACCACCCATGATACGCCATTTACCATTCCCTAAGGCATAATCAGCTTTCAGATTAAGCATAAATTCAGTTTCTCGGAATCTGTTTGAAAGAGCATCTGTTACCAGCTGCCCTTCATTGACTCCGCCTGGGCGTAGGGTTTTTCTTGCCCTGTCGTAGGCCTTGTAGGTTGAAAAAACAGTATTTTCGTCTGAAGGCAGATGAAGGTACCCCAGTGTTTTCTCGGTTGAGCCAAAATACAAATTGGCTGGATTCTGCTGTGCTTTAAAATCCAGTTTAAAACGCCAGCGCGTACCTTTGAAATAGGGAACATCCAGTGATAAGATCAGCTCTCTTGCATTAGAGGTATAGTAGGCCGCATTCGCTTTTAATTTAACCAGATAAGGCGTATAGGCAAACAAAGGATTATTCCTGTACCCGTTCCAGTAGAGATTCGACCTTACCCCAAAGCCGAAACCTGTTACCGGATCAGAAGAAAAATCAGGTATCCCAGTAATAAATTTCCCCTCCCGCTTCTTAGCTAAATCTGCTTCAGACATGCGTTTTGACTTGATAAATGAAAGGCTGTCCTGAGACACTCCAGCGTTATTTCCAAAACTGGATGTTACCTGAGCGGAGGAATAATGAATCCATGAAAAGAAGAAGAAATTGAAAAATAAGTATTTCATAAAAATGTGTGTTTTGATGGAGCTGCGAAGATTGACAGAGATTTTGAAGAAATTCTGAATGCACAAAAAATGTATATGAAAAGGCAGAAACAGAACAATATTTATGGGATTAGGTGCGTAAAGTAGCTTATGGGGTAGCTTTATCCATTAAAATATCTATCACTTATTTCCTTCAATTCTAAATTAATTCAGAATTGAGAGGTTACTTTTGTCGGTATGAAGATACTGGTTATAGAAGACGAAAAAGAATTGGCGCAGAACATTGCCGATTATCTGGAAACAGAAAAATATCTGTGCGAATTTGCTGCTACGTATGAACAGGCAATCGAAAAAATTCATCTATATGATTATGACTGTGTATTGCTGGATCTGATGCTGCCTGGCGGCAATGGCTTACAAATTCTGCAAGCCCTTAAAGAACAAAATAAACAGGAGGGCGTCATTATCATTTCTGCGAAAAATGCCATCGATGATAAAGTAGCGGGTCTGAAATTGGGTGCAGATGATTACCTTGCCAAGCCATTCCACCTACCTGAGTTATCCGCCCGTATCTATTCACTGATGCGTCGCAGGCAATTCAACAATGCCAATACGATTGATCAAAAAGAATTACAGATTGATGTTTTGGCAAAGACGGTTAAGGTAAATAATGAGGTGGTAAACCTGACCCGCAAAGAGTTTGGTCTCTTGCTATTTTTTGTAGGCAATAAAAATCGCGTCGTATCAAAAAGTGCATTAGCAGAATACCTTTCAGGTGATATAGCCGATATGCTGGACAATCATGATTTTATCTACGCGCATATTAAAAATCTAAAGAAAAAACTGACAGATGCGGGTTGCGGGAACTATTTAAAAACCATTTATGGCACAGGATACAAATGGGAAATATGAGCAAATTATTAAATAAACCCTTACGTGCTTTTACACTCTATGCTTTGATCATACTGGTTCTGAGTATTCCGGCGTATTATTGGGTAGTCGATACAATCTGGTTACATGAGATTGATGTACATAATAAAACCGTTGAAGGCCATATAAAAGATGGTTTTAAGAAAATCAACCTGAGCAGTAAGCAGATTACTGATGCAATCAATATCTGGAGTCAGATTCAGCCGGGTGTAAAAATCAGCCCGGTTCAACCGAATGCCATAAGACAGGACAGCGTATATGAGGTCATCAGACCCAATTTGTATGCACAGGAAGTTTTTGAGCGTTTCAGAGGGCGTTCCACCTATTTTTATATTCAGGGCAACCCTTATCATTTATCAGTAGAAACCAATGTAGAAGAAACCCATGAAACTGTAATAGCTATTGCAGTCGTTACGATTCTATTTTTCTTTCTATTGGTAGTAGGATTTATCTTACTCAATAGAAAAATTGCTACTCAGATATGGCAGCCCTTCAAAAATACCTTGAACCGCTTGAAAAGTTTTGATTTGAATAGCCATAAGACTATCCAATTGGCACCTTCGGAGATTGAAGAGTTTGAAGAGCTCAATCAGGCGCTTGGGAAACTGATAGACAACAATATTGCCGTTTACAATCAACAAAAGCAATTCACTGAAAACGCTTCACACGAATTGCAAACGCCGCTGGCCTTATTAAAAGCAAAAATTGATTTATTGCTGCAGGATAAAAGCCTTAACAAAAAACAATTGGAGTTAATTACCAGCCTGCATACGCCGCTTGCGAGAGTGTCACGTATCAATAAAAACCTTTTATTGCTTGCCAAAATAGAGAACCATCAATATGCCGATGAGCAGACGGTATATTTAAACGAGATACTGGAGGAAAATATAGAAATCCTGGTAGATTATGCTGCCAATCAACAAATCAGCATTGAAAATCCTGTAGAAGAGCCCATCATTGTGAAAGGGAACAGGCATCTTTTAGAGATTATGCTCACAAATTTGCTAGTCAATGCCATACGACACAATATTGAGAATGGGAAAATAGGTATTACCTATCAGGCTCCCGTGCTGAGTATTTATAATTCCGGCACCCATTCATTAAATAAGGATACGCTATTTAAGCGTTTCGCTTCAGCCTCGGTGCAATCACCCAACAGTGGTTTAGGACTGGCCATTGTGAAAGAAATCTGTAATCGGTATAACTGGTCCATCACTTATACTTTCACTGACAATCAGCATTATTTTTCTATCACTTTCCAATAAATTCAAAATTTCTACAAAATGTAACTAGTCATTTGTATGAGCATTCCAAGGTTCATTAGAATCTCATTTAAAAACTACGACTAATCCAATGAAGTATTTAATTATCTTACTTTTCCTGATGCCGCTGGGGAGTTTTGCACAGGTATCAGGCGTGAGCGTCTCAGGTAATGTAAAAGATCAAAGCAAGAAAGAAGTTTTGCCTTACGTGAATGTGGTGCTGAAAAATGAAAAGGACAGTAGCTTTATCAGTGGTACGGTTACCAATGAGGAAGGTCGGTTTACCCTGAGTAATATCAAGCCTGGGAATTATATCGTGGAATTTTCCTTTATAGGGTATATCACCAAGAAACAACCGCTGTTTGTAGGTAACCTGAGTGCATTTTTAGATATATCTACAATTGAACTGACTGAAAAAGTAGCCTTGCTGAACGAAGTAACGGTCACGGCGAAACAAGATGAGGTTGATAATAAAATGGATAAAAAGACCTTTGCCTTGGCGGATAATCTCAGTCAAAGTGGAGGTTCGGTGCTGCAGGCCATGCAGAATCTGCCCGGAGTCACTATTCAGGATGGTAAAGTACAATTGCGTGGAAGCGATAAGATAACCGTATTAATTGATGGCAAACAAACAGCCCTCACAGGCTTTGGCAGCCAGACAAGCCTGGATAATATTCCTGCCTCTGCCATCGAAAAAATCGAAATCATCAATAATCCCTCTGCCAAATATGATGCCAATGGGAATGCCGGAATCATCAATATCGTTTATAAAACCAATAAACAGGAAGGTTTTAATGGGAAGGTAGGTTTAGCCGGAGGCTTAGGAGCGCTTTGGATCAAACAGGAGAACCTTCCCTCTATTCGTCCGCAATATCAGGCAACGCCTAAAATTAATCCTTCTTTGTCGCTCAATTATCGCCGGAACAAAATAAACGCTTTTTTTCAGGGAGATTATTTATATACCAAGACACTCAATAAAAATGAGTTTGTTGAAAGGTATTATAATGATGGTGATGTAGTCAGACAACAAACCAAACGTAACCGACGCACCAGTTTACCTACTGTGAAAGCAGGTATCGACTGGCATATGAATCCCGGCAATATGCTGACAGTATCGGGTTTCTTTAGTAGTGAGAAGATTCTTGATAATGGAGATGAGCCATTTTTCAATGCTGATTTGACTGAAAGACGTCGCCTCTGGCAATTTCTGGAAGATGAATTGAAAACAACTGTCATGGCTTCAGCAGCTTATCAGCACAAATTCAAAGAAGCAGGACATTTGCTGAATATCGGATTCAATTATACCTTTCATCGCGAAGATGAAAAATATTTCTTTACGAACATCATGCCTACTTATACAGGATTGGATGCTTTCAAACTGATTTCAGATGAGCATGTGGGAGATTTGAATATAGATTATATCCGTCCCTTGAAGTATGGCCGTTTTGAAACCGGATTGAAGTTCAGACGCAGGGTGATTCCTACCAATATGCTATTTATTCCGGGGCTGAATTCTCCGCTTGATGTAAATGCCGGAGGGGCAGCTACTTATAAAGAAACAATTCCAGCCATCTATGGAACTTATGTATTTGAGAACCCAAAATATGAACTAGAAGCCGGGTTGCGCATGGAATACGTAGGCGTACGTTATGAAGTGAATCCTAATCATAACACGTATAAAAGTGATGGGTATGATTATACACAGCCCTTTCCGAATGTGCGTTTAGCCTATAAAATAAATCAAACTAATAAGCTGTCATTTTTTTATAACCGTCGGGTAGACCGTCCGAATGAGGTAGATATCCGTATTTTTCCGAAATACGATGATGCTGAAATTATTAAAGTCGGTAATCCTGCCCTTGGGCCACAATTTACCAATTCATTGGAATTGGGTTATAAAACGGGCTGGTCAAAAGGTTATTTATACTCTGCTATTTATCATCGCATAGCAGATGGCACCATTACCCGCATTTCCAGTATTGTTCCCGGCAGCAATCTGATTTACGCCATCTTCCAGAACGCCAGGCGCAGCTACAATTCAGGTGTGGAGTTATTGCTTTCGCAAGAAATAAGCCCTGTTTTTACTGTTAATTTAAATACCAATATTTACAAAAATATTATCAATGCTTTTACCGTTGAAAACAAATATCCGACTCCCCATACATTTTCAGCAGATAAGCAAGAACTGATATCAGGTAATGTAAAATTAAGCGGCACGCTACACCTGTCTAAAAAAGTAGATGCACAGTTCGTAGCTGTCTATCTGGCGCCTGATATTATTCCGCAAGGGAAGATAGGTACGCGCTTCTCCGTTGATGCCGGGATAAAAAAGATCCTTGCCAAAGGAGAAATCTTCCTGAATGCTACTGACTTATTCAATACCATGATCATAAAAAAACAGATTTTGGGGGATGGCTTCAGGTATGTAAGTACGGATTATTATGAAACACAGGTAGTTCGTGCAGGATATAATTATAAATTCTAAATGGCCTGAAATATTCAAGAGAGCACAAAAAACTTGCCTTAAAAAAAAGAAATGAACCACCTTTTATCCGATAGACTATAGATTGCTATGGGCCTATGCTTCAAATCTGTATTTTTTAGTTAGACATATAAGTGTGGCAAACAGAAAAGAGACTCAATCCGCTACGTCAATCCGGGACTATTCAGCTGTCATTGTATGCACATATAAATGGGCCTTAGTCCCCAACTTTTCCCATCTGTTTAGAAGGAATACTGAACATAAAGAAAGACAGGACTTTGTTTAGTTTTACTTAAAGCAATAATATATTTCTCTAATAAATGATATATAATTAACATTTGAGTAAATTTTATCAGTTTCATAGTAGTCAATTATGATCATTAATCCAGATATATTATATAATTATTTGATTTCCGACTAAAAAATTTGGAAAAAACATAAATTATTATTTCATTTGATAGAGAATTATTTAAACAACTTTTATCATCTGCTAAACGGCTGAATCTTTATAGAGTATTCTTATCAACCATTGCTTGTATTGCTATATCTCCGCCAAATCTACGTGAGCCAGTGACTGAATAAAGGGTATTAAAATACTTGCAAGTAAGAAGGACGAGTTTTTTAGTGTTAATTATTCAATATGAAATGGTATGGCAAACAATCTATCCCACAAAAGTTTCAAAGACTTTGAAGACATCCCTGAGATGGATATCTTTCAAAGAGCAAAAGCACACGAAGAGTACCTGGATTATCTCAAAGTCAGCGGGTACATGAATTATCGCTTACTGGTGACCTCCGGCTGCGGACCGGAAGTAACATTGGAGGAATTTGGCACGATCAGAAAGGGCAGTTATGTCAGCTTTGTATGCAATGATTATCTGGGCTTTACCCAACATCCTGAAATTAAAAAGGCAGCGATGGCGGGAATTGAAAAATATGGCACCGGAGCCGGAGCCTCTCCGCTGATAGGTGGCTATTTCGAATACCACCAGGCACTAGAGGATAAGCTTTCCGCCTTTTTCAAAAGACCCAAAGGCTCCGCTATTGTGTATACTACCGGTTATACCTCGAATAGTGCCTCCCTGCAATGCCTGTTAAAAAAAGACGATATAGCGATTGTGGATATGGCAGTTCATGCCAGTGTATACGAAGGCATACAGGGGACCACAGTC
Organism: Emticicia sp. TH156; assembly: GCF_002855535.1. Classification (NCBI taxonomy): domain Bacteria; kingdom Pseudomonadati; phylum Bacteroidota; class Cytophagia; order Cytophagales; family Leadbetterellaceae; genus Emticicia; species Emticicia sp. TH156. Next base: position 111,307 of record NZ_PKRS01000003.1, read on the forward strand.
AAACGCTTCCTGCATAATAACCTGGAGGCATTGGAACGTATATTGATAAACGTTAGAGATAAATACCGAACGAAAATGGTTATTGTGGATGGGGTGTATTCTCAGGATGGGGATATGGCACCGTTAAAAAACATATTAGATGTCACACATCAGTACGGAGGGGTGCTGTTAGTAGACGATGCGCATGGTATTGGAGTGATCGGCGAGACAGGGCGTGGAGCCATGGAGTATTTTAAAGTGATGAATCAGGTGGATATCATTACCGGAACATTCAGCAAAACATTCAGTAATGTGGGCGGTTATGTGATCGCGGACCCTCAACTCATTGCCTACTTACAGTTTCAATCCAGGCAGTATGCCTTTTCCGCAGCTGCGACTCCGGCCATTTCCGCTGTAAGCCGGGCTATTGACCTGGTTGATGAGGAACCGTTTTGGCAGAAAAAACTATGGGAAAATATTGATTACTACAGAAGCGGTCTGACAAGCCTGGGCTTAGATATCGGCACTACTTCCTCGGCTATCATTCCCGTAAAAATCGGAGATATAGAGAAAAACTGTGAGGCAGGTAAATTGCTGCTGGAATGCGGTATTTATACCAATCCTATCATGTACCCGGCCGTGTCCCTGAAGGATGCCAGAATAAGGATGAGTCTGATGGCTACTCACACAAAAGAACATTTGGATAAAGCACTTAATGCATTTGATTATATCAATAAAAAGTTGAACATTGCGCTATCTATATAGTAAAAGCAATGGGCAAAAAAAATACAGATGTTGAACAGCAGCGTACCAAGCAAAGAAAAGTAACGGCTGGCCCCATCAGGGAGAAAGCCCGAACCATGACGCGATTAATAGCAGCCGTAGGGAGAGTTATCCAAAAGAAAGGATATACTGCGCTGACCGGGCCGAATATAGCCATTGAAGCCGGTTTAGATAAAAAGCTGATTTGGACCTATTTTGGGAGCATTGATAATCTGGTCGAAACCTATATCCTGGAGAGAGACTTCTGGAATATGGCCGATCAGAAAATTATTTCGGAATTACTCAAACATCCGGAAAACATCGGGCGAAAAGACATTACCGTCTTGCTTCATGGCCAGTTAGACAGGATGATGAAAGACAAGGTGCTGCAAAGGATCATTCACTGGGAAATCGGAGAAAAGAACAAAACACTTCGTAAAGTAGCTGACAAAAGAGAAAAAATAGGTGAACATTTGTTTCAGATTATTGAACCTGACTTCGCCAATACCGGTGTTGATATAAGAGCCAAGCTGGCGCTTCAGATTGCAGGCATTTATTATCTGGTACTTCATGCCAAGTACAACGGCAGTTTGTTTTGTGGTATAGACATCAATGAGTCCACTGATCTGGAACGCTTGCAAAAAGCCATACAGGATAATATCAACGCGATGTATGAGGAAGGAAAAGTAAATAAGTAGTTTCCTTTCTGGCACCGGTACGTCTATTTTTGATTAAGCAATTTTGCAGGATGGTTTTTATCTGTTGTTACTTTCCGCCACCTCATTTTTGTTATTCTTATGATATTGAAAAGGAATAACCGGCTATTATGTTACGAGCATTCCTTGTCTTATTGTATATGCTCTTCACAGGTGAAGGTTTTAGCAAAACTATGGCCAGTTTAAGGAGAAATTTATTCTGCTCAATGCAAAGGATTGAAGAAAGTAATGGATTTGTTTACTCAAACAAATACGCTGAATTTAAGTTTTAAAAGGTTTTTATCTTTTTAATAATCGTTTCAAGCATCGCAATGGCTATTTCCTTATCCCGGTCTTCTACATTATAGGTTCTAACCCTCATAGCATTATACGAAAGTTCCTCTTTATGAGGTGTTGACAGATGAGGCACGATGGTTTTGAATACTTCACTCATGGAGTGAGCCACCAGTATTTTTGCCTCATCGGCGGCTCTGAGAATCAAAGCCAGTTGGTCTGAGGACAAATTGCACAGAACTTTTTGCTTCACTTTGGGGAGTGTATCTTGAAGACCCCCGATTGCGGTGGAAGGCGAAACGGGCAGATGCAGCGTTTCTTTCAGATAGGTAATTTCCTGTTCAAACCAGTTGTTAATGATGGTTTGGAGACCGTAATACTGCGGATTAAGAATAATTTTTGGTTTTGGATGAATTTGTTTGAATGCTTTATGAAAAAACTGCAGCCTGCTGATTTTTTCAACAACTGTCCTGCTCTCCCACCCATTCCCTTTAAAATAAGTAATCAGCAGGTTTATATAGGCTTTTGAGTTAAAATTGAGATAAATCAGCAGTTTATCCAGTTCACTGAAATCTTCCGGTTCATTTTTTTTCCATTGCAGTTCTTCCAGTCCCTTCAGCAATGCCTTCTTATAAAAAACAGTCCTATAAGTGACTTTGCCTGGAGGAAGCCTGCCCTCTATAAAACGGTATAACCTTTGGAGAATAACCCTTAATGACGCATCTTTCAAATATTCCGGATCGAGTCGGTTGGTTAAAGCCTGGACACGCACTTTCATTTCTTTCTGTATTGCCTCGTAACAAGTCGCGGAAACCTGCACTTCCGGATCAATAAGGATAAAATAGCGGGTTTCAATAAAGGATAATAATTCTTCTAAACTGGATTGGATGAGGTAAACAGCCTGCTCCATCGCATTCTGCTGAAAGGGATTATCCTTTCTGTAATGCAGCACCTGATTCAATAAGAGCGTCAAGGCAGAATAATACTGACTAATCAATACCTGCTTTTTAAGCTGATTGGTAAGAGAAAAGAGCTGATGCCTGATCAGGGATTTTAACCGGATATTCTCTTGCTGAATTTTTATAGTCAATTCAGCCATTTGTTCTTCACTCAGAATTAAAAAATCCTTTCGATGTGGATCTAAAATTTGCGAAATTAATGAATCAATCCATTCAAAAATATATGAATTTTCATAGGTGTTCATAGTTTCCGGTGTGTATATTTAGCGTATTGGTTTCCATTTGAATAAATCTGTTTATATGGTTCAATAGCAAATCCGGATGTTATTAGAGCGGTACGCTTAGTTTACTTTTTCATAACACAAATTGATAATCTGCTGCAGAGCCCCGTCAATCCTGCCTTTCCCTTCCGGCTCATTGATATCTACCCCGCAAAAGGTAGTTCCATTATTGGCAGCATGCAGGGACAGGTAATAAAGGCCGCTTATCAGAATGGCAAGGATAGCTCTCAGATCCAGATGTGTATGCTGGAAGTCGCCCTCGAAGAGCTCAAACAGTTTTTCTCCCAAATCTTCTCTGTCCTGGGATACTTTCCTGAGAACAGTATTGCTTTCACTGATTTCCCAAAGCAGTATCCTTTGCCGTTCTTTCTTGCTTAATACAGCGGTAAACTGGTTTTGCAGCAGATGGATAATATCAGCCTGATCCAGTTTGCTTTGATTTTCCAGAATATCCTGCAGTTGTTCATTGGTATCCGGTGTCCAGAAGTCCGTTTTCTTAATATAAGCTTCTATCAGCTTATTAACTGAGCCAAAATAATTATAAATCAGGCTGCTGTCCACCTTTGCTTCTTTCGCTATACTAAGTCCATTGATACCTGTATATCCTTTCTTTAACAATAAACTACCCACGGCATCTACCAGCTTATCCATGGTTCTGGACTTTTCCCGAATCGGTCCTCGTGTTGTTTTCCTTTCTTTTTTCATTTCACTCAGGCTTTAAAGATTTAATTTAGCAAAGTAGGTATAGCGCTTCAGAATAGCCCAGGACTATTTTAGGGCAGCTGTTCAGTAAATCATTATTTATAGCAGCTACCTAATCTTTTTGATACCTACGTAACCACTACTTAATAAACTGAACCAGGCTGTTGATACTTCCGGAAAACCGCAGAATCAAAATAGGGTATTTCAGGCTATATCAAGCCATCTGCGTTTGACTATCTCTCTTTCAACCTCCTGTCCATCCATGGCTCCTAAGCATGCTAATTATGGATATTCAGAAATAAATGTAAAAAATTATTTCATACCTATATGAAATAATCTAACTTTTTTTTAATTTGACATTAAAATCCGAAAAATAAATTAGAAATCTTTTCAGGAAAAAAACTAAATCCTTGCTTGGCCGGATGGCATCTAATCGGGTTAGTCATGAAAAAGCCATATGAATTTCTATATGATTCACCACCGTTAAGCGTTCATCACGAATTACCGGAAAATCGTCTTTACCCTTTTGCCAAGGCGCAAGAGTCGCTGTATACCCGGTTTGATTCTGCCAGCCTACTCAGTCAAATACTGAATTTCCGACCATTCTATGCTGAGCTGCTGGAGGTAAACAGCCATTCCCCTTTCCGGATGACTTATCAAATTAATGAAAAACAGCATTTCTTATTTTTTATGTTGCATGGCAGTATTGATTTCACGGACACGGATGGTCTTTTTATTTCCCATGCCAGAGAAAGGCATTATGCGGTGACTTATAATGACAGGGGTTTATATAGAGTAAAAATATCACCTGGAAGACATGTAGCCTTATGCATCTCAATATTGCCGGAGTGGCTGGCATTTGTATCCAAAGATCTGCCGGTCTTAAAAAAATACCTGACTGCACTGGATGCAGAAGAATATCCCTATGCTATGCTCCCTTATTGCCGCATGGATCTGCATGTCCTGAGATGGCTCAGAAATATTTACGCTGAAATGGCTAATGGAGTCGGTTCTCTGGATGGTTTGCTGCGATTATATATTTCACGAACTTTGGAGCGGTACAATGTACTGGCAGCGCAGCAGCTGAAGCGCATGCCTTATAGGGTAAAGGACTATTTAGACCTGCATTTCTCCGATGCTAATCTGAACTCCCGGCAGGTTGCAGATTATTTCGGAATGACCGAGCGTACGCTTAGAAATCATTTCAAAGCTGAGTTTAATATTACCATACGAGATTATTACACCTCATGCCGACTGCGCCAGGCTTTAATTTTAATGAAAATTAAAAATCTACCTGTAAGCGATATCTATTATCAGGTAGGGTATAATGATGAGAGTACTTTCCGATACGAAATGAAAAAATTCAAAATTCGTATGGCATAAACTGCCAAAAAAAAAAAACCAGGAAGCATGATACTGGCCGATTTTCAGCAAAACAGCCTTGCCTGAGAGCATTCCCCTACCCCTCTCCCATCACTTCCACATCTATCAAAAGATGCGAATGAAAAATTTAAGAAAATCAGGTGAAAAATTGGAAAGAAATAGGCCTGGTTATCCTGAATTCGCTTCCAATTTTCTGTTTCACATGTGAAAAGAGCTGAAGAACTTTGTAGGGTAAAATCAATATCCTTATGAAAACAAAACTTCTACTCCTGATACTGCTGGCTCTTTGGATACCTGTTACCCTGGATAAGGTTTTGGATTTTACCATCTTTACGACAGGCATCCTGCGGCAGCCATTCAGCGATTCTTTGGGTTATATTCTTATCTACTCCCTGCCTCTGTTGGAAAGCCTTACCATAGTATTTCTTCTGATTCCGCGCACACAGTATTACGGAATGCTGCTTTCTCTAGGATTGATGTCGTCTTTTACTATTTACATTGGTTTGGCACTGGCCGGTGCATGGGATCAACTCCCTTGTGGCTGCGGGTCTGTCATCAGCAGCCTTACCTGGAAACAACACTTTTTCTTTAACCTGTTTTTCATGGCCCTTAGTGCCGCAGGTGTTTATCTGACGAACCCACAACGAGGCAGGATAGCTGGAGGCGATTCTGCTGAGGGCTTGCCGGCCTAAAGGCTTCCTATATATTTTTAATTTTAATGTATTTTAATTATGAAAACTTTCGTGAAAAAACATTTCGTTTGGGCATCTGCCCTATTGATTTTGGTTGCGACTATGTCGTTTAAGATGGCAGAAAAAAGTAATAAGTTCTCACTGGAGTGGTATGAAGTAGATGGTTTAGGGAACATCGGGAGTATGACCTCAGCACCGTCTGGCAGCTGCGTCATTGATCATCCGGAAAATTTCTGCAAAATCCAGCTGGATACAGATAATCCGAAGCCAAGTACAGTCGCGGAAGCCAATGACCTTGGCTATACCCGAGGATTAGCTGGCGTTGAGGATTAAAACTGCTTAACGGAGCCATTGGCAAAAACTGATGGCTCCGTTTGGTATTTTATCTTTCGTTTTGTTCAATTTCACTGATCGCAATCACGTCATCAGGGATGGGCCATACATATCTTTTGTCCATGGGTTTCAGCTCGTATAGCAAACCGTTAAGATTTCTTGTAATGCGCTTTTGGAATGCGACTTCCTTATTTAATCTGCGCAAATCTTCCCATCTCACTCCCCGGAACACAAGCTCTTTTCTCCGCTCTTCCAGTATTTTGTCTAAAAGCGTTTGTCCCCACAGCCCTGTATTCCTGTAGTTTTTTATTCTAAACGATAAAAAATGATCTAACACCAGAGCGGCTTCCTTCTCTTTCCCCAGCCGGTACAAACATTCAGCTTTTGTTATATACATTTCGGGTGTGGTAAAGCCGGTAAAAAAAACGGATGAGCCCTGATAAGAGCCTTTGAAAGTCAATAGCCCGTTGTTCAAAAAAAAGAAAATGCGTTTACGATAATCGTTTTCATCATATAATTCTACCAAATCAGGAGGTATCTGCAATCGGGAAGATGAAAATATGACATTTGACTGCATCCACGTATGAAAAATCACTTCTTTGTTTACTCGCACATCTACCGGAAAAGGATACCGAAGGTTAGGATCTATTTTCGCAAAGTCTGTTAGAGTAGGATATGCATTCAGTACTTTTTCGGCATATTGTAATGATTTTTCATACTCACCTATATGGAGATACACCCGAGATAAAAGATAAAACGCTGCTGTATTGGATGGTCTTTGGGGAGCCAAAGGATTTTGCGGCAGTTTCTCTGAAGCCATCTGTAGATCCTCTATAATCTTCAGGTAAACAACTGATAATTTCGGCCGGTACACGGCAGATTCCAGTTCCGCTTCCAGTCGCAAAGGAACTCCTAAATCATTATTGGCAGTCAGCTGATCATAAGGTTTGGAAAATAATTGACTAAGCTGATAATAGGTATAAGCTCTGAAAAACAAAGCTGATCCTTCAATATTATCATAGGCTAATGCATTACCAGCATTTCTGGGTATTTTTTTTAAACCCGCTAAGACCGTATTGCAATACAAAATTTTGGAATAAGCATAGACCCAGTCATTCACGGGTATGCCCTCGTATACATCCTTTGCCCAGATATGTCCGTTTTTTTGGTAGGGATTGGTAAGCAATTCCCATTGATTAAAAGCAATCATGTAATTATCAGCGCCGATTTCTCCCAATTCGCTTGGGTTGCGGGCATTCATCATACTGCTGTTATCCAATAATGCCTGCAAATCCTTTAATACTGCCGGTATGGCGAGGGCAGAATCTGGTTTAACAGACAAGAAGGAATCTGTACAGGCCGATAGCCCAATCAAAAATGCAGTTATAATTATTCTGTTCATCTCTTTTGAAAATTAAAAGGTTCCGGATAGACCAATAGAAAAAACGCTGGGATTAGGGTAACGGGAATTGGGATAATCTGGATCCAGCCCTACTTTGCTGGCTTTCCAGAGGATACCAACATTCCGGCAATTGAGGTAAATATTCAATCTTTGAAAAGCTTTCATTGCAGGCAAAGTGTAATTCAGACTTATATCCTGCAGCCTCAAATGATCTCCTTTTTCTATCAGTACTTCAGCATACCTGTACAAGTTTTCCCGGTTATTATTCAAAGAGACAGGAAACGAAGGCACATGAGTTATTAATTCATCACCTGTTTTTTGCCATCTGTTATAATAGTCTTTATGGACTGTGCTGTTATTAATCAGGCCGAAATAATCCATTCCGGTTCGTCTGAAGAAATATCCGCCTTTCCATAGGAGAGTAAGCATGAACGAAATGTTTTTCCATTTTACCGTATTTCTTAAGGACCCTGTATGGACAGGAACAGCAGATCCATGATAGGTTAAGTCATCCGGTGTAAGCGACCCCATGTAACGGCTATAACTCTCCGGAGATGAGCCCAATGCACCATTTTCTACAGGTACCAGAGGACTGCCATTGACAGAGGAAAGACCAAACCAGGGATAACTATATATCGCATCAATACTATTACCAGGTTTGGGTACCGGGCCCGCCACAAAAGCAGAAGCAAGAATACGCTGACTGGCATTATACTTAATCACGCGGTTGTTTACATAATTATACATCCATACACTTTCCCACAAAACCGGACCGGATGTATTTCTTGTTTTTATTTCTACATCTATTCCCTTTGTATGGGTGGAGGCATAATTAATCCTGTTCACTACTCCCGTGGGTAATATGCTACGACTGACAATACCAGTGGTAGGATCCATGATGCTTTCTCCTATGAGGTCTGTGGTCTTTTTTATGTAATATTCTATACTTCCGCTTACCCGGGAGTTTTTTGAGGCAAAGTCTAAAGCCATATTGCCAGTACTGGTCTTTTCCCATCTCAAATCCGGATTGCCTGCTGTTTGAAGCTGACCATACGGAAGGCCGGATACATTGTCTGAAGCAACGTAGGAATAGACAGGATAGGCAGTGATATTCTTTACCGTATTACCTGCACTACCATATGTAAGTCTAACTCTCAAATAAGGAAGGAATTTCAATTGATAAAAATCTTCCTTACTCAGCGCCCAGCCAAGACCTGTATGCCAGAGCGGTACTCCTTTCTGATTGGTTTTCACACCAAAAAGATTGGAAGCATCCCAGCGGGCACTGGCAGTAATGGTGTATTTCGTACGATAATGATATCCCAAATTTCCATAATACGAAACATACCGGTCTGTTACCGTTCTTCTTTGTTGTCCTACGGCGGGAACACGGCTTTGTGATTCCGGTCGAACCGGATAGAAAGCCGCATAGTTGAAAATGTTCTGACCCTGACCCAAACCTGCATCATAAGCATACAGCAGGGCACCAGGAAAAGATACCTGCCGGTTCTCTCTCAGCTCGACTCCGGCAATTCCATCCATGGTACTATTTGTATAGTTTTCATTAAAATTCAGCTGTAATCGACCTGATTGAATCTTTCCATTCCCATTCGCGGCATGATAAATGCCCCCGTTGGGGATGATGCGCGTGCCATCTTTCTGCGTAAATCGATTAATAAGGTTACGAACGTAATAAGATTCTTCCTCATAAATCTGCTCATTCTGACTGGTGAAATGCTGGAATTGGTATAGAAGTTCTGTACTTATGGTACGAGTCCAGTTGTAGGACAAAGAGGTACTGATTCTGCTTTCCATTTCCTGTGCCGTATGGTTTCGTTTCCTGACTTCCGAAAGTGGATAGTAGTTCCAATCCAATAGACCAGCAGCAGCAGTGGTTTCTTTATACAAATCTCTATAGTCCCGGGGTATTGGAAGCGGACTACCAGCCGCATCTGCCAAAGAAGCATAAGGATAGATCGTTTGAATGCCGGTAGTTTCCATATCAGACAAGGTTAAGCCATTATTTTTGGAATTACGGGTAATAAAGTTCAGGTTTAATCCCGCATGTAATTTTGAGGTAAAAGAATAATTATTGGCGGTGGTAAATGTTAAGCGGCGTGCTGTATTTTCCTGCACGTAGGAAGATTGCTGGTCGTACCCGACTGAGGAATAATAGGTATGCTTCTCTGTACCTCCCTGCATGCTCAGGTTGTATTGCCGGGAAACCCCTTTTTGATACAGCCATTGCTGCGCCTCCTTTCTGATATCATGCTTCTCATAGCCGCTTATGATTCTCTCTGCTTCATCCGCCGACAGCAGGCCTTCTTTTACCTTCAGCCATTGTTCCACAGCCGGAGTAAAAGCCCGGTTATTATTGGCCACATAGAATCCTTTACCAAATAGCTCCCGCTCAATGGCTATAAAATCTTTGGATGCCAAAGTCTGCGGGTTGTAATAAAGATCGGGCATGGCACTTATCTGCGTGTTGATATTCCATGAAATTTTAGGAGGCCCTCCCCCACCCCTTTTAGTCGTAATGACAATTACGCCATTTGCTGCACGAGCACCCCAGATGCTTGCCGCCGCTGCATCCTTTAATACGGTTATGGATAATACATCGTTTGGGTTAATATTGTCCAAACTGCCTTCATAGGGAAAGTTATCCAATACAATCAGCGGACTGCTCTCTGCATACAAAGTATTGATTCCTCTGATTCTCAATTCAGGTGAACGACTGAGGTTTTCCCTGTTTAATCCTCTTCTATCGAACGCCAGCCCATTGGTTACTCCCTCCAGTCTTGAAATTACATCATATCCAGAAACCCGGTTAAGCAATTCGTTTCCGACATTGACAAATGATCCAGTACTTCGCTCTCCAGGTAACTTCTGGTAGCCGGTAATTACCTGCACTTCTTCAAGCATATTGATACTAGGCCGAAGTAGTACTGTAAAAGTTGCTGACTTAAGGGTATCAGGGTTGAAGTAAACCGTTACAAATCCTACATGCGAGATTCTGATTACTCCTTTGACCCATAGCAGCTTGAAATGACCCATGCTGTCCGTTTGTGCCAAAACCTGTCCTTCATTATTGGCCAGATAGGCACCTGAGACCGCACTATCGTCGCTTTCCGAAGCGACTCTGCCATGAAAAGTTTTTTGGCAATAACTATGTGTCCAGAAAAACATAGATGCGGTCAATAGTATAGCTTTTTTCATAATTTTTGACTTTGAAAGGGTTTAATCACTAATACCTGCAGCAGATGATATTGCTCCTTCAGGGCAAATCCATGAAGGTTTAATAACCTGTTTACTTCTTTTAGATTTTTGAGGTCCAGGGAGTCCGGCACGGTAATTCTGCTATTTTCTGATAAGTTTTCATCAATATCCAGATAGAAGGGTTTATCCGATTTCCCATTAGCATAAGCTATGTTATTGAAAAAATGTCTGAGTGTTTTACCAGCAGGATTGACATGATTCTGCTGCGGATGCTGATGAGGCTGGGTGGTTAAAGAATAACATAGCATTCTACGGACTTCCGTCTGACTTTGTATACCAAGTTTTCGGGGAAAGAACAAGGCTAAGTCTGCTTTCAGGCGATTCAATAGGGTATTCCGATCCGGTTCAAAGGGAAGAACGAGGTTATAACAATAGGTATTTTCTTCCAGCCATTGGTCAATCATTGTTCTGTCACCCCGATCGATATTATCTTTGAAAAAGGAATAATCGAGCCTGGATCTCAGGGATGAGTCGATTTCAAAAATAATGCGACTTTCTCTGTCATGCCAGGGGATAATATCCTGATAAGCATTCCAGTAAAGGAGTTTGGCATCGCAATTATAAATACTAAAACCTTTTTTATTGAAGCCCCATCCGCCGATTTTAGCGTTAATTCTTTTGGAAATGACTGATTGAAACAGCAGGCTTTCCGAACCCCCTCCATTGCCCTCTACCAGCAAAGGAATAGCAGGATCAAAGCTTATATTTTCTTCTTTAAAAGGAATATTTATCTTTTCATTTTTTACTGCTTTAGTCATGTTTTCACGGGTGCTGTATTCCGGTCCAGTAATGGCCAGTACCTTACCTCCTTTCACCCAAACCTGATGGGGAATACTTCGGTGCGGAAAGTATCCCTTCAGTAGAGTGTCCTCTACTATGGTTGGCAAAGTCCATTTCCGTTTTTTAAAGGCAGACAAGGCCGAGGCAGCCTTTTCATAAGTAAGAGGGAGTACAGCTATTGTTGACCCGAACTCCTTTTGCAGGGTATCCAGTTTATTCAGCGACTTAATGCAGGTTGCACACCAGGTAGCCCAGAAATCCAGAATGATGAGCTTCTCTTTATACTCATGCAGGGTGAGGGTTTGTTTACCTTCAGGGTGGTTAGCTACTTTGAGCGGCAGGTGCCAGAGCTCAGGCGGAATCTTCTCTCCCACCTTGAGAGATTGAGCGGTGAGGTGGTGATGAATAGATAGGCTAAAGTAAAGGCATAGCAATGCCCTTACGTATTTTTGTACGTTCATAGTTTTAATTGCTTAGATTAATATTTAAAGAAAGGACTTAGCACCATCTTACACCGGATTATACCGGAGCCTTAATGATGTTTTTGAAGAGCTGTTTAGGGCATAGACTGGCCTTCAGGCAGAACACTGCCTCGAAAAGGTTGGAATTGAATGAAAAGTGCTGCATAACTCGTATCTATTTTACGAGTCTCTTACGGTAGGAAAACAATGTAGCACAGGACTACTACTTACCGCACTGCACGCTTCCGACGGCGACAAGGACGGTAAAACAGTAGAGCCCGTGTGCTACATTGCCAAAAGTAAGCAAAAGTAGTCACACAGGCATCAAATCTACCGCCTCGCCTTGTTCAAATTGTCGGAATTTGCAGTCGAGACCTTTAGTTTAATGCCAAAATCAATTACAAATATAAAAAAATAAATTAAAAGTCAACATATATGTTGACTTTTAATTTATTAAGAATTGCCAGTTTGCAGTATGAATAAACTGACACCTGAACAATTCAAAAGAAAGCTTGGTAATAAAATTGCCAAGAGAAGAATTGAACTTGCCCTGACTCAGGAACAATTAGCCAACAGTATTGGCAAAGATAAGCAGTTTATAAACCGATATGAAAATGATGGAGCGAACCCGACAGCATATATTCTTAAACAACTTGCACAAGTTTTGGAATTAAGTGTAGATGATTTATTGGATGTGTGAGTCTCTTTTGTAGTTTTGAATGTAACTAGCTGCGTATTATGCAAAAAAAACAACGTAATTATTTGATTTATAAGCAGTTACGCCTTTCGACTGAATACTCTAGATTTACTAATAGAAAGATTTAATGACATTTTTTTGAGATAGGTTATTTTGCAATCTCATTACAAATCGAATATGGAAAGATTTAATTATCAATGATTGTTCTTCTATTCAAAAATTAGTTTTAATTGATAATCTTGAGTATCTATTCCTTCCTTATACAATTCAAATACTTTAGTCAAAGCCAGCTTTTGTTTTGTATTGTAAGTATTTCCAATTTTTTCTGCTTCCTCTCTTAGCTTTTCAATCCATTGGCTTTTTCTCCCAGTTCTTATATTTATAAGAGTTACGAATAATGCACCCGAAATAGCAGAAAGTAAATTACTAATAGCCACCCCACTATCTCCTCTAGCTGATTGAAAACCTCTGTCAAAAATAGCAAATGCATAATCAATTACTCCTAAACAAGTTCTTGCGATTTCCAATGGAATTTCTGTCGCATCTTTCAAACGCTCGTTCGCTAAACGCGCCATTTTTCTTTCTTCTTTTTCATTATTCTCTAGTTTAGCTTTATCTCTTTGTATTCGATGCTGGCTAACTTCGTTAAACACGGAAATATCTTTTTGAAAGAGCTCCATAAGTCTTGGCTTAATTTCATTTTCAAGTTCTTCAAGAATGATTTTAAATTCCGTCCTCACTGCAACATATTTGTCCTCTTGTCTCGCTATAGTCAATTTACATACCGTTTTCATAAGCTCAATGGCAAGAAGTCCCGGAAATGCAGCAGCACTCCCAGCTCCTGGGATATGCATCCCCTCTCCAAATTTGTCTAACAAATCATTTGTTGGAAGGGTTAAGTAGTTTATTTCTGTTTGTAAGTTTTGTTCCATCACATACAGTTTAGTATTAACACTCAAATACTCAACTCTTAAATTGTCAGATGATCTTATTTATAAGATGTACAATCTATTTGAGTTTTTAATTGCAAAAAGGAAATGCAATTATACAATTATATATTCATTTATAAAATGGGATAGATAGGATTGTTCGACGGTTTGGTTTTGAGACATCTAAAATAAACATCAATTTTAAACCACAGGTGAGAATAAAATAAGCCAGATTTAGATATCAACCCTTGAAGAATTACTTACTATGGGAAAACTTGCTGTCATTTAAGATTAACGAGTATTTTCTAGACAAGAAAGAATGAAATTCTTAGGTTTCAAAAGATGATAAGCAAATTATGATATGCTGACGCGAGAGGATTGAGCCCAAAATTTTAAAAATCTAATTATCATCAAATGTCATCAAGTACTTTTTATATAACTCTATAAAAACTTCATCTATCAATACAAGTGTAGAAAACCATACAAAATAATTCTCGTACTTAAAGTTTTCATTTATCAACGTCTTTAGTGTTGGCAAATTTTGCTGATAAGATTGCGTATTGTGTGCAACTCTATTTCTATGTTTATATAAGAAATCTTTATATATTTTTTGTAAACAAATTCCTTCTCCGTTAATAGAAGTTAACAAACTATCTTTATCATTAGCGAAATGCTTTTTTTCTATCTCATTCCAAATAATTTCATACTCCTTGAAGCTTTTTTGCGACCAAATTGATAAATTCGTATTATCAAAAATATTCTTTACTTCATTAGATTTTGTAAGAATTTTGTTTTTATCAATATCATCCGGTATTTTGAAATTTGGCGAACTTTTTTTAATCTGCCCAACTAAATCTTTATAAATTGATTGTTTATCATTATATGAAGAGCGTTCTCCAACTGGTTTTGTATTGTAATCATATCTGTATTCGAAATCAACGGTTGCCAATTCCCAACAAACACATTTCAATTTTTGCTCTTGAAATCCAGTCATTTTCACAAATACCGACTGCATTATATAATCACACATGGGAAATGTTTCAATACCTCTTCCAATTCCTGTACTTGCAGACACAACATCTCTAAGAATGTCTGTTATTGGTGATAATATGAAATCGGTGTGAATGTTAGGACGCATATTGTTGGTATATTTCAATTGAAGAACTAATTCTTGACCTTAAATGCCCTAAATTACTTGGTGCCCTAGTATGTGAACCATCTCTTTTAAAGTCACTTATTTTGGATTCAATTTTTTGTTTTAATTCGTCTTTTTTTGTAATATCTATTATTTTTTTTTCAAAAACTATTATATATATAATCCCAAAAAAATACATATCCAATTCAATAATTGATTGAAACTGCTTTGGAACATCTATTGAATTTAAGGCTTCATGTAATTTAGAAAAACTCTCATCATATTTTTTGTCTGGAAAAATTTCAGTAAACTTTCCATATTTAGAGTTATTGTCGTCTATCACAGAGTAAATATAATCTTCATAATATTTTTCCATTTGGGGCTTATAGCTTCTGGCTACATTATTCGCACTTTGGTCTTTCTTGTATTGTGATAATAAAGATAAATATCTGACAAAATCAATTTTAGATATACCACTTGAATTTTTAACAGTAAATAAGTTACAAAATTCAGGCTTGAAGAACTGTTTCAAATCATTATCTAAAAAGTAAAGAGAGTCTCTGCTTTCTTGTGGTAACAATGGTTTACCTTGAATATTTATATTTCTAAAAACAGAGGAATAATACTTCTGTTGTTGTTTTTCATTTGAAATATATGGAACTAGGTAAGAGAAGCCTAAAAACGTTGTTTCAAGAAATCTATCGTCAATCTGGAAGTCGACTTTTTTGTAATTACCCTCAATAATTTGTTCGAGAATACTTTGTTTATTATTTCCTCTTTCAATTAATAAATTGAATTTCCACTCGAAAATATTATCAAGTTGATCATTTTCATCATTCTCATCATCATTTTCATCTGCAAATTTTTCAATCGTTTTTTTATACTCAGATTTGTCAGGAAATAAGCCAAGAAATGCAAGTAAAATACTGGTTAATCGTTGCTGTCCGTCAAGAATTAAGTTTTGATTTGCTCCTTCAATTTTAAACGCTCCGATTGTTACAGGAGGAATAAATAGCTTGTCTTTAAATGCTTTAATTAAATTTCTTACATCATCTTCTTCCCATACAAAATAACGTTGATACTCGGGAAGAATAATATTTTTTTTCAGAATTAGATCAATCCAATGCTTTAGAGAATATTCTCCATAATAAACTCGGTTTTCCATAAGTAAACTGATTTTGAAGTTTTCTAGCCGCTTAGTTGTCAGGCACAATTACTGTTCGGTCTCAAATATACGAAAGTTTGCAAACTTTTTATATTTTTCGGGACAGCTTAAAACTTCTATAGAATAATTATGCCTTTTTTACTTTTGTTTTATCTTTACCCATCTATTTTGAACCGTTTTTTTAAGATATTCCAGCTTAGGGCGTTTAAGATTATCCAACTCACATTTGTTATTGTATAAATATAGCTTCCGTGATTAGGTCTAATCAGTACAAATTTTGATCAGAAATATTATGAGGAGGTTGGGGTATATTCCAAGAAAATCTCTCTGAGCTATATAATTCTATACCCGCGTTAAATTTGTAGAATTGAGAGAGCCACGAATTATTCTTCAATGAGTTTATTTAAAAAGAATACTGATTTGTTAATGTTTGCGAATTAATAAATGTTTAGTACGACTTTAAATATGGTCATAAAGATTTAGGTATTGAAATGTTATTAAATCCAATACTACAACTCTAAGATTTTATCTCTATCCTTACAATACAAGATATAAAAAAAGCCCTGTTTCGCAGAGCTTTCAAAGTCAATTAAATATGGTAAAATAAACTATACGAATACTTCTTGAGAATTGGGCTGTATACAACGAGACCAATAATCGTATATTAGTTTAATATCGTTTTTTGTTTGTTCATAGCTATGGTTTTTCTGAAAAAATCCTTGTACTGTTAGTTTTGTATAGGCTTCTCTTACAAAATCCTGATTAGCAGTAGTTGTATAAAATAAAAATGGAATGCTTTTCTCCCGTAACCTTTCATTGGTATCTATTTCTCTTTTTAATTCTATGCCACTCTTCCTGGGAAGATTAATATCACATAATATAAGAAACGGCTGTTCAAATGTTTCCAGCAAAAATTCTTTTGCATCTATACAAGTCTCAAACCAGAGTATGGGATTTTCAATATTTAAATCTTTAAAAGCCTCCTCTATGAAATTCTTATCGTCGATGTCATCCTCAATCAACAAAATCGGTCTTTTTTTCATATGTGTGTGATTATATTCAATTCAAAGTTAATACTTTATTTATAATAGTTACCAAAAAATAAATGTGTTTACTCAAAAGTCCCTGACAAGGAGGTTTTCTCATTTAGAGTAATTTTTGTAATACTTTATAGAGTTGATATAAGTAGTAAAATCTCTACATCGAACCAGCTTCATAGTAGGCTTTACCTATTAAATTAAATCGCTAACTTAACATTATATACTTTTTCGATTTTGGTTCAATAGTAGTTTTTGCAATTATTTATTCGGCAAGAGTTATACTGACCGCAACAATCATCATCCCGGGTTGAAATAACTTACATTACTTGAATCTCCAGCGCATTACCTAACTAAATAATATCTCTCCTAATAAAAGTTTCATTACTTATAAATGGCTTCTTGTTGGAAATATCATGTACTTGGTAGAAAAAGGTTTGAAAAGGGAAAATGAATTTTTCCCTTTGTAACATGATTGTTATCAAAGATTTAACCTATAGTTATCATAAAAGCCAGCAACTCTTCCGCGGGCTGAATATGACTTTGACACCTGGCAAAGTTTATGGCCTTTTGGGCAGAAACGGTGCCGGGAAATCCAGCTTGATCAAAAATATGGCCGGTCTTGTATTCCCGCACTCGGGAAGTTGCCTGATCAATGGGATTGAAGCCAGACTGCGTGACACCATAATGCTGGAGCAACTTTTTTTTATTCCGGAGGAATGTGAGCTACCCCCAGTGACTATCCCGGTTTTTATCAGTATATACGGGAAATTTTATCCGTACTTCAATCAGGAACAATTTTATCTGTACCTACAAATTTTTAGTATTTCTCCATCAAGTCATCTGCGCCAATTGTCTTTTGGCCAGAAGAAAAAGGTTTACATTGCCTTTGCCCTAGCGACCAACACCGATGTACTGATTATGGATGAACCAACCAATGGTCTGGACATCCCTTCTAAAGTGCAGTTCAGGGAAATTGTAGCAGCCGCAAACCGGGTTGATAAGATTACCATTATGTCAACACACCAAGTCAAAGACCTCGATGAGTTGGTTGACAGTGTGATTATTATCGAACAGGGTGAAATCCTTATGCACGCTCATAAGGAAGAAATAGCTGAGAAACTTTTTTTCAGCCCAATTGAGCATGCAACAGATAAGATTATCTACACCAGCGGGAAAAAGGCACTTAGTAAGAATGAGAGCCATCAAGTCTCTAATCTTGACCTGGAAATGCTGTTTAATGCTGCTATATACCATCCAAATGAGATTAAAAATATTTTTAGATTATGAAGCATATTAATCCAAACTACCTGAATAAAATAATAGCATTGAACCGACGGCAATACCTGGAAAACGCGCAGTCTTATGGTTTGGCGATCCTTGCCATTACCTTATGTCTTTCTTTGTTCTTCTTTATCTGTTGGCATTGGCGGCAAAGTTTCTCGGGTGGCATCGGAAATAGCATTTTCCTGATTGGTCTATTCGGAGGTGGGTTGGCATTTTCAGGTTTTCTATATAAAGACCTCGGCCATTCTTCAAAGGTAATCTGGTTTCTTGGCATGCCTGCATCTGCCTCACAAAAGATTATCATTTTTATAATACACTCGATTCTCTTTTATGCCTTGGGCTATACGATTATCTTCCTAGTAATTGAAGGCTTTTTCTACTTGCTTGCCACAGGGGAACAGGCAAAAGACCTCAAAGCGGGGATATTCAAAAACGGTTTTTATAGCTGTTACCTAATTTTTGCTAATTTTCAACTTTGGTTGCTCATCGGCAACCTGACTTTCAGAAAAGCAGCATTGGTAAAAACATTATTGCTGATTATACTCTCGTTCATTGTTGCTTCGACCGGGAATGCAGCCTTGATGAAAATCATGAGTGGAGAAGCAAGTATCACCAGCAGCATGTCATTTGAGTATTTTCAGTTTGTATATCAGGAAGAAAATATTTATGTCTATCTGCCAGAGACCATTCAGGGCATCATCTTTATTTTAAGTTTGCTGCTACCCTTGTTCTTAAGTTTCATTGCTTACCTTAAGTTAACCGAAAAGGAGGTATAAATCATGAAAAAAAGCAACCTCATGTTACTTATATTTTTAATGATGTTTGTAGCTGGTACCCTAATTACTAATCAGTTGCTAGTCGCGCAATACCATAAGATTAACCTTCATGATCGATATAAGAACTTTCATCCGATAGCGGCGCAGGCTTTCCGTGTGCTGGACATCCGAGGAGGGAATTCATATTCAGTCAAGATTGTAAAAGGACCTGCTTACGGTGTTATGCTGATGAACTCCAGAAAACAATTTTTTAGTTTACAACAAAATAAGGACACCACAGTGATTTTGTTCACGGTCGCTAATCAACAATACCAAGCACCGGAGCAATGTACAACAGGGTTAATAGTGACAGTACCCATGCTCGAATCTTTGAGTACCTCTGGTATTAATTGTGAAATAGATGGGCTTCAGCAATTGTCCCTTTCTCTCCATCTATCAGAGGGTTCAACCATGCGGTTAAGAAGTTTAAAAATCAACCAAATGTCAATTTATGGAACTGGTGCTTCAACAGCCTTTTTTAAAGACAAGAACGAATCTGACACTTTAAGACTGACATTACAAAAAGCCAGTTCGGTTGATCTTGGGAAAACTTTCACTAAAGCGATATATCCTATACTGAAGGATAACTCGCGCCTCACTTTAACCAATACAACAGTAAAAAAAATATATTGATATGCACCCACAGGTTAAATATAGTCCAGTAACTAAAGCAACTATTCTTGCTTGCATTGTCTTTTTGATGCTTTTCCCGCACTTTGTACCATTGCCATTTTACAGCTATGCCATTATTTGCTATCTACTCATGCATCTGATGTTGAAACGCCTTGGTTCAAATCTGAAGGCTATAGGCTTAGCTTGGGAAGGTCTATCGGCCAAAGCTTTTATTATCGGTTTAAGCACAGGTTTCGCCTGGCTAGCATTTATGCTTTGGATTTACATACCTTTAGCCCGCTACCTTTCTACTGAGCAATCTGCCCGTTATACAGAGTACAATTTCTTGATAGGCAATCTACCCGCCTATTTGGGGACAGTTGTCGCCGCCTGGATTGTGGGTGGGATTTATGAAGAGTTGGCTTTCAGAGGCTTTATTCGTCTTGGCATTATTAAAGTACTTGGTTCGTCAAGAGTGGCATTTCTAATTAGTGTGGTGGCCTCTTCTTTTTTATTTGGTCTTTACCATATTCAGCAGGGGTTCTTTGGAGTGATATCTGCCACTCTGGGAGGTCTTTACTGGACGATAATCGTTGTCAGGAGTAAAGGAAACCTTTGGCCTGCAATTATCTCACATGCCATTTATGATACCGCTGCGTTAACTATGATTTATTTCGGAATATTTCCGGGACAACGATGATTCATCAGGCTTTAAGATGCAATTTTTGAAAAAGTTGTTCACGATAACCTGTACCAATAGGTAATTCAGCATTTTCCAATTCGATCATATTTCCTTTGATCGCATGAATCCTTTTTAAATTAACAATATAAGAACGATGCACCCGGACAAACTCTTCAGGAGGCAATTGTTGTTCAAAAAGCTTAAGGTGTAAGCCAGCCAGTAACCTTTTATCTTTCAAGAAAACTGAGCAAAAATCTCTTTCTGCCTGAATATAATAGATGCTGCTATGCTCCACACGAACTAAACGGGTATCTTGTCTGATAAAAAGATAGTTTGGTACATCATCAGGCCTCCTCATTGGAAATCGTTTTAAAGATAGTCGTTCTGTAGCCTTTTGTATTGCCTGATAGAAACGCTCAAAGGTGATGGGTTTAAGAAGAAAATCAACAGAGTTCAGATCAAATCCCTCTACTGCATAATTGGCATAAGCGGTTGTAAATATTACCAGCGGTGGGTTTCGCAAAGATCGGAGGAATTCTGTACCAGTTATTATCGGCATCTGAATGTCTAAAAATAAAAGATCTACAGGATGACTATACAAACCCTCATATGCTTCCGTCGCATTGCGACAGCTCTTCACCAACTCCAATTCCGGAACCCGCTGAAAATAGTTTTGCAGAATATCTCTGGCAATTGGCTCATCATCGACAATCATACATTTGATCTTTATCATGTCAGAGTTAAGGTAAGCTTTACTAAATAATTATTTTCATTTACATGAACTTCATAATTGTACCGACCGGGATAATAGAGTTCCAGGCGCTTTTTTAAATTAGTCAGGCCAATTCCTCCTATCCGATCTGGCTCATTTGGATACGAGATTGTATTACTAATGGAAACGATGAATTGATTCTCTTTTGATGATAAAAAAATATTTATATGTGCACCAGGCTCATCAGGCGTAAATTTGAAAGCATTTTCCAGCAATGGAATGAGCAATAAGGGCGCAATCTGTTGCCCCATATTGTTTGCTGGTATTTCAAAATGAATATCTACAAAATTCAGTCTTACCTTTTCTAAAGCAATATAATCTTCTAGTAGCTTTATTTCTTTTGAGAGCGGCATTTTTATCTCATCAGATTCGTACAGAATATAACGCATGAGCCCGGAAAGACGTGAAACCAAGTCGGCAGACCGCTCCATATCCTTTTTAATGATTAGGCCATAGATGTTATTCATAGAATTGAATAAAAAATGAGGATTGAGCTGAGCTTTCAAGAAATTGAATTCCAACTGCAAATTCGCTTTAGACAGCATCATACTTTTGACACTGCCTCGATAGACTTGAAGTGCTGTCTTTATACTAATGGGTATGGTCAAGTTCAGGATTAGGAAAAACGGTGTAGCGAATGTTACCAGCCTGCCAAAAAAAACATGATTCAGGTTTGTGCTCATTAGTGCATAAAATTTTGGCTGCACCTGTTTTAAAGTCTCCATACAAGAAGAGCAATGCCTTAGAATCTGTAGCTCTGTCCAGGAGTCTAACAGAGTATAAATTACAAGGCCTATAAGAATTAGTAAGCTCCCTTTAAAAAGTTTCTTTTTCAGAAGATATTTCGGCCAAACATAGTAGGTGAAAGCATAAAAAAATAGTGCAATAAGACCAGTACTGGATATATTAAGAAACGCCAGCGCCATTTCTGGAAAACCACTGTAAATATTAAACGAAATACGCGTCAAATACAGGCGCAGTCCAAAAAATAGCAGCCAGAACAAAATATGCTGCAAGAACCTAATCTTCTTACTTGGGCTTAGAAAAAATGTCGAGTCTAAAGGAACCATGATTAAAATTGCGTCATTATACTCTTAATGTCAAAATAAAACAACCAATATTAATAAATAGACAACAAACGAATAGTATTAGGCAACCAACTTTGTGATAGCAGTCAATATTACATTCTGAAATGAGATGACACAAATTTGACGAATCATGTGAAAGACGATAAAAGCACATTCAATGAGATTACAATATGTGCTTTAAATTGGTAATAAGCTGAAATTGGAAATTGAATTATATTTGGATTAGTTCTTCTTCCTTGACATTTAAATATTCCATTTAGCTAGACTAAAAAATACACGAGCTGTAATTCAGTTTTTGCAAATTTAGATTCTTAATAATATCCACGAGTAGTTATCTTGAGCTTCAATTTTACATCTCATATTTAATTCTTCAGAAAAATTCTCAATAGTAATAAAGCTGTTTATATAATACTGCATCCTGTTTAGATCTATTAGTTCATGAACCCCATCTGTACAGATTAATATAGTACTACCATCCTCAATTTTTAATAATTTAAATTCAGGTTCTACTTCTTTACTATTGCCTTTTATCGATCGAGTAACAATTTGCCTATATTTCGCTGCTTGTAAAATATTAGTGATAGATCCTTTTGCCAATAATTCATTCATTAAAGAGTGTGGTTCTGATTCAAAAGTGATTTTATTCTGATCAAATACATATATTTTGACATCCCCAACCCAAAACATTAATATGTTATTTTCTTTCAATAATGATCCTGCTAACGTAACGCCTAAATTCTCACCAGTTTGTTCTTTTATATTTCTAAAATCTCTATTAATAGAGTTTAGTATCTCTTGAATATTTTGTTTATCCATATTTTCATTAATTGATTCTTTGAATTTTTCCACTGCTATTCTGGCAGCTAACGCTCCTTTACTATACCCTCCCATGCCATCAACCACTAAAGCAAACGTTGTATGTTTATTCAGGTTTTTATGCCAAACTACATCCTGATTCTCTGCTCTTTTTCCGATACCACTAACTGAAATTATTTTTGTCATTTATTTCCTATTGCTTGAATTGTTGCTCCTCCGTGTAAAGTAACTCTTGGTCGTGTTTGTATTTTTAATGGCTTATTGGTAATAATTTTGTCTGTTGCTTTTGATGCCCACAAAAAACCTTCTCCAGCATTTAAAGAACTCATATGATGAGGCTCTAATTCTTTTAACTGAGTTATTGATTTTTGAATATGTTTAAGCCATTGTGGGCTATTGAATTTGTGTAGTAGTACAATTGAACTTAACTCAATTATTTCATTTGGTAAACTTGGCGGATCCTGACTCGCAATCATAATACTTACCCCTTTATGTCTCATTTCTCGAATCGCAGTAACGATTGTAGATGTTAAATCTTTATTATTCATATATTTATGAGCTTCATCAAATACAATGAATTTATTAAAGTGTTGACCTTCAAATTCTTTTACACCTGAGAAAATGTTAAGTATAATAACAAATAATCCCAGAGCTTCATCTTTTGTAATAAATTCATCTCTTAAATCTACAATAACCAATCTTTCAGGCTTCAATATTTCTTTTAAATAAAACTCGTCATCAATATAATCACTGGCAAAATTAATTCTTTGACGAGCTAATGCTTTTTGGTTGTTGGACAATAACTGACTATTTTCAATACTGGAATTAATGTTGCTAATTGAAAGATGACGCCTGTTTTCTTTCATAATTGCTTTCAATTGCTTTATGTAAGTAGAGTCATTCCCTATAGCTCCAAGTAAGAAAAGCCAATCCTGCACATTCAGCTCTTTTGAATTAAATGAAATGGGTCTGATTTCTATGGAAGGGTACTCTTTTCGCCGCTCCTCAACCTTATCCTGTGGTGTTAGTAAAATTATATTATCAATATTTTCAGGCTCAGCTCCATATATTTCTTTAAGACGTTTTAATTCGGTCGCTTTATTATTTGGATATTTCATTGAGGTAAACTCCGGCGCATAATCTGCACTTTCATTATAATGAAATATAACGCCAGCTAACGGTGAGGGTAAAACATTAATATTACTAAATTCTTTTATTACCATTTCTGAAATGACCCCTATAGTGTAACTTTTTCCCCCTCCTTGAGCTCCAAATAAACTGATTGTATTTGTATCATTTAAATCAACGGCTATGGTTTTGCCAAGTGCTGTTTTTCCCAAGATACCATACTGAGGGCTTGGATTATCCTTGCCAACCAAAATATCATAAGTAGGCAAGAGTTTTTCACCGTTGTTATTTTCCTTTACTTCTTTCTCATTATCGTGTATAGTATCCTTAGAGGTGAAAACTATAATAGGCGATTCTTCAGGCTTATAAGTCTTTTTAGGGGGTTCTTCTATTTGTGTTGGCGTTTTAAATAGAGTTTTTTTTATATCTGGAATATTAAATGTAACATTCAACTCATTATTTAGTTCTGAATTCTCTAAACGATAAGTATTCAAGTCTGAGTTTTCATCTAAAATATCTTCTATTAGCTTTCCTCCAAAAGTGAAAATTATAAAATCATTATTATAGTCCAGCTCTTTATTATGTTTAATAGGATTGTTAATATCAAAAATAAATCCTATTTTTTTAAAGTTGAGAGTAAAACCCACTGAAATATTTTGAAGAAACTCCTGATAACTTTGATAAGCTATTTCAGATAAAAAGTTAAAACGATAAGCTCTTTCTAAATAGAACTGTAAAAAAGATTTGAATTCTAAATTCTTAAGTTCTCTATCCAACCTATCTGATGAGATATGATGAGTAAAGTCGAAATTTTTCTTAAGTGCTTCAATTGTATTATCAATTTGAGAAAGCATTTTAAGTTTTAAATCATTACGTTCTTGAATTCCTAAAGAATTGCGACATTTAATTTCTAAAACATTAATATTGATTTCAAAGGTATCGGGATTGATAGACACTAAAAGATTGTCAGCGCGACTTTTACTTTCATTGATATCTCCTTCGAAAAAACTTTGGTGTAAATCAATTGGAATCAGAAAAGCATTCTTTAGAAATCCTTTCTTCTCCAACACCCTCTTTGTAAAAGCACTACCAATCACCTCAAACGCTTTATTTTTGCTCGAATTTAATTGGAGTATCAAAGAACTACTTACAGCTCTCAGGTCTTCCAACAATATTTTTATTTTAACGTCATCGTCGTAAGGAACTCCGAATTCGCTGAAATGAGGGCTCAACAAACCAACGATTTCGCTTGTAGGCCGAGTTGTAAGATAAGATGCTATACCTGAAGTCTCTTCGCCTGGAATATAATCTAACAAAAATGGAACTTCATCTTCTCTGGTCGGTTGGTCAAATATTTCAGGTCCTAAATTTTTATCAAAAGTAATTACCCAATCAGAAAAATCATGAAGATGGGAAATCAGGACTTTATCTTTTTCTGTTAATCTTAAAATCTTACTTGGGTAAGAATAAGTAAAATCTACGGCTAAAGCATTTGCTACAAAGCTTTGCCAATTTGAAAAAAGCTTAATACCTAATCTACCAGAGCCAAAATTGTTGATAACTAGTTCGTTAGGCTTAATATAGGTCTGCCACATATATTCTTTCCCTGAATTTAAGAATTTCATAGGATTCGTAAGAAGTCCATTAAGAGCAAAACTACCTTCAGTATTTGCAGACTTTATTAAGCCAACTTCTAACGGGAAGGGGCTGATTAAAAAACTAATATGTGCTGAATATAAATTTGGTGTTTTTAAATAATCAGAAATCTCATTTATCGAAAACCTGAGCTTTGGGAATAGTCTATTTCTTGATGATTGAGAGAATGCCTCTGCTTCTTCTGAAGTATTATATTCAGGATTCAGTAAATTTCTTAATCCTTCTCCCTGCTCAATGATTAAATCTCCCCCTCTGAAAATTCTAACCTCATAGCTAATACTTTTGAATGAACTATCTTTTTCAAGTTCTATAAATGCATTTGCAAAAATGCCTGCATCGCCAGCATTAAAAAGATTTATTACCAGTTTTTCAGTGTACGGATGCTGATATAAGTAGTTTCTTAAGTGTCTTACAACAAGTTTCTGACTTACCTCATTTTCTATTTGCGCATTTTTATCGATGTTAAGAAGTTTAGAAAAGAAATATTTTAGTTCCCGGATGTTGGATGTTGCATTTTCATCGTTTTCTTTTTGTTTTAAGGGCAGATATATGCCGTAACCAAAACTCAATTCGCCTGCGTACTGATAGGATTCTCCTTGATTAATAAGAAAAAGAGGATTATTTTCCGGAGTTAAATCACCATCAAAGAGGTTATCCAGATTTCTAAACCATTCTTTGGTGTGTGATTCATCTTCAACAGTTTTTTTCTCCCATTCTTTAAATAAATCATACAATTGGACTATCCATATTAAACGTAAAGGGTGTATTGGAGATAAGATGATGGCTTCACAAGGTTCATTATTTGGCAATATCGCTTGAGCCTGAACAATATCTAAAGATTGTAGTGCTTCAACCAGGTCTTTTAACTGAAAACCTTCTTCATATATTTGTTTTTTCTGCTCAATCAGCTGATGTATGCTGCTAATCCAATCATTCAGCGCAGATAAATAGGCTCTAATGTCATCAATATAATTAAAAATATCTGCCGACTCAAATATACCGTTACTGGTTGGCGTTGAGTTTTTTATCTTGCTGAAAAGAATTGCCCTCAATTGATGTATCTCTTCAGGAATACTATCATTCAATACGTTTTTACAGAAATTTACAGTTATGTCTAATGAAATCTCATTTGTAGGAAGTTCCACTTCTACTGTGCCAAATTCATAAGCATAGTTCAAAAACTCCTCTTGGATACGACGTAATTTTGTTGGAATTAATATCTGATAATTATGCTGGTTGTTATAGTGGATATAATATTTGGAGAGTATTTTATTCTTATCGTCTAACCAGCAGTTTGACCCTTGACTTGGTATCGGTATATTTAACTCTTCTCTTTTTTTTAATTGGCTGCTACGGTACTTGAAATAAGCCTGTAATACATTACTTACTTTATCTTTTCTTTGTAAGCTTTCGCCTTCTTCAATCTCAACATCATCAATAACCACAAAGAAATCTACTGATTCATTCGTTTTTTTGTATGAATAATCTCGTTTTTCGGCTTGGGAATTATTCTTTTTCTCATTTTCCCATAGTAATCGATGGTCTTCCGACTTAAAGTCATCATCATCATTTAGAATGATACCATTTTCATTTTCTGCAAAAACCCGCAGAAAATAAGTACCTTCCTCGAGTTTAGAGCCATCTAGTTCAAGGGTGATATCCTTATAATTTTTTGAGGTAATATTACTTTTAACCTTTCTTAACACTATAGGCTCATCGAACTCATTAGTTGATACAACGTGGACTAAATGTATCGAAAAATAGCTCAACTCAGGAATATCCTTCATTGGTGGGCTTGTTTTAAACCTCACTTTCACCTTTGCGACATTAGTGTACTGAATTCTTAATACATTACTTATACCCTCTTCAATCTTAAATTCCCGGCTATCAATCCTTTCTACATCTAATTTAACTTTACCAAATCCTAAATCGGGGAGTTCCCAGTTCGCAAAATTCAAATTCGTATATCTTTCATAAATGGCTTTACAAATTTGCTCAATTGACTTTGCACTTTTTTCATTTTTTATAAACTCATATATCTGAAACTGGTTCGTGTTTTTTTCAAGGGGTAATCTATTTATACGCTCGTTTTCGGGTATATTATAGCTTGTCAGTATTTCTAAACAACTAAGATTCAGGTTCAGGCGAGAGTTTGTAAAACTTCTTTTCTCAAAAAGCTTATTATCAGGAATGAGATTGAGTAAGTATATCGAATTACAAATATTTTCTTCAGTATACCCGCTGCTTTCTAGCTCAATAAGAAAATTAATAATCTGATTTTGCGAAAGGGTATCTTTTCTTGAATAATTTAATATAGTCTGAATATAGGCCTGGTATTGCTGTGGAATTTGTTTAACAAGATTTTCCTTTAAGGTTTGCTCTACTCTATCTAACGTAATCTCCCTGAATGTGGCATTCCCATAAGAATCTTCTGCTGCGGTTCTGCTATTAGCAGGTATAAGTATCAATAATGGTTTTTCTTGTTGATTTCTTAGTTCAATGAGTTTTGTGGCAGTTATTTTCTTGTCTGACACAATTGTAGTATCTATGATATATGAGTCAATATGAGGGTATAATGCTTTTACCCTGTCTAGTAAATGTTCAAGTTCACGGCTATTAAAACCAGTAATTTTCATGCAATGCCCACCAGATGCAGAGGTAAGTTCAGTGGCATGAGTTGTAAGTAGAATTTCTATAACCTTCTGAAAGTAAATTGATATAGGGTGTGTCATCAGAAATCTTAATTTTTAGGATAACGTGGTCTTATTTTTTGCAGAATATAAGCATCACTTAAGTCATTATAAAAGCCTATAAGCCTTAGTTTTTGTTTTAAAGCCTCAACATTTTCTTTGAATGCTAAATGAGTATTTACATCTGCATCTTTAAATCTATCCTCATTTAAACCATTGATTATTAGTCCATATTGATCTCTTAGTGCACCTATAAGCTCTTCAATGGATAAACTTCTACTTTGAAAGCCTGTTGGAGTAGCTTCTAATACCAGTATTTGTATGAGGGTTTCCAAAAGTCTTGAACCTAAGACAAATCTTCGCGGATGTTTACGGCTTCTACCTTGAGCCAAAAAACCCCTTTCTTTATTTTTCTGACAAATATTATCAAACAACTCTCTACTATATTTATACTGATAATTGCCCCGGTCAGACGAAACTAAAAGCTGAATATATTTATCAAAAAAGCTGGATTCATATTGTGTATTGTCTTCAATCGCTTTTTTGTAATCCTCAGCCATTTGTTTTTCTTCATCATTATGTTTTCTACCTCTTTCGTCCTTTGCCTGATGCACCTCCTGATACTTTATTTGGAAGAATTTTTCAAACCCATCTCCTTTAGTTTTGAGTACATTTAAGGCTTCGTCAATATAACTGGAGTTGTTTCTGTCTAGATTAAGATACGACAAAGCCGAATTTATCTGAAATGTAGCTTTAATGTAATCGTACATTGAATTTAAAAAATATTCAACATCACGCATAGCTAAACTGGCTATTCTACTATCAAAATTATCGGTTATATCTACCACAATACACCAATTATCTTCTACATTTAAGCTACTATTCTCTACTATTCTGGGTAATAAGTGTACTAACTTTTGGAAATAGAGTGCCAGATGAAATGAAATCAGTGTTTTAATATAATCAATAAGAACATTTCTTGGAATTGAATTTTGATAAACCAATAGCTTACGAATGTCATCACAAAATTTTTCAGCTTGTGCAGTAAGTAAAGGTTTGACCACATTCAAACCTGATTGGCTCTCTACAAAATCTTTTGTTACTTTTCGAATAATTTGTAAAAGACCTAAACTATCTACATCTAAATCGTTCGATTCTAATATTTCGTTTGTATCCTTATCAAACCCTGCGCGAAGAAAATTTATAAGGTCTTGCTTTACTTTAGGGTTTTGTCCCAGCATTAAGTATACCTGGTCGGCAGAGTTATAGTCCCGGGTCTGTTTAGCATTACGTACTCTATAGCTTTCAATATGTATTGGGCGTAATGAAGATACTTTTTCTTTATCCGGGTTACCCCTAAAAATCAGATTTACTAAATTATTCCGAATCCAGACCTCTACTGCTTCCGGATTTTGGCTTATACCTTCTATTGTTCCATCCTTTTCTAAACCTATTAAGTATTGTTTTATTTTCTCTATATTTATTTCAGTATCATTTCTATTATTACCAGAACGAACCAGTTTTGGGCGAGTACCATTGTTTTTCAGAAGCATATAGAGATTTACCATGGTACTATCAATATTGATAGACTTGGCATCTACAGCAAAAATTAACTCATTTCTGAAGATGCTTTCTTTAGATGTTAGTTTTAGATTCATAATTGGGCCATCATAGGTTCAATCACTAATTTGAGCTTTTGCTTTTTGCTGATTTTGAAGAATTTACGGTTGTCTTTGCTTACT
The DNA here is from genome assembly GCF_002855535.1 of Emticicia sp. TH156. Classification (NCBI taxonomy): domain Bacteria; kingdom Pseudomonadati; phylum Bacteroidota; class Cytophagia; order Cytophagales; family Leadbetterellaceae; genus Emticicia; species Emticicia sp. TH156. Next base: position 141,557 of record NZ_PKRS01000003.1, read on the forward strand.
ACCAATTCATCAAATTGAAGGTTTTCCAGAAGATTTTTGAAAATTATTAATTCCATAAAACTACCCTTCAAATCATTTAATGATGGGCTATAGCCTTTCTGGATAAAATAAAGCATTTCAAACAAATCTAATGAAATAGTCAGTTGTATATGTTTTTCTGTTTTATGCCTGAAAATCATGCTATCTGGCATATACTCCAGATAGTGAACCAAATGATCTGTTGGTTTGATAAATAGCTCGAAATCATTCAAGCTAAACAAACGATAAGAATTACCCTGCGTATCTTTTATTTCTGAAGATGCTAGCACCAGATATGAGGAATCGATGGTATCATTATCACAGCCTTCATTGATTGAAATCGCCTTTGATATGTTTTGTTTTATTTGCTCAGTCTGCAATCCGTGTTGAAATATATTCACAAACTGAAATGCCGAATGATATGGAATTCTTTGCATATATGCAGGTACTTCTTGCCCATCAATTATTAATTTTTCAAGTTTGCCTTCAAAATATTGGTGTCTGATAAAGCTTTTTTGAATAGATTTTATCCGATGCAACTCCACTGCTTCTTGTTGCTCATAGGTAGGCCTCCAGTTTTTTACAGTGTTAAACTCCTCAATTAAGTTCTGTGAACGCTCTGCAAACTCTAAAAAATGCTGGGCTTTATGTGGAGCAAAGAACAATTCACGATCAAGGTTGGGAATTGATACTTCACCAATATCTGTTTCTCTCAGTAATTTAATCAGACGATCTTTTTCTCCTCCATCTGCGCTTGAAGGATTACTAATATTAAAATAATAATACTCCCAGATTTTTGGTAGCTCGTCTGCATACTTTTGTAGTAATTCTTCGATTGAATCACAATTAAAATTACGTGTGAGCATAAAGGCTATCAATGAGCGTAAATCGCGCATGGTGATATGTAATTCACGTTTCAGGCTGACTGTTTTTAACAAAAACTCCATACGTGAAATTACTACCTCGCCCGCTGCCGAATCATTGAATGAATCGACATTGTATTTAATAAAACACTTATTTGCCAATGCGCAGGCATCGCATTTATTCCAAAGTGTTTTTTGGGTCAGGCTTCTGATTTGCTCTCTGAATAAACTCGGTTCGGTCTCTGATGAAGCTACTACTGACCGAAGATTCAGATTAATAATCATTATACCTGTCGGCAGTATTGTGTGGCCCTCATTATAAAAGTATTCATCAATTAGTTTGTCCAAATGCTTGAAGTCTTTTGAGGTTTGCAGAAACTCTACTAACCGCCCTTCGTTGATGGCAACAATCCGGCCTTCATTGGCAGATTGATAGTTGGCGTTTTCGCGGAAGGGGCTAAAAAACTCATTTAAAACATCGTCATTAATACTGTTTTCCTGATCTTGTGAGCCGTCATAATTGGTTTCATACCGAACTCCATTAAGTATAAACGATGAGCCATTGCGATGAGTAAAACGTTGTAGATTACTTATTTTATCGTCTTCTTCAATTTTTTGTATAAATGCTGTTTTACCATCACCGGCGTTACCTGTAATAATTACTAACTTAAACTTACCATCAGTAATGGCTGGGATAAGTTTTTTATCAAGCTTAGTGGGCGTATAAGTTAGTTTATCATATAATCTATTATCCGTTTGAACTGTTGACGCCGATGCTCTTGTGCCTGCATTGCCAAATCTTGACTGACTGTATAGGGAGTTGACATAATCTACGACAGATAATGTACTTAATTCTAAGGTAGAAGAATCAATAGCTAATGGTACTATTTGCTGTTCAGCTAATATACCATCTTTGCCAATTTGCTGCAAGGCACTAAGCATCAATTGAGCATTGGCAAAGCGATTTTCTTTATAAAAACCAATTGATTTCAGTAAAAACTCGGAGAATGCTTTTGAAATTTTTGAATTTATACTTTGTGGGTCGTTAGGCGATGCCGTGGAGATAGGCATTTTATGTGGTAACCAAGGATACTGTTTACAAACTAACTCATATAGGGTAATACCTAAAGAAAATGTATCTGCTGATAAGTCCCAATCAACCTTTCTGGTGTCTAATAAGTCTGGAGCAATATATCTAATAGTCCCAACTATTTCATTATTTTTTTCCTCTGTAAGTGAAGCTACATTGAAATCAATCAGTACAAAGCGTTGATTCTCAATCCAGATGATGTTTTGGGGCTTAATATCCCGGTGCAAAACAGGATTTTCCTGCGCTTGCATATAAACCAAAGCCGTAAGAATTTCTTCAGCTAATTCATAAATCCGATATAGTGGTAAGCTGGCTTCGGTTCTTACATAATTGCTTATATTTTCGCCCTCAAGATATTCCATCAGGGTATAAAACTGGCCATTATCTCTCGTACCATTCCAAATAAATTTGACAATATTTGGGTGATTTAGTCCTTTTAGAGCCTCATACTCATCAATTACCGTTCTGGCATTTACGCTTTCATTAAAAACTTTCATAGCATAGTCTTTTCCCTGTAGACTATGCTTTACTTTGTAAACTTCTGAATAGCCCCCTCTGCCTAAGAGATTGTAGAATGTATAATCGCCTTCGCGGTCTCCCTCTTTGATTTTTGTTGAAGTTAAGGCAGGTGGTTTTTGTTGGGGTTCTTCTTTCTTTTCTTTATTTATCAATGCCTCTAAGGCTTCAATGCTTTGCAGACGTTTGGTAAAATCTACAATGATTGTTTTTTCGCATAATTCATCAAGCCATTTAGGTAAGGCTGCATTTTTGGCTGTTGGAAAGCGGTCAGCGGGTAGTGTACCCCCTAATTTGTTGAGCTCGAATGGGCTTACGATGGGTGTTTCGCCAACAAACAACCAGTAGATAAGCACAGCCAATGAGTAAATATCTGATGCCTCTGAGGCATCTTTACGGACCATTTCCAGTGGATGATAAGCGGTGGCATTCTCTTCTGTTATCGATGGATGAACCGTATAACCTTGCTCTTCGTGGTCAAGGAAATAGGCTTTGCCAAAATTGCCTAAATAGGCATAGCCACCACTCATATATATATTATGAGGGTTGATGTCCCTATGGAATACCTTTTCCTGATGGGCAGCTCTAAGTGCTGAGCAAAGATTCTGAATAATATTAAGCCGTTCAGCAAGTGTAAAGGTTTTGTTTTGAGCCAGTGCCGCCAATGATTGCTCTTCCATGAAATCAGAGATTTCGTAGAAAAGATGATTTTCATTGTCAATCTGGTATTCTACTTTTACAACAAAAGGATTACCCCTGAGCTTTTCTAAAGCACTCCGACCATTCGATATACGTAACTCCCATTTTTCTCTCTCGGGTAGACTCATGCCAGCTACCTGTAGATAATATTCTTTCACGATTCGCTTGATGGGCGAACCCACAAAACTTGATTTTACTAAGTACTCCGTACAGTATTTATCCTGACTGCGTACCTCCATAATTTCATAGCCCACCACTTCTCTTTTTTGGTCGGGAGTCTTGCGGCTTTGTTTGCCTATCAGATAATCTTTGATTTCTTCTTGTAAAGCTACTATTTCATCAGTCTGCTTGCCCACATAAGTAGGGTCTGTCAGGTATTGTTTCAGGCGACTATCAAGCCTGAAGGTTACTTTACTAGCTTCATGGCTTAATATGGGTTGGCTACTATTAGGATATGATAGCGTAACCAGGTTTTGTACCCACGCGCGACCCCAATGGCGATTGTGCTCTTTCAGTTTCGATGCTAAAATGGCTGTTTTTTGCCTGCCTACTTTGAGTGGGTTAGGCTTTTCTTTATCATTAATATACCAGTAATTATCGTCACCCTCTATACGTCCTCGCCAGTCTTTATTTTCGATATGATAAATAGCATGTGGCGCCACTACTACCAGGTCATATTCCCAATATTGGGTTTTCTGATTGTGCGGATTAGTAGAGGCAAGCTCAATATTAGGTATAAGGTAGTAATCATTCGGAAGGTGTACCTCCAAATAATTGAGCAAACGTTGCTCACCTTCATTAACAACCGACTCGAAATAAGGTGGTTTTATGACACTTGCCATGATGCTATTTCATTTTCAATTTGCTGAATGGCTTTGGTTTCTTTTTGTAAGGCATTTGTTAAATTCTGATAGGCTGTTTTTACCTTACTATCTATTAAATATTCTTCATTTGTTGAAAATCTTGGTATTGGATAGTCTTTAATAAGCTCAATGATAAAACCCAGTAGATTTGTGCCATACACTGTATTTCTTAAAATACGAAACCAAAGCCCAGAACTTAAAACACAGTAAAGATAGCCGCATCCAATTTTAGTTTCATTAGTGACAAATCTTAAAGCATGACCCGCAACCAGTTTTTCTTCAAGATACCCCCATACTAATTTTGCCCTTCCGAAAATTTCATTTTCACCCAGAGTACCCTGCGCAGGAATCAATATTGTTCCTTTTTTGACTATTTCTTTTTCAAGATTATTGATATTTTTAGTAGAAATTCTTCTGCCGTTAGGTTTTAAATCAAATATATCACCTTGTGATAATAATTCAACTGAATTTATGGAGTTAGATTCAATCCTTTTAAATCTGGCACCATAATGTGGTAAATACTCTAACACCTCTGAAAGTCTATCCCACTTGTTGCTTTTTAAAATTTCTATTATTCTGTTTTTTCGTGGGCTATAATTTCTGCCTCTTAATGTAAATGGGGAAAGAGCATTAAAGTTGAATGTAAAGGTATTACTGACGGTCTTTTCCTTCGTACTTGATAATTCTTTTAATTCTGAATCACTAATATTTAACAACTGTAAAAATAGCTTATCTGCCTCGTCCAACAACCTATTAGCCTCTACACGAAGTTGGGCGGCATCAACAATGAGTTGGTGTATTTCTTTTTGCTTTTCTTCTGGCAACAGAGGAATCGGAAGGTTTTTTAGAAAATCAGGTTCAATATGTTGAATTACTGCTCCAAATGTCCCTTGAGTCATTAAAGAATATCCATATTTAGACGTCAAGAAGGCATATAGATAACCAGAATAAAGCTTTGAATTTGGTACAATCCGTATTATATGCTCACTTGCAGCCTTTCCAACAAAATCATCATTGGTGTAAACTGTATTGCCAACTGTGCCAGACCTCGAAACTAAAATCCAATCTTTTTGTAAAAGAAAATCGTCTAAATTTTTGGTATATTTAAGAGAAATATATTTTAGTCCCGTAAGACTCGATTTAAGCATGTCGGAGCTTCCCATAAACGGAATTCCTTTTTCATAATTATCAACATAAATCCTTTTAGCACGGCCACCGTAAAAAATTCTGTTCGCTAATTTGCCTAGACTATCTATTTGATACGGGCATTTTGAAATATCAAGTTTAGCCAACCGCCCCTCACTCAAATGAAAAGAAGCATCTAAGCGGAGGTCACTTTCACTAAACCATTTGCTTTTTGTTTTTAAAACCTTCATCTTATTACTTACCTTGAGTTAAAAAATCCTTATAGGCTTGGGCTATGAGCGGTAAATCGTCATCAAGCCGTTTGCGTTTTTCGGTGCGTGTTTTTACAGTTTTATCTCTGCCTAGATATTCAATGTTTTCATCAAAGTTTAGTTCAGCACCGTCTTCATCACGCAGGTGAATTTGATTGCCACGGCGGTCTTTGCCCAGTTTTTCGGCAATGGCCATAAATACCTCGTAGTCTTCCTCTATTTCATCAGCCAGTTGGCGCTCTTCGGTGGTTTTTTTCTGTAAAAATAACAAAGAGGCCTGCACACCTACCTGCGGTAAGAATGCCTCTACGGCCAAATCAACCGAGGCTAGAATCCTGAATCTATCTAGTATCCACTCACGTACTTTTAGGGTATTAGGGTTCCCTAAAATTCCATCTGGTAGCACAATCGCCATTCGTCCGTGAGGTTTTAAGTAATTGTTGCATGCCTCAATAAACAATACTTCAGGAGCATCGCTATATTTCGCAAGCTCGTATCTCTGAGCAATTTCACGCTCTACTTTTACTTTGGCTCCAAAAGGTGGGTTTGTAAAAATCACATCAAATTTGCCACGGGCATCGTTAGCATTAAATTTACCTTGTTCGTCAGCTAACGTCTCAAGGCTCTGATCAATCGCTAATTTTATTTTTTCAATTTCAGCGGGGTGTTCCCAGTTAGGGTAGGCCAGTGAATTTACATGAAAAATATTGGCGTGTCCATCGCCTGCCATTACCATATTCATTCGAGCGGCCTTTTTAAGGTCGGGGTCGAAATCAAAGCCAAAAATGCAGTTTTCTGCAAATTGCTTTACACGCTCGTTTACTTCAGGGGTATTTAGCTTATCAGTTAATACAATACCACTAAGGTTAGGGTATAGCTCCTGAGCTATTTGTTTACGCACATGGTCGAGCACCATGACCAGAAAACCACCAGATCCACAGGCAGGGTCAAGTACCCGTTCATGCTCTTGCGGGTTCAGCATCTCAACCATTGCCTTAATAATATTGCGAGGCGTAAAAAACTGCCCGGCTTCTTGTTTAAGCGTAGTTGATACAATAGTTTCGTAAGCAACACCTTTTACATCAATCGTAGCATCAAGAAAAGAATATTTTGCCAGCTCGGCTGCAATAATAGCAACTCCTTTATCGGTTAGCCCGATTTGTTCTGAACCATCAAATACTTCCCTGTATATGGGCTTCTCTTTCAATTCCTGGAAAATACCTTTAATGCGTTCGGCAATGGCGTGGCGACCTCCTTCGGTGTTCAGCTCTGTTACCCCTACATAAAATTTACGACGGTAAGAAACAGAGGCATCAAAACGCCGTTTCTCATCATAAATCTTACAAAAAATAAGATTTAGCAATTGCCAGAAAGCATCTTTTTTACGGCCTTCGTTGCCATAGATATAATCATGGCTACGCCTAAAAACCTTAATCAACGAATCATTAGCGGGCTTACGTGGAGCTGACCGATCTTCACGGTCAAGGTCTTCAAGACTTTCGCCCTCACCCGGAAAGTCAGATAAATCGATAAATTCTATATTATCAAAGTCATCAACTTTTTGTTGAAGATAATGTATTTGTGTGCCGTTAGTCCATAAGCCAAACTTGCAACCAGATGCCAGCAAAGCAGGTTGTAAGGTAGCAACAAGCCCCTTTTTTGAATCATTTTCTTTAGTTTTCTCATCCTGCACAATACATACCCGAATAATGTTTTCCTGTGTGGGTTCAACATTAGGTTCATATATTACCAGGTCAGTTTTAAACTTAACTTTTTTATCGTTTTCGTCATAGCCTTCTACTTTTATATCTCTTTTCATATTAGCTAATTCAAAACCATATTCCTCATTCAACATTCTAATGATTGACTGAAGGTTTTTTTCCTGACTAGTAGCTGTTCTGGGAATATTAGTTAATAGACACATTACTTGGTTATCTTCCAAGGCAATATCTTCCTGCTCTATAGTTTCTTCTCTCATAGGGTTAATTCATTTATGTATTTTTCAATGCTTTCACGTTTTTCACGGCGAGCTGCGTAGCGAAGCATTTTGCTGCGGTTTATATTGTATTGTTGAAATGATAATTTAAATAGGGAACTTAAATCAAGCTCAAAGGCTTGAAAGTATCGATCAAAGTCAATCCAGGTATTTATAAGAGTTGTCTCAATACTAAGTGTTGAGTAATCAGTTAACTGAATACTTGGCATCTGTGAAATGGCAGGTAATAATATTACTGACTCTGGTTGTGATAAGACATAACGTGTAATAGTGGCAAGGTCAGGATTTAGAAAAACAGGCTTACTTAATTGTTGTAAATCAGCAAAAAGTGTTTCTAAGTCTTGTTTTGGGAGCAAGATAAATATCCAGAATTTATCAAATGATTGATTCAAAATGTTCTCGAATACAGCTGTATCCCAGACAACCATATTTGTGTACTTTGTCTTATCAATTCTGCCAATAAAGCGCTTGGTTTTAAGACTTAATTTAGGCTCAAACTCCGGCAAAAAACGTAATGAATAAAGACCCCGGCCTACTTGAAAGATAAATCCATCATTTTTTAACTGATTTATTTTCCAGGCAATGGTTTTCTCAGAAATAGCAGGATAATAAGTTTCAATGAGAGATACTAAGTCTTTAGATTTAAAGACTTTATACCCAGCAAAAGTGCTTTTAACAATATTTACAAAACTAATAGAATCCATACTCCCACAAAGGTGTAAGAAAAAGGCATGAATTCAAAACTTTGTCAGGTAAATTTATTTTCCGGCAAAAATTTGCTAAGCAATAATGTTGTATTTTTGATTATAAAAAAGGATAAAAACAATTTAATAACTAAACTTTTTATAAAACTGAAGCGGGTATGAATGTGAAGTAGGAAAGATAGTCTAATAAATTTTACTAACATAAATCTTCTTATTCAGTATAATTACAAAAATCACATCATTCTTGGAAAGTAAAAAAGCTCCTAGAACTAATTACCAAATTGTCTATTGACTTAGAGATATTACTCCAACTGCTCAATAGTATTTACTCTCAAATGAAAATAACAAATAGTAGAATTTAGCAACGTGGAAAGACACTTTAGATTTCTCTAATAAAAGATTTTGAATCATTTGTGGTTATAAAATACTACCAAGTAAACACATACCTACTTTAAAGGCAAAGGGGAACAAATCTGTCCCCCGATGAACCCAAAACAACTTTTGCTGTGACTAAAAAAGTTCACAAATCTTATCAATTCTAGCTTGAAAATCAAGTCCTTACTTTAGAAAATAGGCAATTAATTAATTTAAATATTACGACTTCCATACAAATCATCTTATAAATCAATAATAATGGTTGGTCTATAATTATAGATATACAACTATTAGTCAGATTTATAAACGAACAATAACTCCCCTATTGAAAATTCCAAATACTTCCTTTCATAAAAGCCTATTAATTCCTATCTAGCTAATAGGTACAAGGATACAAAATGAGGTACAACAAAAACTTGTACTTGTAGAGATTCGTTTCCTGCTTTTACTTTGCTACCGAAACTTGAAGTAAACAACCCGACGATGAGGCGGAGTTGGAATGAGGAGAAAGAAAACTGTGAAGCGTATGTTTACTAACATTTCATGGCAAGACTACCTTATGGCAGTCTCCATCACATTAATTGTCTATTATGTCATTATCGGGTTCCGGTATTATGCCGTTGAGCTCAAAGACTTGGTTACCGGCAAAAGGAAACTGAGATTGAACAATCAAGTTGCTGAAGTGGATGAAGATAATTTTATAATACCCTCTTCATCCAATAACCATCAGGATTATCCCTTTGAGCGCACAGGTGAGGATGAGTTCGCTGAAGTAGAAGAGCTGATTTCACGCCTCAAAGAAACCATTCAACATGCTACTATTAAAAAGTATATCCCACAGGAGCTTAAAAACTATCTGCGTTTGTTACTCCAGGAATATCCTACTATAAAAACCTCTCTATTCCGTAGCTCCGTCAATGAGTTCATTGTATCGGAATGTGAAAAATACGGTTCCTTAACACTTACTGAACAAGAAGTAGATCTGCTCTGGAATGAGGCAGTATCATGAGAGCTTGCGGGGGTTACTTCCCGTCCGTCCTTTGTGCGTAAGGGCAATGTGGGGTATGAAAAAAGGGTTCTGTGACGGCATAGATCCCCCGCTATTTTATCAACCTGATTATTTCAAACTTTTAATAGATGTGTTGTTATGGAAATGTGCAGAAGAAGAACAAAAAGGTTAATTAGTAAATCCTTATTCACCCTTGGCACGGCTGTGGCTCTTGTCGCCAGCAGGTCTCAAGCAATGGCTCAGGATGGTGTGGCAGGTATTGAAGAAGCCAATACCAAAGTGCGTAGTTATTTTGAGGCCGGTACCAATCTGATGTATGCAGTAGGCGCCCTGTTAGGTTTGATTGGGGCTGTAAAAGTTTATCAGAAATGGAATTCAGGTGATCAGGATACTGGTAAGGTCGCCGCTGCCTGGTTTGGCAGTTGTGTATTTCTGGTAGTGGTGGCTACAGTAATCCAATCATTTTTTGGCGTATAAAAACGGCAGTCATGGAAGAAGTCTTAAAAGAAAAGTTGTGGACGTATATCGTCCACAACAATCCTGACTTTCAGTTCAAACTCCAGGAAAATCAGTCGGTCAGTTCCTATCTGGAAGAAAAAGTGAGTGGTATCGGACCGCTGATTAATCAATTGCTGATGGACAGCAATCCAAGCTATGTGATTGAAGAGCAATGTCTGAGTGAGTTAACCAATGACCTGAGACCCTCGCGGTATATATACATCCGTTCGGTTCTGGAAGAGGATTTCCAAACGGAGTATACACGTCTGCTTCAGACAGGAATCTTAACATTCGAGATTAACAACATGGTCGAAGCATGTAAAGAACTATTGGATGAATTAGAATTCAGCGAGGAAAACGAAGACAACCGGCATATCCGATATGCCGTTATCGGACAGATTCACGGCTACCTGAATTGACAGGGGCTGTCGTAGTAAGCTAAGAAGAATAAGGGGCAGAATGAATATGTGAGAAGATGGCTTATAATATTTCCCATAAATTAAACGACAATATCCGGGCCATACGCCTGGCTATCGCTCATAGGAATGGTGACTCATTGTCGGAATCCAATATTCCGGAATTGCAAAGGTATTCAGGCTTCGGCGGTATCAAGTCCATATTATACCCTTACGATTCATCGGAGCAATGGCTTTCAATGGGTGCTACAAAAGAGGACTTGAAGGTGCGCAGCGGCATACTGGCACTTCATGATCTGCTGAAAGAAAATTTCATAGAGCAGGAATACAAGGCAATAATCCATTCGCTGCGCAACAGTGTCTTAACAGCTTTCTATACTCCTGAAATCGTTCCAAAAACCTTATATGATGTTTTGCAATCGCAAGGTGTTTCACCCAAACGCTTATACGAACCCTCGGCCGGAGCAGGAATATTCATTACTGAAGCGGTAAAGGTCTATCCGGAACTGGAGCAGATAACTGCTGTGGAAAAGGATCAACTAAGCGGCATGGTTCTGAGTGCGATTAACAATAGTCTTCCCCTATCTGTAAAAACGCATATCAGCGGGCTGGAAGAAAGTCCAACGGATGATAACAGGAGTTATGACCTTGTGGTAAGCAATATCCCATTCGGAAATTTTTCAGTATATGATAAAGCCTTCCCGGATAAAGCCCTTTCGGGCAAAATACACAATTACTTTTTTGTAAAAGGACTCGATAAATTGGCCGATGGCGGATTAATGGCATATCTTACAACAGATGCCTTTCTGAACGGAGCCTCCAACAAAACAGCCAGAGAATACCTTTTTGCCCGGGCAGATTTTGTAAGCTTGGCAGTACTGCCGGATAACCTGATGAAGGATACCGGTAATACAGAAGCGCCTTCGCATTTGCTGATTGTCCAAAAAAATGAGAACAAGGGACAGCTTACACACAATGAGCAATTGCTTATTGAAGTGGAGCAGCTCAAAAACCAGTTTGGCAGCTATACACAAAATCTTTACGTCGGCAATCATCCAGAAATAATTACAGGCAATGAAATAAAGCAAGGTAGAAATCAATTTGGGAAAGCCCATGAAACCATATGGCAGCATGGAGACATAGCCGCTATTGGAAGCCAGCTTAAAGTCATAATCCAGGACGGCTTTGAGAAAAATTTCAATAGAAACTTGTATCAAAAAGCCAATAAGCCGAAAGAATTAATCAAGGTAACTTCCGGTAAAATGCTAAGCTATCTGCCTATGCCGGAGAATAAAGAAGAAAAGATTTCACTGCAATTAGGTCTGTTTGATACGGCTCCGGTTGAAAACCTGAATCGGGCCATGGCTTATATCAATTCACTGGATGAGACAGTAATTCAGAAAAACACAGCCCGATTGATTGGTACCATTCGTACGGCAGATAACCCCGGACATGAGACAGTTGTACTGCTATCTGCCAAACGTCAGAATAGCCACTTCTTTTTATATAAACTATATGGCAATGCAAAAGAATTACAACCGCTTTCAGCCAACTGGATGGATGGCCGGTTGTTAGGACACGAACTCTCGGCCTTGAACAGAAAGCTTAATGAATTCGGTCATCATTTTAAACATGAAGGAGATCAGACCCTGAGCCAATATTTCAGTTTTGAAAACCAGCATCAGGTACCCTTTCAGGCCATAAAACCCTTTTATAAAGAAGAAACTTTGGTGCTTCACCAGGGCAGAATAGGTAGAATTGAGAAATGGGACCATGCATTGAAGCAAGCATCATTCAAAGAACTACCAATGCAATCAGATAAGGTGTTTTATGAGGATTATATTGCCTTAAGAGATCGTTATCTGGATTTATCTGAAAAGGAATTGTCAGGTATTGCGCTTAATAAAACGGAAAGATCTGATCTGAATAAAACCTATGACCTGTTTATTTCCAGATATGGTCTTCTGAATTTTCCCGAAAACCGTAGACGGATATTGGAAGATTCCGCTTTCGGTATGACCCTTCTGTCTTCTCTGGAACGCAGGGAAGGAGAACGCTTTGTCAAAGCGGATATACTGACTGATTCTATCCTTCAGCACAAGGGACACTTTACAACAGAAGACCCGGTTGAGGCCCTGGCGCATAGTCTGAATGATACGGGTAAGGTGGATATGGCATTTATCGGGGCTGCCATGAACTTGGATGAAAAAGAAACCATCAACCGTTTGAATCATCATATTTACCTGAATCCTGTTTCCCATGTCTGGGAAACGGCAGACCAGTATCTGAGCGGGAATGTCGTTGAAAAACTAAGACAGGCAGAACAGGCTTTCGAAATCCAACCGGAAAATACTCAATTTCAAAGGAGTCTGGATGCGATCAGCAAAGTGCAGCCTGAAAGAATCCCTTTTGAATTACTGGATTTTAATTTGGGGGAGCGGTGGATTCCAATCAGGTATTATGAGGGCTTTGCTCAGCAGTTATTCGAACTGCCGACAGAAATAAGTTATTTCCAGTCATTGGATAGTTTTAAAGTAAGCACCGGACATAATACGAAAGTGGACCGGGAATTTGCCATAACACCCAGAAACGGACGGACGACCTATGGGTATACTTTACTTGAGAATGCCCTGGAAAACACTACTCCTTTTTTTACTTATGAGGTATCTATCGGAGAGGGGAAAACCATCCGTGTACCTGATAATGAAGCCATCCAACTGGCTCATCAGAAAATCGAGCTGATGAGGAACGGCTTTATTGATTGGCTGAAAGAGCTGCCTGATTCGGACAAAAAACATATTGAAAACCTTTACAATGATACATTCAACTGCTACGTGCTGCGGCAGTATGACGGTAGTCATCTGAGTTTCCCCGGCCTTGACAAAAAAGCCTTAGGAATAGAAGATTTGTATAGCTCTCAGAAAAATGCCTTATGGAGAATCCTTCAAAATCGTGGGGCTTTGATCGACCATGAAGTTGGCTTGGGAAAAACGCTCACCATGATTGCTTCTGCTCAGGAAATGAAAAGGTTGGGGATAGTACATAAACCTATGATTCTGGCCTTAAAAGCCAATGTAAACCAAATCGCTGAAACCTACCGGAAGGCCTATCCTCAAGCGAAAATACTGGCGCCCGGAGAAATGGATTTTACTCCTGAAAAAAGGTTAAGACTTTTCCATGAAATCAAGAATAATAATTGGGACTGTATTATCCTTACCCATGATCAATTTGGAAAAATCCCTCAGTCTGCTGACATACAAAAGGAAATTTTCCAGACGGAACTTGACCATGTAAAGCGTGATTTGGAGACGGTGCATGAATTAGGCGGAGAGATTTCCAAAAAGATGCTTAAAGGCCTGGAAATTCGGCAGAATAATCTGGAAGGCAAACTCAAAGGTCTTTTAAAAGATATAGAAGAGAAGAAAGATCAGGGAATCAACTTTAAAGATATGGGTATTGACCATCTTTTTGTGGATGAATCCCATAAGTTTAAGAACCTCACCTTCACTACGAGACATAACCGGGTGGCTGGACTAGGAAACTTGGAAGGCAGTCAGAAGGCTCTTAATCTGTTATTTGCTGTCCGGACCCTGCAGGAGAAGTTCAATACGGATCTTTGTGTAACCTTTCTTTCCGGTACGCCGATTTCCAACAGTCTTACGGAAATGTACCTTTTGTTTAAGTACCTGCGGCCCAAGGAAATGGAGCGCCAAAAAATTGAGAATTTTGACGGCTGGGCTGCTGTCTTTGCCAGAAAGACTACCGACTTTGAATTCAGTGTCACCAATGAGATCATTGCCAAAGAGCGGTTCAGGCATTTTATTAAAGTTCCGGAGCTCGCCTTGTTCTATAATGAGGTTACGGATTATAAGACTGCCAGACATATCAGCCTGGATAAACCGGAACTTAAAGAGACTCTTGTAAATATCAAACCCACGCCTGAACAAAGTGAATTTATCAAGGACCTTATGCAGTTTGCTAAAACCGGTGATGGCGAATTGATTGGTCGTGGTAGGTTAACACAAGAAGAGGATAAAGGCCGGATGCTGATTGCCACGAACTATGCCAAGAAAATGGCGGCTGATATGCGTCTGATTAATGAATTTAAGTACTCTGACCATCCCGACAACAAAGTCAATTCCTGTGCCCGGAAAGTAGCAGAGATATACCGGCAAACGCTTCCTCACAAGGGTACGCAAATCGTTTTTTCAGATATTGGTACTCCTAAAGCCGGAGTATTCAATATCTACGATGCATTAAAGGAAAAACTGGTAAGGGATTTTGCCATTCCGGCAAACCATATCACCTACATCCACGACTGGTCGGATAAGAGTAAGCCTGAACTTTTCCGGAAGATGAATCGGGGTGAAATCCGTATCCTCTTAGGGAGTACAGAAAAGGCCGGAACCGGGCTGAATGTGCAGCAGCGGGTGGTAGCAATGCATCATCTGGATATACCGTGGAAACCTTCCGAATTGGAACAAAGGAACGGTCGAGGAGCCAGACAGGGGAATCAGGTGGCCAAGACGCATTACGCCAATCAGGTACAGAACTTTATTTATGCAGTGGAACAATCATTGGATAATTACAAGTTTAACCTCCTAAAAAACAAGCAGACTTTCATTTCGCAAATGAAAAACTGTGAGCTGAACGTGCGTACCATTGATGAGGGGGCTGTAGACGAGAAAAGCGGCATGAACTTCTCTGAATACATTGCCATCCTTTCCGGCGACACTTCATTGCTTGAAAAAAGCAAGCTGGAAAAGAAAATAGCTGTCATGGAAAGTCTGAAGGTGGCTCATTTTCGCGAAATAACCAGAAGTCGTTATCAGTTGGAAAATCTTCAAAGTGAAAAGATTACCGTCTTAAAAACCCTTGAAAAATTATCATCTGATGAAAGCCTATACAAAATACAGCTTCAATATGATAAAGAAGGCATTAAGGTTAACGCCATTATTTTGAGTGGTCTAAACAGCACCGATAATGAGGCTATTGGTAAATTTATTATTGATTTATATACCGGCTGGAAACCCAAAACTGAAGAAGTAGGAGAACAAAGAATCGGCAGCTTATATGGATTTGACTTGTTTATCCGCCGGCAGCGTGAGGCCTATGAAGAAAACGGATTATATGAGTTCCGTTATTCCAACAGCTTTTATGCTTCCAAAGGCGATAATGGTATCAGATATACCTATAATAACGGTATGCCGAATACCGACAATCCTAAACTGGCAGCCAGGCACTTCCTGAATGCAATAGACCGCGTAGATGGACTAAAAGAAAAATATACCCGAACCATTCGTGAAATGGAAGATGAAATACCCAAGCTGCAGCAGCTTACGCAGAAGGCCTTCCCTTCTGAAAAGGAATTGCAGAACATGAAAACCGAACTGGCAAGCCTGGAAAGACAAATTGCCATCAAAATACAGGAGAACCAACTCCAAAAACAGCAGGAACCGACAAATGATAAAGTGAGTGAGACCACCCGGCATACCCATGAGGTGGTGCTGCTGAACGGTCAGGTAAATAAAAATGGGCATCCGGTAATGCAGGAAATCCTGCCGAAGCCCGTGGAGGTACAACATGTAAAAAGCAGAATGAGATTATAAAATGAAAAGCCATGGCCAACAGTATTTATCAAATCAACAAGGGAATTAACCAAAGCATTGAATTCAAAGGATTAAAAGCCCAATACATCTGGTATCTGGGTGGGGGATTGGTAATCTTACTGATCATCTTCGCCATCCTGTATTTCATTGGCATTCCCTCTCTGCTATGTGTGGGAATTATTGGCGTAGCGGGAGCAGCATTAGTTATCCAGATTTATGGTATGAGCAGTAAATATGGTGAATATGGTCTGATGAAAGCATTGGCACGCAAACAAGTACCTGCATCCATCAGATGTAAGAGTCGTAAAGTTTTTCTAAAAAAAACCGACAAATAAAGCGTTGAAAATTAACTGTACCAATTGTAAAATAGAAGAGAGATGGAAAGAGCGCTGGAAGATATTTTACCTATTATGGATGTAGAAAACGACTGCATTCTAAGTAAGCTGGGGGATGTAACGGTGGTCTTTAAGGCTGAACTACCGGAAATCTTTACGCTTTCCGATCAGGAATATGAGACCTTTCATCAGACTTGGGTGAAGGCCATTAAAGTGTTGCCGCTATTTACCGTTTTCCATAAACAGGATTGGTTCCTGGAAAGTAAACACAGTCCTGATTTTACCAAAGAAGACACCAGTTTTTTGAGCCGAAGCAGTGAACACTTCTTTAATGAGCGCCCTTTCCTGGATCATAGCTGCTACCTCATGCTGACCAAAAAACCGACGGGAAGAAAACCAGCCAGTTCTCTCTTTTCCAGCTTGTTGAAAAAGAGCATTGTGCCTGAGGAAACGCTCACGCCTCAATTGCTTCAGGACTTTCTGGATAGCACAGGACAGTTCAAAAGAATTCTGGAAGACAGTGGATTTGTAAAACTCCATCGTCTGAAAGAAAAAGACCTGACAAGTCAGAGGCGTAAACTCGGTCTGATTGAAAAGTACTGTTTTCTGTCTGAAAAACCAGAAATTTTTATCATGAAAGATATCAGCTTTCAGGATGGCTTACAGATAGGTGACCAGCATTGTCAGTTATATACCTTAGGTGATGCCGCAGACTTACCTGCCCTCTGCGGCAGCCGTATCAACTATGACCGGTATTCAACTGACCGAACCAAGTTTAGCGTTGGGTTTGCTTCTGCCCTTGGCCAATTACTGCCCTGCAATCATATCTACAACCAGTATATTTTTATTGAGGACGCCCAGAAGACCATCCAGAAATTAGAAAGCAAGCGTTTGCGGCTGCAATCTCTGGCTGCCTACAGCCGTGAAAACCTGATAGCCAGAGATGCCACCAATGATTTTCTGAATGAAGCCATCAGTCAGCAAAGGCTACCTGTGAAGGCACATTTTAACGTATTAGTCTGGTCAAGGGAAAAAGATGAACTGAAAAACCTGAAGAATATGGTCTCTTCAGCCCTGGCTCAAATGGATGCCATTGCCAAATTAGAAACCATTGGCGCCCCTCAGATTTTCTGGGCAGGTATTCCAGGGAATGCCGCCGATTTTCCGTTGAACGACACGTTTGATACGTTTGGAGAACAGGCCACCTGTTTTCTGAATCTGGAAACAGGCTATCGTTCTTCATTAAGTCCCGTAGGTATCCGCATGGGTGATCGGTTAACTGGTAAACCAGTACATGTGGACATCAGTGATGAGCCCATGAAAATGGGCATCTGTACCAATCGGAATAAATTCATCTTAGGCCCTTCGGGCAGCGGTAAATCCTTTTTCACCAATCATATGGTCAGGAGCTATTATGAACAAGGCACTCATATTGTGCTGGTAGATGTGGGACATTCTTATAAAGGTCTGTGTGATATGGTGAGCGGCTACTACTTTACCTATTCTGAAGAAAAGCCGATTCGCTTTAACCCATTCTTTATTGGTGAAGGAGACAGTTTGGATACTGAAAAAAAAGAAAGTATCAAAACGCTTTTACTCGCACTTTGGAAGAAGGACGATGAGGTCTTCAAACGTTCGGAATATGTCGCCTTGTCCAATGCCATTGCCGGATATTATGATTATTTGAAAAAACACGACACCTGCTTTCCTTGTTTTAATACCTTCTATGATTTTCTGCGGGATAAGTACGTCCCTGTGCTGAGTCAAGATAAAGTCAAGGAAAAGGACTTTGATGTGGACAATTTCTTGTATGTGCTCAGGCCCTATTATGCTGGTGGAGAGTTTGACTACCTGTTGAATGCAGCAGAAAACTTGGACCTGTTACAGGAACGCTTCATTGTCTTTGAACTGGATAATATCAAGGATCATCCAATACTTTTTCCTGTGGTAACCATTATCATCATGGAGGTTTTCATCAATAAAATGCGGAAAATGAAGGGAATCCGTAAAATGATATTAATTGAAGAGGCTTGGAAAGCATTGATGAAAGAGGGCTTTGCAGAATACATCAAATACTTATTTAAAACGGTCCGTAAATTCTTCGGTGAAGCCATTGTGGTTACACAAGAAGTTGAAGATATCATTTCTTCTCCTGTGGTTAAGCAGGCGATCATAAACAATTCCGACTGCAAGATTTTGCTCGACCAAAGCAAGTATCAGAATAAGTTCGACCAGATTCAGGAACTTTTGGGATTAACTGAAAAGGAGAAGGCGCTGATTCTGTCAGTCAATAAAGCCAATGATCCTACTAAAAAATATAAAGAGGTCTTCATTAGCCTGGGGGGAATGGTGAGTAAAGTGTACCGAACGGAAGTGAGTATAGAAGAATATCTGGCCTATACCACAGAGCAAACAGAGAAGATGAAACTGATGGAATATGTCAATCAATTCGGTGGAGATATCCGTAAGGGGATTAAAGCGATGGCGCAAGACATGAGAAACAGTTAAACAATAAAAAAATGAGGAAATACATAAAAATGCTAACCCTGTCGCTTTGTTTGAGTCTGACATTAGCACCAGTTGGGCAAACACAGGCGGCTATACCTGCCGCCATCGCGAAAATAATTAAGGCGGCTGTCGTGAAAGTCATCAAGGCCGTTGATCTGATGCTGCAACGGCTCCAAAACAAAACCATCTGGCTTCAGAATGCCCAGAAAGAACTGGAAAACATACTTTCTAAAATGAAGCTGAAGGAAATTGCTGACTGGACGGAAAAACAAAAAGAACAATACAGAAAATATTATGAAGAGCTGACAAAAGTAAAATCCATTATTGCTTATTACCAGCGTATCAGGGACATCACCCAAAAACAGGTAAGGCTCGTGCAAGAATACAATCATGCCTGGGGGCTTTTCAAACAGGATAAAAATTTTACTGCATCCGAATTGGAATATATGGCAAAGGTGTATGCAGGTATTCTGGAAGAAAGCCTTAAAAACATTAACCGGATTAATCTGATAATCAAATCATTTACTACCCAAATGGCAGATGCCAAACGACTGGAAATCATCAATCATGCGGCAGACCAAGTGGAAAAAAATTATGACGCATTGAAATTATTTAATCAGCAAAACAAGCTTTTGAGTCTGCAGAGAGCCAAAACACAATATGATGTAGAGGCAATTAAAAAACTCTACGGACTTCCCTAATTCAACTGAGTAGCACTAAAAATAATAACTCACCATGAAAACAATGACAATATTCATATTGATACTTTTTAACATGGTATCAATAGCTAATGCACAGATTGTAAAAGAATGGATCAATCAAAAGAAAACGCAAACCGAATACCTGATTCAACAAATTGCGGCTAATCAGGTATACCTGGAATTTCTCAAAAAAGGATACAAGATTGCCAAGGACGGCCTGAACATCGTCAGTTCCTTTAAGCATGGAGAATTTAAGCTGCATGATACCTTCTTTCAATCTCTTCAAACCGTAAATCCCGAAGTTAAACGGTATGTGCGGGTAAGAGAAACAATTGAATTACAGAGAAAAATCATGCAGGTGTATAATCAATTGCTTGCAGCGCTTAGGACGAGTGACGCTTTTTCAACAACAGAACTCAATTATACCCGACAGGTATTTGGCCGCTTACTTGATAATTGTGAGATGATTCTGGATGAGTTGATTACCGTGACTGTTAACGGAAAGCTGACCATGAAAGACGATGAACGTATAGAGAGGATCGATAGGTTATTTTTGCATATGCAGGATAATTATACTTTTTCACAAAGTTTTTCCGGTGAAGCAAAAGCAATGGCGGTCGATCGCCTTCAAAAGAAAAATGAAGTTATAACCAGCCGTGCCCTGCATGGCGTAAATAATTGACTAACATGAAAAGAATCGTGGTTATGATATCTCTGGTGTTTATTTTAGCTGGCATACCCTTGCAAAAGGCCTTTGCTCAGGAAACAGAAATTGCCCAGCTATTATTGAACCTGGAAAAACTCAGACAATTCCGTTCAATTCTCAAGCAGATGAAACAGGGTTATGAAATACTTACCGGTGGTTACAATACGGTGATTAATATCGCTCAGAGGAATTTTAAGATTCATAAGGCATTTTTGGACGGATTGCTGGCGGTCAGCCCAACCGTCCGAAAATATAAGCGAGCGACAGACATTATTGATTTTCAAATCAGCCTTGTTCGAGAATATAAGGCAGCCTTCGGCCGTTTCCAGCAGGATAATCATTTCACCCAAGAAGAACTGACTTATATCAATAGTATTTATACTAACCTATTAAAGCAAAGTCTTCGGAATCTGGATGAACTAACGGCTGTCGTGACAGCAGGCAAAATGCGAATGAGTGACGATGAACGCCTGAAAGCCATTGATCGGATATTTGAAGATATGGCTGATAAACTCGTATTCCTTCGTCAGTTCAATCGAAATACTACCCTATTGGCTGTACAAAGAGCCAAGGAAAAGAATGATGTAAATACTATTCGGCATATCTATGGTATAAACAATTAAAAAAATAATAGGATGGCAAAGTGGAAGAGGGCTGTCTGGATGGCAGCAGTGGGGTTGATATGGCCCTTTGTAAGTCAAGCTCAGGGACTGGCCAATGAAATGAACGGCTTGCATGCCGTACTGGACCAACTCTATCAGGAAATGATGCCGCTTTGCGGCAAACTCATTCGTGTAGGCCAGTCTATCGCGGGTTTTGCAGCTACCTGGTATATCGCTTCGAGAATATGGAGACATATTGCTAATGCGGAACAAATAGATTTCTACCCCTTGTTTCGGCCATTTGTAATCGGCTTCTCTATCATGATTTTTCCATCTATACTGGCCTTAATCAACGGAGTCATGAAACCCACGGTAACGGCTACCGCAGCGATGGTAAAAGGTTCAAATAAGGCCATAGAATTACTGCTGAAAAAGAAGGAAGAAGCCATTAAGAAAACCAGCACCTGGCAAATGTATGTGGGTGAAAGTGGGCAGGGCGACAGGGACAGGTGGTATAAGTACACGCATGAAGGCGCCAGTCCTTCCGGAGAGGGCATCTTTGAAAGCATCGGAAACGACATCAAATTCTCAATGGCCAAAGCTTCATACAACTTTCGGAACTCCGTTAAGGAATGGATGAGTGAGGTACTTAGGGTACTATTTGAAGCAGCTGCTTTGTGCATCAATACACTCCGGACTTTTCAGATGATTGTTTTGGCAATACTAGGGCCTCTGGTATTCGGTATTTCAGTATTTGATGGCTTCCAGCATACACTGACGGTATGGATTGCCCGCTATATCAACATTTTTCTTTGGCTTCCGGTAGCTAATATATTTGGAGGCATCATCGGCAAAATTCAGGAAAATATGCTCAAACTGGATCTGGTTCAGATTAACCAAACCGGTGATACGTTTTTCAGTCGAACAGATATGGCCTACTTAATCTTTTTAATCATCGGGATTGTCGGCTACTTCACGGTGCCATCTGTGGCCAATTATATTGTTCATGCCAGTGGCGGCAGCGCATTGACTCACAAAATAACCAGTTTGTTTGGAAGCACCTCAAGAAGTATGGTCCATACTGCTACAGCAGGTGCAGGCATGGCAATGGATGCCATGGGCAATACAGTCAACCGCATGACGCAAAATATGTCTTCCAGCAGTCAGTCCAATCCTTATTTCAATGAGGGGAACCTGGACGAAAGACTCAAGGGCAATGCAAAATGACAAACGATTCAAATAAATAATCTTATGTTCAGAAAAATGAAAAATATCGATACGGCTTTCCGTCATGTGCGCGGTTTCACCATTCTGGTAATCATAGGTTGCGTTAGCATAAGTGGCTTTGCTATTTATAAAAGTCTAAGCCTGATTTCCCAGATGCAGGCCAGGATTTATATTCTTGCCAACGGGAAAGCTTTGGAGGCTTATGCGGCTGAACGGAAAGACAATATTCCCGTCGAAGCCAGAGACCATGTAAAAACTTTTCATCAGTACTTTTTTACGCTCGATCCTGATGATAAAGTGATTAAAGCCAATATTACCAGGGCTCTATATCTGGCCGATGAAAGTGCCAAGCGGGTCTACGACAATCTGAAAGAAAATGATTTTTATGCCGGGCTTATCTCGGGTAACATCAACCAGACTATCCGGATAGATAGTGTGGCGGTAGATATCAGCGAATACCCGTATCATTTTAGATGCTATGGCACCCAAAGCATTATCCGTCCGACCAGTATTACCATTCGCAGCCTGACTACAGAAGGCGCTCTACGAAACGTCTCCAGAAGTGATCATAACCCGCATGGGTTTCTCATCGAAAGATGGAATACGATTGAAAATCATGATTTGAAAACTGAGAACAGAAGATAAAACTAACACAGTCATGGGAATATCTATTAAACCGGATCCAAAGCCATCCCCAATTTCACAAGGAGATAAACAGGCTTTTTTAAATGTGCAGCAGTCAGCACAAAAGTTACAAAAGAGCTGGGCTAACTGGATGGTAAAGCTTACCGCAAACTTCAAACGTCAGCATTGGCTGATTGCATTGGCTTTGTTCATCTTAACGGCAGCGGGCTATAACAGCTATCTTATAATCGATAGTCTCTTTTCTAAGGGAAGAATTATTTTTTCGATTCATCAGATACATACGCCCTTATTTTTTCTGGAAAAGGGAGAAGCAGATGCTGGACCGGATATTCAATTGCCTCCGGTGGAGTATGAGCGTATTCACCAGTTCAGACTGTATTTGGACAACCTTGGCGCCAGTCCGACGGGGAAAAAGGTTCTTGATAGCATCCTTCTTCACCGACCAGGATTGCTGGACAGTGTCCTATATATCGAAGAGTATTACAAGCGGCGGGAAGCAAATGAGCCATTAAACAAATCTTTAAAAACAAAATAATCATGAAAAATCAAGTCAAATCACCCAAACAGCTAAGGCAGCGAAAATTTTTAATGATACTGCCAGCATTGGTTCTACCTTTTATCACCTTAATGTTTTGGGCATTGGGAGGTGGGAAAGTTCAGGAAAGCAATGCACAAACTCCTTTGCAAACCGGCCTCCTATTGAATCTGCCAGATGCCGCACTGAAAGATGATCATGCACTGACCAAACTGGATTTTTATAATCAGGCACAGGCCGATTCAACAAAACTCCTGGAGTTAATGAAAAATGATCCCAATTACAGAAGGATAGCTATGAATCCTAATATGGATACTTTAATAAGAGGCGGACTAAATCCATCTCTCAATAGCAACACCAGGTACAATGATCCAAATGAGGAAAAAATCTACCAGAAGTTGGCCCAGCTTGATCAGGAATTAAATGATAATTCAGTTACCTCTTTACCAAATCCTCCTGAACCCACTTCATTAGGCGGTAATAAAACAAGCAGTATTCATTCAACAGATATTGATCGCCTGGAGCAAATGATGAAGACCATGGCAGATCCGGGAAAAGAGGATGAAGAAATGAAACAGATTAATAACGTATTGGAGACTATTCTGGATATCCAGCATCCGGAACGGGTCCAGTTGCGATCAAGTGAAAATATTGTTCAACAAAAAGGAAGTGTTTATCCCGTCACAACTACTGCTAAGGAAATCCCTGTTTCCCTACTCAACAATGCTCTGGAGAATAACCGTACGGCTAATGGGTTCTATTCACTGACCAATACTTATGTAGAAGAAAATGTTCAGAATGCCATAGAAGCAGTTATCCATGAAACCCAGACTTTGGTCAACGGCTCGACGGTAAAACTCCGCTTAATCAATGAGGTGGTAATTAATGGGGTAAATATTCCAAAAGACAATTTCCTTTTCGGAACAGCACAATTAAATGGGGAAAGATTGGAAATCCGTATTAACGGTATACGCTATAATCAATCTCTTTTTCCGGTTGATTTGTCTGTTTATGATCTGGATGGGTTAGCCGGGATTTATATTCCGGGAGCTATCAGCCGCGATGTTACCAAAGAATCAGCCGATCGATCGATTCAGACCATGGGTCTAAACTCTCTTGACCCTTCCTGGGGTGCACAGGCCGCAACAGCCGGAATAGAGGCTGCAAAAACGCTACTCAGCAGAAAAGTAAAATTAGTGAAAGTGACAGTAAAAGCAGGATATCAGGTGCTTTTGCGGGATGAAAAACAAAAGTAAATCTAATTAATTCAAACTTTAAAATTCATTGAGATGAGAACAGTTAGTGTAGTATGGATAATGAATTTAGGCTTATTTCTTACCTATTTCAGTGGAAATGCACAACAGCCTGCCCAGAGCATTCCCTCCAGGGAGTTGCAGATTACGTATGCCAAAACAACAAATATCGTATTTCCTTATGCTATCAAAAGTGTGGACAGAGGAAGCAAAGACGTATTGGCCCAGAAAGCAGGAGGTATGGAGAATATACTTCAACTAAAGGCTGCTAAGGAGGATTTCGAGGAAACCAATATGACGGTGGTGACCGCAGATGGAGGGCTATATGTGTTTACGATAAACTATGCCCGTAATCCTGACCTATTAAATCTGTTGCTTGTAAAAGAGACCCAGACAAGTGGTACAATCCAATTTGATAACCAAATGGTCAATGAAGCGCAGCTGGGCTTAGATGCCAGTCTGTTATTGGATGCCCATATAAAGACGATCCGGAAAAGAGATCGGAAGTTTGGAATCACGCTGTTACTAACCGGACTATTTATCCGAGACAATGTCATCTATTACCGGTTAATACTCGAGAATGACACGAATCTTTCCTATGATGTTGACCAGTTACGTTTTTTCATCCGCGACCAGGAAAAGGCTAAACGCACAGCCACACAAGAGGTAGAAGTAAAGCCTTTATATGTAGAAGGCAACATCAGTAGAATTTCAGGAAATACTCAGCAAATTGTGATTTTTGCACTCCCTAAATTCACCATTCCGGATGGAAAGTACCTGGCCGTACTGCTGATGGAAAAGAATGGTGGAAGAAATCTGGACTTAAAGATTCGCAACAACACTGTGGTACAGGCAATGCCTGTTGCAAGCTCATATTCATCCAATTAATTCATTTCAAATATTATACAAATGGAAGCCATGAATCAGAAAAATTTTGAATACCTGCGTGATCAGATCAAGTTCACAGGTTTCGGAGAAAGTTTGGAAGATAACTTAAAAAAAGCCATTGAGAGTGGCAGATCAGAGTTTAAGCTCAATCATGCTGCACAGTACGGGAACGATAAGGTTGTGACCGAACTCTATTTCAGCCAATCGAAGCAAAGCGACCTATATTTTTTTAATTCCTACAAGGTCAGTTTACAGAAAGAAGGTGTTAATGAAAAAATGGAGCAGAATTTCTATATCAATAAGGGCAATAATATTACTTTGAAAGAAGCCTACAATCTTATGAGTGGCAGAGCGGTCAATAAAGACTTAACTAATAAGGAAGGACAGGTTTTCAATGCCTGGATACAGATGGACTTCAAACAGAGTAGTGAAAATGGCAACTTCAAGTTGAAACATTATCACCAAAACTATGGGTTTGATTTGGAATCAACTTTAGCTAAACATCCTATCCGGGAGCTGGGGAACGAAGAATTTAAGGGGAACCTGATTGAATCCCTGAAGAGAGGCAACCTTCAGTCGGTAACTTTTCAGAAAGAAGGGAATGAACAAAAACACTATATTGAAGCCAGCCCACAATTCAAGACCATTAACATTTATGACAGCAGCCTGCAAAGGCTAGATAACCGGCAGGTCAGGGCGGAAAAACAATCTGTGGGCGAAAAACAATCTTTCCGGCAGGATAGTAAGAGAGAGAAGCAAGCATCCGGTGCTGACGATGGTCCTGAAATCTCACAGACATCGACTAAAAAGAAAAAAAAACAGGTTCAGTCTTATTGATTCAGTATTGAAACCTTGCAAATAGTACCAACATGAAAAATCAGTTAGCTCAAAACCGGGTGGAAATAGAGCTAAATCATTGGCAAAGCCGGGAAGCGCGTTTCACCAAGTTGTTCTCATTCAGTCTTTCAACCAACAAAGCTTTGTTAAAAGAAAAACTACGCTATTATGAACGCGTGACAGCAAAATACAAAGGCACCAATGATCCGGATGAGCGCTTCGCTTTGCATTTATTAAGGCAGGAAAGCAGAAGGATGGAAAAACAACTATATCCTAATCTTTTTCTCCGTATGCTTCGCAGGTTACTGATAATCCCTATCCGGGAACAGGCTATTATTCATAAGGATAAAAAGAATGCTGAACAGAATAGCAGGTCTTTGCAGGTTCAATTACAACAGGTTGGTTTTACTATTGTGCCTTCTAAGTTAGATGAACTATTAAAGCAAGGTCAAAACCAGTTTACCATTCCTATATCCTATTATATAAATGAAAATGAAAGAATGGATCATATTCTCAGTTTTTCCAAGGATCAGATCGGGATCTTTCAGTTTACTGGTTTTCAAACAAAATTATACGACGAAACTCAGCCTGCCTCCCGGAAGCAGCACTATTTTGAGCTAAAGGAGGGAATACACGTTAACTGCGCCTATCATCTCTTGAAAGGTCGTGCTATTCAGAAAGAAGATCGCTGGATTCAAATCGACTTTAATGATAAGGACGCAAAAGGCAGCTACCGCATGAAAGAATTTCATTCTTCTTTCGGATATGACCTTCAGAAGGTATTACAGGACTTACCCATAAAAGAGCTGCAAGAAAGAGATACAACCTACCAATTATTGGATAGGTTAAAGCAAGGCAGCAGGGAAGCAGTCAGTTTCCTGCGGAATGGCAAGGAACAGCGATATTATATTGAGGCAAATCCTCAGTTTAAATCCGTGAATATCTACGACTCGCATTCCCGAAAAATAACGCTTTCTGCAGCTTTGGGCGGAAAAACCATGGAAGCACTAAAAGTAAGTCATACGGTCAATGAACAACAGGTTCAAAGTAAGAGAAATCAAATAAGGATACATTAATAAAGATGGTTGAGGCAGTGGAAATATTGAAACCCTTAAGTGATTTTTTTTCGGCTATTGAAAAGGACGCCCGGATAAGTATAACGCATATAGGAATTTATGCTGCATTAATTCAGTACAGAAAAGAGAAAGGCTTCCTCAATCCGATCGTAGTTTTTAGTCACGAGATTATGCGGATTGCAAAGATTTCATCGCCATCAACTTATTTAAAATGTGTGAGAGATTTAAGTGATTACGGTTACCTGCGTTACGAGTCCTCTTTCAATAAGAAGAGAGGCAGTAAAATCTATTTTTTCGAAAATAAATAATCAGACAAATAAGAACAATTAATGAAAGCCCGTAAGGGCTTTTATTGTCTAAAATCAGGAGGTGTGAGATGGAAAAAGTGGAAAAGAAAAAACCTCGCTTCGGTTTGAAAAATACAGTAATTGAAGACCCTGTTCTTTCCGTTTTTGAGGTCAAATTGTTAAATTTGATAGCGGAAATTATTGTAAATATTTCAATTAGGGAAAGATATGAAGAAAGCCATCAGATATCTGCGTTTCAGCGACAGAAAGCAAAGTAACGGATCCATTGAAAGACAGGAATTATATACCAGTCAATGGCTTAGAAATAATGAGGTAGACCTCGTAGATACATTCATAGATCGAGGCTATAGTGCCAAAACTTTTGACAGACCAGACTTTATTAAATTACAGGAATTTATTGCTAAACATCATAAAAAAGTCGACTATCTCATTGTTGACCAACTGGATCGCTTTAGCCGTAATGCGAGTGAAGCGATGGGTTACGTAAAAAAGTTGCAAAAAACATACAGCATTCAGATTGTAAGTGTAACTGAAGGAATAACTTTCGATTATGATACCCCAGGCAGCTTCTTCAGGGCTGGGCTACAGCTGCTTTTGGCAGAAGAAGATAATATTAACAGAAGTATTAAGGTACGTGGAGGTATTTATACCGCTAAAGCAAAGGAAGGTCGGTATATTTATAAAAATCCACCTTACGGTTATTTTAAGGTTGGTGAACGTAAGGAAAGGAAACTCGTTGTTAATGAATCTGAAGCGATTGTAGTCAGATTTATTTACAGTGCTTACTTAAAAGGAGTGCCCATTTATCTTATTGCTGAACAAGCCAAAGAAAAAGGATTCAGGCGTTCAGGCAATGTCGCCATTCAGCGTATATTAAGCTATCCATTATATGCCGGGTTGCAACATGTAGATGCTTTCAAAGATTATCCCGGCGGGCTATTCCCTGCACAGCATGAACCGATTGTTGACCTTAGTACATGGGAAATGGTTCAGCGTAAACTTAGAAAACCAGAAAAAGAAAGAGTGGTTGTTGATGAGAAGATACCTTTAAGAGGGGTTTTAAAATGTTTTTGTGGCAAGCTGCTGACAGGAGCACCTTCACGGGGAAAACTAGGCAATTATTATTACTATTATAAATGTAACAGAACCAATCATATTAATTTGAGTGCCATAAAGGCGCACGACCAGCTTAGACAAGTTTTTGGGCTCATGAGTTTGCCAGATTACATGATAAAAGTTATTCAAAAAAATGCACTCCGCATTTTTGAAACCAAAACAGCTTCAGATAAACAACTACTATTTGAAAAACAAAGGGAACTTGAAGCCGAGGATTCGAAATTGTTTGCCATTGAAGAAAAATGGATTACCAATAAAATCTCTCATGACACCTACGAAAGATGGTTCTCCTCAATTAACAGCAATAGACTCTCTTTAAAAGCATCCATTGAACACTTAAGCAGTGACCAAAGCAAGACGTTCAGAATTTTAGAAAACAATTTAGAGAAGCTAACTGACCTGGAATTTGTTTTTAACAAGACCAATGCGTTGGAAAAACAGGAGCTGATAAATATGGTGTTCGATCAAAAACTCTACTATCAGGAGGGTATGTATCGAACCCCGACAATGATTGATTTATTATCGCATAACTGCTTGATAATGAGAGAGAAAGGCTTACTGGACTATCAAAAAAAACGGGGGAATTTTTCAATTCCCCCGCTCAGCGGTCCGGACGGGGCTCGAACCCGCGACCCCCTGCGTGACAGGCAGGTATTCTAACCAACTGAACTACCGAACCGTTTTTTTTTAGGCTGATATTCTAACCAAGCGAAGCGTCGCACCGTTGAACTACCGAACCTTTTTTCCTTTAACGCTTCGAGAATTTTATTTTCTCTCATCGTTTGGGACTGCAAAGGTAGGAACATTATATTTGCGTGTCAAGACCTAAATCAAAAAAAATATGAAAATTTTCAAACCCACTCCGCAAGAGTATAACGCCCTTTCGTATCAACATAGTTATATTCAGCAAGTTATCTCTGACGACGCCCTGAAACAAATGTCAGAAAATATTTCAATTGTGGATAACTTCTATCAATCATTACCTGCAGAAAAACACTTTTACCGATACGACACCGGTAAATGGACGCCCATTGAGATACTCGGCCATCTGATTGATACAGAAAGAATTCTGGCCTACCGTGCCTTGTGTATTGCCAGAGGAGAAAAACAGTCGCTGCCGGGTTTTAATGAGGCTCAATATATGGCAGGCACCAACTTCAACAAAAAAAGTCTCAGAAGTTTGCGCTTACAATATAAAGCGCAACGAAAATCTACTATATTGCTTTTCAAATCGTTCAGCAATGATGAGTTGCATCGGGTTGGTTTGGCCAATAACCAGCCTACTTCTACAAGAGCGCTGGCCTGGTTGATTCCGGGGCATGAGTTGCACCATCTAAAAATCCTGAACGAACGCTATCTGTAATTTTATTAAGATGAATAAAGCTTTTCTCTTTCTGCTTCTATTGCCGGGTTTTAATGGGCTGGCGCAAAAAATCAGTCCGGTCGAAAAAAAAGTGGCAGAGCATATAACTGCCCACATAGCCCAAACCGAGCAATTGCTTGAAAAAGTGGTAAATATCAATAGTGGAACCCTGAACCTCGAAGGTGTAAAACAGGTCGGACAGCTATTCCGTCAGGAATTTGAGGCTCTGGGCTTCACAACAGAGTGGGTTGCGCTGCCAGACTCCCTCAATCGTGCCGGTCATCTGGTGGCGTACCGGAAAGGCAACAAAGGCAAAAAATTATTCCTGATTGGCCATCTTGACACCGTTTTTGAGAAGTCAATGCCTTTTACACCCTTTACCCGGCTGAACGAAACTTTTGCTACCGGGCAGGGGGTAAATGATATGAAAGGAGGCGATGTAATGATTATTGCCGCTCTGAAAGCCCTGCATGCCCAGAACTTACTGGACGACACCAGCATAACTATTTACTTTACCGGCGACGAAGAGAGTTCGGGCAAACCCACCAGCATCAGCCGTAAGGACTTTATTGATAGAGCTAAGCAATCTGATATTGCTTTGGCTTATGAAACCGCCCAGAGTTTCAGCATTGCTGCCACTGCACGCCGGGGTGCAAGTGGTTGGGAATTAACTACCACGGGTAAAACTGGTCATTCGTCAGGTATATTCAATGCCGGTATGGGTTACGGAGCCATTTATGAAGCTGCCCGTATTTTAGACCGCTTCAGAGAAACCCTAAGTGCCGAAAAATACCTGACCTTTAATCCGGGCGTAATTTCAGGTGGAACCGAGGTAAGTTATAACCAGGCTACTGCCAAAGGTGAGGCCGTGGGCAAAACAAACATCATTGCCCAAAAGGTAATAGTAACCGGCGATTTACGCTTTATCAGCGAAGCACAGAAAGAAAAAGCCCGTAATAAAATGCGTGAGATTGTTGCCCAGAACCTGAACGGCACAACTGCAGAAATAAAGTTTTCAGACGGTATTCCGGCCATGGAACCAACAGAGGCCAATGCTGATTTGCTGAAAGTGCTGAATCAGGTGAGTCTTGATCTGGGTCTGGGCGAAGTAAAAGCCGGAGACCCGGGTTCTCGCGGTGCCGGAGATATTTCTTATATTGCACAGTATGTATCTTGTCTCGACGGCCTTGGGGCATCCGGACAGGGAGCGCACGCGCCCGGAGAAACCATTAATCTGAAGGAGTTTCCGGCACTTACGCAACGCGCGGCTTTATTAATTTACCGACTTACCCGATGAGAATAAAAGACATAACTAACTACATTGAAAAACTTGCTCCCAAGCCATATCAGGAGTCTTATGACAACGCAGGGCTTATTGTAGGTATCCCTGACGAAAACGTAACAGGTGTACTGGTAACGCTCGATTCGACCGAAGATGTGGTGGAAGAGGCTATTCAGCGCGGTTGTAACCTTATTGTGGCGCACCACCCCATTATTTTTAAGGGTATCAAGCGGCTGAACGGCAAAAATTATATAGAACGCACCGTTATAAAAGCCATCAAGAACGACATCGCCATTTATGCCACCCATACCAACCTTGACAACGTGGTTGATGGCGTCAGTTTTAAAATTGCGCAGAAGCTAGGCCTGCAAAGGGTTAAAATTCTGGCGCCCAAAACCGATTTACTGATGAAACTGGTGGTTTTTATACCAGTAGAACACACAGGAGACCTGTTGGATGCGCTTTATGCGGCCGGGGCGGGCGAAATAGGCAACTACAGCCAATGCAGTTTCAGGGTTGAAGGCAAAGGCACATTTAAACCCGGGGCAGCGGCTAATCCGGTAATCGGGCAGTCGGGCGGGCCAATGGAAGAAGTTGAGGAAAACCGGGTAGAAGTTATTTTTCCGGCATATCTCAAAAACCAGATACTGGCCGCCATGCGTAAAGGGCATGTGTATGAAGAGATTGCCTACTACCTTACCCAGCTGGATAACCAACATCAGGAAGTGGGCTCGGGTGCAGTTGGTTATCTGCCTGCGCCGATGGCACCAACAGATTTTCTGGCCTATCTGAAACAAAATATGCAGGTTTCAGTTATCAGACATACAGGTTTGCTGAATAAACCAATAAGCAAAGTTGCCTTGTGCGGCGGTGCGGGTAGCTTTTTGTTGGGCGACGCCATCGGAGCCGGTGCCGACATATTCATAACTGCTGATTATAAGTATCATGAGTTTTTTGATGCCGAAAATCGCATCATCATTGCAGATATTGGTCATTATGAAAGCGAGCAATTTACAAAAGAATTGTTGAAAGATTATATTTGCAAAAAATTCACTAACTTTGCAGTCCATTTGTCGGAAACACCTACAAATCCTGTTCAATATTATTATTAATCAGATGATTGCAGGGGTAGTCTCCGCAGCAAACAACAACGCTTTAAATTCAAGACGGTCCGCCGTAGCGGTTCATATATTATGGAATTAACAGTTGCACAAAAATTAGATGCTCTTCTAAATCTTCAATCTATTGATTCAGAGCTGGACGAAATAAAAAAGCTACGTGGTGATTTACCAGACGAAGTACGCGATCTGGAAGATGAGGTGATTGGTTTTGAAACACGTATTTCTAAGTTTAAAAAAGAAGTAGATGCTTTAGAAGCCGAAATCAACGGGTATCGTCTGAATAAAAAAGATGCCGAGAAACTGATTCAAAAGTATAAAGATCAACAAATGAATGTTCGCAATAACCGCGAATATGATGCCATATCTAAAGAATTAGAGTTACAGGAACTTGAAATTCAGCTGGCCGACAAACGCATCAAAGAAGCTGACTTTAAAATTAGAAATAAAAGCCTTGAGATTGCCGATGTAGAAGCAGCCATGAATGGCCGTAAAAAAGACCTTGAGGTAAAACGCAAAGAGCTGGATGTTTTGGTTGCCGAAAGCCAGGAAGAAGAAAAAGCGCTCGTTGGCCAACGCGACAAAGCCGCACTTGACGTAGAAGAACGTTTAGTGAACGCTTATAACCGTATCCGTTCTAATGCACTCAATGGCTTAGCCGTTGTAATGGTGCGTCGTGGTGCATGTGGTGGTTGTTTCAACATTGTGCCTCCGCAACGCCAGGCAGATATCAAAGACAAAAAGAAGATTATCGTTTGCGAACACTGTGGCCGTATTCTGGCTGACGTTGACGCCATCGAAATCAGCAGAAAATAATATCATTTTCATTAAGGGAAAGCCAAATTTTCATTTTCAGGAAGATTTGGCTTTTTTGTTTTCAGAATAGCCATGCACATTAGACACCAACACTTTGCAACTATCAACAGGTTCTTTTCAGGCCTGTTGTGGCTTTTGGTGTTTGCTATCCCTGCCTACGCCACCACGGCCGACTTCACCCCCAATTTGCAAAAAGCTTACGCCGAAATTTTTAAACTGCGTATGCAAAGCGGAAGAAATCTGCTTGCTACTGAAAGCCCGGCTAACCCGTTCAGGGTTTATGTAGAAAACTACGCCGATATGGTAGAATTGCTTAATTCGGAGGATGCGGCTGCTTTTGAAAAGCTAACCGGCAAAGAAGAACAAAGACTGGCGCTGATTGAGCAAACCGACAGGCGGTCGCCTTATAACCGCTTTCTGAGGGCAGAGCTCAAAATCCATTGGGCGTTGCTTAAAATCAGGTTCGGGCATGAAATAAAAGCGGCCTGGAATATCATTCAGGCCAATAAGCTGCTGGAAGAAAACAGAAAACTGTTTCCGGAGTTTCTGCCAAATCTGAAGTCCATTGGTTGTTTGCACGTGTTAGTGGGTTCAATACCTGAAAACCAGCAATGGGTTACCAATTTTCTGGGTTTGAAAGGCAACATCCAACAAGGAATAAAAGAACTGGAGGCCGCATCTAAAGACAAAATATGGGGCGACGAAGCAGATTTCTGCCGCTTCTTTATCCAGGCGTACATACTACCTTATACCGGCCAGGCCAATGAAGAATTATTACAGGCAGTTAACCGGCATAAAGACAACCTCAACCTTTGTTATCTGGCCACAGCCATATCTTTAAAAACCGGGCAAACCGACCAGGCCGCTGAAATTCTGAGTCAGAATCCGTACAATGCTTCTTATTTATACTTCCCGATTGCCGAGCTATACAAGGCCGAAATAAACCTCTTTAAAGGAAATTATGCACAGGCCGACGCGGCGTATCTGGCCTATATACGTAATTTTAAAGGAAAAACTTTTCTAAAAGACACCTATTATAAACTATTTTTGAGCAACTGGCTGGCTGGCGATGAAAAAAAGAGCCTGGCGTATTTGAGGCGTATTCCGGATGTTGGTAATACGGTGGCGGAGTCTGACAAGGCCGCACAGAAATTCTACGAAAGCTATAACAAAACGCAAACCTTTCCGGATAAACGGCTGGTGAGAATCAGACTGGCTTTTGATGCTGGATATTATGACGAAGCGCTGCACCAAGCCGCCAATCTTTCTGAAACCAGCTTTGGTTCGGCTAAAGACAAGGCCGACTTCAACTATAGAATAGCTCGTATTTTTCATAAAACTGCCCAGCCCGACAAGGCGCTGGCTTATTATGAGAGGGCCATAAAACTAACCGACCAGAACAAAGATTCGCAATGGCATTTCGGGGCGAGTGCTGCCTTGCAGGCAGGCTATATTTTTCAGGAGAGAAATCAGCCACAAAAGGCGAAAGTATATTTCGAAAAAGCGCTGGCTTACAAACGCCACGAATACAAAACCTCAATAGACAATAAAGCACGCGCTGCACTTACGGCTTTGGGCGTTTAACGGTATTAATAGCTATTTTAGAACATTTAGCAGGGTCTCAATGTTTGCAGCTCTACCATATTCACTTATTATGACACATCAAAAAACCAGTTCCATTCCCAGTTTATCTTTTAGCTCCCAAAGCGCCGGGTTTTTGTTGGCCAGAAATTCAAATTTTTCCTGAGCCGTGTAGGGGCGTCTTTCAATCTGAGACTCCACAATCTCGGCAGAAATCTGAATCGTATAATTTTGCAGTTGTTTTCTTAAGTACTCAGCCAAATCCTGCTTTATACCTGTCAGCAGATCCATCTGCACCTGGTTATCGAGCCTTAGCTTTAACATGGTTCCCTGTAAGTCAAAATCACGTTTCAGCATAACTTCAAGCGTTGATTTATCCTGCGAATCTGCAAATCTGTGTAATTCCTGCCGTAATTGTTCTGCCGTAAACTCCTTGTTCTGCCTCACAGGGTTTATCGCGGGTTCATTCGCCTGGTTGCCCTTGTCAACAGAAGATGGCAATGAAATATCAATATTGGTTGATTTCAACGAAGATGGCACAAAAGCCGGTCTGGCCGATGCTGCCTGTGCCGGTTGCCTTACAACGGGCTTGGCTTCGGGTACAGCAGGTGCCGTATAAACCGGCTGCGGAGCAGCTTTAGCAGATTCAGCCGCTACGGGTGAGGCAGCAGGCACCGCGGGCTGGGTTGCTGCGGGTTCGCTTACGCTAGGCTTTTTTTTTTCGTCTGCCGTGCCGGTGGGCAGGTCACTCAGGTTTAACACCTGTTGTATCTGTGAGAGCTTCATTAGCCCTATCTCAACATGCAGGCGTTGATTTTTGGCCGATTTATAGTTAATATCCAGATGACTACCCACACTCAGGCTCGACATGATGTAGCCCATCGGTAATTTTTCGGCCTGTTCCAGATATCTTCTCTGAGTAGACTCTGCTACCTGCAACAGTTTCACCGTCTGGGCATCTTTACTTACCATCAGGTTTCTGAAATGCTCGTTCAAACCTACCACAAACTGGTGGCCGTCAAAACCTTTTTCAAGCACCTCGTTATAAAGCAGCAAAGCCGCCGATATATTGCCACTGAACAGGCTATCTGTCATTCTGAAATAATAGTCATAGTCCAGAATATGCAGGTTGTCAAGCACAGCTCTGTAGGTAAGCTCATTGCCTGCGGCAAAGGTTACGTTCAGGTCAAACATAGACAGGGCATCGCGCAAACCGCCGTCAGCCTTTTGGGCAATTAACTCAAGGGCCTGGTAATCGGTATTGATACCCTCTTTACTGGCTACATTGGCCAGGTGGTCGGCCATGTCTTTTATCTGAATCCGGTTGAAGTCAAAAATCTGACAGCGGCTCAGGATAGTAGGCAGAATCTTATGCTTCTCGGTAGTTGCCAGAATAAAAATGGCATAGGCAGGGGGCTCTTCCAGCGTTTTCAGGAAAGCATTGAAAGCCGCCTGCGACAGCATGTGCACCTCATCTATGATATATACTTTGTATTTACCCGATTGCGGAGGGAAACGCACCTGGTCGGTCAGGTTTCTGATGTCCTCTACCGAGTTGTTAGAAGCCGCATCCAATTCATGTATATTGAACGATGCGTTGTTGTTGAAACTGCGGCATGATTCGCACTCGTTACAAGGCGAAATGTCTTCCCGTAAATTCTGACAGTTGATAGTTTTGGCTAAGATACGCGCACAGGTAGTTTTGCCCACACCACGCGGCCCACAAAACAGAAAAGCCTGCGCCAGGTGATTGGTTCTGATGGCATTCTGAAGAGTAGTGGTAATATGAGACTGCCCCACTACGGCATCAAACGTAATCGGGCGGTACTTACGAGCTGAAACTACGAACTTTTCCATGCCGCAAGTTACTAAAAAAACAAATGAACAGCTAAACTGCCGGGGCGATTCGGATGATTTATTTAGTTTTGCGAAGCCGATTGAGTTAAAAAAAGTTATATACAACCAACAACACCTATGCTTAACAAGCTGACCATCAGTACCTTTAACCATGTTGCGTTACAGGTAGCAGACGTAGAACACAGCGCCCACTTTTATGCAAATGCACTTGACCTGCCCGAAATACCCACCCCTGCCTTTGACTACCCCGTGCGATGGTTCAGCCTGGGTGATAACCGCGAACTGCACCTGATAGGGCGTGAAGAAACAGGTACATCAACCGGGATAAGGGGTAATCATTTCGCATTAGAGGTTAGCGATATACAGCAAGCCGAAAAGCACCTGCAGGCAATGGGTGTAAACTATATGCCCGTTAAACTACGCCCCGACGGCGCCAGGCAGCTATTCTTAACCGACCCCGACGGTCATTTTATTGAATTGTGTGAGTTTTGAGATACCAACCATTATACAAAAAAACCGGCAGCACTTATTGGTCAGATAAGTTTAACCGCCGGTTTTTAACTTTGGTTTAAATGGTGCCTGTTAAAAGCGTTTTTGGGTTACGATTGTCAGGCAATATATTGGCCGGGACATACTTATTCACTCAACTATTAAAGCCGTACTATCAACTGACTGTGGTTGATACTAGAAAAAATATCTTTGATTAGGTAATGATATATGGTATAGCATTTTCAGAAATTCGTAAGGGATGGCCACAGCAAAAGTTTATTTTACTTCATAACAAACTAAATATTTGACTGTACGAAGCAACAAAAAACAGCCTTAACTTAAAAGTAAAACTTATTTAGCGGTTTTAATTGGCCATTTAGTACAAAATATTCTTAATACTATACAAAAAAAAGACTACCGACCAATTTATATCAGTAGCCAGTAGCCATAAAATCAGATAAAATAATGCTGTATTAACTCAATATGGGCTTTATTACCTTACCTGCCACGTCGGTAAGCCTGAACGGCCGCCCCTGAAAAGTATAGGTAAGTTTTTCGTGGTCAAAGCCCAGTAAATGCAGTATAGTGGCCTGTAAATCATGCACATGGGTGCGGTCTTTTACCCCATAATAACCAAGGGGGTCGGTTTCGCCTAAAGACATCCCCTTTTTCAGACCTCCGCCTGCCATAAAAACAGTAAAGGCATCCAGGTGGTGGTCGCGGCCTTTAAACGGCAGGGTTTGTCCGTCGCGGTTTTCCTGCATAGGGGTTCTGCCAAATTCTCCGCCCCATACAATCAGGGTTTCGTCTAGCAGGCCACGCATTTTCAGGTCTTTTATTAACCCCGTTACGGCTCTGTCGGTTATCTGGCATAATTCCTTGAAACCTCCGTCTAATGACAACCGCTGGTCGGTTCCGTGTGCATCCCATCCCCAATGGAAAAGCTGCACAAAACGAACACCGTTTTCAACAAGCCTGCGGGCCAGCAGGCAGTTATTGGCAAAAGATGCTTCGCCTACCTCTGCCCCATACATATTGCGTATCCATTCGGGTTCTTTGCTGATGTCCATCACTTCCGGTACCGACATCTGCATTCTGAAAGCCATTTCATATTGCGATATCCGGGTCAATATCTCGGGGTCTTGAACTTCTTCATATTGCTGGCGGTTAATTTCATTGATAGCCTCAATGGTTTGTTTGCGTATGTCGCGGCTCATGCCGTGCGGGTCCGACACATACAACACCGGGTCGGCGCCTGTGCGGCACTGTACACCCTGGTATATAGAGGGCAAAAATCCATTGCCCCACACACTTTTTCCGGCATCGGGGCTACGCCCCCCAGATGCCAGCACTATAAAACCGGGCAGATTCTGATTCTCGGTACCCAGGCCATACATAGCCCACGAACCCAGGCTCGGCCTGCCCAAACGTGGGCTACCCGTGTGCATCAGTAATTGCGCCGGTGCATGGTTAAACTGGTCGGTGTACATGGCCTTCAGGAAAGTCAGCTCGTCGGCAACATCCGGCAGATACGGCATAAAGTCTGAAATATAAGCCCCCGACTGCCCATGCTGGCTGAAGTTTCCGATAGAGCCCAGCATTTTGGGTACACCCCTGATGAAAGCAAATTTTTTCCCTTCGAGAAACTCCTGCGGACAATCCTTGCCGTCGTACTTCATCAGTTCAGGTTTGTAGTCGAACAGTTCAAGTTGAGACGGCGCTCCAGCCATGTGAATATAAATAACCTGTTTGGCTTTAGGTGCAAAATGCGGGGTTTTAGGTAGTGTGGGGTCTGTTATTATGCCATTGCCTGACGAACTGCCAGAAAAACAGCCGCTCATCATTGAGCCTAAAGCAGCAGCTCCCAAACCTGTTGTGCAGGTTTTAAAAAAATGCCTGCGGGTTTGGTAAAGGTTTTCGGCATGCAGAAACTCCTTAAATAATTTTTCCATGAGGATTTGAATAGAATCTCTACAAATATAACTCGCAATTGGCAATTCTATTTCAAAAACCTGTTAATTTCTATCTTAATGCCAAAAACGCGATAAAGGCATTTGATAAGCGATTAATGTGAATCTTTCGTATTTTTGCAGCATGAAATATGAATTACAAAAGACAGACAGCGGCTCAAAAGCCAGAGCCGGAAAAATAACAACCGACCACGGCGAGATTCTGACACCGATTTTTATGCCGGTGGGTACAGCCGGAACCGTGAAAGCGGTGCATCAGAGAGAGCTTGAAAACGATATAAAAGCGCAGATAATACTGGGCAACACCTACCATTTATACCTGCGGCCGGGCTTGGATATTCTGCAACGTGCCGGAGGCCTGCATAAATTTAACGGCTGGAACCACCCGATACTGACTGACTCGGGCGGGTATCAGGTGTTTTCATTAAAAGATATACGGAAAATAACCGAGGAGGGCGTAAAGTTTCAGTCGCATATTGATGGCTCTAAACACTTGTTTACGCCTGAAAGCGTAATGGATATTCAGCGGGTAATAGGCGCCGACATCATCATGGCTTTTGATGAATGCGCCCCCTACCCTTGCGACTATAATTATGCCAAAAAATCGATGGAAATGACGCATCGCTGGCTGAAACGCTGCTGCGACAGGTTT
The DNA here is from genome assembly GCF_002855535.1 of Emticicia sp. TH156. NCBI lineage: Bacteria > Pseudomonadati > Bacteroidota > Cytophagia > Cytophagales > Leadbetterellaceae > Emticicia > Emticicia sp. TH156. Next base: position 181,475 of record NZ_PKRS01000003.1, read on the forward strand.
GATGCCACCGAAGGCCTGTATGGCTACTCGCAAACGCTTTTCCCGATTGTGCAGGGTAGTGTATATAAAGATTTACGTATCCAGTCGGCTGAATTTATTGCTAACCAGAACCGCGAGGGCAATGCCATAGGCGGGCTGGCCGTAGGCGAACCCGCCGAGAAAATGTATGAAACCATTGACTACGTTACTGACATCCTGCCCAAAGATAAACCACGCTACCTTATGGGCGTGGGTACGCCTGAAAACATACTGGAAAGCATTGCGCTGGGCATTGATATGTTCGACTGCGTAATGCCCACCCGCAATGCGCGTAACGGCATGCTGTTTACTACGCAGGGTATCATCAACATCAAAAACGAAAAATGGAAAGACGACTACAGCCCGATTGATGAACATCTGGGTGGCCATGTAAGCACTTTTTATAGCAAGGCATATCTACGCCACCTGGTGAAGTGTGACGAAATTCTGGCCGCGCAAATAGCCAGCGTACATAATCTTACTTTTTATCTCTGGCTGGTTGGCCAGGCCCGCGAACACATTCTTGCCGGAGATTTTACGGAGTGGAAAAACGCGATGGTAAAACAGGTAATGCAGCGATTATGATACCAGCGCATTGTATAAAATACGACAGGGCTTTGCCCTGTTTTTTTTTGCCCTATCTCAAAAAATACTTTTCATCTTTTATGGAATCCTACGCCGCTTTGCATCCATCATAAAAAAACAAATATTATGAAGAAAACCATCCTGCTTTGCCTGCTTGGCCAATGGCTGTGGGCGCAACCCAACACTATACCCTCAAAAGTTGAAAACGTTACAGTTTTTCTCAACGGTGCACAGGTAACCCGTTCTGCAAAAGTATCGCTGCCTGTGGGCAGAACCGAGCTGCTGTTCAAAGGTATATCGGCGCAAATCAACGCCAATAGTATTCAGGTGAAGAGTGAGGGCAGGTTTACTATCCTGTCGGTATCGCATAAACTAGGCAATATGCTTGATAAACCCCTGCAGGAAGAAATTAATACCATTGATGCCCAGAAAAAACAAGTTGCATTGAAGATTACTGTTGAAAAAAACAACCTGCTGGTTTACCAGCGCGAAGAAGAAATACTGCTCAAAAATCAGGTGGTGGGTGGCACGCAGGCAGGTATGAAAACCGCCGACTTAAAAGAAAGTATCGACTTCCAGCGACAACGGATGGCGGAGGTGCTGACCAAAAAACTGGAGTTTCAGAACAAAATAGAGAAACTGGACGAAGAAACGAAAAAACTTAACCAGCAACTTACAGAAATCAATGCCAGAAAAGACGCGCTAATTTCAGAAATTTCGGTTACCGTCAGCGCAAAAGAACCTGTTACCAACGCCCCTGTTTCAATAAATTATTTCGTGAAAAATGCTGGTTGGGCACCTACTTATGATTTCAGAATTGACAAGCTCAGCCAGCCCCTGCGCATGGCATATAAGGCCAATGTGTACCAGTTTTCAGGCGAAGACTGGAAAGACGTAAAGCTGAGCCTTTCAACGGCTAATCCGTTCAAAAGCGGGCAGGCACCCATACTACAAAAATGGACAGTAGGCCAAAGAAATGACTACAGCGACTATTATGGCAATATTAATGAAGAGGAAGACCAGTCTATCAATGCCAATCAGGCAGAGGTGTTCGGTAAAGTAACCGGAAAAAGCGACAAACAACCCTTGCCCGGTGTGCAAATTAGTCTGAAAGGCACAAGTCTTAGTTCATCAACTGATGCAAACGGTTATTACAGGTTAACAATTCCGCCCCAGTTTTATGGCAAATCGGTAACTTTAATTTTCGATTATATTGGCTACTATAGGCTTGAAAGACCTGTAACTTCTAACAGATTAGATGTAGTGATGGATGAGTCTGTTCAGGCTTTGAACGAGGTTGTTGTGACAGGATATGCTCCAGCAGGCCGAGCCGCCGGGGTGGAAATTGCCGGCAATAATGACTACAAAAAAAGAACCGTTCCGCTGGATATTACTCAACGAGATGCCCCTACCAGCCAATCTTTTGATATTTTGGTGCCATACAGTGTTCCATCAGACGGCAAGGTTATTACTGTGGAAATTAAGGAAGAGAGTATTCCGGCGGTTTTTCAGCATTTTGCCATCCCGAAAATAGACACTGATGTGTTTCTGAACGCACAGATTATTAACTGGGAGAAATACAAGCTGTTACCCGGCGAAGCCAGTCTGTTTATTGAAAACACGTATGTGGGGAAATCGAACCTGAACTTATTCAATAAAGATACCCTGAGCCTGTCGTTCGGGCGAGATAAAAATGTAATCATAGGCCGCACACAAATAAAAAGCTATCAGAAAAAACAGTTTATTGGCAGTAATAAAACCGAGCAGTTTGCGTATGAAATTGTAGCGCGCAACACCAAAAACGAAACCATCAATCTGGTGATTGAAGACCAGTTTCCTGTCTCTAACACACGTGATGTAAGCATCGACGACAAAGAAGCACCTGAAGCGGAAGTTAATACAGAAACCGGAAAAATCAAATGGACACTCACCATGGCACCTGCCAAAGAATACAAGGTGGGCTTGAAATATACCATTAAATCGCCGAAATCAGGAATGGTTTTGGCGGAATAAAGGTGCAACCCCACTCCATTAAACGCCACCAGGCCGCCCGATGGGCGGCCTGGTGCATATATTATCAATTATACTTTACTTATTCAGTTCGGTAGCCAGAACCATGCGTATTTTCAGCTTGGCGCCCAGCGACATGGCATCTACCAGGTCTTGCACGGTAAGTGAGCTTTCGGCTCTTAAAACCACCGTTGGTTCTTCCATATTGGCGGTGGCGGCTATCAGGCGTTCTTCCAGTTGCGGAAAAGGCACCGGGGTGCTGTTAATATAATAGACCTTATCTTTGGTAATAGAAAGCGAAACCGGTTGCTTGCTGACATCGTGCGAGGATTTCGACGATTTAGGCAATAGCAGTTTAATTACGTTAGGATTCCCCAGCGTAGATATAATGAGGAAGAACAACAGCAGAAAGAACATAATATCGTTCAGCGATGCAGTTGAAACTTCGGCTTCAAATCTTCTTTGGCGTTTTAATTTCATGTTGGTAAACTGATGGTTGCTGAAAAATTATCTCACAGGCTCGTTCAATGTATCGAGCAAATCCATTACAGTTGCCTGCAGGTGGATACTGAATTTATCAATCATCATGTTGATACCATGATACCCGGCGTAGGCTATCACCCCTACCACCAGCCCGGTGAAAGACGAAATCATTTTTTCGTACAATCCATTGGCAATAATCTCGATGGTGAAGTTTCCGGTAGCGGCAATGTCATAAAATATACGGATGATACCCGAAATGGTACCAATAAAACCCAGAATAGGCGCTACACCGGCAATAAGGCCCAGAAAGCCCATATTTTTTTCCATTTTAGATATTTCCAGGTTGCCTTGTATCTCCATAGCGCTCTCAATGTCTTTCACAGGGCGGCCTATACGTGTAATACCCTTTTCTAATATACGTGAAATAGGCAGATTAGTACTTTTGCAAAGGGTGGTAGCGGTGCGTAGGTCGCCGCGTAATACGTTATCTTTTAAGGTGCGTAGAAAGCCAAAATCAATATTAGAGGCAGCTCTGATAAACAGGTAACGCTCAATAATGAAGAATATGGCCAGAAAAAGCAAAAACAATAGCGGGTAAACAACAACTCCCCCTTTCAATAAGAGGCTTAAATAATTAATTGATTCGGCACTTGCAGCAGTTGAGGTTGAGTCTGGAACTTGAAGCAAAACTGTTTGTAGCATGGGGAAAAGATTATAGGTTTTCGTTATAAACTTTAAGAAAGCTGGATTTAGTATGCAAGTTAAGGCTTTTTTTAAACTTGCGCCGAAGATTCTTCTGACATTGGCATTAACAGTCTGTAAATATCTGGTTTATAACCCAATACCAAACAATAATTTTACAATTATTTATCGAACGGTTGGGTAAAAAAAATTAAATTTGTTAATTACGCTAACCGTGAGGGATACCCCCCTAAACCAATAAACAAACCAAACCTACACTATGCATTTCAGCAAGCTGGTACCCAATATTTTTTATGTTGATATTAAAGACGGCCTCGTTACGTTTGTCGACTGCCTGCAGTTCAGCATTGTGCATGATGAACTGAAAACCGCAAGGCCTTTTTGTGTGCTTGCCAAAGGAGATATAACGATTAATCTTTTTCAGGATGCCCCTTTGGCCCGTGAACACAACCCGGAGTTCAGACTGGTAACCGATAACATAGAAGAAGTGTATGCCCGGGTTTCGGCCTCGCATCCGCACCTGTTGCACCCTAACCTTAGCAAAATAACCCTGCGCCCGTGGGGAGCCAGAGAATTTGCAATTACCGACAAGCAATTGGGCATTGTTGTGCAGCAGTGGAGTTAGTACCTGCTCTGTTTACTTAGCAGGCGCATATTTCTCGGCGCTATCCCAGTGTTCGGCTATTTTGCCGTTTTCAATTCTGAACATATCAAACCAGGTTGTAGTATATTTTTTGGATTTGTCGGTTGGGTCAGGCAATTCTCTTGCAAAACTGATAACCACCAAATCGCCCTCAGCTACAATTGACACCACCTGCGCCTTAATGGCATCTGCAATGGGTTCCGGCTTTTTGAATTTCGAGAAAAACTCTACCACCGCCTTTCTGCCCGTAGCGGCGTTGGGGTTATGCTGCATATAATCTTCGGCAAAATATTTTTCAGCTACTTCCATGTGCCCGCCTTCCAGAAACTCCCGCCACATATCATATACCAGTTTCTTATTTGCCGCCAGCTTTTTATCCTTGCTTTTCAGTAATTGGGCTTGAGGTGCTATTGGTTTTACTGGTAGCTGGGCTAGTAGTTGATTAGATATTAGTAACAGGGATAGCATAAATAATTTTCTCATGGGAGTATTCTTTTATGATTGGAAATTTTGGGGGAAGATAGGGAAATATAGAGAGTAGCTTAAATGATTTAAAAGCAACAAATTAACATAGCTAATTATTGAAACTTTTAATTGCTTTATTCTACAAAGAATATCAGGCCTAAAATTCTCATTTAACATTTTCATTAATGTATTCTCTAAAAACTTTTACTGCTTAATAAAAGTGCTAAAGTAAGGATAATATTACTGCCATTTTTTCATATACTTGCAATCAGTTTTGACATCTACGATATCAATAAATTCATCTACCAGTATTTTATTTTCAAGTCCAATTTTGAATGTTGCCTTGTTAGTATAAAATAAATCAAAGTGATTTAGAGGATGTCTATGTTCCCATCCATTCCGCTTCGCTTCTTGATACCCATCGTTGTCATAATCATATCTAATATATCCATCTTCATACATTAATAATTCTTGCAATACTCTTAAAAAACTTTCAGATTCTACTTCATAATTAATTATTAAATCTAAGAAGTCAATACTATTTACATCCAAAAAATCACCTTGTGAAATTATAGCTATAAGATTTGAAATTAAACTAGAATCAATTTCAATATTATTTAAGGCCAATTTAATCTCATCCCCTTTTTCTAATATAAAAAAAGGAAATGTAATTGAGTAAGCCTTTTCTTCGGTAAAAAAAAATATTCTACTCATCTTATCAACAATAATTGTAATTTTCCCTACGGTCTCTACAATGGAACTGTGGTTGTAAGGAGTTATATAACGAACTGTTTCTAAGAGAATATTTAGTATTTCAAGCTTATTCTTAATTCTAAAATGAGGGAAAAATTTATTAATTATCCAAGGTGTAATATGGTACTCAAACTTTTTCATTAAAATAAAATTCTTTATTAGCTTTTATAAATTTTACAATCTTTTCTTTATCAAACTTTTCAATATCAGCTTGAGACAATGCTCGAACAAGTTTTTCGAAGAATTTTCTATCTATTTTTTGTTCATCTAATATTTCTTCAATGAAGTCCTTGTATGAAATACTGTTTTCCTTTTGCAATTTAACCAACTTATTCTTTATTGCCTCTTTTTCACGGCTCGTAGGTTCAATCGCTCGAATTGCTCTTTTCTCATTTATTGTTTTAAGCCCCTCTTCTAAAATATCTAAATTCTCTGAACTACTAACTAATAAATACGATTGTATGAATGATCTAGTTAACATAGTATAGACGATATTTCTATGACGATATGAGTCTAAAATTTCACGTGTAAGGCATAGAACAAAAGGAAATTCAAGCCCCTTAACATGATTTGGTGTTGTTATGTAAATTGAATTTTCGATTTTAGACTTCGTTTCAAAAGCTCTATTAGTATTCCAATTAAGCTTACTGGAAATTTGATAACAAAGATTATCTATATATTGATAAACTTTTCTATCATTGTCTAAAAATATTATTGCGACATCATTTGCAGTTACGGTTGGATGTGTTTCAATGATTGTGCTCAACACTTCAATCACACTAGGAATAGTTGTGGTTTGTTTTACTATAACACTTTCAAAACTATCCATTTCTAAATTCTCAAAACGTCGAATCGGCTCCCTAGAGAATAGTACCTCTCTTGAACCTTGATTTCTTTGAATTTTATAACCAATAGCCCCCCAATAAGCATCATCAAACCAATTTAGCTTTTTTCTTTCAAATAACTTCATTCCTATAGCATGAGCAAACATTAATGTTCGAGGATCAGTTCTATAGCATCTATTTAAAATTATATCCACATTCAATTCTATTTCTCTAGTATTTTCAAATATGTCTTGAAAAATATCACCAGCAATAAAAACCTTCTTCCTTGCTACTCTTTCACAGAGTTCAAAAAGAATCTTAGGAAAATCTTGCCTTTCGTCTATTAGAATGTAGTCAAATGCATATTTAAAATCACTCTCATCAATTTTATTGATGTATGTTAATGCTTGTGTAAAAATAGTTTCATAACTAGTATTGTAGCCAAACCTTAAGAAAGGTATATTATAAAAACTACAGAGATAACTGTATAACCCTGAATTGCCATCGTATTGCGAACCCCAAGCATGACCGACCCATAATTTTGTATTCCATTCAATTTGCTTTTCAACTTTCATAAAATTGAAAAAACCAGGAATACGATCTTTTAAAGTATTGGCCAACGCGATATTATGGCAAGTAAGAAATATTTTCGCATCATCATTTATTACATATAATTCTTTAAGCTTGTGAAGTAAAAGTTCGGTTTTCCCTGTTCCTGATAGGCCTTGAATTGAAACAGACTTACGCGGAAAATCTTTGTAAATAAACCTAGTTTGCTCTCCATCAAAAAGTAGTATATTCTTTTTAACCTTATCGAGTAGGTTTTGCGGTTCTTCGGCTCCAATCTTCTCAATGTCATTTATGCTTCCAATTAATAATGAAATCAATAATTCAGCTTTTCTCTGCAATTGTCCATCAAGCAAATAGCTATCGAAAAGCTGTCTAAGGTCAAAATTATTAATAGTTACTTTTACAGTGATTTCCTCTTTCCAGTCTCTAGGCCTGCCAATATGATTTTTATATTTATACTTATCAGATAGAAAACTTAAATCTTCAATAAAATCTTCATAGAATGTATTAAATGCTCTAGAGTCACTATTTAAATCTAAGAATATAATTTTATACTTCGGAGATAATATGATAATTACATTTTCCTTATATTGGTAAGTATATTTCTCTCCTAATGGTGCATTTAAAAGGTAAATCTGTTGATCAGGATGTTGATTTGAAAACTCTTCTATTCTGTTTATTACTACAGTATTTAATTCGTTTCTTTCAATATGATTATAAAATAAACTATTACTCATTTTAAATTATTTTTATGCTTAAAAATTAATAGGCCTTTAAATTTTCTAACTTACTAGTGTATTGTAATCTTTCTTCGATTTCAAGAATTTTCATTAGATACAGAAAGACCTTAATCAAATAATTAAATTTTTAGTTTTTTATAAATCCTAAATAACTAAATAATCGTGATATTTACTATAAATACTCACTAACTCCCATTAAAGGTGCAAATTAAATGGATGGCATAAAAGTTGTATTATTATTTAACAAATTAAATAAAAATTCCGAACCTAAAAATCTTATTCATAATATATTCAATGACTTTTTTTAACGGTACCCCCAAACCAAAAAAAACAGCCCCATAACAAGGCTCTTTGTAATAAAATGGTATCTATCCTCACCCCTCCATGGCCCTCAGGGCTGCTTTCATGTTCTGTATCTGGCGTTTTTTTTGTAGTATCACGGGGGCGGCTACGCGCTCTTTGCAGTCGAAAAGGCTGCAGCGTTCGCAGGTCTGGTTTACGTCGCGGGTTATGATGTTCGGGTCGTCCAGAAACTTCATTTTGGCGCGCAGGTTGTCGTTTATCTCAAAACCCACCGACACGCTGATGTTGGTATGCTTGATGATGTTCAGCGGGCGCGCCATGGCCATCACCAGATATTTACTGCCTGAGTCAACATAGTTAGATATCTGCACCCCTACCAGTGGCTCTTTCACTTCGCCTTTTTGTTGCAGGTCTGACACGTCGTCGAGAATATTCAATGACACCCACCGGCGGCAGTAATGCTCTTCCTGCGACTCGTGCGGGGTATGCCTGCGCGCCAGGTGCATTTCTTTGGTAAGATGATACTCCTTTTTGCCCGTAGGGGCCTCAAACCGAAGAAAGAAAATCTCGTCAATGCCAAAGTATCGGGGCAGCACATTGCTGATGCGGTGGTAGAGTGTCTCTGGCGTAGCCTGAAACTGCTCGGCCATTTCTACCAGTGCGGCGTTGCTCCAGGTTGGCTGGTTAAACAGCTGCTCCAGTTTTTCTATCAGTTTCTCACGGCGTATCAGTATGGCTCCGGCAAAATAAGAGGCCTTGAAGTTGTTGAGAATCTCTTCAAACGACTTCACCTCTACCCAAGACGACGTATAGGGGCGGTCTTTGAGCTTCATATAAATAAAGCCCAGCTCGCGGCCCAGGGTAAAGGCGCGTTGGTCAGACGTGATACGTTTATTGATGAGCAGGGTATTGGTTTTGGGCAAAAATACCGAGCGGATGTTAATGATATGGGGGTAGTCGTCTTCGTCGAAGTACTTAATGGCAATGCCGTATTTATCAGTTAGCAGGTTAGAGAGGTAAAACTCATCAATCTGGGTGTCGGCGCTGATGCGGTTTTCGGCCAGAAAGCGGTCAATTACCTCTTCCAGTTCGGGGAAGTAGTTGTCGTGCATTTCCTGATACGAGCGCATAACGGCAAAATAAAACTGCTCTACCGTCATGTTATAATTGCGGCCTATTTCAATAATAGTGCTGATAAAGGCGCTCAGCTTGGTTGGTGCTCCTGAGAGTAGTTCAAGCAGGTCGGCCGGCGAAATACCAAAAATTTCAAAGGGCAGCTCGGTCAAAAAATTAGAGTGTAGCAGCTCAGAGATGGGCTCAAGTTTTTTATTGAGTTTGAGCGACACCAGGCTGTCGTAATCAACGCCCATGGCATCGGCCAAAGCCACAATTTTATCAGACTTCGGATATTTCTTTCCTTTTTCTATTTCATTGATGTAAGACATCGACAGGCCTGACTTCTGGGCGAGGTCGGTGAGCGACATACCTTTGTCAATTCGCAGTTGTTTTAGCTTTAGTCCGAAAACCAGTCGGATATTATCAGTATTAAGGCTCATTTATTAATGTAAGCACCTGGCCACTAGGCATAAGTACTTATAGTTTGTCTTAAGTGATTGTTTCTGATGCTAAAGATAAGAAAAAAGAAATCACGCGCCTAAAGAATTGGATAAATTAAAGACGATTTTATTAATTTACTAAGAAGAAATGAGTGATTGTGTGATTGAGTGAGTTAGTGATTGAGTGATTGAGTGAGTTAGTGAGTAATGAATAAACGATTAAAAATATTTGTGCAACTTTGGGTACTTGGTGTACATTGTGGCAATTTGGTTTTAAGTCTTGGGAATTGCCACCATGTACTCTAGGATTACACTATGTTACACAATTTATTCACTCAATCACTCATTCACCGCACAGGCGGCCGCTAATTCACTCAATCACTCATTCACTAAATCACTCATTCACTAATTCACTCATTCACCATTCACTAATTCACCATTCACTAATTCACCATTCACTAATTCACCATTCACTAATTCACCATTCACTAATTCACCATTCACTAATTCACCATTAAAAAAGCCCCTGCCATTAATTAAATGACAGAGGCCGATTTTAATAAGACGCATTACACCAGATGATTCTGATTATCTCTCATTTTAAAGCCCTTCAATACTTGCTCTTTGTTAAAAGAACCTTCTTTTTCTAGTACCTCAATGTATTCGGCTAGAAGGTCAAGCAGGTTTGTAACGTCTTCCACTGTCTGGTAAAGGCTCAGTGAAATACGGAAACCTGAGTGTTTTACAGGCACCGCCGGAACGGTTGACGGGCTAAGAAGGAATTCTTTGCTCATTAAAAACTGCGAGAACCGTATCAGTAATTCTACACTACCCAGGCCTAAAAAGAACTGCGGTGTGTGCGAATAATTAACAATTGGCAGGTTCAGGGCCTGTGCCTTTTGTTTAAATACGGTAATGAGTTCGTTGAGGCGCATTTGTCGTTCGTATATCTCGTCAGACAAATGAATATCTGCAATGCACGATGCCGCCGTTATACCGGCATGCAAAGTAGGTGCCGAGAAACGCAATGCACCGCCACAATTATAAACGGTTTGTTTGGTTAGCTGATTCGGGAATATCAGTGCCGAGCTGAAGGCGCCAAAGCCTTTGTTGAGCGACGTAATGACATACATTTTCTCATGCCGTGGTATGTTATGCAGGGCATAGCCTTTACCGTTCTGGCCGATCCAGCTCATGCCGTGGGCATCATCAATGTACACCTTAAATTTATCATACGCGTTCAGAAGTGTTTCCACGTCTTTCAATGGTGCCAGGTCGCCGTGCATAGAGTACACGCTGTCGGCCAGGTACCAGACATTATCAAACTTTTCGCTCAGCATTTTAATTCTTCTTTCAAGCATATCCATCTGGCTGTGCTTGATCATTTCTACATGGTAGCCGTCGGCTTTTAAAGTGTTGGCAGCCATCTGAACACTCTCATGTACGAACTGGTCGAGAATTACGGCATCATTTTTGCCTATGATTACAGGCAGGTAGGCGAAGTGCCCTAAAGTAGTGCAAGACGAAAGAAATGTAGGTAAGCCAAAAATCTTTTCCAGCTTTTCTTCCAGCTCCAGGTAGTGGTCAAAAGACATATACATTCTGGAAATAGAAGTTTGCATGCCGTACTTTCTGATGCCCTCAATGGCCGCTTCCTTCACCCGCTCATCGTTTTCAAAGGCAAGATAATTGTTAGACATGAAACTGGTGTAAGATTTTCCGTTAAGAGAAATGGAACGGCCGGGCTGATCGCCCTGCTGAGCTCTTACCTGGATAAGACCAAGGTCGCGTGCTGAACTGAATACATCATTAACATACGACATTTGTTTTGGCAATTCTTTCATAATTGATTTTGTTTTAGAATGGCTAATTGTTAAAAAGAGGGTTAAACATAAATGATATAAATTATCAAAGAACGAAGCATTTTTGTGTAAATACTGACTTTACCGACAAATGGTAAGAATTTAAAGATAAACGGTAAGAAATCGGATATTATCAGTAAATTGCTATGCCCGTAGTCTTCTGAAATATTAGCATTTAAGGGCTTTTTGGCAGCCTTACCCCCCTGAAAGTACCCGAATGCTTAAAAAATAAAAAATTAAAATTATTGATATACCAGACCCGAATAAGGAAAATTTCAAGAACTTTTTAATAGCTTTGTTCTCAATTTAGTTAAGTCCAAACCGAACTTCGATTAATTAACTCATGCAGAGAGTTATTACTGTATTACTGGCGATACTAGTAATATTCAATATTTACGTCTTTCTGAATGATAGCCGTACCGCACTGCTGATAGGGGCAACATTGTTGATGCCACTGTTGGGAGTGTACTATGGATTTGCCAGAAAATGGGCGTTTACCGGTATAGACAAACTTATGTACTCTGCCTGTTTTATAGGCGCCTTCAGCGACCTATCCATTTACCTCAACTACCACGGCAATGGCGAACTAACCCAGATTTCACTTGCCTGCATTGTGCACCTGGTTTATATTATAATTTTTCAGAAAGAAGGCACCCGTGTTTACAACCTTCAATGGAAAAACAGTTTAAAGCTGGCTTTTCCTGCCAGTTTTGTTTTCTTTTTTTTCGGTTTCGTTTTATTGAAAGTAATACCAGACACCGTTTTTCTTGTAACGGTTTTTTATGCTTTTGAATTATTTGTTTTATTGGTATTGGGGTATTTCAGGCCTGTAAACAAAAGAAGTTACTGGGTTGGGGTAACTGGTGTTACCATTATACTGTTGAAGGATATTCTGTACAGCGAGTTTTATTTTATTAATCAGGACAAGACCATTCATGCCCTCATGGATGTAACCAATGCGCTGGCCTATTATTCAATCACGCTGGCGGTGGCCATTAACCAGAACGATAAAACCACAACACCCAATTATCCGGGTTTTATATCAAAATTTATAAAATTCATTTCCCGCTCTCACATGGCACGTATCGTGTCTCTTAAGTTCATCAATCTGCGGTATCAAATCAGCCTACTTTACCGTGCTGCTAACAGGCATTAAAGCCTGCTGTTTTCTCTGCTGCTGCCGAAACTTTTAAGTTTAGCTTTTGGTTTAAAGCATAAATAAACAATGTAAACGCGCATGAACTGGCAGACCATCAATAACGAATTACAGATTGAGGAAATCAGACAAAAATCTTTTCAGCATCCGGTTTTGGTATTTAAACATAGCACTACGTGTTCAATAAGCGCGGCATCGCTTGGCCGAATGGAACGCGCCTGGGACACCACCAAAGCCCGGGGCATAGAACCTTATTATCTTGACCTGCTGCAGTTCAGGGGCATCTCTAACAAAATAGCGCAGGATTTTGCCGTTGAGCATCAGTCGCCACAGGTATTATTGATTAAAAACGGAGCCTGCGTTTATGACGCTTCTCATTTCGACATCCGGTTTGATGAGCTTGTAAACCAGGTATCTTAAATATATACCACCCGGGGGATACCCGGCACATCCCCCGGGGAATATCATTTAAACGGTTTCGGCAACGTACCAGTTAAAGTTAAATACCTGCTCAATATCAGGGTGCAGGCTCAGCGCCACAGGGCAGGTATGCGCCACACGAATATACTTCTGCTTTACTTCTTCGCTTAGTTCTTCAGGCGTTTGCATGTTAAAATTCACCTCGATTTTTACTATTCTGCGAGGCAACTCTGCCGACATAATTTTCGTCACTTCAATAGTTGAACCCGTGAAATCAATTTCATCGCGGCGGGCCGTTATGCCCATGATGGTCATGGCACAACTGCCTAATGAGGTAGCGGTGAGATCGGTTGGCGAAAAAGCTTCTCCTTTTCCATGATTATCAACCGGGGCATCTGTTACTATTTGAGTGCCCGATTGCAGGTGTACGGCTTCCGTACGAAGCTCGCCAAGGTAAGTAATTTTTGAAGTCGGCATTTTTTAAAAAGAAATTTTTAGAATTTGTGGCATTTTCTTGAATAATGCTAACCAAATTTACGTTTAAAATAAGTATTTTGCAAAAAAACCGTTTCGGTAAACAATTTAAAATAATTTAATGTTGCTATCAGTAGAAAAAAATCTACATTTAGATATTGTCATTGGTAGTAACAGAATCATAAATTTTTCGCCCGTGAAAATAGGTGTACTAAGTTTGGCGCTTTTGCTTGTTTTTTCAGGCGGTTTTGCGCAAAGAAGGTCTTCTACCCCACCGCCTGTTGTAAATAAACCTGATTCTAAAAAAACAGAGCGTAAAAAAGAAGACTATAAAATGCTGGCTTATGGTTTAACTACCAACACCAACTCTGGCCTGCTGGGTGGCTTTGTTGTGAGGCACTCTAAATCTATAGGTACTTATAAATGGAACCCGGTTCATCAGTACATTGCCTTTGAGGCTGTCAATATCAAAAACAACAAAGAGCGGTCTGAACCCACCATCATTGCCAACCGTATTATCTATGGCAAAACCAATTATTTATTCTCGCTTCGCCCGCAATATGGCCGTGAGATAGTTTATTTCAGAAAAAACGGTGAAGACGGCATTGGCATAAGTGTTATTGCAGCCGTTGGCCCCTCGTTGGGTTTACAAAAACCCTATTATATTAAATATGACAGAGACGGCAAAGGCGCTGTAGACGTGGTACAGTTTGACCCCAACATTCATACAGACTTTAACCGTATTCAGGGGTCTGCGGGTATCTGGCAGGGCTTATTTACCAGTATGAAAGTAATACCGGGTGCCCATGCCAAGCTGGCCGCCAATATAGATATCAATACTTTTGGCAACAACATGACAGGCTTTGAAGTTGGTCTTACGGCAGAGTATTTCAGTAAAACTCCCGAAATTATGTCGAACCAATTGACCACCAATTCGCGTTTCTATACTGCAGGCTACCTGACCATTTATTTTGGCAGCAAAAAACAGAGTAAAACCAAGTAATCTGCATTAAAATGTTTTACAGAAGTATGAAAACTTATACTTTTGTACCTTGTAGGGCCGTTGCCTCAAACTATTAGCAGAAAAGATTATGACAGATACACCCGTTGTACTCACCGAACAACGAACACGCCGCCCCGATTGGTTGAGGGTAAAGCTACCTATAGGCGACAATTTTAAAAAAGTACGTAGTTTAGTTGATGAGCATAAGCTGCACACCATCTGCCAGTCGGGCAATTGCCCCAATATGGGCGAATGCTGGGGAGAAGGTACAGCCACTTTTATGATTCTGGGCAATGTTTGTACGCGTAGTTGTACGTTTTGTGCCGTAGCCACCGGCAGGCCCAACGAATACGATACCGACGAACCCCGCCGCGTTGCCGAAGCCATTAAGCTGATGCAGGTAAAGCATGCTGTGCTTACGTCGGTCAACCGTGATGAGTTAAAAGATAAAGGTGCCGAAATCTGGTATCAGACCGTAAGAGCAGTGAAAGAAACATCACCGCAAACCACCATTGAGACGCTGATACCTGATACTAAAAGTAACTGGGAGGCATTGTATAGAATGATATCAGCCGGGCAGGAGGTTGTTTCGCATAACATGGAAACCGTTGAACGCCTGTATCGTAATGTGCGCCCGCAGGCCAAATATGCACGAAGCCTTGAACAAACACGCCGAACCAAAGAGTATGGCAAGCGCACCAAGTCTGGCATTATGCTGGGGCTGGGCGAAACCAGAGACGAAGTCTTTAAAGCAATGGACGACCTGGCAGAAAACGGGCTGGATATTCTGACACTGGGCCAGTACCTGCAACCTACCAAGATGCACCATGAAGTAATAGAGTTTATACACCCTGATACCTTTGCCATGTATAAAGAAGAAGGCCTGAAACGGGGTATAAAATACGTTGAATCGGGGCCGCTGGTACGTTCAAGCTACCATGCCGAGCGCCACGTACATGTGTAGTATTGATAAATAAGATATTTCAAAAAAGCCCCAATTCCTATAAAATCGGGGCTTTTTTGTAGGTTTACATACCTATTTGTTTCATCAAAACAATCTCTCCTCCTTTTCAGCGAGGAGTACCCTAAACTAGGCAATGATAGTTACTTATTTTAGGGGCCGGTGGTTAAAGACACCTGTAAAGTTCTCATTAAATTTACTATCCTTTTTAGCAGGCATTCATCCCATGAAACACTACGACTACATTATCTGTGGTGGCGGCATGGCCGGGCTTTCGCTGGCTTACTATCTGAAAAACAGTAAGCTGGCTGATAAATCTGTGCTGATAATTGAGCCACAGGAGAAAAACACCAACGACCGCACCTGGGCATTCTGGGAACGGGAGGTAAACACGTTTGAATCTTTTTTGATAAAAAAATGGGATAATGTACAGCTGATTGATGCCAATGGCAACAAACAGATGTTAGATATGGGCGGCTATCAGTATAAGTTGCTACGCGGAAAAGATTTTTATGATTTTGTAAACGCCGACCTTCAAAGGCATCAGCCAATTGAATGGCTGAAAGATACCGTAACCAGCATAAAAGACAATACAAATAGTGTGGTGGTAGAAACCACCGACGGACAGGCCTATGAAGCTACTCTGGTATTTGACAGCACCTATCAGCTTAACCTTACCCAGCCACTTAATCACAATCTGCTGCAGCATTTTAAAGGATACGTAGTTAGAACAGCGCAAGCTGCCTTCAACCCGGATGTGCCAGTACTGATGAATTTCAATATTGATCAGAAGCAAGATTGCCGGTTTATGTATTTGCTGCCATTAGATGCCCATACGGCTTTGGTTGAATACACCATTTTCAGCGAAACACTCCTGCCATCTGACGATTATGATGCTGCCCTAAGAGATTATCTGAACAACGATTTGCAATTGCCGGAATATCAGATTCTGGAAGAAGAGTTCGGTGTGATACCCATGAGCGACGTACCCACTACCGAACGCCCAAGCCCACGCGTGGTAAGAATTGGCACCGCAGGCGGATATACCAACCCTGCCACCGGATACACCTTTGCCAATACGCAAAGAAAACTAAAGAAGCTGGTTGAAAACCTTGAGCAAACGGGTTCACCTAAAATAGAAGCAAGTATTTTCGACAACCGCTTCCGGTTCTATGCCTCGGTACTGCTGAATGTGCTGGAACAGAAACGGCATAGCGCTGCCGACATTTTCGCCATGCTTTACCGCAAAAACCCTCCGGCCCGCGTTTTTAGCTTTTTAGATGGCCATACCAGCTTGGCAGAAGAGTTAAAGATAATGAACTCAGTACCCCGGGGCAAGTTTCTGGCCGCGGTGGGTGCCGTAATGATTCGTAAAACCAAAGCCTGGCTTAACGGTCAACTTCACCCATAACAATATCAATAGAGCCGATAGCGGCTATCAGGTCGGCAATCATGCCCCCGCGCGAAATCTCGGGCAGTACAGAAAGGTTGTTAAACGAACAGGCGCGCGCCTTTACCCGTAAAGGAACGTCAGACCGGCCATCAGTTCTGAAGTAGAAACCCAGCTCGCCTTTGGTACTTTCGGCGCGGGCGTAAAAATCCATTTTCTGTGGACGAATCTTCTTTGGCACCACAGCATGAGGGTCAAACTCCGGCGTACGGTTATATTCTTTGGTGAGTTTCTCCAGACATTGCTCAATAATTCTGATAGACTCGTGGCACTCCAACACCCGAACATAATTTCTGTCCCAGCAGTCGCCTACTTTACCAACCAGCCCTTTGCCAATGGGTACATCAAAATCAATTTCCGGATACACAGAGTAGCCATCCACCTTTCGTAAATCCCACCTCAGACCCGAGCCACGCAGCACCGGCCCTGTGCAACCGAAATTAATAGCCACAGGCAACGGCAAAACTGCTACGTTAGCAGTACGGTTAATAAAAATGTGGTTGTCAATTACCAGTTGCTGCAACTCAACCAGTTTGGGTTTCAGGTATCTTATCAAAGACAGGCATCGGTCTTCAAAACCAACGGGCAGGTCATAAAACAAGCCTCCTACCCATATATAATTATATAACATACGTGCGCCGCAGGTCCATTCAAGCATACGCAAGATGTGTTCACGGTCACGGAACAACCATAAGAAAGGAGTATAAGCGCCTATATCGAGCGCATAAGTACCAATAGCAATAAAGTGCGAGGCTATGCGGTTCAGTTCAGCCACCAGCACCCTGATGTACTCTACCCGTTTGGGAATGTCTTTATCTATGCCCAGCATTTTTTCAACACCCATTACATAGGCGTGTTCGCTGTTCATTGCACCCAGGTAATCAAGGCGGTCTACAAATGGAATAGTCTGATTAAAAGGTAAGCTCTGCGCGTGTTTTTCAAAACAACGGTGCAAATACCCCAGATGCGGTATTACGTCAACCACAATCTCGCCATCAGTAACCACCTCCAGCCTTAGCACTCCGTGCGTTGACGGGTGCTGAGGCCCCAGATTCAGAATCATCTCTTCCGACTTCAGGTTTTCAGGCTTATACTTATTGGGCTCTGACTCCGTCAGGTTATCGGGGCGGTATTTATATTGTATATTGTTCAAAATGCAATTAAGAAAATGTAAATTGTCAAACGTTGTAGGTTCAAAATTCTGAACTGCTACGGCAAATTCGGTAATTCCGGGTTCTATCATGAGCCACATGCCATGCGGCTCTACCTGAGTCAGCGGTATTTAATGCCGCCTCACTTCTTCAAAATTACGAAAATATTGCTTACAGACCGTTCTCCGGCATGGTCAAATATTTTATTGTCAGACGGGTAATTAACCACACCGTTTTCAGGTTGCCCCTCAATATACATGGTAGTAGAGCCTCCCCCGTCAAAATTAATGGCATCCTTGCAGTTTAATGCTTTGGTAAGAGCCGTTAATTCTTGGAGCGTCATACCGTGCGACTCCTTGCTGCGGCCATCAACGGTTATTAAAAGTAACTTTTTATCGGTAGTTATACAGGCACAGGTTCTGGGGTGGCGGTTGTCGTTAAAAGATGTTTTCTCCAGCTTTACGGCTTTGCCATCAGCTAATAATAAAGGGCCGGTTAGCAGCACATTTTTAGCAGGCAGGTTTTTCTCCCAACCCGGTGTCAACCCACCTTTCAGAATTTTCACACGGTTACGATGAATAACAACCGCCGCAATCACATTTCTGGGCAAGCGTGCCACATTGGCCACCCGGGTGGTGTCTATTACCCGGCCATCAATTTTCAGGTAATCAACTGCACCACCGTTTTTCATATCAAAGAATCCGGCGTTTACTGCTGCCAAAGCGCCGCTTTTTGCTGCCAGCTGGCTGGTTGGTAAAAGCAAACGTCTGGCGGTGGTATCTGTCTTTTTTTCATCTGCGGCCACAAAACCAAACTTAACCTTCTTATTTTTCTGTTTACTTTCCAGCACGTTTATCATCTGGTTGGTACCCATCAGGTTTTTATCATTAAAATGGTAGTTTTTCCAGACAACGCCATGGCCTAAATTCAGGGTTTTCCAGGGGGTTGCATTTAGGTTAAGAGAGTCTTTCTGTGCGTAGCAAATCTGTGTAAACAGTAAAAGGCCAAGGATTTTTTTATACATTTGAAGGTATTATTTTGCCAAAAGTACTGATGCAAGACATTCTTCCCAAAGAATTTTTCGAAAAATATGACACCCTCTCGCTGGCTCGTCAACTGCTTGGCTGCACATTGGTGCATAACAGCCCCGACGGCCTCACAGCGGGCATCATTGTAGAGACAGAGGCCTATCTGCATAACGACCCCGCCTGCCACGCCTACCGGAAGAAAACCCCCAGAAATGCGGCCATGTTTGAAAACGCAGGTATATCATACGTGTATTTTATTTATGGTGTCTACCATTGTTTTAATATTGTAAGTGGCCAAAAAGACACAGGCGAAGCGGTGTTAATCAGAGCGCTTGAGCCTGTGGATGGAATAGAACTAATGCAGCAAAGAAGAGGAACCACCCAACTGAAAAACCTTTGCAGCGGCCCGGGCAAGCTGGTAACGGCTATGGGTATAAACCGCAACTTTAATTTTTTACCGGTTTACAGCCAACATTTTTATTGCCTGCCGCCCAAAGATGAAAACCCCGAAATTGTAACCACCACGCGCATTGGTATTACCCGGGGAGCCGATTTGCTCTACCGATTCTACCTGAAAGGCAACCAGTTTGTGAGCAAAATAGTAAAAGAAAAGCCCGCTGTTCCATAGTGCATTGCTCAAATTATGTCAGTTTTTCGGTGTCCATTTAAAATTTCTTCGATAAATTGCCGTCCTGATTAATTTTCGGCGTTTATTGCCCGGAAAGACATAATGAATATGAATTTTAAAGAGCATATATCAAACGAACCCATTTTTGAAACCATTGCACTGGCAGCCACCGAGTTAGGGCTGGACGCATACGTGATTGGCGGATACGTGCGCGATTTGATATTGAACCGCCCCAATAAAGATATAGATGTGGTTTGCCTGGGTAGCGGAATAGGTCTGGCAGAAAGAGTGGCCTCTAAATTAGGAGATAATATCCACGTTAATTATTTCAAGCATTTCGGCACGGCACAAATCAGGTTAAACGACCTTGAAATTGAATTTGTTGGCGCCAGAAAAGAATCTTACAGTGCCGACTCACGCAAGCCTGCCGTAGAAGACGGAACGCTGGAAGACGACCAGAACCGCCGCGATTTTACCATTAACGCACTGGGCATATCATTAAATAAGAAGGACTTCGGGCAACTGATAGACCCTTTTGGTGGTGTAGAAGACATCAGAAAGAAAAATATCCGTACGCCCCTTAACCCCGAAGTAACTTTCTCTGACGACCCCCTGCGTATGATGCGTGCCATCCGGTTTGCTTCTCAACTGGGGTTTGACATTGAAGGCAGCACCTTTGATGCCATTGCGACCATGAAAGACCGCATCAGTATTGTATCGCAAGAGCGTATCACCGACGAACTCAACAAGATTGTACTGTCTAAAACGCCTTCTTACGGCTTTAAGCTGCTGTTTTATGCTGGCCTTTTGCAGATAATATTCCCCGAATTCTGCGAATTGCAAGGGGTAGAAACACAAGACGGCAAAGGGCATAAAGATAACTTTTACCATACGCTGCAGGTGTTGGATAACGTGGCCGTAAAATCGAACGATTTGTGGTTGCGCTGGGCTGCTATTCTGCACGATATTGCCAAACCGGCTACCAAACGGTTTCACCCTAA
The DNA here is from genome assembly GCF_002855535.1 of Emticicia sp. TH156. NCBI lineage: Bacteria > Pseudomonadati > Bacteroidota > Cytophagia > Cytophagales > Leadbetterellaceae > Emticicia > Emticicia sp. TH156. The sequence goes on from NZ_PKRS01000003.1 coordinate 202,261, forward strand.
AGTGGGCTGGACCTTCCACGGGCATGAAGAGCTGGGTTCAAAAATGACCCCGGGTATTTTCCGAAAGCTGAAACTGCCGCTGGATGCCAAAATGAAAATGGTAAAAAAGCTGGTACGGCTACACCTGCGCCCTATTGCGCTGGCTAAAGATGGCGTTACAGACTCTGCCTTACGCCGACTTTTATTTGAAGCAGGCGACGACATAGAAGCCTTGATGATTTTGTGCCGGGCAGATATTACTTCTAAAGACCCCAACCGCGTACGCCGGTATCTGGGCAATTTCGATAAGGTGGAGGAATCGTTAATTGAACTGGAAGCCAAAGACAAACTTCGTAATTTTCAGCCGGTTATTACCGGCGAAATAATTATGGAAGTGTTTGATCTGAAGCCCTCACGCGAAGTGGGTCTCATAAAAGTGGCTATCAGAGAGGCCATTCTGGAAGGAACCGTCATTAATGAATTTGACACGGCCTATGATTTTATGCTGGCCGAAGGAGAACGGTTAAACCTGCGCCCTGTAAAAAATAAAGAGGAAATGAAAGCTGCCTTGCAAACAGAAAACACCCCGTAAGTTTGTTAGCGCTTTAGTATTTCTATACCCACATGGCATTGCAGGCACCTCTTTTGGGTACAGAAATGATTATAAAGTTCAATACCCGCCTGGGCATCAAAAGCAGTGGTAATGCTTTGGCCCAGTTGTTTCCACATATCAATAATGTGATTACTTTCAGCCGGAAACGACTCCAGAAAAGCCACGGCCCTATCCATATATGCCTGATTATCGGTTTTCTGCGCATAACACGCCAGCAGAGGTATAACCGTATTGATGAGCAGGATATCTACCGAGCCCTTGCCTAAGCCATTGTTACGGCGTGCGGCTTTTTTACTGAAATGATAGTGGTCTTGCCAGTAGGCCGACTGTTCTACCTGTAAAGCCTTTCTCAGTTCATCTACCGAACCGGTTTGAGTAAACAAAGAGAAAAAACTTTGCTGGCTGGTAATGAGCTTTGCAAGTTGAGCGATTCTGATCGTGGGAAAATTGGCAGGTCTGGTTCGAAGCAATTTCCATTCATGCGCCTGCAATTGTTGTTCTTTTAAAGAAAACTTGGCGGCAAAGAAATCAAACTCGCGGGTAAGTTTTTCAGAGTATTCGTCTACCTCTACCAGTAGCCCGGCCTGTCCAAAAAGCATGGCTTCAATCTGAAGCAAGTTATCGCGGTGTTTCAGGAGTACCTTCAGGGGCAGGTTTTGTGCCAGCCTTAGAAAAGCCTCTGAGTTTAGCTTGAAACCAAAGTTTTTAGCCAGTAACTGGTAGGTAGTTTCTTCCCAATCGCCGTTGTTCTGGTCAAGCAATTCCTCAATACCTTTGGCTTTTTGTATCAGCCGTCTGGTAAGGGCTTTGTCGAAAGTGGTAATTTTAGCCAGGTCAGATACCCCTGCAAACTGCTCCGCGCAGGGTATTACACTTTTGTTGCTCAGTAGCAACTGGTACCTGTCTAACAATGCGCTATCGGTAATGGTTTTCAGTTCCAGCGTGGGTATTTCGCTGCCATCGGCTCTTAAAATGGGCTTGTCGCTTTCCCATACCACATGCAGAATTACGTTATTATAGGCCTTGTCTGCCTGATGCTGATGAATGTTCCAGTCAGATGCCCGCAAGTGCATTTCTACATTGCCGGCCCATTCAATTTCACCAATCAGCACCCTTGCCTGCAGAAAATCCGGCCCGGCATCTGTGTTCAGCATGCCGGTTTTTAGCACCTTCAGGGGTTCATCTTTGGTTGTCAGCAGCAAAGAAGTCTTAAATTGTTGAAATTGCCACAGGTAGTGAATAAACGATTCTGTCATGGTTTTTTTTGAAAAACAAGACCCAATATATCAGATTAATTCATTTAGATACTGCTCCATTTCCTGTTGTACTTTTCTGGCCTCAAGTGCCGCAACATCGGCAAAATCAGTTCCGTTTGAGGCATAAATAATGGCCCTGGCCGAATTGACCAATAGGCCGCACTGGCTATTCATGCCGTAGCGCGACACTTCTTCCAGGCTACCACCCTGCGCACCTACACCCGGCACCAGCAAAAAATGTTCAGGTACAATTTTACGTATTTCGGCCAGTTTATCAGCCTGCGTTGCTCCTACCACATACATCATGGCGTTACTATTGCCCCACTCCTGCGACTTCTCCAATACACGTTCAAACAAAGCCTTGCGCGTGCCGCCTGCTTCCACTGTCAGGTGCTGAAAATCATTGCTACCTACATTAGACGTTAACGCCAGCAGAATAACCCACTTCCCCTCAAAAGCCAGAAATGGCTGCACGGAGTCGCGCCCCATGTAAGGCGCTACGGTTACCGAGTCAAAATCAAAACCAGACGAACTTTTATCAAAAAAAGTGCGGGCATACAACTCAGATGTATTACCAATATCGCCCCGTTTGGCGTCTGCAATGGTAAAACATTCTTTCGGTATATACTCCATCGTTTTTTGCAGACTCTCCCATCCTTTCACGCCCATAGCCTCGTAAAAAGCAATATTAGGTTTATAAGCTACGGCGTAGCGGGCAGTTGCGTCTATTATCCGGCGGTTAAATTCAAAAACAGGGTCACTGGTTTTTAACAAATGCGCCGGAATCTTCTTCAAGTCGGTATCAAGCCCCACACATAAATAGGATTTCTTCTGAAGAATCTGGTCGAAAAGCTCTTTTTTTGTCATATTGAAAAAATTTTCTCAAATTTCCGTAATTCTGCTGATTTAATACAAAACAGAATAGAATTTATTCAGGAAATATTATTTTTGCATAAATTATTCAGTTTACGGCTTTGTAACTACCTGCAACAACCGCGCGAACCTAATTAAAACACGAACATAATTTATAATGGAGTTCAAACATACTTTTATTGAAGGTTTAATAGAAATTTACCCCCGTATTTTTGGCGACGAAAGGGGCTATTTTTTGGAGTCGTATCATAAAAAAAACTTTGCCGATAACGGTATTCCATTTGATTTCGTGCAAGACAACCAGTCATCTTCAACGGCAGGTGTTTTAAGAGGGTTGCATTTTCAGAAAGAACCCTACGCGCAAGGTAAGCTGGTAAGAGTTATTACAGGTAAAGCGCTTGATGTGGCCGTTGATTTACGCCCCGGCTCACCTACCTTTGGCAAGCATCAGAAATTCCTTTTAGATGCCACCTTGCAGAACATGGTGTACATTCCGGCAGGATTCGCGCACGGATTCCTTTGTCTGGAAGCCTGTTTGTTTACCTATAAATGTACAAATTTCTATAATAAAGCCTCTGAAGGCGGGATTATCTGGAACGACCCTGACCTGGGCATTGACTGGGGCATTGAAAACCCGAATATATCTCAGAAAGACCTTGAGTTACCTCGTTTGAAAGACATTTTCTAAAACCTAAGGCTGAAAAACAATAAAAAGCAAATCCCCGAAGAATGCCTGGCTATCTTTCGGGGATTTGCTTTTTATCTTTCACACTTATTCAGTCCTTTGGCTTAAACTGTGTCAGCGTTACATCATTGCCATCAAATACAGCGTAGCTGTTATACCATATCCAGTCTCCCAGATTTATGTATCTGGCGGTTGGGGTCAGTTGTACGTCTGCCATAGTATGCCTGTGTCCATAAATATAAAAATCATGATGCTCTTTTGCTTCTACTGCTTTTGAGTACCCCACCAGATGTTCTTTGTCGTCGCCCAGGTATTGCTCCGGCTTTCTTTTTTTGCGCCAGCTGAACTTGGTCCAGATATACCCCAGATACATACCCAGATTAGCCGGCATAATGTAATTAAATAAAAAGCGTGGCAGTTTTCCTTCAAAAATAACCTGTAGCACTTTATAGCCGTAGTCGCCTTTGCCCAGGCCGTCGCCATGCCCAATCAGAAACTTCTTATCGTTAAAAACAAAAGTGCGGGGTCTTCTGATGGTCTGTATGTTCAGTTCGGTTTCAAAATAATCGGTCATCCACATATCGCGGTTGCCCAGAAAAACAATAATTTCAATACCGGCATCAGAAAGTTCGGCCAGCTTGCCCAAAAAACGTACATACCCTTTGGGTACCACACGTTTGTACTCAAACCAGAAATCGAACAAATCGCCTACCAGAAAAATAACTCCGGCGTCATGCCTGATACGCTCCAGCCAGGCAAGCAGAAGTTTTTCCCGGGTCAGGCTATCCTGATGAGAGGGCGCTCCAAGATGAAAATCAGAAGCAAAGTATATCTTTTTTCCGGGTTGTAAGATTCTATTCAAGCCTGTATGGTCGGGGTTCAGAATGAAATGCAAAAACTATATTTTTGCAAAAATACATATTTTATCAGGCTTTAATAAAATTTGGTTTTGTTAAAAATCTTCTTTCCTTATCTTTACACCAAAATAGCAGAGACCAAACTAAGAAATTCCTATGCCATCTACAAAACGAGTGCTAATAGCCGAAGACAGTTCAGTTATTTTGAACCTGGCCAAAAAAATTCTTGAGTTTCAGAATTTTGAAATAACCTCAGTAAAAAACGGTGAACAAGTGATGCAATTGCTTGATAAAGAAGACTTTGACATACTTCTTCTTGATATCAACATGCCAATAATGGACGGAATGGAGTGTATCAAGGCTATTCGCGAATTGAGTGACAAGAAAAAGGCGGATATTCCGGCCGTAGCTATTACCGGAAACGCTAAAAACTATACCGAAGAGGATTTCAAAAATGCAGGTTTCAACGACGCACTCATGAAGCCGTTGAATTTTGACAAACTGGTAACGGTTGTAAAAGGTCTGACTGAATAATTCTAACGAGTTTATAATATTCCGGTAGCAATCTTTACGGGTTGCTACCGTATCACAGGCATGCAGGTAACTTTTCTAGGAACAGGTACTTCAGCGGGTGTTCCCGTACTGACGTGTGGATGCGAGGTCTGTAATTCTTTAGATTTCAGAGACAAGCGTTTGCGGGTATCTGTCTGGATTGAAGTAAACGGCAAAAATTTTGTAATTGACACCGGCCCTGATTTCCGCCAACAAGCCCTGCGCGAGAGTATCCCGCGGCTAGACGCCATCATTTATACCCACGAACATAAAGACCATACAGCCGGGCTTGACGACGTGCGCCCCTATAACTACCTGCATGGCATTCGCCACCTGAATATTTACGGCCACCCCAGGGTGCTAAACCAACTGAAACGTGAGTATGCTTACGCTTTCGACGACATCAAGTATCCGGGCGTACCGCTTATTAATCTTAACGAAATCAGCCTGCAACCTTTTCAGATTGAGGGCATCTTCTTTACGCCGATAGAGGTGCTGCATCACCGCCTGCCTGTACTTGGTTTCCGTATAGGTGGCTTTACGTATATTACTGATGTAAACTACATTTCTGAACCTGAAATGGAGAAAATCTATGGGTCTGATGTGCTGGTGCTGGGCGCTTTGCAGCGTGAGCCGCATATTTCTCACTTTACACTGGGGCAGGCCATAGAGGTAGCCCGGAAAATAAACGCCAAAACCACCTACCTTACACACATAAGCCATAAAATGGGCCTGCACGCTGATGTAGAAGCTGAGCTGCCGCCCAATATCCATCTGGCCTATGACGGCCTCAAACTAAAACTGCCGAACCCTTGATACCTGAATTTTGTTTCTATCATTATGGCAGAACAAAACGAGCTTCCTCCTAAATATTATCTCGATTATTTCAACTACCTGTTAGACTTTGTACAGGAGAAGTACCGCCATATCCTGAACGAAAACGAGTGGCGCTTCCTGAGAAAATACTACTGCCTGAGCGAAGACGCCCAATGCCTTTTTATTCGTTTCAGTAATCGCAAAGGCTTATTCTTTAAAATTAACAGGCTCTCTTACGATGAGTTAACGGATATACCCGCCCTGCTGAACGAGCTACTGGACAGAGAATTTATAGAACATATTAATGCTAATAAACACGAAACCTTCGGCAAAGAACTGCTGGGGGTGTTTGGTAAAGACGAACTCTGCACACGGTTTGCGCCGATTATGGCGCTCAGCCAGGAACATCTGCCCAAATCGGAGCGAAAATCTTATAAGAAATTAAAGAAAGATGAACTGGTAGAGGCTATTCTGAGCGATTTCAGCTTTGAAGAAATAGCCGATGCCGTGCGAGACATGGAGCCTGTTGTAAAGGTTTGTTTTGAATTTGAGGTTACCTTTATGAAGTTTCTGTTTTTTGGTAACCGCTACCTGGACATGACCGAGTTTGTGGTCAGAGACCTTGGACTGGTGCAATACGAAAGCCATGACGACGACAAACTGGTGGCGCGTTTTAACACCCGCAAAGACGCCGAAGATAAATGGCTGATAACTGACCAGAACGATTTGTTTTCGCAACTGAAACAATCGGCGCCACCGCTTGAGGTTTACGACTGGTTTATGAACTTTACCGACACCGTAGGTGACCTGAGCGAAGTAGCTAAACCTGCTTATGAAAGGTTGATTATTAAAGTGGCTACGTTTCTTGAAAAAAGCAAACTGTATGACGAAGCGCTGAACACCTACCGCCTTACTGAACAGGTACCATCAAGAGAACGGCAGGTGCGAACACTCCAAAAACTGGGCTATGTTGAAGAGGCGCTTTCGCTTTGCCAGTTGATGATTGAGTTTCCGAAAAATGCAGATGAAAAGTTCTTTGCGTTTGATTTTATCAACTACGTAAACAGTAAAAAACGGGTATATAAAAAGAGTACTACCTCCTGGCTGCACCGTTCTGAAAGCATTACTATTTCAGAGGGGTTCAGGCATCAGGTAGAAATGGGCGTGGTAGATTATTACCAGAGCAACGGTAAGCAGGCTGTGTTTTCAGAAAACTACGTTTGGCGGGCTATTTTTGGCCTTATCTTCTGGGACATCGTTTTCGACCCCAGTCTGGTTGCCTTCCATCATCCGTTTCAACGCCGCCCGTCTGACTTATACCTGCCCGATTTCTACGAAAAACGTAAGGATATTATCATCAATCACCTCGATAGTTTTGATAACATCCAGTTACTGCTGGTGTATATGGGCGAGCATTATGAATCAAAATTCGGTATTGCCAACCCCTTTGTGCCATGGGTAGAAGAAATGTGGCTTGTGGTGCGCAAGGCGGTTGAGGTAATAGACTTTGAGGCACTGAAGAAAATCCTGCACGAGATGTCGAAAAACCTGGTAGAAAACCTGCGTGGTTTCCCTGACCTCTTTATGTGGGACGACCACGACTATTGCTTCGTAGAAGTAAAATCACCAACCGACAACCTATCGAACCAGCAGCTTTTCTGGCTCCATTTCTTTAAAGAAGTCGGTGTTAACTCAAAAGTGTTGCGGGTATTTTGGGAGAAATCTGAATTGAGTGATGTTAGTCCTGAACTTTGATTAAGCGGTCCGCCGCCGCGGCTGATTTGAGGATTTTTATGATTTTGAGTAATGAGAAATCGTGAACCATTGTGCCTCATTGTGTACATCGTGGCGATTAAAAATTATCCTTAATATTTGCCACTATGGACTCTAAGTACTCAAAGTTTCACAATTTTTATTCAGTTTTAATCAATAAAATCAGCTACGGCGGAGTGCTCTATCAAAGTTCAAGACGACTAATACCTGCTCCCACTACCGCTACCACCAAACTCCCCATCGCCGAATTTCATTTTATTGCCTTGTTGTGTCTGATGCGGCAGTACCTGACTCAACAGAAAAGCCTCAAAATCTCGGTCTTTGGCCGAAAGGGTCTGCTTGCTGGTTAAACCCCATTTGGGAGTTTTGAAAAACCATATACCCCAAACTGCAAACGAAGCCAGAAATGCCCCGCCGATGGTCATGGCCCATTCGATGGGTATTTCTGAAAAGTAAAACCTGAACGTAAAAACATCAAACCACGCAGCAGCAACGCCTACCAGCACCATTTTTCTGTCTTGCTTCTTAAGGCCCCACACCAGATATACCGCAGGAACAGCAACCGTAAGCACATAAAACAAAAGAGCGAATTTTATCTGAACCGAGGTAGCCAGGTTATTCAGGAAAGCATTTCCTTCACGCACAAACCAGTAATTTCCGGCCACATAAAAGGTTATCAACGCGCCAGCCTCTATGCAAATCTGTGCATCGGCATAGTAAGCAGAGGCATTTTTATTTTGCCACCATCTGGTAATAAAATAACCAACGGCAGACACCCCCATAATAATGAATGGCAGTAAATCTTTACCGGCCGGGTATCTGATAGCCAATGAAAACCATAAGGCGATCCAGGCTACATAAATGCCTACTGCCACGAAAGGGTCACCGTAACGAATCAGGAAAGGAATAAATACCAGCAACGAAACCAGAAAATAAGCAGAGATATGCCACTTAAAATCGGTAAAGCTAAAAATAGCTGTTAGAAGCGAGCCTATGGCTACATACAAAAGGGCGTTGTCGGTACCCGAACGATAGAGCTTTCTTTTCCTGATGAGGTATTCAAGAAATACAATCAGTAATACGCAATAGATTAAACTTATTATTGCCAGCCCTGTGCTTGTGTTAAGTATGTCTTGAAAGATGGTAATAGACAAAAAACCAAATGCAGCCGATAAGGCCAGATTAGTAAACATGAACAAACCGAACTCAATAAACATATTGGGCTGGTAGAAATTTACCGGAAATAAATCAATTGCCTTGTCGTACTGTTGCTTGCTCAGTACTTTTTCATCATACCAGTCTTTAATGGTATTCCGGTTTTCTATGTTATCAACCCAGGTTTCGTTATACGCTTTTTTCATTTCTTAATACCAATTATTTGTTTGATGTTGATGAGAAACAACACAATACCAACTGCCGAGCCCAAATAATACAAAGTATATATGGTAAAACTGAGCCCCTGCGCCCAGTCTCTGTAAAAAATAAAATAGGTAAAAGCAACGTACCCATATAGCACGCCCATCAACAAAAACACAAAAGACTGCATTTTGCGGCCATACCAAATACTACCGGCACTTAAAAGGGTTATCAGCAGTATATACAAAAATTTGGTATCAAACTGAATAAGACCTGCCAGCCCCGCTACAAATGCGATGTTTGAGCCAAAAATAAGATAAGTAAAAGCAAAATGAGCCTTTAACTTTTTGTATCCGGCTATAAAACCAGCGGCTATAAGCACCACCCCAAGAAGTATAGATATATTGGTTAAATCAACCGTTGAAAAGTTCTTTTGTTGCCACAGTTTAATGGGTGCAATATTAACCCCCACCCAGGAAGAAAAAGCCGTAATGGCCATTGAAAGCACGCCCCGGTGGTCGAACCGGTACGCCAGAAAGAAAAACAACACAGCGGGCAGAAAAGTAACCAACCCGTAACGTGTGCCAAAGATGTTATACTGGTATTGCAGGTAACCTTCCAGCGTTAGAAACAGCACGCAGGCTGCCAGCAGGGCGAAATCGTCCAGTTTATCGCCGGTTGGTACTTCATTCCAGCTAAAGGGCTTCCGGTACCTGAAGGCATACCACAGGCAGCCCAGAAGCGCCGCCACAATAAGGCTGATAAGAACCGTATGGCCAATAGAATCAATGTTGAAATAAATAACGGTGCCCAGGCCGGCGCCTAACAGTACAATGCCTGCGTAAAGGAAAGTCCGTAATTCCCAATGTATAGAGAAAGGTTTATTTTTTTCATAAACCTGAACTTTGCCAGACTGGTCTTCCGGAATAATTCCGGTTTCAGTCAGCAATTTTAAAAGTGCCGGATACTTCATAATACTTTTTAAATCTTTTCTAGTTGAGCAATGTCTGAAGGTTGTTGGTGGTAATACTTATTCTTTTATAACACTAAAAAACCACGCCAGCAGAAAGGCAAGATTAAATAATTTTACCCACAATTCATTTTTTTTCTCTAAAAAATCAAAACCGATGCAACAACAAACCTTTGTTTGCTTATAACTACAGCTTTCGGGTGATGCAGACACAAAAAAACTCCACCCTTCCGGGCAGAGTTTCTCTTATCTACAATCTGCATCAGGCACCTTCAAATTGTCTCAGAAAGCGCACGTCGTTCTCAAAGAACAAGCGTAAATCATTAATTCCGTAGCGAAGCATGGTAATACGTTCTACGCCCATGCCAAAGGCAAAACCTGTATATTCTTCAGGGTCAATTCCGCTGTTTTGCAATACGTTGGGGTCTACCATACCCGAGCCGGCAATTTCTACCCAGCCACTGTGCTTACAAATGTTACAGCCTTTACCCCCACATATAAAACAAGATACGTCAATTTCGGCGCTTGGCTCAGTAAACGGAAAGTAACTGGGGCGCAGACGAATCTTGGTATCTTTACCAAACATCTCTTTGGCAAAGTGATAAAGCGTATCTTTCAGGTCTTTAAAACTTACGTTTTTATCTACATACAGACCCTCTATCTGATGAAACTGGCAGTGCGCCCGGGCCGATATAGCCTCGTTACGATACACCCGGCCAATCATTATAGACCTGATGGGTGGCTTCTTTCTTTCCATTAAACGCACCTGCACGTTTGAGGTATGCGTGCGCAGCAGCACGTCATCTTTCTGGGCAGCTTTTTTCTCAACAAAGAAAGTGTCCTGCATTTCGCGGGCTGGGTGGTTTTCGGCAAAATTCAGGGCTGTAAAGTTATACCAGTCTGTTTCTACCTCGGGGCCATCTTCATGGCTGAAACCCATACGGGCAAATACCTCCAGAACACGCTGGCGGGTTAATGTAAGCGGGTGAACAGAACCTGCAAAGTTAGGTGCAACAGGTAAAGTAAGATCCAGCTTACTACCGGCTGAATCGTCGGTTGCATTTTCAAGCTCCTCAGAGAAATCCTTAAACCGTTGTTCTGTAAAGGTTTTCAGCTTGTTCAGCTCTTGCCCTACTGCCCGCTTCTGGTCGTTTGCTACAGTCTTGAACTGCTCAAACAAGTCGTTCAGAATACCTTTGCGACTAATGTATCTGAGGCGAAAATTCTCGAGGTCATCCTTGCTACCAACCGTAGCAACGGTTACTTCATCTATTACTTCCTTGATTCTGTCTAACACGTGTCTGCCGTTTAATAAAATTTTTTGCAAATATATGCATATTGTAATTATAAAGCATATTTTTACAGAGAAGTCAGTCATAAAAACTGATAAAACAGCCATGAAAGCATCTACGTAGTTTTACGTAATTTCTTAGGGGAAATTACCTGATTTAACGGTCTGTTTTCATTATAAAACTCTCATAATCAATATTTTACAAAAGTTAAGCCTTTTGATTGGGTTGCATAATTTTCGTTTACAAATTATGTTTGAAGTGAAATAACCCAGCTTAATTATGAACAGTATTGATTTTGAACTTCAAAAAGTAAAAGCTACTTTCAGTCATTCTGATTATGCAGAAGACCATCTGCAGATAAAAGTTTTTTATCTGGACCGTTGGATAAAGATACCAATGGAAAAAATTGTAAGACTGGAGGGCGACTGCAACTATACTTACATTTATACTCAAAACCGTGAGTATCTGGCAGCCAGAACGCTCAAAGATTTTGAAAAGATGTTCGGAGAGGAGCTTTTCCTCAGAATCCACAAGTCGCACCTGGTTAATATGATGTTTGTAAAAGGTGTTGAAGTAGCCAAAAATGCAGGAGAAATTAAGATAGAAGGCGGCAGGCATATTGGCGTATCAAGAAGAAGACTTAAAGAAGTTATTAATAAGCTGGCCTATTTTCATAGTGCCTGACAGCCCCCCCGGCTTGTTCAGAACCAGCTGCAAGAATAAGATAAACGGTATTATTTATAATACTTTTTAGTGGTTAGGTGATGAATAAAGCAACGGCTCTTTGGGCGGTTGCTTTTTAATTGGGGGCTGTTAGAGCAAAAACCGGCAAACCATCACCATTAATGCCAGTTAAGGACCCGGCCTACCTACTCAGTGCCTTAACCACTAAATAAATATCTACGAAAATCAGTGGGTATATTTCGCGAATATTCGCTCTCCGGGTTACCTTTGTTATGTAATTTGTCAACAATAAAAAACTATAAAAAACGGTGATGGATACCACAACAACTATTTCTCAGAATGGAGTGATTCCTATTCAGGAAGTAATCGATTTGCGTGACGTGCTGCGTTTGATTGGCCTGAAAGAGGTGGCCAATAATGTGTTTAGTTTGCCCGACAAAAAGAAGAAAAAGGGCAATTTATCTGCCTGACAAAGCAGATTTGTGTTTGGTTCGTTAAATTTCTATAAACACTAAGGGAGCCGGCCGATTGGTCTGCTCCCTTTTATTATAAGATATCCTTTATGCTAAAATCAATTAATATGCTCTTACCAGTTTGCCTTCCATGAAGTTTACAAAAGCCTGATTTACCACTCGGTTACCCCCTCTAGTAGGATAATTACCTGTAAAATACCAGTCGCCCAAATGGTTGGGGCAAGCCCTATGCAGGTTTTCGACGGTCTGGTAAACCATAGAAACCTCGGCGTTCATGCCTTCGGGGGTAACAATTTCTGCAATTTTGTCTGATATCTCCTCGTCAGTAAATTTGTTATACAACTGTTTCACAAAGTTGGTATCATAAGCATTGTTGGTTTGTAAAGCACCCACACTTTGAGCGTAAACCTCTTGCTTCATGTAATCGATACCATTTTTCTTCAACAAATCGAGCATGGCTCTGAACGCCACAAATTCTTTCATTTTAGACATATCAATACCATAACAATCAGGGTAGCGAATCTGCGGTGCCGATGACACAATAATTATCTTCTTAGGGCCCAGCCGGTCAAGCATTTTCAGGATACTCTTCTCAAGCGTGGTTCCACGTACAATAGAGTCATCTATCACCACTACCGTATCAATGCCCTTCCTGATAACCTCGTAGGTCATTTCATACACATGAGATACCATCTCGTCGCGCTCATCGTCGTTGGTAATAAAGGTGCGCAGTTTCACATCCTTAGATACCAGCTTCTCTATCCTCGGCCTGAAAGACAATACCTTTTTGATTTCCTCGGCCGACAAATTACCATCGGTAATGCGCTTCAAACGCCAGTCGGCAAGGTATTCTTCCAGCCCCTCAACCATTCCGAAAAATGCCATTTCGGCAGTATTAGGAATATACGAAAACACTGTATTTTCAAGGTCATAATCAATTTTCTCCAATATCTGCGGTATCAGCAGTTGCCCCAACCTTTTGCGTTCATTGTAGATTTGAGGGTCTGAGCCACGCGAGAAATAAATGCGCTCAAAGCTGCAAGATTTCTTCTCTAATGGTTTCATAATCTGAAACTCATTATACTCGCCATGTTTATCTATAATCAGGGCATTACCTGGTTGAATCTCTGCAATTTCATCATAATTGGCATTGAAAGCCGCCTTAATAGCCGGTTTTTCTGAAGCCACAACCACTACTTCGTCGTTTGCCCAGTAATATGCCGGGCGAATACCCGCAGGGTCTCGTACTACAAACGATGCCCCAAAACCCGTAATACCAGCCATAGCATAGCCACCGTCAAAATCACGGCAGGCACGGTAGAGAACCCGTGGGAGGTCCATATTGTCTTCTATGATATCCGATAATGCCGGATTCTCATAAATTCCTTTAAAGCGGTCAAATACTCTCTGGTTTTCTTCGTCAAGAAAATGACCGATTTTCTCCATCACGGTTACCGTATCTCCTTTATCTTTTGGATGCTGCCCCAGTTTCACCAGTTTCCTGAACAGCTCTTCGGCATTGGTCATATTAAAGTTACCGGCCATGAGCATGTTACGGCTGCGCCAGTTACTCTGGCGAAGCATCGGGTGGCAGTTTTCAATTTCGTTTTTGCCGTGTGTTCCGTAACGCAAATGACCCAACCATACTTCGCCTGAATACGCCAAATTCTCTTGCAACCACTTGGCATCTTTAAACTTATCCGGGTTGTTTCGTAGCACCTCACGATATTTTTCATTGATTTTATTGAAAATATCAGTAACCGGGCGGTTTTCTACCGAACGATAGCGACTGATGTATCTGCTACCCGGTGGTACTTCCAGCTTCACATTACCCACACCGGCTCCGTCCTGACCACGATTTGATTGTTTTTCCATCAAAACATACAGACGCTTTATACCATAAAGGGGTGTGCCGTATTTATCAATATAATATTGGAGGGGTTTACGAAGACGAACCAGGGCAATGCCACATTCGTGTTTAATTTCGTCGCTCATTATGAAGTTTTGAAGATTGTGTCATACAAATTTCTTAAGAATATGCATTACCTACAAAGAATTTCTTACAAATTTCAGAAAATAGTTATGCTTATGCGGGGTTATCAAATTCTTAAAAAACCTATGCCGTTCTTAATAAACAATTAACGTAAAAAACTGTAAATATTTGTATTTCTATTTCAAATTGACAACACAATTTTAAGTTAATTAATTCAGCTTTCAAAGGCACTACCATAAAGCAATTTGCTAATACCACACATTTAATTTCTGGGTTCAGAAAAATAGCAGGCAAATAATACGTGTAGATACACCTATTTGATAGATAATTTGGTAATTCTTTAATAATCCAATTTTAAAATAATTTAATAAATGACTTAAAAATCTATAGAAATCACTTTCAATAAACTTATTGCCTGCCAGATAATTGTAAATCCTTTTATTTATTGGTTTCTATTCTCGTTTATCCTCCGTATTTTTACTATTAGAAAACCACTAATAAATGAGAAAAAAAAAACAGACATTAAGCCCGGAAAGAACAGAACTTTATAATTCTATTCTTAACTCAACAATTGCATCTGGTAGCTTAGAAGGAATTAACATATCTAAGGAAGATGCGCAAAAGATGCTGCAAAGGGTACTTATCAAAATTGAGAAATCGCTCTAAAAATCTGCTGCATTAAAGTATAATCTTGATTGGCAGCTTGTTGTACTGCTTTTACATATAATTCAAAGTTTAAGGGTTGGGTTTCATCTTTGCTTATTAGTTCCCAATCAGGTGGTTTAAAGTTATACTTTCTAAACATTAAGTCTGCCAGCAATCGAGCCGTTCTTCCATTTACTTCCCGAAATGGGTGAATAAAAAGGAATTCAGCATGAATTTTAGCTGCAACATCTATAAAATCTTCCTTAGATGCATATTCATTCGGCAAATTTTTTAGCATTTCAACTTCAAAGTTCAACATGGTTTGGTCTAAAAACTTGGCCGCAGCAAAGGAAAACCCTTTTTTCGATAAATTTACAGTTCTCCATTTTCCTGCAAAATCATATAATTCGTAGAGGGCTATGAAATGCATATTTTTTATATAGTCCAGATCAAAAATAGTTTGAGCGTCCAATTTAGTTACAAGCAAGATACCAGCTTATAATATCCCTTCCATCTCAACCCTTTCAATTTCAGCTTTGTCAATAAGCCCCATTTTATTTGGCAAATTTTCATTCTGATCGTAAGAAGTTTGATATTTCATAACAGATAAAAAACTTTTAGTCTTGCTGAAATACTGTAATTATACCTTTGATGTAAACCCAATAAAAGAAACGCGTTGCTATTACTTCAAAAAAAAGCTATCTCAAAACTTCAAGATAGCCTGCAAAAAATCATAAGATACTATTATTACGCCCCCTACAAACTCATCAAATCCTTAAACTTAATGGCTTGCCGGCGCGAAATCTCAATTTTTTCGGGGTTGGCTGTTTTTTCGGCGTGTTTAAGTGTTACTAATAAACCACCCGAAAACCAGGGTTCAATTTTATCAATCCAGGCAAGGTTTATAATGTGCTTGCGGTTTGCTCTGAAATATATTTTGGGGTCCAGCCGCTCTTCAAGGCTATTCAACGATTTAAGAATCATCGGCTTCTGGTCATCAAAATGCAGTCGTACATAATTGCCCATCGACTCAAACAATCGCACGCGGCCCAACTTCACAAACCAGCATTTTTCACCGTCTTTTACAAATACCTGGTCGCTCTCGCCCAGCAGTTTCATTCCTTCTTTGCGTTCTACCTCATGCATTTGCTCTTCTTCAACGCGCTGAATGGCCTCTGCCAGCCGTTGAATATCTATGGGCTTCAACAGGTAATCAAGGGCATTAAATTCAAAGGCCTTCAGGGCATATTCATCATAAGCCGTTGTAAAAATTACCTCCGGCACTTTGCCTTCAATGGCTTCAAGCAACTCAAAACCGTTTTTACCGGGCATCTGAATATCCAGAAACAACAAATCCGGTTGTAGTTCGTCAATCAGGTTAAGGGCTTCCTCTGCATTGGCGGCCTCTCCTATTATATTTATTTTAGGAAAATTCTCTAACAGTCTGCGCAATTCATTACGTGCCAAACGTTCATCGTCTATTATCAGTGCTTTCATCGTAAGTTATGACCGGGTCGCCGGCGCTACGAGTTATTAATTGGTGAATATCTATTATGGTTTCAACTAGGCTGTGGCTGTGCTTTTTGCTTCATGGCCTATCACTTTAACATCTGAGCCACTCAGCGGAATCATGATTTCGGCGCATACGGTCAGGTTATCTTCCTGAAAAATCCTGAACGAAGCCTCGCTTCCATAGAGTAGCTCCAGGCGTTGAGAGGTATTCTTCAAACCGAAACCACCGGCTTCAGAATTAGATTCGGTGCTTTGCAACTGCCCGGTATTACGTATCTTGATATACAGTTTGTTGTCTGACAAACTAGTATTTATTTCAACAAAGCCCCAGTTGATAGCCTTTTGCACCCCATGCTTAATGGCATTTTCTACCAGTGTCTGCAGCATCATGGGCGGTACCTGCACGTTCTGAGTTTCAGGGTCAATATCCCATTTCATTTGCAGGCGCTCTTCGTAACGCACTTTCTCTAGCGCCAGATAATCTTCAATGGTACGCAGCTCTTCTTTTAACGACACCGTTTTGCGCCTGTCGGCCAGCAGAGAGCTGCGCAGGATATTAGATAATTGCGTGATACCCTGCTGCGCACGGGTGGGGTCTTCCAGCACTAATGCTCTGATACTATTAAGTGCATTGAACATAAAGTGGGGGTTCATTTGTGCGCGCAATACCTTTGCTTCGGTTTCTTTGATTGACGACTTCAGCTTTATTTCTTCTACTTCGCGCTGGCGTCTTTCTTCCGAGTGCCTGTAAAACATATATATAAGCGCCCAAACCAGAAAAGGCTTGGCCAGATTAATAGGGTACTCAATGGTAAGAATCGGATTTGCCTTCAGCAATTCGCCTACGTACTTGGAATCGAGAGGGAGGTTTACTGCCACCATTATGGTTGTCATTAACAAAACCCCCAGGCTTACTCTTACAGCCAGTTGCGGCAAATGCAGCGCACCCCAGTTAAACTTTCGGGCTACTACCCTGAAAAGGTGCGTAAGCAGTATAGACAAAATAATATTGGCCAGGGCATTAAAAATCATGTCGTGGTCATAGTCATACTGTATGCTGTATTGAAAAACCTCATTCAGGTTATACAACGACCACCCCGTAATCTGGAAAACCCAATATAATTTATTTTTATTCATTAAAAATAAGTCTATACACTAACACAAAACCATTTTACTATGCCACTTTGAATCAGAACAGCACCTAAATATCATAAAAATAAAGCACAAAACCACAGAAAATGTTTTTTATACATCAGTGGATTTATGCTTTTACAAACGGAGATATGGTTATTCAGCCAAAACCATTAGGTGAGATACGTCATTGCTTAACTCAAGCGCAAATGCGTTGTCGGTATAAGAATACACCAGCTTATACAGGCAAAGGTTGGTATGCTCAAAATCATCCATTTTAGACAGGGGCAAATTGAGCAAATGGGTAAGCAATATTCTAATGGCCCTACCGTGCATGGCAACCAGTACAACTTCTTCTTCCGGGCGCGATAAAATATGCTGAAAAGCTATTTTCTGCCGTGCGGCTACTTCATCCGGCGATTCTCCGCCATTAGCAGCGGGAATATGCGTTTCGCCCAGTTTCCAGCGGCGCAGCACATCCAGATAAAATTCGTCTTCCTGATAATTGGGGGCTTTGCCCTCTTTTTCTCCCCAGCAAATCTCATTTAAGCCTTCCAGTTGCTCATAGGCAATGCCGTTGTTGATGAAA
Source organism: Emticicia sp. TH156 (assembly GCF_002855535.1). Taxonomy (NCBI): domain Bacteria; kingdom Pseudomonadati; phylum Bacteroidota; class Cytophagia; order Cytophagales; family Leadbetterellaceae; genus Emticicia; species Emticicia sp. TH156. The sequence continues at coordinate 220,310 of NZ_PKRS01000003.1, forward strand.
TGCTGCACACTTTGCACCGTGCGACGCAGTTTTGAGGTATAAATTTTGTGGAAATTTACATGCTGGTAAGCATCAAAAAAAGCTCTGGCCTGTGCAAATCCTAACTCGTTGAGATCAGAATCTACGCCACTTCCCTGAACGATTCCCATGCGGTTATATTCGGTCTCGCCGTGGCGAATCAGATAAATTGTTTTTACTGACAAAATGGTAGGTTTTAGATTAATCAAATAAAGTATTGAATTTTATTAAACTAAACTTAGATTTAGGCTTCAATACATAATATATACTCAAAATTACGAAAATTCTGGCCTTTTTGCTGTACGTTTTTTGTATTTTTTAAAGAAAACAACATTAACTTCATATACCATGTTTAAAAAACATCTTGATTTTGAAGCGCTCAGAAACCTGAACAGTAACTCAATGGGCGACCACCTGGGAATAGAATTTGTAGAACTGGGCGAAGACTATGTTATTGCCCGTATGCCGGTAGACCACCGCACCACGCAGCCGTTCGGGATTCTGCACGGTGGGGCATCGGTAGCGCTGGCCGAAACCCTGGGCAGTATTGCCTCGGTACTTACCTTAGACGACCCAACCACCCAACGTGCCGTTGGCCTTGAAATAAACGCTAACCACGTGCGCCCTGTAAGTGCGGGCAACTGGGTTTATGCCAAAGCTACCCCTTTGCATATTGGCCGCACCACTCACCTTTGGGATATTAAGATAACCACAGAAGAGCAAAAGCTGGTTTGCGTGGTAAGATTTACTGTGGCAATTATTAACGCCAGATAATTGCATTGCAGAGAACCAAAGCAAAAGGCCGCCCTGAAATTTCAGAGCAGCCTTTTTTGCCGGTAAATATATAGCAAGAGAGGTTTTAAACTTTTTCCTCTACTTTTACATCAGTTTTATCGTTGTTCTGATCCTTTTCTTTGGTGCTGGTATCGCTATCCATAAACTCCTGATAATTGGTCAGTTTTTCAAAAGGACGTTTACCAATCAATTCTACAAGGTCAGACTGATAAATAATTTCCTTCTTCAACAATTCCTGTGCGATAACTTCCAGTTGCTCACGTTTTTCAATCAAAAGACTTTTGGTGCGCTCGTAAGCTTCCGAAATCAATTTCTTTACCTCTTCATCAATAATCTTCGCTGTGTCTTCAGAATACGGCTTCGTAAACGAATACTCGCCCTGTCCTTTAGAATCATAGAACGATACGTTTCCGATGCGGGCATTCATACCGTAAACGGTGGTCATACCGTAAGCACTTTTGGTAACGCGTTCCAGGTCACTCAAAGCGCCGGTTGAAATCTTGCCAAATACAACATCTTCTGCCGCACGGCCACCGAGTGTCATACACATTTCATCAAAAAGTTGCTCGGTACGATACAGGTATTGCTCTTTAGGAAGGTATTGTGCATAACCCAAAGCGGCAATTCCACGCGGCACGATACTTACTTTTACCAGAGGATTGGCATGCTCCAGGAACCACCCAGCCACGGCATGGCCTGCCTCATGGTAAGCAACGATTTCTTTTTCTTCAGGCGAAATCAATTTATTTTTCTTTTCCAAACCACCGATTTCACGGTCAATGGCATCGTGGAAATCCTGCATATCAATAAACTTCTTGCCGCGTCTGGCAGCCAGAAGTGCTGCTTCATTACAAACGTTGGCAATCTCGGCTCCGGCAAAACCCGGCGTTTGTGCTGCCAGTTTTTTGATGTCGATGGTATCAGAGAGCTTCAAAGGTCTCATGTGTACCTTGAAAATAGCCTCACGACCGATAAGGTCTGGTGTATCTACGCTAATCTGGCGGTCGAAACGACCCGGACGCATCAAGGCAGAATCTAATACATCCGGGCGGTTGGTAGCTGCCAGGATAATGATACCGGCATCAGACCCGAAACCGTCCATTTCAACCAGTAGCGAGTTCAATGTATTTTCGCGTTCGTCGTTAGCGCCCGGCATAGCGCCACGGCCACGAGAACGACCCACGGCGTCTATCTCATCAATAAAAATAATACATGGCGCTTTTTCTTTGGCTTGTTTGAAGAGGTCACGCACACGGGCAGCGCCCACACCTACAAACATCTCAACGAAGTCTGAACCAGACAATGAGAAGAATGGCACGCTGGCTTCGCCGGCTACGGCTTTAGCTAAAAGTGTTTTACCCGTACCCGGAGGGCCCACAAGTAAGGCACCTTTCGGAATTTTACCCCCTAGTTCGGTATATTTTTTAGGCGTTTTCAAGAAATCTACAATCTCCTGTAATTCTTCTTTGGCTTCTACAAGACCGGCCACATCGGCAAATGTGATTTTAACTTTGCTGTCGGCATCAAATAATGCAGCCCGCGACTTACCAATGTTGAATATAGCGCCACCGGGGCCACCACCACCAGCCATACGGCTCATGAGGAAGTACATTAAGCCCAACACTACAATAAATGGCAGCAATTGCCAAACCATTGTCATGATGTCTTGTCTTTCTACACTTTCCGGATATAGTGTTTTTTTGTAATTTTCATCAACCTGTGCAGTTTTCAAAAACTCAGTGTAGTCTCTCATAAAAGATTCTACCGAAACTACATCCATTTTCAAATGGGGGCCATTAAGGGTAAATCTATTATTACCCAGTTCTTTCCGGTAATCTGGTTTCTGAAGGGCTTCAGGAGTAAGCGTAATTTCAACAGTTTTGTTTCCGTCAACTACTGCTATACTTCTTACATCCTTCTGTAAAATCATTTGTTCAAGTTCGGTATATTTTACTGGCGCAAGCGTTGCCTGACGTGAATAAAGCAAAAAGCCAACAATACCTATAATAATAACCGCTACAATCCAACCCTGCAACCCGCCTCCGCCACTAGTTTGAGGTTTTCTTCTTGGGGAGTCATTACTGTTTTCTGACATGTTTTTATTTTTTCAAAGTTTAATGCAATTATTAATAATACCGAAAACCTTTACATAAAATTGCCTAAACTGCAAAGGTTTTCACTGTTGAAGGTCAATCTATTAATATTTGTTTAGGGAGTTCAGGTTCCATGCTTTCGGCAATCTCAGACAGTTCAGCATCACCCCAGAGCGCCTCCAGGTCATAGAATTTTCGTCGGTCTTTTCTGAAAACATGGGCAACTACGTCAACGTAGTCAAGCAATATCCATTCTTTGTTTTGCTTTCCCTCCTGATGCCAAGGGCGAATTCCTGAAGCTTTGATAATCTCTTCTTCTATTGAAGTGGCAATTGCATCAATTTGCGTGTCGGTATTTCCCGAACATATAACAAAAAAATCAGTAATTGCATTTTTTACGTTTCTCAAATCCATCACCACTATGTTGGCCGCTTTTTTCTCTAACATGCCATGCACTACCAAGCGGCTTAACTCTTCACCTGAAAGTTCTTTATTTTTTTTCGCCATCTTTTAATTTTGCATGAAATATGCCGTCCTTTGGTTACAGAAGAACATTGCCCGGCATAATTCAGAATAATTATTATTATTAATTCTAAATATAGACATTAATTGTATATATCAACAAATATTTATACACAAAACGCTAAATTACTAAAATTTGAACAATTTTCAGCCCAAAACTCTTTTTATTGGCAAAAATACCATTTACCTGCCAAGTTGTCATTCTACTAACGACGTAGCGGCCGAAAAAATTCAAAATGAGAAAATTTTTGATGGCACACTTGTCATAACATCTGACCAGACCGCCGGCCGTGGCCAGAGAGGTAATACATGGGAAACCATGCCGGGGCAGAACATCACGATGTCGGTCATTTTAAAGCCTGATTTTCTGAGCGCCGCCGACCAGTTTAACCTTAACATTGCGGTGTCGCTCGGAGTTCATTTATTTCTGAGCAAATATATACAAGCGGGCTTAACTGTTAAATGGCCTAATGATGTTTATGTTTGTAACCGCAAAATGGGTGGCATCCTGATTGAAAACAGTTTGGCCGGTAGCAGGCTGAGCCACTCTATTGTAGGTATAGGACTGAATATCAACCAGTTGAGCTTTAGCAACAGTAAGGTGATATCACTAAGGCTGGCCACCAAACAAGACGAATTTGACCTTGAAGCGCTGGTGGGCGAACTATGCGTTTGCCTTGAAAAGTATTATTTGCAGCTAAGAAACGGCCATATTGCCGAACAGAAAAAAGAATACCTGCAGCACTTGTTCCGCTTTGAAGAAACGCATTATTACACAAGCAACGGAGAGCGCTTTGCAGGAAAAATTATTGATGTGGCCCCCAACGGTGCTCTGATGATTGAAGTAAACGGAGAAGTAAAATATTTCGACTTTAAAGAAGTGGCGTTTGAGATATAAAGGATTGTCTTGAACTTTGATTAAGCTGATTTTTATGCTTGAAGTGATTTGTGTAACATGTCTAGTCCTGAAATAGGTTTACACAAATCGATGTACACCATGTAGTCAAAGTTGCACAATTCACTTATCCGTACAGGAGTCATTTTCAGTGAAATCATTTAATCAGTTAAAACGGTCCGCCGTCGCGGCAAAGTTCAAGACAACTTTCATTTAATCCAGGAAAAATAAGGCTTCAGCCTGTCAAGAATCTCCGGTGGGCAAACAGATACCTTGTTGGTCGCCATTTTAACAAATACCAGTGTGGTTTCGCCTACGTTTAGTAATACGTTTTCTTCATTGTAAATTTCATAATGAAATACTATCCGCACCTTTGGGATTTCTTTGATAATAACGCGTATAGTAACGAGGTCGTCATACCTGGCGGGTTGCAGATATTTACAATGACACTCATAGACCGGCATCATAATGCCCATTTCTTCCAAGCTGCGGTAGCGTAAACCCAGCGATCGCAAGGCCTCTACCCTTCCGATTTCATACAGACGAGGATAGTGTCCGTAATACATATACCCCATCTGGTCTACATCTGCATAGCGGATACGGTACTCATAATCAAATTGATACATCAGCGAATCATAGCTTTGTTGAGTGCCTCCTGATAAATGTGTGCGTTCTTCAGGTGGTCGGTGTAATTCTCTGCAAAATTATGATAGCCAGAGAAGTCTTCGCGGGCACAGAAATAAATATACTTGTGGCGCTCGTAATTAAGCACGGCATCCAGCGCAACGGGCTCCGGTAGGGCAATCGGCCCCGGAGGCAAACCCGAAATGCGATAAGTATTGTAGGGCGAATTAGTGCGCAAGTGTTTTTCCATTACTCGCTTGATACTGAAATCCCGCAGGGCAAATCTCACGGTCGGGTCGGCCTGCAATGGCATATTAATAGCCAGACGATTTATGTACGACCCGGCCACACGTGGCATTTCGTCTTTTTTGTTGGTTTCAGATTGAACAATAGAAGCAAGAATGCCCACCTGCACGGGTGTCATGTTTATTGATTTTGCCTTGGCTAGTTTGGCGTCGGTCCAGTACTTTTTGTATTCGCTGTGCATTCTGTCCAGAAACTTATCGGTGGTGGTGGTCCAGCGCACAAAATAAGTATTTGGCAAAAACATACACATAATAGTGGTGGTGTCGAAACCATATTTCCCACAAACCTCTTTGTTACTCAGTTTATCCTGCAACTCTTCGGTACTAAACTCAAAGCGGCTGCCGATTTTTTTTATGAGGTCAGACTTGAGGCGGATATTGTTAAAAGTAAGGCGTACATCATCCTGCTGGCCTCTTTTCAGTTTCGATATCAATGTTTTGTTACCCGTGTTCGGTTTTATTTCATACCTGCCCGGTTTTACATTCTCAGGGTATTTCATCCATTTAGATAGAAACTGAAACGAAATTTCGTCGTGTATCATGCCATGCTTGTGCAAAGAGTCTACCACGTTCTTATAGGTAGCACCTGTGGGTATGTAAAGCACAAAGGTTTTTTCGCCCTTTACGTTCAGGTTTGCGCTGCTGGCCACCTGCCAGAAATAAAACGAAAGCGTAGCAACCACCGTTGTTACGATTACCAGCGTGTAAGCAATAAATTTTCTGTTTTTAAGCATTGTTAAAGGTTGAGGTTGCTATTTCAAATTTTGTATAATGTTCTCTATTGTTAATTTGGTTTGTTCGCCGCTTTGCATGTCTTTCAGGGTTAATTCTCCGCTGGCCATTTCTTCTGAACCCACCACACATACATACGGAATCTGCTTTTTATTGGCATATTCAAATTGTTTTTTCAGCTTGGCGTGGTCGGGGTATATTTCGGCATTAATGCCCGCGTCGCGCAGTTTTTTTAATAACGGTAATGAGTAGCTTTCAGCTGCTGCATCAAAGTTGGTCAGCAATACTTTAGTGGTTACACCCTGCTTGTCGCCAAAAAGGCCCAGCTCTTCCATTACGTCATAGATGCGGTCAACCCCTAATGATATACCCACACCAGAAAGACCGGGTAAACCAAAAGTGCCTGTCAGGTTGTCATAGCGGCCACCGCCTGAGATACTCCCCATCTGCACGCCATTGGCTTTCACCTCAAAAATAGCGCCTGTATAATAACTTAATCCTCGAGCCAAAGTAATATCCAGTTGTATTTTAGGGTTTTCAAGCCCGAATGATTCAACCAGGCTCCAAACTTTTTCCAGTTCTTCTATTCCCTTCAAACCGGTTTCAGAATCTTTCAACCAGGTTTTCAGCCCAGTTAAAACCTCCGCACTACTACCTTGCAAGTTAAAAACAGGCTGCAGTTTTGCTATCACTTCATCAGAGAAACCTTTTTCACGTAACTCGTCTTCAACTTTTTCTTTACCTATTTTATCCAGTTTGTCAATGGCTACTGTCAGCGGCACTTCACTGCCTTTCATGCCAATGGTTTCGGCAATGCCAGATAATATCTTGCGGTTATTGATTTTAACCGTAAAGTCTGCAATGCCCAGGTTCTTGAAAATCTCATGCAGCATTAACACTATTTCGGCCTCACAAATAAGAGAATCAGTACCAACCACGTCGGCATCACACTGATAAAACTCACGGTAACGCCCCCTTTGCGGTCGGTCGGCGCGCCATACCGGCTGAATCTGATACCTTTTAAAGGGCATGGCAAGCTCGTTGCGGTTCATTACCACATAACGGGCAAAAGGCACGGTAAGGTCATAACGCAAACCTTTCTCTGAAATTTTATGGGTTAGTTTTTTATAGCCTTCGTCGAGGTCTTTCTGAGCCAGATCTTTCGAAAAATCGCCTGAGTTCAGTATCTTAAACAAAAGCTGGTCTCCTTCATCACCGTATTTACCCATCAGCACCGACAGGTTCTCCAAACTGGGGGTTTCCAGTGGCTGAAAGCCGAATTTCTGAAAAGTATGTTTAATAGTATCGAAAATATAATTCCGTTTTACCATCACCGATGGCCCAAAATCGCGCGTACCTCTTACTAAGCCGGGTTTACTCATGTTGTTGTATCAGATATATAAATGTCGGATGAAATTTTCCGGCTGCAAAATTAGCGTAAAAAACTTATTGTTAATTGTTAATTGTTCATTGATTTTCTTAACTTTGCACCCTGATTTCGAATCATAGTCTTTCCGGACGATTTTAAAATATAATCATTCAATACCTCTAAGCCCTTTTTTTAGGGTTCTGGAGCCCAAAATATCTAAAAAAATGGCAGTAACACAGTTAAAACGTAAAGCAAAAAGAAACCAGGCAATTGCAAAAAACAGAATTGCTGAAATCAAACGTTTGTCGTTGAAAGTTGATATTCAACGTGTTGACGTTGAGACTTTGAAAGCAGAATTTGCGAAATAATCAGAAAATATTTTGCCCATCAAAAAAAAAGAGACGCTTCCGGGCGTCTCTTTTTTTATTCGGCTATTTCGTCTGCAAAAAACAAATGTTCGGGGATTCCCTTCAGCTCGCTGCGGTTCAGGTATAGAATCGGTTTCAACGGATTACAGAATACCCTGCCTGTATCACGAGCCAGCTTGTAGGCGGTGGTGCCTTCGTCCCAGGCAATTACGGTGCCGTCGCAGCCCAGTTCATCGGCATACTTAAGAAAATTCAGCACGGTTTGTTCTTCTTCCAGAATAAAACTGAACGAGATGGTATCACTGAAAAAATCTTTAAAACCCTCAATAAGGGCGCGTTCCTCTTCCAGCTTTTGTTTGTCTTTGGCAAATACTACAAAGCTCAAAAAAAGATTGTAGTAAGCTACAAACTGCATAAATATATCAAAAACGCCACTGTACGACTCCTCGATGGTTTCAACCAAAACACCCAGACTACCCGGAAAAACCATCTCGGCCTGCGGTGGCACCGCAATTATCCGTACAGGTATGCTCATCACAATCTTTCTGGTTGTATCGCCCATTTCCCAGTCTTCCGCCTTACTGCCGGTACCAATGGCCAAAGTGTTAAACTTCTCCTGCTCCTCAAGCCTGGTTAGTTCTTCAATAAAATTGCCTTTTACAACATGTATTTTAATGGTTGTTTGAGGCAGTTGCGGAACACGCTCCAGCACGGTAACTAACATTTCTTTCAGAAGCTCACCGGCCTCCTCTTTGGTGGTGTCATCTTCCAGGCAATGAAAAATAGTGTGGTTACACAAAATATCTTTTGATATTATAAAAGCATAAGAAATGATTTTCAGCGCTTTGTCATTCAAATCAACAGGAATAATTGTCTTCTGTATTTCCGGTTCTCTCATAAAATTGGTGTTAATTCCTGCTTTGACACAGAAGCATAAAGCTGACCTGTTTAAAGCACCTGCCTGATAACCAGGGCAGTATTTTTTTATAATTCTAAAGAAACACCAAACTGGGCTGTGTTTTAACTGGCCCATCGGTTGCTTCTATGCTTAATCTGCTTTTGGCGGCTCCAGTCTGGTTATGGTAAGGGTTCTTTTCTGTTTCTTGTCGCGGTCTTTCAGAATATTCTTAATCAGCTTGCGATTCTCAATTCGCATCCTGAAAATAACCGCCTGCCCGAACAAGGCCAGCCCGGAGTTAACCATAATCAGGCTATAGGTGCCCAACAAAAACCATCGCAGAAAAGGCGCATTGGTATGCTTCAGATACCCTGCTTCGCTAAAAACCGACAAACCATAGCCCACCAGTATCATGCCAACCGAGGCCGACAAGAACCACTTCACGCGCAGCGGCATATTTTTAATCATCCTTTTTCCGGGAGGTTTTCGTTTTTTTATTTCCATAAATTTATCGAATCTTTAAATATTGGTGTAAAAACAAAGACAAAAATAACTATTTTTGGGCTTAAATTACAACGATATACTGTCATAACTTTAGCGCATGGGCAAAATTATTAGTTTCTTATTACGTTTCATTCCAAGAAAATACCTCCAGTTATTCAGCCATATACCCCTCAAAGTTTACACCATTATTTTGAAAGGAAACACCGTAGAGTGCCCGGTTTGTGATGTAAAACTGAATAAATTTTTGCCCTACGGCCGGATGGCAACCCGCAAAAATGCGCTTTGCCCCAACTGTCTGGCCCTTGAAAGACACCGCCTGATGGCCTTATACATGAAAGAAAAAACCAATTTCTTTCAGGCCGGGCATCTGAAAGTGTTGCACGTAGCCCCTGAATATTGTTTCATTGACCGTTTTGAGGCCATGAAAAATCTGGACTACATAACGGCTGATATCGAGTCTCCGCTGGCAAAGGTAAAAATGGATATTCATGAGATTCCGTTTGAGGCCAATACATTTGATGTGGTAATTTGCAACCACGTAATGGAACACGTAGAAGACTACCACAAGGCCATGTCTGAGTTGTATCGTGTGCTGAAACCCGGCGGATGGGGCATTATACAATCGCCGCAGGACTGGACGAAAGAACATACTTTTGAAGACCCAACCATTACCGACCCTCGCGAACGTGAACGGGTTTTCTGGCAGAACGACCACCTCCGCCTTTTTGGCCGTGATTATGGCCGTGAGTTGGAAAAAGCAGGTTTTAAAGTAAAAGAAGATGACTTTGTATTGAAAATGCCAAAAGAGCTGGTTGAAAGATACGCCCTGCCCGCAGGAGAAATTATTTATTTTTGTGAGAAGCAGGTTTAATTTAGTAGTTGAATGAGTGAGTGGCTTAGTGATTATTCCTGAATCTTGTAAGAATAGAAAATCAATTCATTTGGTTAAATAAAAAGATTTAAGCAGATAATACAATTGTGAAACTTAGAGTACCTGGGGTATATAGTGGCAGGCATTGCTTACCATCAATATTAGCCTCAATGTTCACAACTGATGGCACAATGTTTCTCAATTTCTGAGGGCAAAATCATTTAAAATCGGCCTAGGTTGCAAAACACTAAATTATAGTTCAAAGATAATAATCACTCATTCACTAACTCGCTCATTCACTCAATAACAGTATGCGATTCAAAGACAAAATAGTTATTATTACCGGCGGTAACTCGGGCATCGGCAAAGCGGCGGCTATATTATTTGCCAGAGAAGGCGCAAGAGTAATGGTAGCCGATTTGTCTGATACCATAGATGGCGAGCTGGCGAATGCCATTGCCGATACAGGCAGCGAGGCCGGCTACCTAAAAGTAGATGTTACCCGCGCTGCCGATATTGAGCAGATGTTTGAACAGACAATTGCACTTTGGGGCAGGTTTGATGTATTGGTCAATTCAGCCGGTGTACTCGGCCCGCGTGTACGTACTGAAAAGTATCCGGAAGCCGATTTCGACAAAATCATTGATATCAACGTAAAAGGTCTCTGGCAATGTATGAAAACCGCGTTGCGCTATTTTGCAGAACAACGCAGCGGTAACATTGTTAATATAGCCTCAGTGGCGGGGCATCTGGGCATGGTAGGCCATATTGCCTATTCGGCCAGTAAGCACGCAGTTGTAGGCATGACCAAAACCGCAGCCATTGAATTTGCCAAATACGGCATCAGAATCAATGCCGTTTGTCCGGGTTTCACGCAAACACCCATGCTGGAAGGAGCCGATACCGATACCGCGTATCTGGATGCGCTGCGATATGCCACACCCATGAAACGCTTTGGCAAACCGGAAGAAATTGCCAGTGCCATTTTGTATCTGGCAGCCGACGAATCATCATTTATTACTGGCCAGAGCCTGATAGCCGACGGCGGATTGATTTTACAGTAAGATACTATTCTACCTCATAAGGTCTATGAAAAACGTTTTTGATTTAACTGGAAAAGTGGCTGTTATTACCGGTGCCAGCAAAGGCATTGGCGAAGCCATAGCCCGCATATTTGCAGAATACGGCGCCAAAGTTGTGATAAGCAGCAGGAAACAGGCCGATTTGGATGAACTGGCTACAGAAATAAAACAAGCCGGAGGTGAATGCACCGCCATAGCCGCACATGCCGGTGAAATGCCGCAACTGCAATTGCTGGTTGATAAAACCATTGAAATATACGGTGGAATTGACATTCTGGTAAACAATGCAGCCACCAACCCTGTTTACGGGCCGTCGCTGGATTGTTCTGAAAGCGCTTTCGACAAAATTATGCAGGTGAACGTGAAAGCTCCGTTTGAGCTTTCTAAAATGGTTCATGGTATTATGAAAGCTCGCGGGGGTGGCAGTATCATCAATATCAGCAGCATTGCCGGGCACACGCCCGACCCCGGCCTTGGGATATACAGCGTAAGCAAGGCATCGTTAAACATGCTTACCAAAGTGCTTGCTAAAGAATGGGGCCAGGATGGCATACGGGTAAACGCCATTTGTCCGGGGCTTATTAAAACCAAATTCAGTCAGGCATTGTGGGACAACGAGAAGACGCTGGCGCACTTTACTAAACGCCTGCCGATAGCGCGTATGGGCTCAGTAGAAGAGATATCACCTATGGCCTTGTATCTGGCATCAGCGGCTTCCGGTTATACCACCGGCGGACTGTTTTCTATAGATGGCGGCACGATTATCTGACAAAAACTATTTTTTTTGATTAAAGACTTACAGTTTGAAAAACACCAGCGTTTGCGTACTTATTCCGGTCTATCAGCAGCAACTGAGTGCCTATGAAGCCATCTCGCTTGAGCAGGGTGTCAGGGTTCTGGGTAACTATCCTATTATTCTGGTTAAACCTTCTTCGCTTAATGTCAGTTATCTGCTGGAAAAGTACCCACAACTGCAGACCCGGAATTTTGACGATGGCTATTTTAAAAGCACGCTAACTTACAACCGGCTATTGCTGTCAGAAGAATTTTATGCACGTTTTACGACCTATGAGTATATGCTGATTTATCAGCTGGATGCTTTTGTTTTCAGAGATGAACTGGCTTACTGGTGCAATCAGGGTTACGATTATATAGGGGCTCCCTGGCGTATTGAAATTGAGTTTGACAACCAGTGGAAAGAATGGGTATGGCAGTTTAAAAAACAGATGGCCATCTGGTTCAATCTGAAAGAAGACCTCCATGGCAAATATGGCCCCAAAGAAATAATCATGAAACGAAGCGTAGGCAATGGCGGGTTCTCTTTAAGAAAAACCCAAAAGCTACTAAGCCTGATACCACGCAACCACAAAAAAATAGAGGAGTATCTGGCAATGGCGGCCACCCACCCTGCTTACAATGAAGATATGTTCTGGTGTATTGAGCTGAACCGCTATTTTAAACAGGTGCGTACTCCGGGCTGGAGGCAGGCATTGAAATTTGCTGTTGAACACATGCCCCAAAAAGCCTACGAACTCAACAAGGGCTTACCATTTGGCTGCCATGCCTGGGATATTTACGAAACAGAATTCTGGAAATTGCATATTGGCGCGCAGGGCTATAAACTATAAGAAAAGATTTTACCTATGAGGAAATACTGTGGTACCCCGCGTGAAACCATTCCACTGAAAGTGATGGATTTCTTCGTGGATATTTATGCAAGCCTGTTTTTTAAAAAACGCCCCCGTAACTACTCTGTTACGTCGCCCAAACGAGTGCTGATAGCCTCTCTTGGGCATTTGGGCGATGCCCTTACAGTTACGTATCTGTTTCCGATAATAAAGAAAAAGTATCCGGATATAAGTATAGATTTGCTTGCGCCAAGCTGGTGTGCACCCGTTAATGAGCATAATCCTTACATAGACCGCACCATTTATATAGACCATTACCAGACCAACCGCAGGAAGATAGCTGGCAGAGAAAAGCTTGCACAATTTTACAATACTTTCCGTGCCGCTATACCATTGCTGCAACAGCATTCTTATGATTACTATATCGATATCAGGTACAGCGATGCCGTAGCACATTTTGTGCTTCCGTTTATAAAAACAGGGCGTGCCCTGGGTTTTGCCCGGCGCGGACTGGGCGGGCTGCTGGATGTTGAATTTGATGTACCCGACGGTGAGTTTCATCATTTCGACATGTATTTTATGCTTCTGCGCGAAATGGGCATTACCGGCACGCTGGCAGATGTGAAACCTTATTTCCCGATTGCCCCCGGCGTAACCACCGGGCATATAGCAGAAAAAATAACCCTGCCGACTGCGCCCTATCTTATGGTTTTTCCGGAGTCTGGTGGAGAACAGAAACAGTTATCGGCTGCCTTCTGGGCGGCGGTGCTGAACGACCTGCTCGCTAAAACCGGATATAACGTAATGCTTTGCGGGCAAACAGCGCTTTCGCAACAGATACTGGTTCAGGTTGAGGCACCGTTCAGAAACAGAATTATGGATACATCGGGCAAAATAAATATTCATGAACTAGCGCTTTTATCGCAACAGGCCACTTATGCACTTACGCTTGATTCGTTCCCCGAGCATCTGTGCAGCATCTTTTGCAAAACCATAACAGTCTACAAAAGTGTAGGCTATCCGTTTTTTCCGCTTGCAAATCTGCCAGTTTACCTTATTCATAATCATAAGGCAAGCATTGGCCTGCCCTTTGAGCGCAATAATGTTGAAACCGTTTATGTAAAGCACCCTGAAAGTGCCGAAGTAAAAGAGCTGATTGTTAACAGAATAATTAATCATTAAAAAATGAGCAGAGTAGTTTTAGATGGCGCCGTTTTAGGTCTGGGTTTTTTTAATGAACAATCGCGAACGGGTATTTACCGTGTGGCAGAAAATCTGATTTACGGTCTGCATCGCAGCCCCGACATTGAACTTGCCATTACAGGCACCCAACATTTACCCGAAACTCTGGGGTTTCTTCAAAAAAACTACCCAAATGCAGGCTACCCGGTTCTGAATACACCCAAAGACCTGAGATATGCCCATTTTGAAAATAGCCTGGTTTCGGCCTTTGCTTATAAGTCATTGCCTCAAAAACTGATAAGAGAAGTATTTACCAGGCTCAGGGCACGCCTGAAGCCCGGGTATAATCCGGTTATCAGTGCTTTAGAGCAATATGATGTTTATCATTCGCCCTTTTTACCAACCCCGGCGGGCCTGGAAGCCTTATCCAAACCTGCCAGAGTTATTACGGTTCATGATATAATCCCTTATCTGTTTCCTCAATATTTTGGCGAATGGAATGTGAGCATAACGAAACAGATTTTGAATTGTATCAAAAAGGGTACTTATCCGGTTTGTATTTCAGAGTCAACCAAAAACGACCTCTGTGAAGCAACGGGGGTATCGCCAGACAGAGTATTTGTGGTACCGCTGGCTGCATCGGCAGAGAAATTTTATCAGGTACGGGATAACGAAGAAATTGAGTACGTTCTTAAAAAATATGGTATCAGTGTGCATAAGCGATACTTATTGTCGCTGTCTACTTTAGAACCACGAAAAAACATTGAGCGCACCATCAGAAGCTTTATTAAGCTGATTGAGCAAGAAAAAATTGAAGACCTGAACCTGGTTTTGGTTGGTACCAAAGGCTGGGACTTTGAAGCAATTTTTGATGAGATAAAGGCTAATCCTTCCTTAAGAGACAAAATAATTATAACTGGTTATGTAGAAGACAAAGACCTGGCACCCATTTATTCAGCTGCACTGGGTTTTGTGTATCCTTCTTTGTATGAAGGGTTTGGCCTGCCACCGCTTGAAGCCATGCAGTGCGGCACACCGGTTATTTCGTCATCCAGAAGCTCATTGCCCGAGGTAGTTGAAGACGCCGGCATACTGGTTGACCCCACCGATGAAGAAGCCATAGCCGGTGCCATGTTACAATTATATTCCGACAAAAACCTGCATCTGGCACTGAGTAAAAAATCTCTGGCGCAGGCTCAGAAGTTCTCGTGGGATAAATTCACTGAACAACACCTGCAGATTTACCGCCAGATATGCTGAAAGGCAAATTGAATGACATCCACCAAAAAAAGCTATCACTTTTGCAGCAGGTGCTTGGCCTGCGGCGCAGTAATAGCTTTCTACTATCGCATTTATGAGGCATTAGGCCAAAGTAGCGTCTACCGATATTTTAGTGTTCAATAGCTTTGATATCGGGCAGTTAGCCTCTGCATCTGCTACCAGCTCATCAAACTTTTCTTTTGTAATTTCAGGCACGCTGGCGTTCAGTATCAGATGAGAAAGGGTAATTTCACCGTTTTCAAAAGTAATCTCACATTTGGTCTCTAGTTTTTCAGGCACAAAACCAGCACCAGAAAGGTTGAAACTTAGTTTCATCGTAAAACATCCGGCATGAGCGGCTGCAATCAGTTCTTCAGGATTTGTACCTACTCCTTCTGCAAAACGAGAATTAAATGAATACTGTGTTTCGTTCAGTACTGTGCTTTGTGTTGTCAGGTGGCCATTGCCTTCTTTACCTGTTCCTTGCCAAACGGCATTTGCATTTCTTTTCATTTCTCTTTTTTATTTTAGATGTAGTTAAAATTGCCTTACAAAATTACAAGGCACAATTATATGATAATATTAAAAAATTAATACCTTTATTAAAAGTGTTTGTAGCCATGAAGCAATGAGAGACAGTGCTAAATTTTCAGAATCGAGAAAATTCAGTACTTTTGTCATACAATTGCTATTTTAAACTTCAAAAATGCCTTTAAGGTTAATAATATTTTACGTGCTCAGTTGTTTGATCGACGCTGGTGCCTATTCCCTCAATCCGGGTTCTCCAAATTATTTCAGTATTTTGCCAGTACTTTGCCTTCTGGGGTTTTATTACTTGGTGAGAAGAAAAGATTTGAAACTGAAAGACTATACCTATGGTCTGGGTTTACTTTTTGCGGCTATCGCAGATATCTTCTTTGAATTTGAGAACGAGTACATCAAGTCAACTGCTTTGGTGTTTTATTCACTCTCTTACTCATTTTATATTTCTACCGTAAGGCATGAAGCAGTTTTTGGTACAACCTGGAAAGACCTGCAGAAAATTGCGCTGAGTATTGCGCTTATCAGCGCACCAGTACTAATTGTATCGCCGGTGCTTGGCTCAGCATTTTTCTTTTCATCAATATTGTACATGACTTTTTTAGCCTTGCTTATTATCACAGCACTGATGCGTAAAGCCAGCAACAGCAGCTATTACTGGTTTCTGGCAGGCTCAGTATTTTTTTCAATCCTGACTATGTCTGAGATATATTTTTTATATGTTTCACCAACAGGCCTGCACGTCTACTTCCAGATACTGTTTTATGTAGTGGCACAGTTTTCGATTTTTCAGGGTGTAACCAAAACTTTCAGAAATTTTTACGAACCCGAGCTGAAATGAGGGTTATAAATAACACCCACCACATTGCCCCAGGGGTCTTTTGCAGCGGCAACTTTTATGCCGTCTCCAACGTCGGTGGGGTCTTCGTATAAGGTAGCACCATTGGCCAGCAGGGTAGCCAGCACGGCCTCAACATCTGCTACACCCCAATAGGTTACTACGCCATCGGTTTTGCCATCGTTTTTTTCGTCTGGCACCAGGCCAAGTTCAAACCCACCTATATTATAACCTACATAAAAAGGCTGGTCGAAATAAGGCTCTGTTTCAAATACACTGCTATACCAGGCTTTTGCCTCATCTAAATTGCCTACTTTATAAGTGGCGGTGCGTAAACCCAAAAACGGTGAACTCATAGTTTTTTATAATGATAAAGATGACTAATGTGCGGCAAATCCATCGGCTTGGCTGGCCATAAAAACGTCGAAAGATAAGCGAATAAAAACGAATTATCATCAACAGCGGTCAACACTTTTATGAGCCTCAAAAAAAGGTCATGCTTCAGGCCGGCAACACCCTTCCATGTGGCTTCAGGCCATAAGTGCGCGCAGATGCTGTGTATAAATTAAAGACAAAAATGTGCATCATCTTTGCTTTATAACTCATTAGGTAAGATATTTGCAAAAAAGCGTTTAATCTGAATGTCTGCCGAGCAAGTAATATTAATCAACCTTTTGTTATACTTTATTGGGTTTTCGTTGCTGCTGTTTAAACGAAACACCTTAAGTGAACAATCGGTGGGTCTTCTTTCCATTTCGCTCAATGTGGTGGGGGTGCTTTTTTCTATGGGTATAAGCATCAATAATGGCTCCGGGTATGTAATCCACCTCGACTGGTTCCATTTTGGTTCAACCACATTTGCAATTGATATTCTGCTGAACGAACTCACTTACATGATGTTTTTTCTGGTTCAGTTTATTGCTTTATGGGTGCAGGTGTTTTCTATGCGTTATATGTCTGGCGACACCGACTTTGGCCGATACTATGCCTATATTAACCTATTTGTGCTGGCTATGCTGGGCATTGTCATATCAGGCAATCTGCTCATGATCTATATTTTCTGGGAACTCGTCGGGCTGTGTTCATATCTGCTCATCGGTTTCTGGTATGAAAAACAATCGGCCACAAATGCGGCCAAAAAGGCGTTTCTGGTCAATCGCGTTGGTGATGTAGGCTTTCTGATAGGCATTTTCCTGGTTTACCGCTATTTTGGCACATTTGATATTTCGCTGATAGCAGAAAAAGCCAAACTGTTGTCGGCCGAGTCTTTTGGCAGCCCTGTTATTACCACAATGGGTTTGCTTATTTTTTGCGGTTGCGTGGCCAAGTCGGCGCAGTTACCCTTACAGGCCTGGCTGCCTGACGCCATGGAAGGCCCCACGCCGGTTTCGGCGCTTATACATGCGGCTACTATGGTTGCCGCCGGTATTTTTCTGATGGCAAGGGTGTATCCGCTTCTTAACCCGGACGCACTACTTGTAATGGCGCTGGTGGGTATTCTAACTGCTTTGCTCGGAGCCTTATCGGCGCTTAACCAATATGATATTAAAAAATTACTGGCCTACTCTACCATCTCTCAGCTCGGGCTTATGGTAGTAGCTTTAGGCACGGGCGCTGTTAATGCCGCATTGTTTCATTTACTTACCCATGCTTTTTTTAAGGCAGGCCTGTTTTTGTCGGCCGGGGCTGTTATTCACTATACACATCATCAGCAGGATATGCGCCACATGGGCAACCTGCGCAGGCAGATGCCGGTTATATTTTACTGCTACACTATGTGTGCTGCAGCTCTGGCGGGTATTCCGTTTTTTTCAGGTTTTTTGTCTAAAGATGCCATTATTGTAGCAGCCTTCGACTGGGCCAGTCATCAGTCGTCTACGGCAGCCTATATCCTACCTGTATGCACACTTGTGGTTTCAGGGTTGAGCGCTTTTTATATGATGCGCCAGGTGTATCTGGTTTTTCTGGATTATGAGGATAACCCCATTGAATTGATATCTTCCGGAGCCATTAGTTTGTATAAGAGGCTTACGCGCCGCATTGAAGGAATAGTAAACGTGGATGATAACCCGGACGAAGACGATAAACTCATTATTGAACACTTTTATGAAACCATGCAGGAAATGGGCCCGATGGAATGGTCGGTGCTGGTAATGGCTGTGGCTTCAATAGGCTTTGTTTTTTCAGTAAACCCATTTTATGCCGAAAGCAGCTGGTTCTTTGAGTCGTTCCCGCATCATTCAGGTAGTTTCCACTGGATGGCCCTCATTGCCATGCTGGTTTCAGCTGCCGGACTATGGCTCGGTTACAGATACACCAGAGAAGAAAGAGCCGCCATTGATAAATTTAAAACCCAGCCTGATGGATTGTTTAACAGGCTTATATTCCATAATTTTTACCTGAGCGAAATCTACCAGATAGTTTTTGTGAATCCGGTTTTGAGTATCAGCCCTTATATTCATCAGTTTGATGTAGTAGTGATTGACGGAATCGTTAATCTGTCTGCCAGACTAATGTTGCTGATTTCAGAATTAGTAAGCTGGATAGAACAGAACATCATTGATGGCTTTGTTAACTTTGTAGCTAATTCGACTGCAAAAATGGGTAGCTATACCCGTCAGATTCAGAACGGAAAAGCCCAGACATACATGATCACCATTTTTGTTTGTCTGGTTTTATTAATAGTTTATTTAATAGTATAACGTAATTAAAATTCTCGGACCGGGAAAAACGGCATGAATAATATTCTACTTTCAACACTTATTTTTCTTCCGATAATAGCGGCAGTGCTGGTGTTGTTATTGCCCGATACCTACAAAGATTCTTTCAAGTGGATATCGGTGCTGGTAAGTTTTATTAACCTACTCAATATCATTACCCTGTACAGCACTTATGATACGCAGCTGACGGGCTTTCAGTTTCTGGAACATTATGAGTGGATACGCCTGGGACTTGGTAATCTGGGCAGCTTGTCTATTGACTACATACTGGGCGTAGATGGTATCAATCTGCCTATGGTGCTGCTGTCAGGTATTGTGTTTGTGGTTGGTGCGGTGGCGTCATTCAACATTTCCCACCGGCAAAAAGCCTATCATTCATTGTACCTTTTGCTATCAGGAACGGTTCTGGGCTGCTTTGTTGCACTAGACTTCTTTCTGTTCTTTGTTTTCTTTGAGTTTATGCTGCTGCCCATGTATTTTCTGATTGGAATATGGGGTGGCGAACGAAGGGAGTATGCCGCCATTAAGTTTTTCATCTACACCTTTGTTGGGTCTGTTTTTATACTGATAGTAATGATTGGCTTGGGGATGTCGGTACAAGATACCCTGCTGACACAGGAACTGAACACCACTGTACATACTTTTGATTTCCGGCTGCTGAACGACACCCGCAATTTTATTCCTTTTTCGTTGTTGTCGCCAGACAGCCCACATCAGATATTCGGTATGGCTCCGCGAGCCTTTGCTTTTATATTACTGCTGATTGGCTTTGGTATTAAACTTCCGGCTGTGCCTTTACACACCTGGCTGCCTGATGCCCACGTGGAAGCGCCAACGCCGGTGTCGGTTATTCTGGCTGGTGTATTGCTGAAAATAGGCGCCTACGGGTTTATTCGTATTGCTTATGGGTTTTTCCCTGATGCCGCACAGCAATTTGCAATGGTGGTGGCCGGGGCAGGTGTTTTATCTATTATTTACGGAGCCTTTAATGCACTGGCACAAAAAGACCTGAAAAAGATGATTGCCTACTCGTCGGTATCCCACATGGGTTTTGTATTGCTGGGTATTGCGTCTCTTACTGCCGAAGGCATAAACGGCGCCATATATCAGATGTTTGGCCACGGTATTTTGTCGGCCATGCTCTTTCTGATTGCCGGCGTAATATACGACCGCACCCATAACCGCATTATTGATAATTATAGAGGTTTGTCTACCCGTATGCCTTTGTTCACACTGGCTGTAACCATTGGTTTTTTTGGTGGCCTGGGCCTGCCTGCCTTACCGGGTTTTATAGGAGAGTTTTTTACGCTGATGGGTGGTTTTAAATCGCAGCTGTTGCCCGACTGGATTCCGATGCTGGCCACTTTAGGCCTTGTGCTTTCGGCAGCCTATTTTTTATGGACATTGCAGAAAATGTTTTTCGGAAAATTCTGGGTTAACCGTAATCACGAATCCCACATGAAAGACCTGGACATCCGCGAGATGGTAATGCTTTATGGCCTGGCAGCCCTGGCTTTTGCTTTTGGCGTTTTCCCTAATCTGATTTTTGATGTAAGCAGCGAGAGCGTAAGAATTTTTATAACCAAATTTTAGAAGAATCTACCCACAGCCAGGCAAACAACAGCCGGTTTATAACACAGGTAATGCCAGAGAAAATTTCACATATATTATCGAGCAGCAGACTGATACTACCCGAGCTGATTTTTGCAGGGGTTTTTCTTGTAGTAGTAGGTATTGTTGCTTTTTCCAAGCAGTATCGCCCGTTATTGTATAACATACTAACGCTGGTGGTGCTGGTAATAATTGGTTTTATATTTTTTGCATCCTATCATTTTCTTGAAAACAATTTTAACTCGGGCGTATCATTATTTCATGGACTGATATTTCTCGACAGCCTCAGCATATTTTTTAAAGTTACCATTACACTTGCTGCAGCGGCGGTTATTCTGCATCTCTGGATTGTCGGTTATCAGGTAGTTGGTGAGTTTTACGTTCTGTTTCTGGCACTTATTCTGGGGCTTTTTATCATGAGCATGACGTCTCACCTGCTTACACTTTATGTAGCAATTGAGACCGTTTCTATCTGTTCATACATACTGGTAGTAATTAACAAGACCAAACCCAACGCCGAGGCAGGCATTAAGTACCTGCTAACCGGAGCAACCAGTTCAGCGGTCATGCTCTATGGTGTGTCTATTCTTTATGGAATGACAGGCACACTCAACTTTGGCAGCCATGAATTTATGACTTTTCTGGGGCAGAACCCACCCTGGGTAGCCAATCTGGCCGTTTTTATGACCATCGGCGGTTTACTTTTCAAACTCTCGGCAGTACCTTTTCATAGCTGGACACCCGACGTATATGAGGCCTCTCCTACCCCTATTGTGGCGTTTTTATCTATTGCCCCCAAGCTGGGTGTAGTAATTGTATTGATTCGGTTTCTGAACGGCCTGAGTATAGATTTCAGAATGACACTGGCCATTATAATTACCGGCTCTTTGCTGATAGGCAATTTGTCGGCACTGTGGCAGAACAATACCAAACGTATGCTGGGGTACTCAACCATTGCCCATGCAGGGTTTATGCTTGTGGGCTTGCTGGCGCTTAATCAGTTTGGTGTTCAATCGGCCACTTTTTATGTAGCTACCTATCTGTTTATAACACTAGCCGCGTTTTTACTGGTAGATTTGCTGGCATTGAAAACCGAAAGCTACGAACTGGAAAGCCTGAAAGGTTTGGGACAGGAGAACGTCTTTCTGGGGCTGGCAGCAGTAATTATAATGATAGCCCTGGTGGGGTTTCCGCCTACTGTGGGTTTTACCGGCAAGCTGTTGATTTTTACAGCTCTCTGGAATGCCTATAACGACACCGGCAATAATGTGGTGCTGGTGGTGCTTATCATCAGCCTGCTCAATACTGCTATATCGGTTTTTTATTATCTGCGGATTCCCTACTTCATGATTTTTAAAGACCCTAAAGGCGGAGCCAAAAGAATTGCGCTGGATTTAGAAAAACGTGTGCTGCTTTTTATTTATATTTTTCTGCTGGTGTATCTGTTCCTGAATCCGGGACCGATTATGAAAATCATTGAAAGCCTGTAAGCCTATTTTAATCTGCTGAGTTTCATTACCAGGGGAGCCCGTTGATAAACACCCGACAAGGTAAGATGATTGCCCGACACCTGATAACTGAGTTTCAGGGAGTCTGCCTGATTGTTTCTTCTGAAAACAATAGTTGCCCTGCGTTGCTTCGGTTCAGTTTCATAATGCCCATACCAGTCTTTGCTGTCATTAAATTTTTCAGAATCAAACTTAAACAGGCAGCTATTATTCTGCTCAAAATAAATCCTCGACCATACGTTTCCTTCAGTGCCGTTTTCAGGTATTACCGAACGATTCTGCATTGTTATAGCATCAACCTGCCATACGCCTATTAATTCTTTGGCCTGCCGGTCATTCTTCTTAAGCCAGAAAATATGCCAGAAGGCTCCGCCAATTACAATTAGGCGAGCCAAACTTAGCAAAAGGGTTTTCTTATCAAAGTAGAAATACTCTTTATATGAAAAAAGCAGGTGCAAGAGCCCCTCATAGTATTGCAGCAAAATAAAAAACAGAACCGCAGTATAATGCAGTGCATTAAAATAAGCCAGCGGAGAAATCTGATAGAAATGCTCCATAAAGCATACGTTTATCATCATTGGCAGCAAAATAAACGTGGCCAGCAGGCGTGTTTTTTTAAACAATAACAGCACCGAACCTACTATCTGCAAAGACCCCAGAATAATGGTAAAAGTAGGCGAATAGCCAAAGTAGGTCCAGGTCATCCAGTAACCGTTCAGCTCGCCAACGGGGCGTTCAAGTACCGATTGCGGTAACTGAAACTGGATTTGCATGATTTTTGAAACCCCGAAATTGGCTATCTGATGGGCCACAAAAAATATAATGATGGTCTGAAACCACTCATGTAGATTGACCTTCTTATCAAAATACTGCCATATTGCCGACAAAAAGATACTTAATAGCAGGATGCCCCCTACCGAAAACCACAGCAGGCGGCTGTTGGTAAGCACGGCGGTTTGCCATTGCGCTACCACATCTATATACTGCAGCAGGCCTGTAACAACCAGCAACAAAAAGATAACTTCTATGAGTTTTATCCGGTAAGCTTTATTGTAAGTCATGCAAAATGAAAGTATGATTGCTAAGTTAAACCAAATCTGAACTAATATGTTTTAATTGCCCATGTGCCGCTTACCCGGGGGCCTGCGATTAGCAAAACACTTGTGAAGCCATATAACTGATAATGAGCAGATAAGTTGCCGGATATCTGTTATCTAAAGAATCTTACAGTTTGTGTTTTTGCACATCAATTTTGGCTATATTGCATTAGCTTCCTTTGACAAGGAAACGAGTTTCCACCACATTTTATACATCTATAACTATGAAAAACCTGCTAATATTATGGCTCGCTGTCTTTTCTTTGCGTACAGCGGCACAACAAACTACAGATTCGCGCCAGCGGGAAATTGTATTTATCAACGTCTCGGTAATACCCATGACACATGAAACAGTACTTGCTAACCAGACTGTACTGATAAAAAACGGATTGATTACCGCCATAGGCGCAAAACTGAAATATGACAAGAACGCTTTGGTGATTGATGCCAGAGGCAAATTCCTGATGCCTGGCCTTGCAGAAATGCATGCCCATGTGCCACCGGTTGATGAAGTGCAACCCATGAAAGACGTACTGCTGCTGTTTGCAGCCAATGGCGTAACTACCATCAGAAGTATGCTGGGCCACCCATTGCATTTGCAATTACGGAGCCAGGTGCAATCGGGCGAATTACTTGGGCCACGTATTTATACTTCCGGGCCGTCGTTCAGCGGAGCCAGTATCAAAACCCCCGAAGAAGCCGAAGCAAAAGTAAGAAGCCAGAAAAAGGCAGGCTACGACTTCATGAAAATGCACCCGGGCATAACCAAAACCAATTTTGAGGCCATTGTAAAAACGGCAAAAGAAGAAAAAATGCCTTTTGCCGGGCACGTATCTTTTGGGGTTGGTGTATGGCGGTCGGCGGAGGCCGGTTATGCCACCATTGACCACCTCGATGGCATTGTAGAAGCCATGATGCCCCGGCTGGACACGCTGACAGAAGAAGAAGCCGGATTATTCGGCCTGTTTGTAGGGCACAATGCCGATATAGCAAGGCTTGATAAAATACTGAAAACCATCAAAGACAACGGTGTCTGGATAGTACCCACCCAGACACTCGCCGAACACTGGCAGTCACCCAATAGAACGGCTAAAGAATTGCTTGCCTGGCCGGAAATGAAGTATATGGACCAAAAGACACTGGATGGCTGGGCAAGGTCTAAAGATAACACCATGAAAAACCCGGCTTATCAACCGGCTTCAGTTCTCAAATTTATTGATGTGCGGCGCACAATTATCCGCGAGTGCCAGCGGCAGGGTGTTGGCTTGCTGCTGGGTTCAGACGCCCCGCAGGTTTTTAGTGTACCGGGTTTCTCTCTCAAACATGAGCTTAGTTATCTGGTTCAGGCGGGGCTTACGCCTTATCAGGCATTGCAGACGGGTACGGTAAATATCGGTAAGTTTTTCAGACAAGATAATCTGGGTGTTATTAAACCCGGCGCAGTGGCAGACCTTGTTTTGCTGAACGAAAACCCGCTGAAAGACGTAAACGCCGTAGGCACGGTGCAGGGCGTGATGCTGAATGGCCGCTGGTTGCCCAAAACAGAAATTGATGCCATGCTGACTAAGCTGGTAAAAAATTGATGAAGATGTAAGTCAGTATTTAATTAATTCAGCCTAAGAATTTGCAGGTTACGCAAACAAAAGGTTTTTAATTATTGGCCAACCTAAGCAGACGCCGCCCGATAGGCATTCCATAGAATTACTCCTTTGCTCTGATAGCCGCCCAAATTTTTGGGTGAGCCTCCGGCACAAAGGCGGCTTATAAATAAAAAATATTAAAACCGAGCCATGTTTGTTTCAGTTTTCATAGTTTTGCTCAAATCATAAGTTACTCGACCCCGTATGTCTTTAAAAACGAATATAGAAAAACTACAGATACTTGACCTTAAAAATGCTGAGGCGCTACAAGGCGGCGGAACCAAAAGAATTGACAGCCAGCATGCGAAAGGAAAACTAACTGCCCGCGAAAGAATAGAATTGCTATTGGATGAAGGCAGTTTTGAAGAAATTGGCAAGTTTGTGATGCACCGGAGTAAAGATTTTGGTCTGGACAAAGAATATTATCTGGGCGATGGTGTGGTAACGGGCTATGGCACGGTAAATGGCAGGCTGATTTACGTTTTTGCACAGGATTTCACCGTTTTCGGAGGTTCACTCTCTGAAACATACGCCGAAAAAATATGTAAACTAATGGACATGGCCATGAAAAACGGCGCTCCGCTTATTGGCCTGAACGATTCAGGCGGCGCACGTATTCAGGAGGGTGTCAACTCTCTGGCCGGCTATGCTGATATTTTCTACCGCAATACGCGTGCCTCAGGAGTTATTCCGCAGATTTCAGCCATTATGGGGCCATGTGCCGGGGGTGCAGTGTATTCGCCCGCCCTAACTGATTACATCTTCATGGTCGAAAACACTTCTTACATGTTTGTAACAGGCCCTAATGTGGTTAAAACTGTTACCCATGAAGACGTAACCTCAGAAGAACTGGGCGGAGCCATTACCCACGCCACCAAGTCGGGCGTTACACATTTTGTGGCAGCAAATGAGGTGCAGTGCATTAACGACATCAAGAAACTGCTTAGCTACGTGCCGTCAAACTGTGAAGAACAGCCCCCTTTTGCGGCTTATGAAACAGACGGAAACGAAAAGCGGCCAAAACTGACAGACCTGATACCGGAAAACCCCAACCAGCCTTATGATGTACGCGAACTGATAGACGAACTGGTTGACACCGATAGTTTTTTTGAAGTGCATAAAAGCTATGCCGAAAACATTGTAATTGGCTTTGCCCGAATAGGTGGGCGTAGTATTGGTATTGTCGGCAACCAGCCTGCTGTGCTGGCCGGGGTGCTGGATATTGATGCCAGCATTAAAGGCGCCAGGTTTGTACGCTTCTGCGACTGCTTCAATATACCCCTGCTGGTACTGGAAGACGTACCGGGATTCCTGCCCGGCACGGACCAGGAATGGAACGGCATTATTATGCATGGTGCCAAGTTATTGTATGCGTTCAGCGAGGCAACGGTGCCGCGGGTTACGGTTATTACCCGTAAAGCGTATGGTGGCGCGTATTGCGTGATGAACTCCAAGCACATAGGCGCCGACCTGAACTACGCCTGGACATCGGCCGAGATTGCTGTAATGGGAGCCGCCGGAGCAGCTGAGATTATTTTCCGTAAGGAAATAGGTGAAGCTGCCGACCCACAGGCAGAATTGCAGCATAAGATTGATGAGTACACAGATAAATTTGCCAACCCGTATAAGGCGGCGCACAGAGGTTATGTTGATGAGGTAATAAAGCCGGAAGACACCCGCGAAAAACTACTGAAAGCATTTAAAATGCTTGAAAACAAGGTAGACACCATGCCACGCAAGAAACACGGGAATATTCCGCTATAACGGAAACAATTTAATGCTTATTACAGTTAGCATTATTAATAGTAACCTTACACTTAAATATAATACTCTGCTGAAAAGAGCTGGCTCTTTTCTATAATTGTTATCTGTATATGCTTGAAAAAACCGGTGTATTAATTGTTAATTTAGGCACACCCGATTCGCCCGCAGTACCCGATGTCAGAAAATACCTCCGTGAGTTTTTAATGGATGGTCGCGTGATTGATATTCCTTTTATACCCAGATGGATGCTGGTTAACCTGATAATAGCGCCGTTCCGTTCTCCAAAGTCGGCCAAGGTGTATCGCGAGTTATGGACTGACCAGGGTTCTCCTCTTAAAATCTATGGCGAAAAAAACGAGATTCAATTGCAGCAGGCACTGGGTGACACCTACGTGGTAAAACTGGCCATGCGCTACCAGAATCCCTCTATTGAAAAGAGCCTGAAAGCGTTTCAGAGCATGGGTCTGAGCAAAATTATTGTCATACCGTTTTTTCCGCAATACGCTTCGGCAACCACAGGGTCGGTTTATGAAGAAGTCATGAGAATAATAGGCCAGTGGCAGATAATACCTGAGATTGAGTTTATTAATTACTTTTATAATCACCCTAAATTCATTAAGGCATTTGCTGAAAACGGACGAAAATATCTTGAAAAAGAAGATTTCGACTTTGTGTTGTTCAGCTACCACGGATTACCCGAACGACAAATCAGGAAAGGCGATTGTACGGGCAAAGTTTGCCAGCTTGGCTCATGCTGCGACACCATTCATGCACTGAACCAGCATTGTTACCGCGCTGCCTGCTTTGAAACCACCAGGCTGCTGGCAAAAGAACTGGGCCTGAAAGAGGGCACTTATTCTACCTGTTTTCAGTCCAGATTAGGTAAAGACCCCTGGATACAGCCCTATACCGAAAGCGTAATTAAAGAGCTGGCTGGTAAAAATATTAAAAAAGTGCTGGCGTTTTCGCCTGCTTTTGTGTCTGACTGTCTGGAAACCACCATTGAAGTGGGTGAAGAATACAAGGAACTTTTTGAAGAACATGGCGGCGAACACTGGCAATTGGTTGAAAGCCTTAACGACTCGGAAGCCTGGATTGACCTGCTGACCGAATTAATAAAAAAAACACCCGCAGAATAATAAAAAAGGGTCATGGCTTATAAGGCTATGACCCTTTTAGTTAAATTGGGTTTTCATCTTTTTCTATCTGATATGAAAGCCATCTCTATATGGGCCAGCCAGAACCAGAAAACGGCTATACTACTCATTATTATTTTTGAAGTACTGAAATGCAGCATCGGGTTTGACATCGGCCATCATTTTCTTCCGGTTTTCTCATCGGGGGTTATAGAACTTTCTGTACTTAGCCTGGTGATTCTATCAACAATCGTTCAGACCAGCTATCAGCATCAGACAGATACACTCAATAAAGAAGCGCATCGTAAATTCAGGCTTACATGCACCGGCATTATTATGGCCAGTAGTTTGTGTCTTTCTATTTTACTCGGCAATCATCTGAAAGGCCTTGGGTATCAGGTGCGTAGTATATATGCAGCCAATGCAGCAGAGAGAGTTACCGCTGCCGAAAACAAAAAAAGTGGCGCGACTGTTAAAGTAACTGAACGGAAAACCAGAAAAGGGTTCGTATCGCGCCTGCTAAGTAAAAAAACAGCTTCTGAAGACCCCAAAAGTAATTCCAGAATCACTTACGTATTATTGTTTTTTTTAAGTCTTTTGCTCACTTTCGCCGGATTAATTCTGACCTGTCAGCTAGCTTGCGGGGGCTATAGCTTACTGGCCATTCTTGCGTTTTTGGTTTCGCTTGGCGTTTTATCCGGCGGATTATACTTCCTGATCAGAGCTTTCAAAAAAGACCTTAAGCCTTTTCAATCACTGACGCAAAAAGAGAAGAAAAAAGAGCAATTGAAATTCTTTGTTATCTGGATACTATTAGGAGCAGCAATAGCCCTTATTGCATTATTGAGCTGAGAGTAAAAGAATAAGACCCTCTTTTCAAACGGACCACTCAAACTTTTCATCATAATAGTTAAAATCCTGCGGCATGGCCATCTTTGCGGGGGTCTGATGCCCCTGTAAATGTTTTACGGACAGGGTCATATCTGATGGCCTGATACCCGCCATACATACCCAGTATATAGCCAACCTTATGGCCTTTTTCCATCAACCCTCTGATGGTTGCGTAGGGTATGCCAGATTCGATCGTTATCATACCGCCATCCAGCATTTTTTCGCCGGTAGGTTCTGATGATCCTTCGTGATTCAGACGTGGGGCATCACCTGCTTCCTGCAGATTCATACCAAAGTCTACCAGATTCATCACTATCTGCACATGGCCCTGCGGCTGAAAGGCCCCACCCATAACACCAAAACTCATGTAAGGTTTGCCATCTTTGGTTATAAACGCAGGAATAATGGTATGAAAAGGCCTCTTGTGGGGCGCATAGGTATTGTTCTCACCTTCGGTAAGGCTGAACATCTCACCTCTGTCCTGAAACATAAAGCCCAGTCCGTCGGCCATCATGCCTGAGCCAAAACCCCTGTAATTGCTTTGTATCAGGGCAACCATATTGCCTTCCTTATCGGCTACCGTCAAAAAAATCGTGTCACCGTCTTTCAAAGCCGGATTACCGGCATCATAGGTTTTAGCTGCCTTGTTTATATCAATCAGTTTGCGTCTTTCAGCCGCATACTCTTTAGAAATGAGTTGTTTTACAGGTATTCTGGCAAACTCAGGGTCGGCATAATATTTGGCGCGGTCTTCAAAAGCCAGCTTCTTGGCTTCAGTAAACAAATGCACGTGCTCTGTACTGCCAAATGGTATTTTAGAGAAATCGTATCCCTCCAGAATGTTCAGCATTTGCAGCACAGTTATGCCTTGCCCGTTTGGGGGCAGCTCCCATACATCATACCCTCTGTAATTGGTAGATACAGGGTCAACCCAGGTTGAGGTATGGTCGGCAAAGTCTTTGGCTGTTAGATATCCCCCCTGCTTTTTCATAAATTCCTCTATTATTTTCGGAATCTCACCTTTATAAAAAGCATCACGGCCACCTCTGGCAATTTTCTCAAGGGTATTGGCCAGGTTAGGATTTTTAAAGATATCGCCCTTTTGTGGCACCGTGCCGTTTGGATAATAATGCTCTTTTACATTCGGAAATTTACCATAAAGCCTTGGCACTGCTGCCAATGAGCTGGCCAGTTCGCCATGTACCGGAAAACCATTGCGGCCATAATCAATGGCATGCGAGAGTATTTTCTCCATCGGCAGTTTACCAAATTTCTTGTGCAGCTCAAACCAGCCGTCAACAGCACCGGGTACATTAACAGGCAGCGGCCCTGTTGAAGGCAAATGCGTTAAGCCACGTTTTTTCAGTTCAGCCAGCGTAAGCGCATAAGGCGAACGACCCGAGGCATTTAGCCCGTACAGTTTTTGGGTTTTGGCATCCCAAACAATAGCAAACAGGTCGCCGCCTATGCCGTTCATGTGGGGTTCTACCACACCTTCCATCGCATTGGCAGCTATGGCGGCATCAATGGCATTGCCCCCTGCGCGCAGAATTTCAATGGCCGCCTGCGTGCTTAATGGGTGCGAGGTGCAAGCCATGCCGTTCTGAGCTATTACCTCAGACCGCGTGGCATCAACCTTACCAAAAACCCGGTCTTGCGCTTGCAAGGTCTGGAAAAGCACTAATAGAACGAGGCTGAAGAAAATGTTTTTCATAGTAATAGAGGTTGATTTCAATAATTAGATCCCATTTCAAGATTTGCTGCTGTATTGATATTTGGAAGGATGTCAGTTTTTTCAAACTGTACAATAACCCGGTCTGATAGTTGCTTTTAACCAGGCCTGATTTAAACTTCTATAATCAAAGATTTGAGGTACCTCTGTTGTTACTTTTTGGGCTGCAAAAAGTAACGCAAGACTTGCCGTCCGCAAAGCGGCCCATCATTCCAACTCGTACAATTAAAAATCCGATAGCCATTATATATTTTCATAGTCATTCATAAGATTTTTAATCGTAGACTAGCCGTCCGCCTCAACAGGAATGACGTAATAAGGTTGTTAATTTTAGTTGATATCTTACAATTGCTCCGTGAAACTCAGTGCGGCACCTCGTGACACTCCGTGGCAATAAAGAAATATAACTATTTTTGAATGTGTTCAAAACAAAGATAAGATTTTTCCAGATTCTTTATTAGTACCCCAATTGGTCATTCCCTCAAATTTCGTCTATAACAGCATTTTATGCAACAAGTGCTTATTTCTTTTCTTTGGTGTATTTTAACAAATATTCACTAAAATATACTTGACGGCAATGTCGATAATCTATTCTTTTACGTTTTAGAAATATACCGCAAAACAGATTAACGGTTTATGAGATTCTGGTTGATTGCATTGCTATATTGCTGCCCCCTGAATACCATTGCCCAGCAGGCAAAAATGCCTGACCGTGGCGATGTAAAAGTAATCTGGAACAACAACATCAATGATGCGGTTTTCAGAGATTTTCAGGAGGGCATTAAACACACCAAAATACTGGATGCCATTGCGGCCGATATTAACGGGTATCTGGCATTACCGGAAGACATCTACATTACTTTTGACGAATGCCGCACCAGCAATGCCTTTTATGACCAAGACTCCAGAAAAGTAACCATCTGCTACGAGATGGTATCTTACCTCTACGAATTGTTTAAGGCCAAAACCAGCAACCAGACCGAGTTACGGGAGATGGTAATGAACGCCATCATTTTTATTTTTTATCATGAAATGGGTCATGCTCTGATAGACCTGATGGACTTACCCGTAACAGGTAAAGAAGAAGATACGGTAGATAACTTTTCAATTTTTCTACTGGCTGACGGCAGCAGGAAAGGGTCAAGAGCCGTGCTGGACGGCGCCATTGCCTTCTACCTGATGGGGGAGTCAACGCAGAATGTACCGCTTAAAAACATGGAGCTGTGGGACGAACACTCTTTAGACCACCAGCGGTTTTATCATATTCTTTGTATGTTGTATGGGTCAAATCCTGAGCAGAACGGAGCGGTTATCAGAAAAAAGATGCTGCCGGCCGTAATGACCACCCGTTGCGAAGAAGACTACCAGAAAATAAAAAAAGGCTGGCTGAAAGTTCTGGATGCCTGGATAAAGCATTGATACCTAAAAAATGCCTCTCCTCCAGCCGGAAGAAAGACATTTTTTGAGCGTAAAACCTAAAAAAATCAATAGTTAATTTTTATCACTTCATACCATATTTCGCCATCGTGTATAACGGCTCTGTATTGCACCCCATCAACAATGTAATAGGTTTCGCCGTCAATCACCAACTGTTCGTAGCCATCAGGTATGCTTTCTACCAATGCCCCAACCGGAGGCGGCACTACCTCGTACTCATATCCAACCGGCCGATAATAAGAACCATTATAGTAATGGTAACGCACACCAAAGAAAGTATATACCTGCACATCAACCGGCAATATTCGGATTCTTAAACCAACAGGTGGAAATGCTACAACGTAGGTATCTCGGTACGGGCGATAATAAATGCCGTTGTTGTAGCGGTAATTAATACCCCCATAATAAACCGGCAGGCAAGAAGTAGGCAATACCCTTACCACCGAGTTTCGGCGTGGCAGATTATAGTATCGCCAGCTTGGGCTGCCCACGCGGCCGTCAAAACGGCGATAGTCATAGCCGCGGCGGTCGTACCGGTCATAATCACGGCGTCCGCGGTCTTCCCATCTGCCCCTGCCATCATAACCTCTATTGTTTCTGTCGGTATAAACGCGGTTTCGTTCATCACTACCACGGTTCCATTGGTGGTCATTGCCTCTGTTTCGGTCTCTGTCGTCATTACCGCGTCCGCCCCGGTCTATATCAGGTCTTGGTCCTTCTGTTCTTCTGCTTTCAGGCCGGTACTCGGGTTGTGGTCTTTCGCCACGGGGTTCAACCCTGGCTGCTTCGGGCCCGCGGCGTTCGCCATCATTCATTCTGCCGCCCCTGTCTTCGGCAATAGAGGTGGGGCGGTCGTTGTTTCTTCTTTCGGCAGGGCCGCCTTCACTTCTTCCGCCATAGCCTCTGCTTTCGCCTCTGCTCATAGAGCCACGGTCATTTCCACGGCTTTCAGACACACCCCTTTCGCCCCTACTTCCTCCGTCTGCCTCTCCGCGTCGTCTGCCTTCCTGACCATTGGTTTCTGTAACACTCAGTGTTAATCCTGCCGCCAGAATCAGCGATGCAGCTATACCTCTTTTCCAATTAAAAGCAGGTATAATATTTATGGCTGTTGTTTGCATTGTATTATTCGTTTTCGTTTAATAGCTATTAGATGCAAAAAGTAATTAAATAGTTGGTTGGGGTGGTAATCATTAACAATCATTAACAAGCGCAAGAGCTGCGGCCGGCACGACTTGGTGATTTTTCCCTAAAGCTACCGACTATTAACGCGGTGTCATGAATTTTTATTCTGTTGCAGGTAATAATCTGTGCCAGAAACATCGATAAGAAATGAAACAAAAAAGCCGACTCAAATGAGTCGGCTTTTGCGTGAACCCTAACCACTATGATAAAAAAATCTACTTAATTAACCTATTTATCTTCATCTACCGGTTTCTGTTTGCAGAATGGTAGCATATATACAAACCCAATATTAATAAAAACATGATGAGCAAAATCTGCCATAAGAATAACGAAAGAACTGGAATCAGGCTGGCACCCTGCTTCAACACTGTAAACATATTTTTAGTTGTGTGTGATTGAACGATACAAATGTCTGTGTTTCAAACGGAAAATTTTAGAGTAAAAACCCGTAATCTTTATACGTACTGATTGGTATTTTAAGCCTGATGACAGGCGCCACCGTTCAATCGGGTAATAATTCAAAAAAAATGCAGGTATTTATAGGCACATGCACGCGCACTGGCCTTGTAAACCGGCTTCACAGGTAAATTAACCAAACAGGTAGCCATTTTTTGAAAATAAGCTACCCATATGTAGATTTTAAAGAAGAAAATTGAAAATTTGGCAGAAAAACATTAACTAATTTAATATTAGACCCCTGCGAATTTTGAGTACTTATATTTTTTAGCCATTATTGTATAAAATTGACCCGGATACCCCTCAAATCCCTATTGAGTATCTTATTCGGACCACAACCTAAACAATGCTTCCCTGCAGGGAAAGGGATACAACTTCATTATGAAACTAAATATTACCTGGAAAATCTTCATCGGCATGGCATTCGGTATTCTTGTAGGGTACCTGATGAATGTGTACCTGACCTCTGACCCCGCAGCACTGGATGAGTGGAGCAAGTATCTGAATATTCTGAGCAAGGTGTTTCTACGCATGATAAAGATGATTATCGGGCCTTTGATTTTCTCTATTCTTACGGTGGGTATTGCCAAGCTAGGCGATTTTAAAACCGTTGGCAGAATAGGCGCTAAAACACTGGGCTACTTTTACTTTGCCACTGTTTTGTCTCTTGTTACCGGTTTGGTAGCCGTTAATGTACTGCAACCGGGTAAGTTGATGGATATTTCTTTGCCGCAGACCGGAACTGACACCGGCATTGAAACCAAAAAAATGACACTTGAAAACTTTGTAACACATCTTTTTCCGCAAAGTTTTTTTGAAGCCCTGGCTACCAACGAGATACTCCAGATTGTGGTGTTTTCTATCTTTTTTGGAATTGCCACCGCTGCTATCGGCGACCACGGCAAAATTATCATCAAAGGTCTTGATGCCGTGTCGGAGGTGATGTTTAAAATTGTTGGCTATGTTATGGGGTTTGCCCCTTATGCCGTTTTCGGAGCCGTAGCCGCTGTTATTGCCCAAAAAGGATTGGGCATACTAGGCGGATACCTTTACCTGATTATCTGTTTCTTTGCCACACTGGCATTTTTTATACTGGTTGTGCTACCCATTATTTGTCTGTTTGCCAAAGTGCAATACTGGAAATTACTGACTTACGTGAAAGACGCCCTGTTTCTTTCTTTCAGCACGGCCAGTTCAGAGGCATCAATGCCTTTGCAGATTGAGCAACTGAAAAAATTTGGCGTACCAGAACGCATCGTAAGTTTTGTATTGCCGTTGGGGTATTCGTTCAATCTGGATGGCTCAATGATGTACATGACCTTTGCAACCGGATTTATTGCTCAGGCGTATGGTGTAGATTTATCAATCGGCCAGCAGGTAACCATGTTGCTTACACTACTGATAACCAGCAAAGGTATTGCAGGTGTGCCAAGGGCATCGCTTGTAGTAATTGCCGGAACCATGTCATTATTTAACCTCCCGGCCGAAGGCCTTATTCTGCTTTTTGCCGTTGACTGGCTACTGGATATGGGCCGCTCTGCCACCTCGGTAGCAGGCAATGCCGTAGCAACCGCCATAGTGGCTAAGTGGGAAGGTGAGTTAACCCCTAACCCCTAAAGGGGGATTTGCCCCTAGCCCCTAAAGGGGAACTTTAAAACCTGATTAGGCATAAAACAACAAAAAAGAACTTCTTTCAGAAGTTCTTTTTTGTTGTAATTAGTTCCCCTTTAGGGGTTAGGGGTGGTGTTACCGTTGTAAGCACTCCACCAGCGCCCACATATCATCTTCAGTATTATAGACATTCGGCGAAACCCGGATGGCTACTCCTCTATTAGAAATTATGATTTTGTTTTGAAGTAATTTTTCAGTGAAACTGGCGTTATCTACACCCGCCGGCAGGCTTATACCAAATAAATGATGCCCCCGGTAAGCCTCGGCTTCCATACTACAGCCCATACCAATCAATGCCTCCAGGGGTTTTTGGGTAATGCTCTTACAATATTGCTGAATATTGTCTACTCCCCACGCCAGAATCTCATTGAGCGATTCTTCCAGCATCGGTAATTGAATAAACTGCGAGTATTCGCCAGCGTTATATCTTTGCGCAAACGGCCTGTAGGCCTTTTGGTAATTAATCAGTTGGGCAAATTTATCGCTATCGGCACGGTTTAGCCACGACTCCTCCACCGGCACGCCATCATCAAAAAACTCACCAAAATAAGCCAGTCCTACACTATATGGGCCAAGCAACCATTTGTATCCGGCACAGATAACGGCATCGGGTTGTATGGCCTTTACATCAAATGCCATTGCCCCTACCGACTGCGTGGCGTCTACTATTAACAAAGCGCCAACCTCTTTACAACGTTCAGCTACCGCGGCCAGGTCAAACCTGACGCCGTAAATCCAGTGTATGTGGGGTATAACAATCATGGCGGTTTCATGATTGATGCTGTTCAGTATGTTTTCGTTCCATAGCTGCCCTCGGTTAGCGACTTCGACTGGTCTGGCTACGGTTTTATAATGCAACGATAACTCCTGGCTAACCCTTTCAAAGGCGTAAACATTGTTAGGAAACTCGTCTTGTATGAGCAGAATGTGCTTTTTGGCTGATATACCGGGCAAACGGTGCAGATTACGTGCTACCACAGCCATACCATAAGACACCGCCGTAATGATTGCCACTCTTTGAGGGTTATCGATATTGATTAACCGGGCAAATTGTTTCTGTACTCTTCCGGCAGGCTCAAAATGGATTTGCGGATGAATAGTGAAAGGTCTTGCGGCCTTCATCATCATACCATCCATGCCTTTGGCAACCGCGCTTTTCAGCATGGGTGCATAGGCGGCGCCGTTCAGGTAAGTAACGCCTGCCTCCAGTTCAAACAAGTGTGCCTGGTTAGTCATATCTTTCCGGCTTATATAACGATATATCTATGCTTGTTTTTTCATTATCTACAATTTCCTGAACCAGTTTTCCGGTACCCGGCGCCAGGCTGAGGCCCATCATGGCATGGCCACTGGCAATAATCAGGTTTTTATATTTGTTGGTGCGGCCAATGTAGGGCAGGCCGTCTGGCGAACACGGGCGCAAGCCAGACCACACCTTGCTTTGCGGTGGTACTGATATGGGGTAATCAGGGAAAAACTCTGGTACAGCCTTTATTATACCTCTGACACGGTTCATGTTTATATCCTGGTTGATACCTCCAATCTCCATAGTGCCACCGAAGCGAATCTGGTTTTCGCCCATTGGTGTAATGGCCACGCGGGCTTCCAGCAGTATAGACGGTATATTCAGTTTCTTGCCCTTTGGTTGGTCAAGGGTGGTACTGTACCCCTTACCCGCCTGCATGGGCAGGTTGATATTCAATTGCTTAGCCAACAAAGGAGACCACGACCCGGTTGCAATAATCAGTTCATCTGTTGCCAGGGTTGCGCCATTGTCGGTCTTTAAGCTCTTAATTTTACCGTTTTCAGTTTCAAAGCTTGTTACTTCTGTATTATACATAAAAGTAACGCCCTTTTGAGCCAGCAGGTCTTTCAGCTTTTTTACCAGTAAGTTGGGGTACAAATGCGCATCGCCGGGGTAGTAAACAGCACCGGCAACGTCAGGCTTTACCTCCGGCTCCATTTCGTGCAGGGTTTTCACATCCAAAACCCGGGCTTCAATACCAATTTTGTTGGCGGTTTGGGCTACTTCGGCTTCTTCTTCAAAAGTATGGGCAGTTTTGCAGAGCATCATCAAGCCTTTTTCTTCAAAGCTGAAATCGTTGTTTTCCTCTTTGGCGAAGTCCTGATACAATTTTTTGGCAAACAGGCTGATATCACGCAAGGCTGGTATTGCCTTGTCTACCTGTTTTTGATTTGCTGCCTTTTGAAATTTAAGGCCCCAGGAAATCAAATCCCAGTTCAGACGTGGTTTTACATAAAACGGACTTTCAGAATTGAACATCCAGCGGATGCCTTTTTCTATCATACCCGGCACAGCCAGCGGTATAAAATGGCTGGGTACTATCATACCTGCATTGCCGAAAGAACAGCCATCGGCGCCGCCGGTGCGCTCAATAATGCTTACTTTATGCCCCTTTTGTTGCAAATAGTAGGCCGAATATAACCCTATTATTCCACCACCGATGATAACAACCTGCGGCGCGTTTATTTTTGATGCCATTTTAGATAATTTTTCAATTGAATGCGCAGGCTTGGCTTATTGATAGAATAACCCGCCTTCCTTTTATTTCAAAAAGAGAAAAAAAACTGAATCTAATCAGGATACCCGGATGGGATATCCTTAAATATCGTAATTTTTTCTCTGTTTATGTGTGTGTTGTGCGGATTTAAAAAAATCTTGTATGGATTTAGTATTGGTATTAAATTACCTGAAAACCAAAAGCGTAAGGGTCGTCCTGGTCGTCAATGGTAATGGTATTGTTGCCATAAATTCTGGCCCAGCCTTCAATGCTTGGGTAAATGGCGTCAAAATCTCCTACTTTGGTGGTGCCTTCAATGCGGCCAATAAACTTGCTGCCAATAATGCTTTCATGAACAAACTCGTCTCCGGCTTTTAGTTTACCTTTGGCGGCCCATTGTGCCATTCGGGCTGATGTGCCTGTACCACACGGCGATCGGTCAATGGCTTTGTCGCCATAAAAAACAGCATTGCGCGCAGTTGAGGTCGGGTCTATTACTGCGCCTGTCCACTCAATGTGGCTCAGGCCATTGATAGTCGGGTTTTCAGGATGCACAAAGCTATGGCTGGCATTGATGCGCTCTCTCAGCACTCTGGCCCAGGCAATCAGCTGGTCGGCCTTGAAATGCTCCAGACCCGGAAAATTCTCCTGCACATCAACAATGGCGTAGTAGTTGCCGCCGTAGGCTACATCTACTTTCAGAGTGCCTAGCTCGGGGCATTCAACTTCAATGCCCTCAGCAGCCAGAAACGACGCCACGTTGGTCAGCTTTACATACTTCACCTTGTTTCCTTCCTGCTTGTATTCAATCTGAACCAGACCCGCCGGGGCTTCCATTCTTATAAAACCAGGCTTTTTAGGTTGAATAAGCCCATGTTCAACGGCGATGGTAATGGTACCAATGGTGCCATGCCCACACATGGGCAGGCAACCGCTGGTTTCAATAAAAAGCACAGCAACATCGTTGGCGGGGTCATGTGGTGGATACAGAATACTGCCCGACATCATGTCGTGTCCGCGAGGCTCAAACATCAATCCTTTGCGAATCCAATCGTATTCGCGTAGGAAATGCTGGCGTTTTTCTGACATATTCGCACCTTCTAACACCGGCCCTCCACCAGCCACTAACCGCACAGGGTTGCCGCAGGTGTGGGCATCTATACAAAAAAATGTCTTGGTCATAGCTTCAATCAGAATTGAGGTAAAACAGGTCTGGTAGCCAGTGAATCATTAATCACTTTCAGCACGCGTTCGCGCTCTTCACCTACCAAGGGCAGGCGTGGTTCGCGCACCCATTCAGTACCCAGGCCTGTGGCTACTTCGGCTAGTTTGATATTCTGTACAAACTTGGTTGATACATCCAGGTGCATCAACGGGAAGTGCCAGCGGTAAATAGCTCTGGCTTCTTCAATGCGGCCTTGTTTTACCAGTTCATAAATAGCTACGGTTTCACGCGGGAACGCATCTACCAGACCGGCCACCCAGCCATCAGCGCCCATCACAAGGCTCTCAAAAGCCAGGTCATCAACACCTGAAAGGATTTTGAAACGGTTACCAAATTCGTTGATGATATCGGTCATGTATCTGATATCACCTGTCGACTCCTTCATGGCTTCAAAATGCGGATTAGCTGCCAGCTCATGAAACATCGGTATAGAAATAAAGGTCTTGTAGGCAAGTGGGTTGTTATACGCCATTACCGGTAAATCTGTTGAATCGGCTACACGGTGCAGGTAATGCAAAGTTTCGCGGTCATCAGACGGGTAACGCATCGGCGGCAACAGCATGAAACCTTCTGCACCTGCGCGCTCACATTCTTTGGCGAAGGCAATGGCCTCGCGGGTGATACACTCTGCAATACAAATTACCAACGGCACACGGCCGGCAATGGTATTTTTAGCAGTATCAAGCAGGGTAAGTTTTTCATCTTTGGTCAGGGTACCGTTTTCACCTAACGAACCGCAAATAATAATGCCATGCACACCGGCCTTTATCTGTTCTTCAATATTAAATGCAAAGGTTTTCAGGTCCAGACTTTCGTCCTGAAAAAAATTAGTGGTAACGGCCGGATATACGCCTGTCC
This sequence comes from Emticicia sp. TH156, assembly GCF_002855535.1. Classification (NCBI taxonomy): domain Bacteria; kingdom Pseudomonadati; phylum Bacteroidota; class Cytophagia; order Cytophagales; family Leadbetterellaceae; genus Emticicia; species Emticicia sp. TH156. The sequence continues at coordinate 260,287 of NZ_PKRS01000003.1, forward strand.
AGTTTGGTTTCATAACTTACGAGTATATAAAATGAATAATTCTGTTTTCAGGATACAAAGCTAGTATTTCAATTGCATAAAAACCTATCCTCATTTTGCCATTACTTATACTTTTTTACCCCATAAATTTGCCTGTTAGAATAAATACAGATAAATTAGTATTTATTATCAGTATCGGTAGTTATCAGATTATTTAACAAACACGATTCCGTATTTAGCCACGAACCGGATGTTCCTGCCACAAAGCCAATCCGGCACTACTGAATCGACATTCAGCAATTTCAATGAAGCCCCTGTTATTCCGAATCCCCAAAACAGAAACGGAGTCGTTTCGTGTACAGGTAGACGACATACCGCATTTTTATGACACCCTGCATTTTCATCCTGAATGGCAGATAACTCTGATGCTTGAAAGCACAGGCACCCAGTTTGTGGGCGACAACGTTGACCGTTTCCAACCTTTTGATCTCTATTTTCTGGGTAGCAACCTGCCTCATGTTTTTCGTAATGATGCCGAGTATTATTCAGAAAAATTGCGGGCACACTCGGTGTCTGTGTATTTCAGAGGAGATATACTGGGCGAAACCTTCTTTGATATACCTGAAACCCAGCATCTGAAAACTTTACTGACAGAAGCCTCAAGGGGTTTCAGAATCCGAAATCAGCAGGCCAATGCACTCACCGACCTGGTACAGTCAATTGCACATAAAAAAGGATTCGAAAAACTGCTTACCTTTCTTGAAATACTCAATGCTATCTGGGCATCAACGGACAAAGAGTATTTGTCTAGCATTGCATACCAAGGCACATTAAAAGAAACCGATAACCAACGTATAAACGATGTCTTTGAGTTTCTGATGCGTAATTATGAACGGGACGTGAGCCTTGATGAAGTAGCAAACATTGCAAACATGACAACCAATGCTTTCTGCAGATTTTTTAAACTGCGCACCCGCCGGACCTTCTCGGAGTTTCTGAACGACATCCGTATCGGCCATGCCTGCCGGATGCTCCAGAGCGGTAACATGAGCGTGCTTGAGGTTTGCTTTGCCAATGGTTTCAATAACGTTTCCAACTTTAACCGGCAATTTAAAAACCGCACCCAGCTTACCCCCTCTGCATATCTTCGTAAATATCATGCAGGTTCTTTACGTTAAATTTAATACATTTGTATCTAATCATGAAAACACCGCTCATTCACTTGATTTTGCTGTAAAAACCATAAGTTTTTGCGTTCATTCATTCAATTTTATTAATTTAATGGCATTATCCGTCCCAAATAATCCATATGCTAGAAGCACATCAGTTTAACCCCGTTCTGGACAAAGAATTTTTATTAGAGAATTATGATACAGCAGAGTATCTGTCTGAAGTAATGGGTGATTTTTTAGCCCTGATGCCCGAAGAACTGGCAGAAATACACGAGGCTCTGAATGACGGAGATAAAGACAGGCTTGTAAAAAAAATACATGCCATCAGTTCGGCGGTGGGTTTTGTTGGCGGTATTCTTTTGTCAGACAAAATGAAGGCCTTCGAGTATAAGGCAAAAAACGACCCCGCCTTCAATATCGCCAACGATGAAACCCGGGCTCTGGTTACGGAGATAACCGACTTCATCAGCATTATAAAAGAAGAATATGCTAGTTTAAATTAATCGTCTTTTGCTGTAGACTTGCCGCCAAATATGGCCCTCAGGTGGCAGGTATCTTCAGGCCGTTTCGTTTTATAATTTACTTATAGTAACTGTTTTATTGATTCAGTTGGCAAATACCACTCCTTGCGTCTAATGTCAGAAGGTTTATACATTTTTAAGATATTACTTGGCTTGGTTTTTGTTATCTTTGTTGCAGCACGATGTCATATATCTCAGGCAATTCGCTATTATGAGCCTACAAAACAATTCTCAGGTTATTGAGCCGGATGAACAAATCATCTGGGCAAATAAATATGTCAGGTTTTTTAAAAGCACGATAGGTATTCAGAATACCTTCGACAAAATGATGAACGTTTTGTTTCAGTCATTAAAAAAACTCGATATTGCCGATAAATTCTACTACGTCAATTTCCCTCAGCCCAATAAAGCTGTTATAACGCATTCATCAGACCTTCAGCTGGTAGGGCGTAATATTCCCTTCCTTCAGATTGAGGATATGCTCGATTGCAACTTTAAAGTAATTGAAGATACCAAAGGCCTTTTCAGTTTTGAAGAAACTGAAACGAAAGTGATTGTGCAGACCATCAAAACCGATCATACCACTGGTTTGCTGGTAAAAGTCTGCCAGCCAGATACCCTAATCAATAACGGATACAGATATTTTTCTTTGCTGAGCAAGATACGGTTTGAAGAAATTGTATCTACCTACCAGACCACCACCGAACTCACCGAACTGAACATACGCTTTGAGTCTATCCTGAGTAAAAGCCCCATACCCATTGTATTTGTTGATGAAAGCGCCAATGGCGTATTTATGAACACCAAAGCCTATGATTTATTCGGGTTGTCTTCAGATGCACCTATTACCTCGCAGACTATAGCAGAGGGATTCAGCAACCTGCTGAACAAGTTACAGAACAAAGAGGAAGTTCAAAACCGGATGCAGGAACTGATGTTCTCTAACTCAATAGACCGCTGGCGTTGGAAATTTGCCGCCCCAATAAACCGAACCTACAATGTAATTACGCAGCTGATACACGTAAACAGGTACTCGGGCCGGATATGGATTTTTGAAGATGTAACCATTGAAGAGCAGGTAGAAGAGCGCCTGCAGGATATTAACCATCAGCTGATTCATCTGGCTGAAAAAGAACGCCGCGACAACCTGATGAAGACCACTTTTCTGGCTAACATGAGCCACGAAATACGCACCCCCATGAACGGCGTTATCGGGGCTGTGAGTCTGCTTGAAAACACGGCGCTGTCTAACGAACAATTTGAACTGGTAAATATAATCAAGAAAAGCGGCGAAAGTCTCATTTCGCTGATTAATGATATCCTTGATTATTCAAAGATTGAGGCCGGAGAACTGGTAATTCAACCCGAGGTTTTCTCGACAGTTGAGTTGTTTGACGACTGCGTAGATGTTTTCTATGCCACTGCCCTTGAAAAAGGCATACAGTTAAGGGTTATGCTTAACCCAAATCTGCCTGTATATGTTAAAGGCGACCGCAACAGACTGCGGCAAATAGTACTTAACTTTATCTCTAACGCCGTTAAATTTTCGCCGGTTGGCGCCTGGGTTACTATTAAGGTTTCTGCCATCTTTAAAGACGGCAAACCCACTTTATCTTGCAAAGTAATAGACCAGGGCAAAGGTATTGAAGCCGGCGAACAGGAGCTTATCTTTGACCGCTTCAAGCAACTAACCAACAAGCATTCGGGCGGTACCGGCCTTGGGCTGGCTATCTGTAAACGCCTGACCGAAATGATGGGCGGTGAAATTGGCGTAAAAAGCAAAATTGGCCAGGGTGCCGAATTTTTCTTTGAAATACCATACGAAAACACCGACTCACGGCCTATTCTGATGGGCGACTTGTTTAACAAGTATGCCAATGCCGATACCTGTATCTGGTCGTTAAATGCAGAGCAAGCCGTTGAAACCTTCAACCAGTATTTTAAAGATAAAAAGCTGGAGCTGATATCGTCTTGCACGGTAGAGGGTTTCTTTAAGACTCCGATAAAACAGCCTTCAATGATACTTATTGACTCTATGCAGGTAAATGGCAAGATGGAAGAAACCATCCGTTATCTGCATGAAATGGGTATCCCCGAAAGCGTGCCGGTTCTGGCTATGTCGTACAGTCATGAAAAAGAGGCTAAGTCGTGCGAGAAATGGGGATACAAAGAAGTGCTAATAAAACCATTAAAGTTGAAAAACTTAATGAAAATGGTTGAGAAATGGGTATTTAAAAACGATATCGGCATTAAGCAGGTACAAAAGCAGGAAACTAAGCCAACTAAAATTCTGGCTAACCATAGCGTACTGGTAGTTGAAGACAACGAGTTTAACCAGAAGATTCTGAAACGGATACTGGAAGGAGTGATGGATAACTTTGATATTGTTGAAACCGGAGAAAAAGCCGTTGAAGAAGCCAGAAAAAATAAGTATGACCTGATTTTTATGGATATTCAGTTACCGGGTATAAATGGTATCATGACCTCAAAGCTTATCAGGGAAATTTACCAGGAAACTGACCAGCCGTTTATTATTGCCCTGACAGCCGATGTGTTTCTGAAAGACTCTTCATCATTGGAAGAAGCAGGCTTTGATGATTACCTGCCGAAACCGTACCGGCAGAAAGAAATTCTTACCAAGATTGAGAATTACCTGCAACGTTAGGCAATGATATTACAGGGGGCCAAAATGCCCACCAAACCCCCACCAACAAAAATACCCGGTGTACCTAAGCCCCGGGTATTTTTTATATAAAAAGCTATATCTTACTTGCTTAATACACCGAGTTTTTCGGTAATCAGACCTTCCAGATATTCTTTGATTGAATCTATCTTGATTTGAGATACCACATCTTCAGCAAAGGCCAATAACTGCAAACGTATCGCTTCGTTTTTGGGAATCCCGCGCGACTGCATATAGAAAATGGCTTCGTCATTCAGTTTACCGGTGGTAGTACCGTGCGAACACTTCACGTCATCTGCCCAAATTTCCAGCTGTGGTTTGGTATTCATGGTGGCCTCGTCAGACGTAACCACGTTGCGGCAGTTCTGATACGCATTTGTTTTTTGCGCATCTTCACGCACAAATATCTTACCATTAAACACCCCGGTTGACTTCTCCATCAATATACCCTTATACAGCTCGTTACTCTGGCAGTTAGGTTTCCGGTGGTCAACCAGTGTATGGTTATCGATGTGCTGCTTACCGCTGGGCACATATAAACCAAAAAGATGGCTTTCAATGTGTTCGCCATCCAGCACAATATTCAGGTTATTTCTTACAAAGCCACCGTTAACAGTAACCGTAGCGCCATAGAAATAACTTTTATCTTTCTGATAAACCTGGGTAGTACCAATATGATGTGCTTTGTCGCTTTCGTTCTGTACCTTATAGTAGTCGGCGCGGGCATCTTCAAAAAGCACAAACTCGGTAACAGTATTTATAAAGTAGCTGTTATTGCCAATTGTGCGATAGGCTTCTGCAATTTTAACCTCTGCATTCTTACCTACAACAATCAGGTTACGCACGTGCGCACCTACGTCTTCTTTACGGGTATCGCCAATAAACCGCAAAATAACAGGTTCTTCAAGCGTTTTGTTGTCTGCAATATGTACTACAACGCCATCTTTTGCCAAGGCCGTGTTCAGGGCAGTAAAAGCATCATTCTTGTAGTCGGCATACTGCCCGAAATACTGATTAACTATTTCAGGCATTTTTTGCTGAGCTTCGGCAAAAGGCACCACCTGCAGTTGTTCGCCGGGGCTTTCTATTTTAGACAGTTCGGCATGAAAAACACCATTTATAAAATACAGAACGTTACCTTTCAGATTAGGCAGGTGAATATCCTGTAAGTCTTTAGTGCTGAAATCAGAACCCGCATCAAAATTATAATTTTGTTTGGTAAGCGCTGAAACATTGCTGTATTTCCACTCTTCATGCTTGATAGTGGGAAAACCCAGCCTGTCAAAATTTTTCATGGCCTCAATGCGTAGCTGGTTTACAGGCAAAACACTCTTGCCATTCAGTTGCGCCTCTAGGGTCTGAAAATCAGCCATTAACTGATTTTTTAAATCTTTATTTTCTATAGAACTCATCTTATAATTCTGCTACTGCTTCTAATTCTATTTGATAACCAAAATGCAATTCTTTAACAGGAATGATGGACCGGGCAGGTTTGTGGTTTCCGAAAAAAGTGGCATAAAGTTGATTAACAACTCCCCAGTGGTTTCCATCTGTAATGTACACCGTTGTTTTCACAACTTTGGTGGCATCGCTTCCGGCTTCTGCCAGTATTTGTTTCAGATTATCAAAAACCACGGCGGCCTGTTCTTCAATTCCGGATTCAACAGGCAGCTTTTCAGAAGTTTTAATTTTAATGGGTAATATGCCCGATGTAAAAACCAGGCCGTTGCTCACAACGGCGTGTGCATAATGGCCTGCGGGTTGCAGACTGCCGGATACCTGAACGGTTATCATAACTGATACTTACGCTACTTCAAGCGAATCAACCTCGGCTTTAATCCAGTCGTAGCCTTTTTCTTCCAGCTCAAGGGCCAGTTCTTTGGTGCCACTCTTAACAATTCTTCCTTTGTATAAAACGTGTACAAAGTCTGGTACGATGTAATCAAGCAGACGCTGATAGTGCGTAACTACAATAAAAGAGCGGTTTTCGTCTCTTAGCTTATTAACACCTTCGGCTACAATTCTGAGTGCGTCAATATCAAGGCCGGAGTCGGTTTCGTCAAGAATACAAAGTTGCGGCTCAAGCATGGCCATCTGGAAAATCTCGTTACGTTTTTTCTCACCGCCAGAGAACCCTTCGTTCAAAGACCGTTTCAGCAGGGTGTCGTCAATTTTTACCAGCTTTGCTTTTTCTTTCATTCTTTTCAGAAACTGCGCGGCATCAAGCGACTCCTGTCCGTTATATTTACGGATTTCGTTCAGAGCAGTTTTCAGGAAATTAATAGTGGTTACCCCGGGTATTTCAACCGGGTACTGAAATGCAAGAAAGATGCCCTCAGCGGCTCTTTCTTCCGGAGACATATCTAATAAATCTTTACCGTTAAAATCAACAGTACCGTTGGTTATTTCATAGTCTTCTCTACCTGCCAGAACAGAAGCAAGCGTACTTTTACCCGAGCCGTTTGGCCCCATTATAGCATGGACTTCGCCGGGTTTTACTTCAAAATTTATTCCACGTAATATTTCCTTCTCCTCAATTCTCGCGTGTAAATTACTGATAGTGAGCATTTTTTAAGCTTTATTTTAAATGATACTTGACTACAGACGGTTTGTGTACTCTTTTAGATTTTAAAAATTAAACTGCAAAGATACAACCAAAATAACCAAGATGCTATTCTTATTTTTTTAATTAATAACCCCAAATAAGGGCTGCTCGTTCCGTATGTTCTTTAAAATTTAACTGATTATCAACAAAATCTGCAAGAAACAACCTATTTGCTGCTAAACATCTGGCAATAAAACAAATAAGCAAAAGCGTATTCAGGCAAAATTATGCCACTACCTCATACAATTTAACCGCCTGAGCTTTGTTTTTAAGGCTGGTTTCGCCTACCTCCTGGCAATTGAAAGACTCCTTCACTTTTTCGTAGGTAGCCTGGCTGATGATAATCTGGCTTGGTTTGGCTGCTGCCTGCAGGCGTTGGGCAGTGTTTACGGTGTCGCCAATTACTGTGTAATCAAGGCGGCGTAAAGAAGCTGACCCGATGTTGCCTGATATCATTTCGCCGGTGTTTACACCAATTGATACCTTAGGCATATAAGTAGCATGATTAGGCAATACCTCTTCAATTTTGGCAATGGCCGACCGCACCGCCAGAGAGGCTTCAATGGCGCGGTCAAGGTGGTAATCTCCTTTAAAAACAGCCATTACGGCATCACCCATAAATTTATCAACGTAGCCACCCTGCTCTATGATACCCTTCACCATTACATCAAAATATTTGTTGATGAGGTTCACCACAGTATCGGGCGATTCTTTCTCTGAAATAGATGTAAACCCGCATATATCAATAAAAACTACGGTAGCCTCTATGGTTTCGTTGGCGGTAAGCGAGGTCTCAAACTCGTGGCTGTTCATGAATTTCAGCACGGTTTCATCTACATACATTTTAAGAATGTTGTTTTCTTTTATGGCCTGCAGTGTCTGCCGTAACTGAATCACGTGCTTGATGGTTTTTTCAACGGTAAGCTCCAGGTCTTCAAAGTTAATAGGCTTGGTAAGGAAATCAAAAGCGCCCCGGTTCATTGCCACCCTGATGTTGTCCATGTCGCCATAGGCAGATACAATAACAGCTTTCAAAAGCGGGTTTACGTCTGAAATCTTACTCAACAGCGTGAGGCCGTCCATTTCCGGCATATTGATATCGCTCAGTATCATATCAATATCCGGTGCTTCCTGCAATATCTTCAGAGCTTCCACGCCATTTTGTGCGAAGCTGAACTCATAGGTTTTCTCTCGAATCTGTCTACGGAATTTCTGTTTGATGAGCGTTTCCAAATCTGCCTCATCGTCCACTACCATTATTTTGGCGTTCATATCGAGCTTTTAAGTTTTTGTTTTAATTCTGCAAAATCCAAAGGCTTGGTCAGGAAATCGTTCGCCCCAAGGCTCATGGCCTGGGCATGACTTTGCTCGTCTCCATAAGCAGTAATCATCATCACCGTTGGCGGTGCTTTGGGCGATTCAGACCGTATTAACCTCAGTAGCTCAAGCCCGCTCATGCCCGGCATATTGATGTCTGACAAAATAAGAATAGCCTCTAAATCCTGCCCTTCCAGATACGTAAGCGCTTCTTCTCCTGAGCCGCTGAAAGCAAACTCAAACTCACCTGAACGTATCTCTCTCCGAAAGCGCTGCTGAAATAATGTTCTTACGTCTTCTTCGTCGTCAACAACTAAAATTTTCATTTTTACCGGGTTATTCTATTAATTAGTATGTCAAAGATAAGGCAATTTGATAACAAACGTTGTTCCCTCTCCTTCTTTTGTTTCTACATTGAGTGTTCCGCCGTGGCCTTTAGTTATGATGTCATACGCCAGCGACAACCCCAGACCTGTACCCTGCCCAGTAGGTTTGGTAGTAAAAAACGGTTGAAAAATCTTGCTTTTTACGGCATCTGGTATGCCCACACCATTATCTGTTACTTTTATTTCAATCTGGTTGCCTGTTTGCCGGGTCTGTACAATTACCTGCCCCTTGCCTTCCATATCTTTAATGGCATAAAAAGCATTGTTAATAAGATTAAGCAATACCCGGCCAAAATCTTGTGCAATAACCGGCACTTTGGGCAGGTTGGCATCCAGGTCTGTTTTAAAATCGGCGTTAAAGCTCTTGTCTTTAGCCCTTATCCCATGATACGCCAGCCGCAGGTATTCTTCGGCCATGGCGTTTATGTCTGTCGGTTCTTTTTTGCCCGTACTTGAGCGCGAATGCTCAAGCATACCCCGCACAATGCTGCTGGCTCTTTTGCCATGATGATTAATTTTCTCGAGGTTTTGGGCAATGTCGCCTAACAATTCTTCTTCCAGTGCTTCGTCTCGTTCAGGTCTGGCGCGTTCTTCCTGAAGCTCATCTATCAGTTCTTTACTCAGTTCAGAGAAATTATTGACAAAATTAAGTGGATTCTGAATCTCGTGGGCTATTCCGGCGGTGAGTTCTCCCAACGATGCCAGTTTTTCGCTTTGTATCAGTTGGGTCTGTGTTTTTTTCAAATCATCCAGCGACCTGGCCAGTTCGGCTGTGCGTTCGGCTACCTGCTTTTCAAGCATTTCGTTCTGGGCGGTCAGTATCTGTTGCTTTTCCTGCTCATGAGCCAGGTTTTCTGCCGATAGTTCTTCAATTTCAATGAGTTTTTTGATCAGAGATTTATGCGTTCTTGAATATTCTCTTACAAGCGATAGCGAAAGCCCGATGGGTATGCTGAAAAACATAATCACAATGATGAAAAGGCCTATGGTTAACACAATGCTATCTGAACCGGCACCAGAAAAACCACCTATCATTAACGTAATAACGCCGGCTACCGCACTGAAGGCTACCACCACGAGCGAGTAAATGGGTACTTTAGCGTTAGAGTCGCCTCTTTTTTCAGCAAGGACACTTACCCTTATGAAATCAACAAATAATAGCAGAAAAGGCACCCATACCTCAACGTAGAAAGGCAACTCTATGGCAAAAATATTGCACAAAAGGCCGCCTGTAACCAATAAGGCCACAACATAAAATATAATACCGTATTTCTGATTGAGATACTGATACAACGAAACGTTAATCAGCAAAATGCCCAGGTAGGTGGCCGTCAGGGTAATTAGGCTTAAAATCTCTCTCTTAGAAACATCGGTTTGAATCTGCTCAAAACCTCGAAGAAAAAAGCCTATTGTAAGAAACAACATGGTAAGACCCAGGCTGAGGCTTACTTTCTTAACAGGGTTTGAGACGAAAAACAGAAAATGTAAAAGAGCAAAAACCAGAAACACCCCGGCAAACAGGTAATTAAACCCAACAGACCGATGTGATTTTCTCTCTATAAAACTGCCAATGTCTTGTGTTTTAAAAATCTTCAAACCGAATATCTGTGAGTTGGTACCCGGATAAAAGAAATTATTGCCAGAAAACGAGTACCTAACTGCCAGCACATGTATATTGGTATCGGCCATGTTAATTGGCAGCGCTGTGGCATAGGCTTGTGTTTTTTCTTTAGAGGGGTCTGCACTAACTACCCCTAGTTTATGAAGTAATACGCCATCAAGATAAATTTCAGAGGCACCCATCTGGCTCACAATGAGCGTCAATGGCTTATTTACAAATTCTTTGGTTACCTGCATTGGGCGTCTCAACCACGCAATTTTCGCCTTGGCCAGATCCGGATGGTCATTCATCGACTCAAGAACCGCTATTTTGTTCCAAAGGCTGTCGTTAAAATCAGGCTTTGCCCATAATTTGTTATCGCCGGCGCGCCACTTCCAGTAATTCGCCAGGCTAACACCAATTTCAGGAATATCGTCTACAGGGCTAAAAACTATTTCTTTCTGAGCCTGACTCTGAAAAACTACAAAAACTATAAATAACAGGTATATATGCTTCATTCAGTATAAAAAGTTCTCTCTTTAAAATTGAGTATTGGATTAACTGTGCATTAGCCATTGGTAAATTTACTATCGTCGGATATTTTTACCCAACCGGTATTGTAATCAAAAATTCGGTTCCTTCGCCTTCAACAGACGTTACATCCAATGTTCCGCCGTGCCCTTTGCTGATAATATCAAAAGCCAGAGATAAGCCCAGCCCTGTGCCCTGCCCCGTAGGTTTGGTTGTAAAAAACGGCTGAAAAATCTTATTCCTTACGCTCTCGGGTATTCCGGTTCCGTTGTCTTTCACGCGTATGGTTATTTCATTGTCTTTTTTGTTCATCTGGGTTATGACCTCTAGCGTTGGCTTATAGCCATTCAAGTTTTGTCTGGCTTTTTCTTGTACGGCATAAAAACCGTTGTTGAAAAGGTTAAGCAACACCCGGCCAAAATCCTGCGGAATAATATTTACCTTAGGCACATCGGGGTCCAGATAAGTTTTAAAATCGGCATTGAAGGTCTTGTCTTTGGCGCGCAGCCCGTGGTAAGACAACCGCAGATACTCATCGGCCAGGTCGTTTATATCGGTTTCTTCTTTTTGGCCTGTGCTTGCCCGGCTGTGCTGCAGCATACCGCGTACTATGCTGGCCGCACGCTTACCATGATGGTTAATTTTCTCCTGATTCTGCACCAGATCGCTAACCAAATCGGCAATCAGGTCTTTATCCTGTTCATCTCTTTCCAGTTCCTCTTGTAGTTCTTTGGCCAATTCAACACTCAGTTCAGAGAAGTTATTCACAAAATTCAACGGATTCTGTATCTCATGCGCAATTCCGGCCGTCAGTTCACCGAGCGATGCCATTTTTTCTGCCTGCACCAGTTGTTTCTGGGTAGATATCAGCTCCTCTACGGTTTCTTCCAGCGCTTCTTTCTGTTTTAGCAACTCGGCCGTTCTTTGGGCAACCTGATATTCCAACTCCTGCTTTTTGGCTTCGTTGCGCAGGCGTTCTTCTTCTGCTTTCTGCCTTTGCTGCAACTCAACTTTGTTTTGCTTGTGGGCATAAAAACCAAAGCCAATCATCCAGCAAACGGCAAATCCTTTGGCAATATCAAACAGTTCGGCATACTCATTAAAAAAGGACGGCACAATCAACCTTAAAAGGCCCATAAAAACAATAACAGTAGCAAGCGGAAAAACGGCTGTCCATAAAACATTGGTACTGCGGTTATATCTGGCTCTGTAGATAAAAAAGGCTCCTGCCAGCACAAAAATTTCGAAGAAATAATTCTTAAAAAACCTTAACCAGGGAAACTGCGAAACAATAAGAAACGGAATCACATACAACCAACCTCTTTTCAGAAGAATATCCTGCTCAGGGAACTTCTTGGCCGTATCATAGTAGGTTCTCAAAAACCTGAATACCAAAAATGTAAAAAGGGTTTTCTGCGCTAAGTCACTAAATTCAAATTTCATAAAACGGGCAGAATTTGTCAGTCATTTGGTTAATAAATTAAATTGGCGGTGTAATAATAACCTTAGTTTGCCTGGTCTCCAAAAGTGGAAGGCGCTTCTGGTGGTTACTGGTACTACTAACCTGTACTTCTGAATTTAATCAAAAATAACGAAAATCCTTCAAAATCCAATTTTAGAGTCGGTTTAGCACAAAATTTGTACTGATTGTAGTAAAAAAGAAACAGCTTTGGATTATTTGAATAAAATTTGTGACAATATTTGCATCATAAATACACTAAAGACAATAGGGCAAAAAACTGGCAGTAAATGGATATTCAGAAAGCAGAGAACTATGTTTTTGATAAACTTGATGAGAATTTATCAGATTCGCTCTATTATCATGGTGTGCATCATACCATTGACGTAACTAATGCTGCACTGCAACTGGCCGTTGCAGAAGGTATAAATGATAGTGAAACACTGATATTGATACAAACTGCTGCGCTTTACCATGACCTGGGCTTTATAACCACTTACAACGAACATGAAGCAGAAAGTTGCCGACTTGCCCGGGTATCGTTGCTGAATTTTGGTTACAATCATAGCCAGATTGAGGTTATCTGTGGCATGATAATGGCCACCAGAATACCGCAAAGCCCGACCACCCATCTGGAAAGAATTATTGCTGATGCCGATTTGGATTACCTGGGCCGTGACGATTTCGAGGCGGTTGCCCAAACACTTTTTGATGAATTACAAGAACGCGAACTGGTTACCGACCACGACAGCTGGAACAAAATACAGATTAATTTTCTGGAAAATCACCAGTACTGGACAGAAACCGCCCGCCAATGGCGAAATGAAGCCAAACAAAAAAGGCTGAATGAATTAAAAGCCCTAAATGGTGGCTTTTAAACCATCGTCAATCGTTTCAGTTTATCATTCTGCCTGCGTATACGCTGGCAGAGTATTCGTAGCACACTACGCAATAACTCATCGCGCTCTTCCATCAGGTCATAGAAATCGTCCTGATCAATTCTGAAAAGCAGCACATCACTTTTTGCAACAGCGGTAGCCGAACGAGGTTCGGAGTCGAGCAGGGCCAGTTCGCCAAAAATATCTCCTTTACCCATGGTGGCAAAAAGTACATCATGGTCTACAATGCCAATCTCGCCTGAATAAATAACATACATGCAATTACCGATGGCTCCTTTCTGAAAAACCTCTTCTCCTTCGTGGTAGGTTACCTCATTCATAATTGGCACAATAGAGGTAAGCACGTTTTCTGGTGTTTCGGCAAACAACTGTGTGTTTTTTAATACAATTACACGCTCTAGTTCAGATATTTCGTTTTCATCATGTCCGTGTTGCATAGCTATTATTTCTTTATATTTTTCTTTCAGATAAAGGTCTTTTTTAACAATGGCCGCGGTTGCTTCCTGAAACAGTTTTTTCTGATTCAACAGGTATTTTTCAAAGAGCTGGTTATACTGCCCCCTCAGATTCCAAGATTTCAGCGCCACCACTATTGTCCAGTCTCCAAAGGCATTACTGCCTTTTTCAAGTATATACTCGATGATTGGCACAGGCACAGGTTTTTCAGTAAAATAGGCCACAAAAACCTGAATTTTTTTGTCAATCTCAGAATCGTCAAGTATTGCGTGCAAACATTTGTAAATAGCCCTCGGAATAATGTTATCCAGAATCTCGAGCGCGTTGGCTCTCTTTTCTTTTGATGAATGCTCAACACCCATCATGGCATCCTGCACCATTTCTTTTTCATACAGCAGCATCAACAAATAAAAAATCCGGTTTGAAGACTGCCCCAGCTCATAATTGAGTATGTCTTCATCCAGCACACCAAAACCATTCAGCAACTGATAGGCATGAGCCAGTTCTTCCTGTAGCAGATTCTCAAACAAAGCTTCATAGTTGTCGCTATTGGTGCGTCTGCCCAGCACTTTAAGCGCCATTTGCCGTACGTTCAGCGACTCATTCTGTGCCAGCCTGACCAACAGCCGTTCGCTGGCAAGGCTCTGGTATTTTTCGCTGAACAATACCACTTTTTGCAACAGAGCGGTATCTCCGCCTTTTGATAAGGCCTCTACTTCGGCAAATCCTCTGCCTCCGGATCTGATAAGGCTGTTAATAACTTTTTTACCCCATTGGCGGTCTTCCAGCAAATGCACCAGACCTTTTATCAGCAAAGCCGAATCAATAGCCCCCGCTACCTCAATGGCTTTTTCTTTAATAGCGCCAGTACCTGTTTCAAGGCATATCCTTACTATGGTCTCGTATTCTTTCAGGCGTAGCAGTTCAATTATCTCAAGCGCTACAATCAGTTGCTCAGGTTTGGTTTCGTCGCACAAGCGGTCAAGTTTTTCTTTGGCTTCATCATGTTGTACTCGCCAGCAGGCAATTATGGCGCCCTGTAGAGTATATATATTGTCAGAGTTAAGATAAACCGACCGCTGCCCGGGGTTTGTTGCCTGCGTACAGGCAATTTCTGCCGATATCCGCCTTACCTGCGGGTTAAGCTCGTGTTCATTAAAACCCTGCAAAAACTGTGAGTCTATAACCAGATGCTGGCTTTTAATAACGGTTAAAATATGTAGCCTTACTTTTTCTGAATTGTTTTTTAACAGAAAAGAAACCTGATTCTGAATTACCTTTGGTTCAAATTTTACAATCCAGTCGATGGCGCTTATTACCTCTTCGGGTTTATCGCTGGTTAGGTTTTTCAGAATAATACTCAGTGCATCGCCCTGTACCACCAGCTCGTTGCTTTTCAGGAAGCGTTTGCTGAGCGCATTTTTCAACTCTATTATATATCGTTTGTAGGCTTTGTTTAGGAAATACAAGGCCAGCCAAGACAATATTACGGTGAGGGCGAAAGCTATCCAGATTTGAGATGAATGCACAAAATAGGCTATCAGCAACAGAATACCGGCAATACCCATACCCAGTGGCTCATAGAAACCTTTTGCCAGGGTATGGCCTTTTAAACGCTGCTGGGTTGATAAGGGCTGAAACATAACCAGAAAAACCGGGTCGAAGGCCGTTCGTCGGAGTACCTCAAAGCACAGGTATGCTGCGCTGAAATCAAACAGAAGCGAGCTTTCGTCCTGCTTATAAGAAGACATACCCACCAGAAACACCGACATCAGCAAAGTGCCGATAGGTAACAGCAGCAGCGCGTTTTTCAGCCCGAATTTATCAATTACTTTGCTAGAAAACAGCAACTTCACTACGGTTGAGATGGCATATGTAATAGCCAGCAAATAGCCAACGAAAGTGATAACATCGTGCTGTGAATGGAACTTGTACTTTACGTTTACAAAGAAATTGTACTCAATCCAGGTGGCTGATGCCGCAATGGCTACCAGCCCGATACACATTTCAAAAACCAGCTGGCTACCGCCAAAAAGGGTTTCTACCATTCTGGACTCTGTATGCCTGCGTACTTTATTTTGATGATGACTGGGGATATCTGTTATTTCAAAAGTCTTTTTCTGTGTTAAAAAAGCCAGCAAAAAGGTTACAAATGCAACCAGTACCAATATGGCCAGCACCGAGGTAGAATGGATAAGCGCCGCCAGAATGGCGCCTATGGCCTTGGCTGGTACATCGCCGGAACCTATGACACTAAACAAACGCTTGCTCTGGCGTACATCAAAAACCAGGGCCGACACCCCCCAGAACTCAAGATTAACCAACAGATAGATAACCCTGAAGCCAACCATAATACCAATGGCCACAGCGGTTGAATGGTTAAAAAACAGAATAACACCCATAATAATGGCCAGCACCAGAACAGCCAGCAACACACGTACGCTCAGCTTTTTCAGTACCAGATGATGCTCATAATACTCGTAGATTTTCCCCACACCCATCATGGCAAAAGTAGAAACAATATAGGCAATGGGCAGCGATACTTCGGGGTGGTGTTCCAGTAAAATCAGGTTCGCCGAAACATATACTAAAACGGTTCCTATACTAATAAAGAAATTGTGTAGGAAAAATAACAAAAGTAGTCTTGATTCTTTCGGGCGCTCATCAGTGCGGGTAGTCGCACTCATAATTTTAGATTCAACCATTTGCATTTTTAAAATGGACAACGCAATTTAGGAATGTTTTTTCAAAAGTTTGGTTCAATTAATGAATTTGTGAAGAAGAAAAACCCAAGAAAAAGACCCGGTTTTGGAATAACTGACTTATCTTGTATTTTTGCTAAATAAAATGGCATTTTTCAACGAGCATATCAATTCACAACCAAAGAACGCTTATCAGATTTCTGATAGGGGCACTTCGGCTAAGCCATTATTATACCTACCCCTACTTATTCCTGTTACATTCTTTGCCATTCTGTTTTTTATGGCGCAATTTGGGTTTTACTAATGTGAATGTTAATTTATCTATCCCGAAGATTTAATCTTGTGCTGCAGGTTAAATCAATCAACAATTCATTCACAAAAACTCCGTTTAATAGATTCCTTGATATGTCAAATATATTTGTTTCTTCAGAAGTAGGCACTTTACGCCGCCTGATTATTCATAGCCCCGATAGCGGTTTGGGCAAGGTTGTACCTTCAAAAGCGCAGGATTGGCTTTTTGAAGACATTGTGCATCTGCAAACCATGCGCCGCGACGAGTACGACTATTACGTTAAAATTCTGTTGTATTTTCTGGACCCTGAAAAGGTAAAAGGCAAGCTGAAAGAAATTGATGCCGATACCAGCCGTGATTTTTATAAACCTGAAAAAGAAAAGTATTTTCATTCAGACAAGGTAATTGAATTTGAAAAACTACTGAAAGACATTCTGAACCTGCCCGAAGTGCGCACTCAGCTGGTAGCGGCCGTTTGTGCCGTGGAAGAGTGTTCGTTTCAGTTTCAGAACGAGCTGGCTCATTTGTCAGTAAACGAACTGGCAAAAGTGCTGATAACCGGCACCATGCCCAACAATAAAATGTTGTTTCCGCCGATACCGAATCTGATTTTTACAAGAGACATAGGCATCGTAGTAAACGACCACCTGTTGCTTAACAAACCTGCCAAATATGCCCGCACGCGCGAGTCGCTGCTGGCCAGATACATCTTTTTTAACCATGCGCTTTTTGCTGATTTAAGAGGAAAAATAATTGAGATTACGGAAGATGAAAACCATTTTTTGCTGCCTGAAGATGAACAGGAAGACCGCCTGAACACCCTTGAAGGCGGAGACGTAATGATGGTAGCCCCTAACCACCTGCTGATTGGCGTTAGCGAACGCACCACAGTAGAGGCAGCCCGGCAGGCCATTGATTTGCTTTTTACCCGTAAGGTTGTGAAGAAGGTAACCATTGTAAAGATTCCGCAAAAACGAGATTACATGCACATTGATACCATATTTACACAAATAAAATGTAATGTGTGGGTGCTGCTAGGGTCATTAGGCAGGGTACATGAAGAAGCCGAAAGGCAGAAAATATGGGAAAAACTGGGTCAGAAACCCGGCTACGAATCGCTTACCATTAAACAGTTTATCAACAAAGATGATGGTGTAAAAATACGCGACTTTGCTAATCTGGAAGACCTGCTTACCTCGGTTACGAAAGACGACCTGAACTGCTATGACGACATCAAGTTTATATACTCCGGCAATAACCAGTTTCCTTATGGCGCCCGTGAGCAATGGACAGACTCATGCAACCTGCTGGCATTGAAAGCCGGAGTGGCAATTGGCTACGACCGCAACGACCACACGGCGCAGGCGTTCAGAAATGCTGGTTTTAAAACTATTCATGCCGCCGAATTGCTTGAAAAATTTGAAAATAACGAGTTAAACCCGGAAACTTTGACCGATACCATTATTATGCTTCCGTCAGCCGAGCTCTCAAGAGCACGTGGCGGTTCTCATTGCATGAGCCTGCCCATTTTGCGCGAGAGCGCCATTTGATAGTTTTGACCCCACCCTGACCCTCCCCAACAATGGGGAGGGGAGTTAACCCCTTCTTAATTTTTAGGGGAATCTTTTATCCTAACACACTCAAATAAAAAATGAAACACAAACTACTGTTCCTTTTTCTGATTTGCTCTGCTGCCACTTTCGCACAAAAGAAATCTTATTATGTATTTACATCTTTCCGCGATAACGGGCAAGACGGCCTGCATCTGGCATTAAGTAAAAATGGCCATGACTGGTGGGCGCTAAAAGGCGACCAGTCTTTTTTGAAGCCACAGATTAATCATCCGGATAATCTGATGCGTGACCCCGACATTAAGCAAGGCCCTGACGGTACTTTTCACATGGTCTGGACAATCTCCTGGAATGGTAAGAATGGCCGGGTGATAGGCTACGCCAACTCAAAAGACCTGATAAACTGGTCGGCGCAAAAGGCAATACCTGTGCTAAAAAATGAAACAGGGCTGGTTAGAAATGTATGGGCGCCTGAATTGTTTTATGATAAGGCACAAAAAGACTGGCTTATTATCTGGTCATCAACGGTGAAAGGAAACGAAACCGTAGATAGCAGCAATCTGAGTGAAGACAAATATCACCACCGGTTTTATTATGTACGCACCAAAGATTTTGAGACGTTTAGCGAAACGAGTCTGTTTTATGACCCTGGCTTTAACTCAATTGATGCTACTTTGCTGGAAGATAAAGGTAAGTTTTATCTGTTTTTTAAGGACGAACGTTTGAAGCCCGTCAGGAAAAACCTGCGTTTTGCGGTGGGCGATACACCCGCCGGGCCATTCAGAAACCTGAGTGAGTCATTTTCGGGCAGTTGGGTGGAGGGTCCGTCAGCTATCAAAATCGGTCATTATTATTATGTATATTTCGACCACTACACCAAACCTCATTACTATGGCGCCTATCGTTCAACAGACCTGGTGAACTGGCAGGAGGTTTCGCCCACCATCCATTTCCCACAAGGCATGAGGCATGGCAGCATTATAAAAATCACAAAAAAACAAGCTAAAAAATTAGAGAATCTGGTTAATTAGAAATTACTCACTGAGGTTTTCTCAAAAAAAAAGTCACAAAATATTCTTTGGTTTTAAACAACCGCAGCGGCGGCCGCCCCACTCTCTAAATCTCTCTCCGCGCGGCGGCCGCCCCAACAGTGGGGAGCGGACGTCGCGCGGAAGGGTTGGGATGGGGTTCTTGCCAAAGATTGTTTGGTATAAAATCTTTTTAAGACATGCTCTTAAAAAGACCTTAGCCAAAATTAAGCAAACCCCAGTTTTTGCCTTACAGCTATGGCTCCGGCACACATGGCTTTCAGTTTCTGGCGCGATGCCCAGCGGGCCGTCTGGCTCAAGCCACAATCTGGTGCAATAGCCAGTTTTTCTGCCGGCACATATTTCAGACATAATTCTATTCGTTCAATTACATCCTGTATGGTTTCGCAGTAGTAATTTTTCACATCAATGATACCAACGGCTACATCCATTTTTTGCGCAAATTCTGCCAAAAGAGCCACTTCGTCAAACTCACGGTTAGCCATTTCAATATGAATCTCGTCTACGTTCATATCCAGAAAATCAGGTAGCATCGGGTGTAGTTTTCTGTATCCAACCGGACGCCCTTTGAAATTGCCAAAACACAGGTGGGTTGAAACACGGGCTTTACCCACCACGCCTTCAATAGTGCGGTTAAATATATCTACAAAGTGTTTGGTATCTTCTTTGTAAGCATAGCACGACATTGAGGGTTCATCAACCGTTATCTCGGTGCAACCGGCGGCCACCAGGTCTTCCAGTTCTTTTTTTACAAAAGGCAGCAGCCCCTCAGTTACCTCAAAGCGGTCTTTATAGATTTTGCCGTCAGGCAGCATACGGCCCGAGAGCGTGTATGGCCCGGGCACTGAGGCTTTTAGCGTATGCCCTTGCGGTGCCAGTCTGGCTAAACGTTGGTATTCTTTTACAGCTCCCAATCCACGAGGTGCAGTTAATGGCTCTACTATTGAATGTTTACCTCGCTGGTCATGCGCAGGTGGCCCAAACTTACGGGTTTCGGAATGATTCGGCTCCAGCCCTTTGATGAACCCGTAAAAAGAAAGGTTAAAGTCCAGTCGGGTTTGTTCTCCATCGGTTATCACATCCAATCCGGCTGTGGTCTGGTCATGAATGGCCGCCACAACGGCATCTTCAATCATTTCTTCAATATCTGCCGTCCCGAACTTTTCGAGGTTCATGGATGAAAATTCAAGCCAACCCGGAAAAGGATAACTTCCCACAACGGTTGTTCTGATAGGTATAGGTTGCATAGTTTAATGATTGAATGAATGAGTTAGTGAATGAGTAATTTGGTGAATGAGTGATTTTTGTACCGGAATAGGTGCGGCTGAGTTCAGGATTTGGCTCATTATGCCACCCGAAATGATTTACCTGAAAGTTTAGACTAACAATTCGGCTAAAATAGCTCAACCACTCAATCACTGATTGGCTGTTAATCGTCTATGATAATTAATTTGCCCTAAATGATAATTAAAATGCCCGTAAGTATGAATCAGAAAATACTCGTTGGTGTCTTGCCCATTGTTGTACTCTTCAGTATGGTTGCGGGCCAGGTGGTCTGGCGTCAGGGTGTTTAATACAGTGGGCAGCATTAATCGGGTGGCTTCAATTTTTTCAATCAGTTCTGCTCTTGGAACGTTTTTATCAGAGAATTCAACAGGTCTATTTCTCTCATAACCCGTATTGCCCAGTTGCGCACCAATATAATGATTCAGGTTTCCTATCAGATGCAGGCACAGATTCCCTGCCGAATTGCTTATTTCGCCTGGTGTTACCCAAAGTAAATCTTCAGTTTTATAGGCCTCTATCTCTCTTTTCAGCCTCAGCAAATCGCGGTCTAGTAGTTTAATTAAAGAAATAATCATCTTGTTTTTGTCATTTATTAGCTGTTAAATCTAATCCCATGCACACGTAATCTTTACCGTTTTTCTGAAACACCGCCGAATCGGCCTTCATTCCGAACCGCTCATAAAATCCGATGGCCGTTACGCGGGCATCGCACCAGAGTTCTTTTATACCCATTGCCAGCGCCTGTTCAATCATATATTGCAGCAATTGTGTGCCGTATCCCCTGCCCTGCATGGCCGTATCGGTGGCAAATTTTCTGAATTGTGCCTGATGGCCATCGCGGAAAAGCGAAACAACCGACACCAGTTTACCATCTTCCAACAGCCCGTAATGCAAACCTTCGGCATCATTAGGTAAAACCACAAAGTCGGGGTGCTGGTCAGGCCACATCACTTTGTGCCGCAATTGGCGTGTATCTTCTGCCTGTATTTGTTTCAGTTCAATCAATTTATTAGGTAGTGAGGTGGCCTCTGTTTGTGATTGCCTTATCAATTGACTGGTTTTATAAGCCAGAATTTTTGTTGGTGTCTGACACATAACTGGGCACACCCAGTTTGGCATACATACGGGCAATGCGGTGAGCGTGCTCGTCGTAAGCGGCTTCAAATAATTCGGTAGCCCTTGTGGCTCCTACTAAAGCTCCGGCCGTAAGTACTTTTGGTGGATGCCCCGCCTGAGTTAAATAATCGGCCACCTGTGCTTTTATGCTGTTGATAATCATGGCGCCCCCAACCGTTGAACCCGGCGAAACCGGAGTATCCAGATTAGGCACATATACCATAGAATCGCCTGCGGGGGCGCCGGTATCCAGTACTAAATCGGCAAAATCATCCAGTTTTTTATGGTCGGGTCGTTTGGTAGTACTGGCTTTCAGGTGGTCTTGGGTTACCAGTGCCACCACTTTAATACCCCTCTGCCTGAAAATCTCCGCCATCTCAACCGGCACTACATTGGTACCTGATGATGAAATAACCAAGGCGGTATCTAAAGCAGATAAATCGAAATTACGCAGAATTTTATCTGCCAGGCCGCTTACGTTCTCCAGAAACATAGCCTGCCGTTGCCCGTTAGCGCCTACTACCAGATTATGGAAGGTCAATGAAAGCTCAACTATCGGATTAAACCCCGGGAACGAGCCGTAACGCGGCCACATTTCTTCTACCATAATGCGACTATGGCCAGAGCCAAACACGTGCACCATTCGCCCGGCCAGAATCGAATCGGCAAACCAGCGGGCAGCCATTTGTATTTCTGCTTCCTGTTTTTTGACTGTTTCCACAATTCCGGCACACTTGTTCAGATAATCCTGTATCACACTCATGTTTATGTTCTTTTTTTTATGTTGGTGAATATCTATTTGGTAAGTACAAAACTGGCTGCGCCAATGGCGCCGGCCATGTCGCCGAAGTAAGCCTGGGCAATGCTTGTTTTTTTATTGCCGGGGCGCCATTCATACAAATCCATGAACGTGGCCAGCGGCTCAAAAAGCGCTTCTTCAGCCAGCGTGATTCCCCCCGCCAGCACCACCATTTCGGGTGATAACAAATTAGCAATTGAACTGATAGCCAAAGCGAGTTTCCTGACCGACGAAAGCCACAAATAAGCAGCAAAGTGGTCGCCTTTACGGTAGGCCTCAACGAGTTCCCAGGTTGAACTGTATTTTCCGTGACTTCTTTTTTCTATAGAATAATTACCTATGGCGTACTCAAGGCTGCCAACCATACCTACTATACTTTGGGTTTCTTCCTGGCTGTTAATTGATATATGCCCCAGATGCCCCGCCATTTGCGCAAGCCCCTGGTACAAATGCCCGTTTATTAAAATACCCCCGCCTACGCCTGTGCCCAGTGTAAGCAAAACCACGTTACGCTTGTCTTTGGCTACCCCGAATCTGGCTTCGGCCATCAAAGCTGCGTGGGCGTCGTTCAGCACATAGGTCGCATCGCCCAGGTACTCACCCCACATAAAATTCTCCAGGCCTTTCAACCTGTTGGGTAAATAGGCAATACACTGGTTTTGTTCGTTGGGTAGCCCCGGCGCAGAAAGGCCAATGCCCAGAATGGGCTGTTGAAGGTAATTTTTCAGGTACTCTACCATTTCTTTCACATTTTCCCGCCACGAGCCGTCGTCTGTATCTTTGGTCGGAATATAATGCTGCTTCAACACCTCACCATTGCGGTTAATGATTAAGCCTTTAATGTTGGTACCCCCTAAATCTACACCTATTACGTAAGACATTTTCTATTGCAGGTTACAGCTTATTGAACAATATTTTTGCCACATTGTGCGCAATGTGGCCACTATGTTGCACAATTATCATGGATAAAAAATAAAGACTACTGGTTATAACTGGCAATTAACTACGGTGAAAAATGGTGTTCTTAGTTAACATAGTGGCAATTTTTTTTCTTCTGCATCAAATTCTGACCGAACCGCAATTTCGTCCCACAAATCTGAAAATTGATACCCACTTAGTATTGTCCTTCACTTACGCTCCATCCTCCATCCACCAACAGCGCTTGTCCGGTTGTAAAGCCAGAGGCATCCGACATAAAATATAACGCGGCTCCGTCCAGGTCTGCTGCTTGTCCGTTGCGGCCGCCGTCTAAAGGTTGTTTGGTTTTAACAAAACCCATAATGACCTCATCTTTTGAGGCCCGTTGAGACATGGGCGTTTCTACCAAAGCCGGGGCAAGTACATTTACTCTTATATTATAAGGTGCGTAATAAGCCGCAATAGATTTAGAAAAACCTATAATGGCAGATTTAGTAGCGGCATAGGCATGCGTTGAAAAATATCTGGGCGAAGGCGAAACCCCCAGCACCGAACCCATGTTCAGAATACTACCCCCGGTTCCCAGTTCTATAAACTTCCGTACAGCGGCCTGATTAGAAAGCATCAGGCTCGTGAGGTTTAATTCAAATGTCTTGTTCCACCCTTCCAGGCTAATTTCATGTAAGGGGCCATCGCCATATTTGCGCCCGCTGCCTCCGGCTACATGATACAACCCATCAAAACCACCCAGGTCTGTAAGTGCCATTTCAATGGCTCTGGTGGCTGTTCCGGGGTTAGCGGCATCACCGCTCATGGCTATGGCGTTGTCTCCTAATTCTATTTCAGCGGCCACACAACTTTCAGGATTTCTGCCCACTACTACCACTTTTGCCCCATTTTTTACAAAGGCCTTAGAGGCCGACAGCCCCAGGCCGGTTGTACCGCCTATAACCACTATTTTCTTATCTTTCAGCATGGCAGGTGTTTCAAAAATAGCCTAATAATTCTACAACTTGTCTATACAAGCAAAAGTAATGAAAGAAAAAAACTTTGCAAATTTTTGTCGTCATTTTTCAGATTGCAGTTGGGCAGCAGTTTAGAAACACATAAAAAAAAAGGCACCGTTTTAGCTAACGGCGCCTTTTGAATCCAGAATTTGGCAGATTCTATTTTTTGGTTGCGTAAGTAGTATAGTATTTTTGCGCCTGTGGCATTTGCTTTTGAAGGTCTGCAATACGGTCTTCGTCAGCAGGGTGGGTTGATAACAATTTCGGTGGTTTCTGAGAATTCTTACCGGCATCGGCCATGCGCTGCCAGAAAGCCACCGCATTTTGCGGGTCATAGCCCGCCATGGCCATAAATATCAGCCCCAGCTTATCAGCTTCCGACTCCTGCCTGCGGCTGTTAGGCAATACATAACCCACCGAAGCACCTACGCCTAAAACCTGACCCACCATTTCCATGGTTTGCTGATTACCTGTATAAACACCTGCGCCAATGGCTCCAAGGCTGGTTATACCCTGTGCAGCCATTGCCTGGCTCATACGCTCACGGCCGTGGCTGGCAATAGCATGGGCAATCTCATGCCCCATTACAACAGCCACACCGGCTTCGTCTTTACAAACAGGCAAAATGCCTGTATAAAAACATACTTTTCCGCCGGGCATACACCAGGCGTTTACTTCTTTACTCTGTACCAGTTTAAATTCCCACTGGTACCCGTTTATTACCTGGCTGTAGTTATTCTGTATCAGATAATTTTCTACGGCGGTTTTAATTCTACCCCCTACTCTGGCAATCATTTCGGCGTCGCGTGTATTGGCCGACACCACCTTTGAGGTGTCCATGAACCCCTTATACTCTGCAAAACTCATCTGTATCATTTGCTCGTTTGATACCAGCCCGACGAACTGATTACGACCCGTAAGAGGAACTTTCTGGCAAGACCAAATCAGCACAAATAATGCACTTGCTACTAAAGTAGATTTGAAAAAGGTTTTCATTCTATAATACTGTTATAATTAATGTTTATCTGTTGGATTTCAATTCAGAAATTCTCAAAATATTCCCGGTTCTCACAAAAGAAGAATTTCAGATAAAGACTAAAAAATCAGGCCATTATCTGCTGCTGAACTATGAAAATTCCCTATTTTTGCGAAAATTCTAAACTTTTATCCGCCTCAAAAGTACAGAAAAAATCATTACGCTCAATCAATACTTAATCTTTGAGGCCTGTCTTTAATGTATGAAAATCATCGCTATCGGTCGTAATTACGCTGAACATATCAAGGAACTAAATAACGAACGCCCCGACGAACCTGTTATATTTACCAAGCCGGAAACTGCTATTTTAAAAAACGGAGAGTCTTTTTATTACCCTGATTTTTCTCAGGATATTCATCATGAAGTTGAGATCGTGTTAAAAATCAACAAAATGGGAAAAAATATTGAGGAAAAATTTGCCCATAAATACTATGACGAGATAGGCATAGGAATTGATTTTACTGCCAGAGACATACAGGCAAAGTTAAAAGCAAAGGGTTTACCCTGGGACCTGGCCAAGGGATTCAACGGCTCTGCTCCGGTTTCTGAGTTTGTATCAAAATCTAAATATGCAGATTTACAGAACCTTAATTTCAGTTTAGACCTAACAGACGTTAACGGAGAAACACAAACGCGCCAGCAGGGCAATACGTCTATGATGTTGTTCTCTTTTGACAACATCATAGCCTTTGTATCAAGATATTTTACGCTAAAAACAGGAGATATTATTTTTACCGGCACGCCGGCAGGTGTAGGACCCGTTAAAGTAGGCGACAAGTTAAGCGCCTTTATTGAAGGAGAAAAAATGCTCGAATTTGATGTAAAGTAAAGCCGCCTGAGACGCAGTGCATTTTTATCTGAAGCGTTAATGCCATTGTATGCGGATGCATTGCGGCTCTGAAATATACAGTAAAATTCTATTTATGTGAATTTACATTTATAGCCGTAGGACAATTGCTTGCTGCCAGTATTCCGGTCAGGGGAACACACCGGCAGTTCATTTGTTTATTCTTTCTATTTAAGGCCCAATGGTGCCTGAATCCACTCAAATCCTTACATGAAGATGCATCTACATTCTATCATATTAAAGAGAATTCTGAGTACTTTGTTACTGATTGTAGCTTTGGTGTCTGACACCTGCCTGAGCTATGCACAGAAAGACAACAGTAACAACCGCGATAATTACCCGAAGGGCTACTTTATGTTTCCGATTGAGCCGGGTAAACAGGCTTCGCTTTCGGGAGGATTTGCCGACCTGCGTACCAACCACTTTCATGCCGGGCTCGACATCCGCACCGGTGCTGTAGAAGGCTATAATGTTTACGCCGCCGCCGATGGCTACGTGTCGCGTGTCAGGGTCATGAAAGGTGGCTACGGCAATGTATTGTATATAACGCATCCTAATGGGTTTACTACCGTTTATGGCCACTTAAAAAATTATAATCCTGCCATAGAAGCGTATCTTCGCGGTCGTGAATACGCCCAGAAAGTATGGGAAATTGAGCTAACACCCGGGCCTAATGAGCTAAAAGTAAAAAAAGGCGAGGTAATTGGTATTTCAGGTAACACCGGGGCTTCTGGTGGGCCACACCTGCATTTTGAGATACGCGATGCACTTGAAAACGCCATCAATCCACTTTTATTCGGTTTTGCAGAGGTAGAAGATTCTCAGCCGCCGGTAATTGAAAAGGTTATTCTGAAAACACTGAACGCCTACTCACGCGTGAATGGCGAATTCGGCCGGGTTTCTATGACACCCAAAAGAACCAGTTCAGGCGATTATGTGCTGACTGCCACCGTAAAAGCCCAGGGAATCATCGGCCTGGAACTTAACACCTACGACCGCAGCCAGACATCACCTTTCAGAATGGGAATCACCGAACTGGAAGTGGAGGTAGACGGCAAAAGCACCTATAAGCTGAATCTTGAAAAAATGCCTTTTGATGTTTCAAAAGATATTAACGTGCATATTGATTATGATTTATCTCAAACCAACGGCGTGCGTGTTCAGAAATGCTATGTAGCTGATGGTAACCGGATAACGGTGTATCAAACCGATAAAAACAAGGGCAGGATTGTTATTAACGACAATCAGTTGCACAGTGTTTATGTGAAAGTTAAAGACAGCTACGGCAATACTACCGTTCTGACGTTTGCTATTCAGGGCGAAGCGCCTGTACTGCAGGAAACCCCCGAAGGAGCCTCGGAATCGGAAGAAGGCAATTTTTCTGGTAATATTTCTACCTCTATTACCGAAAACACGCTGATGGTTAGGGCAAAAAACACCACGGCACCGTTTGCGGTGCTGCAAAACAAAGGCGTACCTACCAGGCTGCCCTTATCTTACAAGGCCAATAAAGATGCCGTTTATTTACATGACCTGAACCGCGGCATTGCCGACTTCGTGCAGGTAGATAACAGTTCGGCATTCCTGGGCATCAAGAAAGAAATCCTGCCTCAGTTCGGACAGTTTTATGCCGAGCCAAACCTGAAACTCGATTTCACGAATGCGCTATATGATACGCTTTACCTGACCACTTCGGTAATGGGTACACGCCTGACAATTAACACAGAGAAAATTCCGCTGAAAGATATGCTGACGGTGCTCTGGACACCCTCGGGCATGTCGATTTCTCCTAAAACAAGCGTATATGATATTAACAACGGGCGCTCGTATCTGGGGGGTGTCTGGATAGGCAATGCAATCCAGTTTAAAACCAGGCGCCTGGGCGATTTCCAGTTGTTGGCAGACAACCAGGCACCTTCCATCAGGCCTTCGCAGATAGACTCCACCTATCTCAGCTTTGTTATATCAGATAACCTTTCAGGCATAAAATCATTCAATTGCTATGTAAATGGCCAGTGGGTGCTGATGGACTATGAATACAAAAATGGCCGGATATGGTCGATAAGGCTAAATGAAACCCAGACATTCAGTGGCAATTTAAGACTGGAAGTAACAGATAACGTGGGCAATGTAGCTTCGTATGAAACCAACATTGAAGAATACGTAAAACAGAAAAAACAACAATTACAAAAATCGAGAAAGAGACATGCACCTGCAAAAAGGAAGTCCGGCTCCGGAGCTAAGCGCAAAAAATCAAAACGGCGTTGAAGTAAGCCTGAGCCAATATATTGGTAAAAGAGTGGTTTTATATTTTTACCCGAAAGACAATACACCCACCTGCACCGCTGAGGCATGTAATTTAAGAGATAATTACCAGGCTTTACTGGCGCAGGGTTATGTGGTGTTGGGTATTAGCGCAGACAAACAGAAAACGCATCAGAATTTTATAAAAAAATATGACCTGCCATTTGACCTGCTCACCGATACAGACAATGAAATAGCTAAAGCATTTGGCGTATGGGGCGAAAAGCAACTGTATGGCAGAAAGTACATGGGGGTATTTCGTACTACTTTTATCATTGATTCCAACGGCATTATTGAAGAAATTATAGAAAAGGTAGAATCAAAAAACCACGCACAGCAGATACTTAAATAAATCAAAGAAATGATGAAACGTATTGTTTTGCTATTGGCTGCCATAATTATGGCCGTTATACTCATGCTCCAAAATTACCCTTTCTGGCAAAGTCTGGTTGCTGTTATTCCGTTTTTTACGGTTCTCTGGGTAATAAGTCTGGTTTTAAAAAACACTGCTATTGTAGATATTTTCTGGGGATTCAGTTTTATGGCTATGGCGTGGTTCTATCGGGCATACATGGGCCTTCACGACCACCGTTCAATGGTGTTCTGCATTATGGTTACTGTGTGGGGTGTAAGGCTTACGCTTTATCTGGCTTCCAGAAACATAGGAAAAGATGAAGACTACCGGTACAAAGAATGGAGGAAAGAAAAAGGCAGTAAATGGCCGCTGGTATCGTTCTTTCAGGTTTTTATGCTGCAGGGCTTTTTGCTCTGGGTTATGTCTACGCTGTTTGCACCGGCCATGTCATCTAATTTTACATCTTTAAAGCTGACCGATTATCTGGGGCTTGCCGTGTGGTCGGTTGGTTTCTTGTTTGAGTCTATCGGCGACTGGCAACTGGCCACCTTCAAAAAAAAGCCCGAAAACAAAGGCAAAGTTCTACAAACCGGCCTTTGGGGGCTTACCAGACACCCTAATTATTTTGGAGACGCCCTGCAATGGTGGGGCTATTATCTGTTTACCTGCACCACCGGGCAGTTTCTGTATGTTTTCAGCCCTTTATTGATGACCTTCCTGCTCGTGAGGGTTTCTGGTGTGGCATTGCTTGAGAAACGGCTGGCCGTAACCAAGCCCGAATATGCCAGATATATGAAACGGGTGTCATCATTCATACCTGGCGTTTTTTAGTATCAGCTATAAATACCTAAGTATTGCGCCTTGCATCTATTTAAAAACCAAGATGTATTATGTACTTTTGTAAAAATTAATACAAAAGCATTTTTTTTTAAATTTCTCAGCTATATTTGTATTAATTGTTTTTTTGACACTTAATAAATCTTTTAAATGCAGAACCAAGAATTACGAGCAATTGCGGTACAAGTACGCCGGGATATTGTTAGAATGGTGCATGCCTGCCAGTCCGGCCATCCGGGCGGTTCGCTAGGCTGCGCTGATTTATTTGTTGCGCTATATTTCCAGCAAATGAAAATCAATAACAGAAAAGGTAAAGGCGGCTATCTTTCATTTAATATGGACGGTACCGGAGAAGACCTCTTCTTTCTTTCTAACGGGCACATTTCGCCGGTGTTTTATTCCACCCTGGCCCGCAGAGGGTATTTCGACGTAAAAGAACTGGCAACTTTCCGTAAAATTGATTCAAGGCTGCAAGGGCACCCTACCACACACGAGCACCTTCCGGGTATACGTGTGGCCTCTGGTTCGTTAGGCCAGGGCTTGTCTGTAGCCATTGGCGCTGCACTGGCCAAACGCCTGAACGGCGACAAAAATCTGGTTTATTGCCTGATGGGTGACGGCGAGCAACAGGAAGGCCAGGTTTGGGAAGCAGCACAGGCCGCCCCACACCACAAGCTGGACAACCTGATTGCCGTGATAGACTTGAACGGCCAGCAGATAGACGGCCCTACTGAAAAAGTAATGAGCAACCGCGACCTGAAAGCCAAATACAAGGCTTTTGGCTGGAACGTAATAGATATTAAAGACGGTAATGATATGGATCAGGTAGTGGCGGGGCTTCGTAAAGCTAAACGCCTGACAGGCAAAGGACAACCAATCATGATTTTGCTCAAAACAGAAATGGGTGCCGGAGTAGATTACATGATGGGTAGCCACAAATGGCATGGTGTAGCACCAAATGATGAACAACTGAAAGTAGCGCTAGACCAGCTGGTAAACACCGGCACCATTGGGGATTATTGATAAATCATATTGCTTTGAAAATAAAGTCTCTGAATATTAAGAACTTCAAATCGATTGTTGATATAACCATCAACGAGCCGAATCCTTTTACCGTTTTCGTTGGCCCCAATGGAAGCGGTAAATCTAATATTTTTGAGGCTTTGGAGTTTATGAGGACATTTTCATTATTTGGAGCAACTTATGGAAACAAAAATAATCAAACAATATCATCTCAGGTAATTGATAGTTATGGTGGGAAATCTAATGTTTTTAATTTTAACAATAATGTCGAACCGATTTCGATTGAAATTATTGAAGAATTTAGAGATATCAGACTTTTGATTGATTATGATTTAATAATTAAGGAGATAAAGTCTGTTGATATAAACAACAATGTTTTCAACTCGTTTTCAAGACTATTTATTGGTCAACAGATTGACAAAGTTAAAAATAATGGAAATTTAAGGTTAAATAATTCTTGGAATTCATCGGAAAGTAATCTTGAAAAAGTTCTTAAAAGATTACTGGAAATTGAAAATATAAAGGAAGAAATAACAGAATGGCTTGAGTTATTTATCCCTGAATTCAAAAATATCGAAGTTCGCAAAAGTGAATTCAGCAGCAGTGAAGATTTATTGATTTACCAAAAGTATTATGAAAAACCTTTTGGCAAAGATTTAATATCTAATGGGACATTTTATATCCTATGCTTGCTGACTGCTGTATTGCAATCTGATGAACCCCAATTCCTTTGTATCGAAGAACCGGAAAATGGCTTAAATCCTAAAGTAGTAAAAGAGTTTGTGAATTTTTTCAGGGATGCCTGCGAACAGAAAGGCCATTATATATGGATTAATACTCATTCCCAAACTTTAGTTTCTCAATTAAAAGAAGAGGAAATGATAATTGTCGATAAGGTAAATGGTGAAACTAAGATAAAACAATTCAAAGCAGGAGCTTTTTATGGGATGCCTGCTGATGAAGCACTTTTGACCAATGCCTTGGGAGGTGGGATACCTTGGTAAAAGTGGGTTTTATTTGTGAAGGTGATGTAGAAAAAGCTTTGATTGAGTCGCCTAATTTTCAAAATCTTTTGCAAAGATTTGAAATTGAATGTGTCAAGCCAATTATTAATGCTGAGGGGAATGGCAATTTATTGCCGCATAATATTCAAAGACATAGAGACAACTTAAAAGACAACAATGCGGAAATTGTACTAATTATAACTGATTTGGACAATTCTACAAGTATCACCTCAGTTAAAAATCGAATATCACCTTTAGTAGACGAAATTTTAATAGTTTCAGTTAAGCAAGTAGAGGCTTGGTTCTTAGCAGATTCCATAACAATGAGTATTATTTGCGAACCAGAGTATTTTTTCGAATTCCCTGAGAACGAAGTAAATCCTTTTGAAACAATTAGAAGAGAATTGTTAAGAATAACCGGTAGGGGATATGGAAGATATGCAAAACTTAAATTTGCAGATAATTTCATTCGAAATGGTTTCTCAATAGAAAACGCTGCTAACCATCCCAATTGCCCGAGTGCAAAGTATTTTATTAATAAGTTACAATCATTAAGTAGAACTCATAGTTAAAGAATAACATCGTTATGACAAAATACACTTTTACCGAGAAAAAAGACACACGTTCGGGCTTTGGTGCCGGGATGACCGAGTTAGGCCGAACCAACCCAAATGTAGTAACGCTTTGTGCCGACCTGGTTGGCTCTCTGAAAATAGATACTTTCATTAAAGAAAACCCTGAGCGTTTCATTCAGTGTGGTATTGCCGAAGCCAACATGATAGGCGTAGCCGCAGGGCTTACTATTGGCGGCAAAATACCTTTTGCTACAACTTTTGCCAACTTTGGCTCAAGCAGGGTATATGACCAGATTCGCCAGTCGGTTGCTTATTCAGATAAAAACGTAAAAATTGCGGTGTCGCACGCGGGTCTTACCTTGGGTGAAGACGGCGCCACGCACCAGATTCTGGAAGACCTGGCCATGATGCGTTCATTGCCAAACATGACCGTACTAAACCCTTGCGATTTTAACCAGACCAAAGCTGCTACCATAGCTGCCGCTAACTGGAAGGGTCCGGTTTATTTGAGATTCGGCCGTCCGGTTGTGCCTGTTTTCACAGCACCCGACCAGGTTTTTGAAATTGGTAAAGCATGGATGGTAAGTGAGGGGAAAGATGTAACCATAGTTGCTACCGGCCACCTGGTTTGGGAAGCCATTCAGGCAGCAGAGCAACTGGAAGCACAGGGTATCAGCGCCGAAATCCTCAACATACATACCATTAAACCTTTAGACGAAAAAGCTATCTTAAAGAGTGTGCGCAAAACCAGATGTGTGGTTACCTGCGAAGAACACCAGGCTAACGGCGGTTTAGGTGATGCCGTTGCTCAAACACTGGTTAGAAACTTCCTGGCTCCGCAAGAATACGTGGCCGTTAATAACTCGTTCGGTGAATCAGGCACGCCAGCTCAGTTGATGGAAAAATATGGTCTTTCTGCTAAAAACATTATAGAGAAAGCATTAAAAGTAATTCAGCGAAAACAATAAAACCACCAGGTTGTTTGTTAGAATAGGAAGTTAAACCCACCGCAACCCGTATAACATGGGTAGTGGTGGGTTTGCTGAAAATAACAAATAAACCAATAATCCGTAAAAATGCAGATTTCCGATCAAGAGTTAGTCGGTTTAATACAAGATCCGGAGCAGCGTAATCATGCGTTTGAAATGCTGATAAAAAAATATCAGCAAAAAATTTACTGGCATATCCGTAAAATGGTGATTGACCACGACGACGCCGACGATGTGCTTCAGGAAACCTTCATTAAAATCTGGCAGGGCTTGCTGAATTTCAGAGGCGACGCCCAACTCTACACCTGGATATACAGGATAGCCACCAACGAATCATTAAACTTCTTACAGAAAAAACGCAGACAGAATCATGTGCCGCTTGAAAACGAAGACAGCACTGACCTGCTGAACACGCTTGAAAGCGCGGTGTCGCAAGATTATATCTCGGGCGATGAAATTCAATTAAAACTTCAAAAAGCCCTGCTTCAATTGCCCGACAAGCAAAGGCTGGTGTTTAATATGAAATATTACGACGACCTGAAGTATGAAGATATTGCCGAAATAACAGGCACATCTGTAGGGGCTTTGAAGGCGTCATATCACCTGGCAGTAAAAAAAATTGAAGAATTTTTAAATAAAGAATCCTGATTATTTAAACCTTTTAAAAATTGACTTGTCAAAAACACAATTCTAAAATCTTAAAAGGTTATAAATAACAATTGAACTCACCGACTTATGAAAATGTGATGAAAAATTCTATCAAAATAGCAGACATACCCAAAACCAATGTTTTTAAAGTACCAGAAGGATACTTTAACGCTTTGCCTGGGGTTATTTGGCATAGGGTGAGCATTGAAGAAGAAGAAGAGCCGGCTGTAAGTTTTGCTAAAGGGCATCAGATGACCGTACCCGCCAACTATTTTGATACGCTTTCGTCAAGAATCATGGGTCGCATTACCCATCTCGAAACACAGGCTATTCAATTGGAAAACCTGCCGAAAGTAAACATATTTAAAGTACCTGATGGCTATTTTGAAAATGCAGCCGGAACAATACCCGCCGATGCGCGACTGCAAAGCATTGAGAAGAAGAATATTTTTGAAGTACCAGCCAATTACTTTGATGCGCTTCCGGCACGCATTATGCGCCAGACAGCTAAAGAAACTAAAACCATACAGGTAAACTGGTGGCAAAAAAGCCGTACGGTCTGGACAGCCGCCGCCAGCCTGGTGCTAATGGTTGGCTTGGGGTTTGCGGTGCCTCAGTTTTCAGAGTCAGAATCTGAAGCGGCTTTTAACAAACTAAGCAAAGAAGACATTAACAATTATCTGGCTTCGCAAGACCTGAGCTATCTGGAATACGAAGTGGCGTCATCTACCGAAAAGGCTTTGCCTAAAGAAATTGAAACCGGAATTATTGATAATCTCGGAGTTAACAAAGCTGACATCCGCGAGCATCTTGAAAGTCAGGACATCGAAGATATCTGATAGTTATTTGCCCTCTGCCATTCCTAATGAACAAACAAACTTTATGAAACATATCCTTATAATTATTCTGGCATTACCTATGCTTTCTTTTTCGCAAAACCGTCATGGCGTGGTCGGCGACAGGTTTGAGAAAATCCAAAGTGCCAAAATAGGATTAATTACAGAAAAACTCAATCTTACTACAGAGCAGGCTCCTCAGTTCTGGTCGGTCTATAACG
The DNA here is from genome assembly GCF_002855535.1 of Emticicia sp. TH156. Lineage (NCBI taxonomy): Bacteria > Pseudomonadati > Bacteroidota > Cytophagia > Cytophagales > Leadbetterellaceae > Emticicia > Emticicia sp. TH156. The sequence continues at coordinate 295,311 of NZ_PKRS01000003.1, forward strand.
AATACCAGAGCAAGAAGTTTGAGCTACGCCGAAGCATTAAAAAAACGCTTGATGAGGCCAATTCACTGACCGCCTCCGACGATAAAATTACCGCTTCTCAAAGACAGGCAATTGCCTATAAAAAGAAAGAAATAGAGCTGGAAGAAGAATACATGGGTAAATTATTAAAAACCATTACTCCCAAGCAATATGCTGAGCTGAAACGTACCGAGCAGAATTTCAATAAAAAATTATTGGAAAAACTTCACGAATAAGCAATGAAAAACAAAAAAAGGTCGGTGAGCGCATACTCACCGACCTTTTTTATTACAATTAACTTCCATACGCACAAATTTTCTATATTTTTGTGTAGTATTTATCGCCCGTAAGTATGTCGCAACAAATCAATAAAAGTAACCGTCTTAATAACCTGAGTTATGCCATCCGTGGCCCTGTGTTTGATAAAGCACAGCAACTGGAAGCCATGGGGCAAAAAATCATTAATCTGAACATCGGTAACCCGGCGCCTTTCGGCTTTGATGTACCCGACGAAATTGTGCACGATATGATTATGAATATCCGCAATGCACAGGGGTATTCGCATCATCTGGGTATATTTCCGGCACGTAAGGCCATTATGCACTACACCCAGCAGATTGGCATACATGGTGTAACCATTGACGATATCTTTATTGGCAACGGCGTTAGTGAGCTGATTGTAATGACCATGCAGGCATTGCTAAACGAGGGAGACGAAATCCTTATCCCATCGCCTGATTATCCGTTGTGGACCACCTCGGTGGCGCTGTCAGGTGGCAAGCCGGTGCATTATGTTTGTGACGAAGAGTCTGACTGGAACCCGGATCTGGAAGATATGAGGCGTAAAATAACCCGCAAAACCAAAGGTATTGTTATTATAAACCCGAACAACCCTACTGGTGCCGTATATAGCCGCGAAGTGCTGGAAGGCATTGTAAAACTGGCTGCTGAGCATAACCTGATTATCTTCTCAGACGAGATTTATGATAAAATACTCTACGACGGCAACAGGCATATACCAATTGCTACCCTGACCGACGACGTATTTATTATGACCTACGGAGGCTTGTCTAAAAACTATCGTGCGGCGGGTTTCCGTGGTGGCTGGGTAATACTGAGCGGTGCTGTACAAAAGGCAAAATCTTTTGTAGAGGGCTTTAATCTGCTGGCCAGTATGCGTTTGTGCGCCAATGTGCCTACACAATATGCCATACAAACTGCACTGGGTGGTTACCAGAGTATCAACGACCTCGTTGCGCCTGAAGGCCGCCTGTGTAAACAACGCGATTTGATTCATTACCGCATTACTGATATTCCGGGCATAACTTGTGTAAAGCCCAAAGGGGCTTTGTATCTGTTCCCGAAAATTGACCTGAAGAAATTTACGCTGAAAGACGACGAACAGTTTGTTTTCGACCTGCTGTCAGAACAAAAAGTGCTGGTGGTGTCTGGTACCGGATTCAATTATAGCAAAGGCGACCACTTCCGGATTGTGTTTCTGCCCTCTGCAGAAGAACTGGAAACAGCCTCAAACCGAATCAGACTTTTTCTGGAAGGCCACCGCGTAAAACTGGAAGAACTGGAACTGGCGTGAAAGCCTATTGAGTGATTTAGTGAATGAGTGATTGCCGCTGCGGTGATGGTAATCGCGAATAATGAATTAGCGAGTGGTGAATGATTATGAACTTTATCCTAAGCTTGCACCATTTGAATTGATTCAATATTTGTGCCGAAGGGCAAAAGAAATTCTGATGCACGTAATTGGTCGTTATGCTTCACTATTCACTAATTCGCAATTCACCATTTGTAATTAATTAATCACTCATTCACTAAATCACTCAATAAACTTACTATGCAAGCTCAAGCAACTTCAAACATATTGATGATTCGCCCTGTCAACTTTGCTTTTAATCTGCAAACTGCCGAAAGTAATGCTTTTCAGGATACCGACGCACAGGCGTTAGATTTGGCTTTAACACAAGAAAACGCACTGAAAGAATTTGATGCAATGGTAAGCCGTTTGCGTGCCATTGGCGTGAATGTGATTGTATATGAAGATACTCCCACGCCTTATACCCCCGATAGTATTTTCCCTAATAACTGGGTGTCGTTTCACCATAGCGGTAAGGTGTGCCTGTACCCCATGCAGGCCGAAAACCGTCGTCTGGAACGACGAACTGATATTATTGATGATTTGAGTGCCAAATACCATGTTGAGACAATTATAGACCTGACCAACTTTGAGCAGGAGGGTAAGTTTCTGGAAGGTACCGGCAGCCTGGTACTAGACCGCATGCACCGCATTGCTTATGCCTGTATTTCACCGCGTACCAACGAAGAGGTTTTGGCAGCCTGGGAAAAACAAATGAATGGCTACAAGATTGTGAAGTTTGGTGCTGTAGATGCGAACGATAAAGAGATTTACCACACCAATGTAATGATGTGCATCGGCGATAGCTTTGCCGTGATTTGCCTGCAAGCCATTAAAGACCTTGACGAACGGCTGATGGTAAAAGAAAGTCTGGAAAGCACAGGCAAAAATGTAATTGAGATTACCCTTGAGCAGATGAATGCCTTTGCTGGCAATATGTTGTTTGTGCTAAATCAGAAAGAGCATCGTTTTCTGGTAATGTCTACCAAAGCCTGCGAGTCCCTTACACAAGCGCAAAAATACCAATTAAGTGAATACGCCGATATACTGGACTTTGACTTAAATATCATTGAAACCTGCGGTGGAGGCTCGGCCCGTTGCATGATGGCAGAAGTACATTTGCCGGAGAGGTGAAAGTAATCTTTACTTACTTTTGCTGTATTGGTATTTCAGATACACCCCTTGCGCCAAAGCCACCACAAAGATAATGCTTGCGAATATCCATCTAATAGGCTTTAACTGCTCATAAAATATAGCATATAATGCAGTAAAAATGACTACTGCAATGGCATAGAGAATCAATCTATTAGCCTTGCCTCTTTTATATTCTTTAAACGCCTGCGTAACAATCAGCACTGCATCTGTATCAGCATGCTCCATTTTTAATTCGGCTTTTACTTCGTTATAAGTAGCGCCACGCTTAAACTTTTTAATCTGGGCTTTAATTTCCTGTTCGAACATATAGCAATCAGATAAATTCAGCACTATTTGCTTTCACTAAAATACTAGATTTCTGAAATTGATGATGCAAGAAGGCTAAAAATTTATTTTCCGGTTCCACAAACATTCATTCTTCAATACCCTCCCATTCCCTCTAATCCCTTCAGAATAGCAACGCCTGATGATGTTCCTAATCTAGCCGCTCCGGCTTCTATAAAGGCCACGGCTTGTGCATAAGTTTGTATACCGCCTGATGCCTTTATTTTTACATTTTCAGGCAGTAGTTGTCTCATGATTTTCACCTGCTCCAAATCTGCGCCTTTGGGGGCAAACCCTGTGGAGGTCTTTACGAAATCAGCCCCGGCTTCTTCACAAATCTCACAAGCAATACTCAAATCAAAATTGTCCAGATAAGCTGTTTCTATAATCACTTTCAACACAGCGTTGCGACTATGGGCCAGCTCTGCCAATGCCTTAATCTCTTCTTTTACCGTGATATAGGCCATCGACTTAAAGGCATTGATGTTCATGACCATATCCAGTTCGTCGGCTCCGTCAGCCAGCGCTTTTTCTGCTTCAGCCAACTTGGTGGCTGTTGCGTTATAACCCAGTGGGAAACCAATTACCGTGCAAACTTTAGCCTCACTGTAAACCAAAATATCTTTTACAAAAGACACATAATGCGGAGGCACGCAGGCAGCATAAAACCGGTGCTGATAAATTTCTTCACACAACTTCCTGAAATCCATTTCGGTAGCTGTAGGTTTCAATAAGGTATTGTCTATGTACTGGGCAAGGTTTAGCATGGTGGTAGACGTAGCCCGGACTGGTAGTCCGGGATTTTAAAATAACGCAACTTATTTTGGGCAAATGTACAGAAAAAGCCAAAGCCCCATTGGCTCTGGCAAAAATTCTATTAGAAAAACAGCTTCTCAGCCAGCCTGAAAGTATTGCAGTGTGCTTCTACTATATCTGCAATGCGTGGTGAATATCCTCCTCCCATAGAAACCACAATCGGGATTTTGTGTTTCCATGCCTGCTCAAAAACAAAGGCATCACGGCGGGCGCATCCTTCCATTGATACCCTTAGCTTACCGAGCTTGTCAGAAGCCAGTATATCTACACCGGAAATGTAAAAGATAAATTGTGGTTTTACTTCATCTATCAATCGGGGTAGGGTATCGAAAAGAAGATTCAGGTAATGGGTGTCTTCGCAGTAGGTGGGCAATTCAATATCAAGGTCTGAACGCTCTTTTTTAAGCGGATAATTCTCTTTACCGTGCATAGAGAAAGTGAATACCCGTGGTTCATTCTCAAAAATAACAGCCGTTCCGTTGCCCTGATGCACATCGAGGTCTACCACCAGAATCTGCTTCGCCAGTTGCCGGGCAAGTAGATAATTTGAAGCCACAGCCACATCGTTCAGCAGGCAAAAACCCTCTCCCCTGTCGGCGTACGCATGGTGCGTACCTCCGGCAATGTTCATTGAAACTCCATATTCAAACGCATACTGACAGCAATCAATGGTTCCCTGAGTAATTATCAGTTCACGCTGAACGAGCCTTTCAGTAACCGGAAAACCAATGCGGCGTTCCATGCGCGCATCAATCCTGAGGTTAAGCAGGTCATCAAAATACTGTCTGTTATGGACGCCCAGCACCCATTCAGGGTCAACAGAAGCAGGAGAAAAGAAATTTTCAGACGTGCAGGTTCCTTCATACAGCAACTGCTCGTGTATCAGCTCATATTTCATCATCGGAAAACGATGGCCTTCCGGTAGCGGGTGTGTATAAATAGAATCGTAGGCGATTTTAAGCACAGCTATTATCTGAACAAACGGGAGTCAACTGAATATCTGCCGGGGCCAGTCAATAAAATTACCAGAAACCCAACCAGAAACAAAATACCATGTTCTTTATCGCCGATGGGGTCTGGGCCGTGAACCACAAACGCAATAACTGCCATACAAACTACCAGAATAACTGCGGCCGGTCGCGTAAGCAAGCCGAAAATAATAAGTATAGAACAGAAAAACTCGGCGAATATAGTAAGCACCTGCGACACAACCGGAGAAACATGCAGAGGATCAGGGAAGTCGTGGTCGCCATTAATGAAACTCTGTAATTTACCATAACCATGCGTAAGCAGAAAACCGGCAAATACAACTCTTAATAATAGGATAGCAAAACTAACCTGGCGGTTCAGGTCTAAAGGGGTAACAAAATTTCTAAGCATATTCAACTATTTAATTTCTTCATAATCTACATACTGGCCACCTTCGTAGCCACCCTTTTTAGCGGCTGGCGGCGTTTGCTTTACTTTTACGTCCCCTTCTTTTCCGCGTTGTTTCTCCATAATATCATTGTAGCGTTTTTGCTCCTTGGCAATTTGTTTGCCCACCAGTAGTTCAAAAAGAAAGTTTCTGAATACTGGTACAAAAACTATCAGAAGAATAAAAATCAGAATGTATTTAAACATGACCTTGGTTTCCGGACAGGAAATTTTAATAATTAAACTGAATACAATACAAATGTAATTTGTTTTTACAGATGTGGTACAATCACCCACCAAAATTAATTCCGATTTAAGACCCCGGCAAACTACTAGCCACACCGACATGTACTGCTGCCATTTAATAACGTAAAACAAGCAACATTTGTTACCTGTTATTTTTCAATTTGCCTATTGCCCGCAGGCAGTATGCTTATTAAAGTTTAAATGCAACAAGACAGGTCTTCAATTAACTGATAATCAGCGAAATGCAACTCTCCATACTTTCCCTGTAAGGTCGGTAATAAACAATTCATTTCCTACTTTTTCTGCGTCTGTCAGCTTAAAAAAACCGCTTACCAGCCGGGTGGTCTTTACCTGGTAATTATTGTCTGCGGTGTTAAAAATTAATTGTAACCAACACAAATCGCCGCCTCTGTCCTGTTCTGGGCTATATCCACCAATTGCCTCCTCGGGTGAATACGCCAATACAAAACCGGCACCCTTAAAAGGCGCTTTAAAAGAGCTATCAACATCAAAAACCAAACCCACCGGAGACCGATGACCCGTAAAAGTAGTGATTGATGCACACTGGTACATTTTTCCGCTGGTCGGGTCCCGTAGCCAGTTAGCATCCGGGCCCAGATTTTTTACAGGCTCTGTAAAAAAAACATTACCGGGTCTTTGCGGATACGCCGCGTCATTATAAAAAATATTTCTTTTTAGCGCATCTGCGGGTATCAGCTTATCTTTTTCAGGCCTGAAACCAGCAAACTGCATTGGGGTATCATTTCCACCCATCCTCCACGGAAACCCATAATGATGATGGTGCCGAAGCCAGTTCAGTTCTTCGGGGTCATCTCTATCGCCAGAGTTCTCTACCCCAAACAAATGCCCGTTACCAGCAAAGGCCATGTCGAATTCATTTCTTACGCCGCTGGCAAAAACATACCCACTGGCATATAAGGCCTCGTCATTATTGGGTAGATATACATTAACAGCATTGACCGGGATTCTGAAAATCTTGGCAGTAAGAGGCACCTCCCTCAGTCCGGTATATATGCCTGCGTCTTTTATTTCTCCGTGGTCGGTTCTTGAGCCGCTGGCAATATACAATGAGTCTTTAGCTGGTGACAAACACACCCCGGCAAAGGCGTGGTCATACAAAGTACCGGAAGACGGGTAAGCCTCTGTTACCAGCATGGTAATCCAATCTTTTGAGCCATCCGGCCTGATGGTACATTTTTCTACCAGGCCATAACCCACCGAGCTTTCTGAATCGTTATTATTGCCTACCAGAATTAATGTATTTTCAAAAAACACCATTCCCTGAAGGTAATTAATCTTGTGTTCGTCTGTATTAATAAAGACCGTTTCGTCGCCTGCTGTACCATTAATAATCGGAATCCTGAACACGTTGCCGTCTGTGTTGCAGGTATATAAAACGGCATTGAGGCTATCGTACACAATACGAACAGGTAAATGACTGAGCGATTTAAACAAACGCACGCTGATGTTTTCAGCAAATGCCTTTGCTACTAAAGGCTTGCTGTGTATACTGTCTTTTACCTCTGCCGGCTGTATCTGCGCCCTGGTTGGGCCTTGCACAGTAATCAGCACTATCAAAAAAAATTGTCTTAACATTTTTATCAGTTCAAAGTCGGCATTAATAGATTTTAATATAACGCTAACTACAACTGGTGTGTTTCGACTTAATTTATTATTAATCACGTGCCATTCCAATCCATTTCTATTAAGAAGTTTAACTTTTTTGCAAATAATAGATAAAAACTAAACTCAATTTGTGAATTAACATCTGAAAAAACTTTTTTTTGCATTAGTTTTATGGTGAATCTCAAAAAGTAATAAATTTTTAAAATGTCTACACTGGAGCGACAGGTAACAAAGCGTCTGACAAAATTTTACATACTTGCTCTGACAGCCGTAGCCGTTCTTTCAATTACAGGGCAAATGCTGATTCAGCATTCATTAAAAGAAACCCTTGACGACGCCCACGTAGTAAACATTGCAGGACGCCAGCGAATGCTCAGCCAGCGTTTATCTAAAATGGCCATTCTGCTTACCAATACCGACCGTTTTTCGGACGAAGCCCATTACTACGAAAAAGACTTTGCTGAAACCCTGAAGCTCTGGACCAAATGCCACGAAGGCTTTATGAAAGGCAGCGTGCAGTTTTCGCAGGAAGTAGCCGTAAAAAACTCAGCACATACCGTGGCCATGTTGCAGGAACTTGACCCGGTTTTTAGGTTGATAAAAAACAGAATGGAACTGATTGGAAATGAAAAAACGGTTAATAAGCGCAAAATACTGGATGAGGTACTTCTGAACGAACGACTGTACCTGAACCAGATGGATAAAATTGTGTTTCAATATGACCAGGAGGCAGAAGCAAGAGTAAAACGGGTGCAAAATATTGAATTACTGCTTTTTGTTGTAACAATCAGCATACTGGTTTTAGAAGGCCTGCTTATTTTCAGACCCCTTACACATTACATAAAACAGGTTATAAAGAAACTTCTTGATTCAGAAGAAGCCCTGCAACAAAAAAACCTTGAGCTGAGTCTGGCCAATCAGAAACTACTGGAAGCACAAGAGAATATTGTAAAGATAACGGCCGAAAAATATGAACTGATACGAAAAGAAGACAACGTGCGCTCTGGCGCGCTGCTGGAAGGACAGGAAGAAGAACGCCGGAGGCTATCGAGAGAGCTGCACGACGGCATCGGGCAAATGTTAACCGGCCTGAAACTGAATAGCGAAAGGCTGAAAGATGTATTACCCATAAACGAAAAACAGAAGCGTTTACTTGAAGAGCATAATAAATTGATAGACGAAACCATTGGCGCAACCCGCGAGGTGTCGTTCAATCTTATGCCGCCCATACTGACTGATTTCGGATTGGGTGCTGCTATCAGGCTACTGGCTGAAAATACCACAAGGAATACCGGAATAAAACTGACCTTTGAAAGTAATCTTGACACGCTTAGGCTCAGCAGTAATTTAGAAGTAAATCTGTACAGAATAGTACAGGAGGCGCTCAATAATCTGATGAGGCATGCCAGAGCCACCGAAGTATTCATATCGCTCAACAAAACCAAGACCGAAATTGAGCTGTTAATTACGGATAACGGAATTGGATTTGACCCAAAAAGTATAAAAAATGAATCTGCCATTAACAATGGGCTGTCTAATATGCAAACACGCGCACATTTGTCGGGCGGACAGCTAAAAATCCATTCAATACCAACCAAAGGAACCCAAATAATAGTAAAAATACCCAAACAATATGCTAAACAAAATTAAACTGTTGGTTGTTGATGACCACGCGATTGTACGCAGGGGCATTATCAATTTGCTGGAAGAAGAAGAAAACATTGAAATTGCAGGAGAAGCCTCTGACGGCACCGAAGCCCTGGAGGGAATAAAAGAACTAAAGCCAGATGTAGTACTTCTTGATTTGTCGATGCCCAAAATGACAGGCCTGGAAGTGACCCGGATTATATCGCAGAAATACCCCACAGTAAAGCCACTTGTTTTTTCTATGCATAATAATCAGGAGTACATGGTATCCGCAGTTGAAAACGGCGCAATGGGTTATTTGCTGAAAGACACCAGCAAGGAAGAAATCTTAAAAGCCATTAGTACAGTAGCAGGTGGGCAAAAGTACTTCCCCCCTACTGTATCGGCCATGATTATCGACGGACTGATGAACGAGCGAAGAAACAGTGCATCAGCCATAAGGAAAGAGGCATCAGCCATAGTAGATTCGTTGTCGAAACAGGAAAAAGTAATTCTTAGCTATATAGTAGAAGGGTTGAGCAGCCAGGAAATATCAGAAAAACTGAACCTGAGCGTAAGAACGGTCTCTAACCACCGGGCAAATATTTTGCGTAAAACCCACGTTAGAAACACCGCAGAGCTGGTTCGGCTGGCTGTAGAATAGCAGCAACGCCGCCGAAGCCCTTATTTGACGTAGAAAACACAAAAAGGCGGCAAAACTTATCAACACCCTAAAACATTGACCATAAGAAGTTTCAGTCTATAAAAAACCTATTGTTCAGTAATAATTTAAAATATTTTTCAGATTTTATTTGACACATATACCTGAAACGCCTAATTTTGCACCACGATTTCAGAAAAAGGAATTGCGGCAAAGATTCCCGAATAGCTCAGTCGGTTAGAGCATCTGACTGTTAATCAGAGGGTCGCTGGTTCGAGCCCAGCTTCGGGAGCACTGATAATCAAGCACTTACGAGTTAATTCTTGTAGGTGCTTTTTTTATTTGCACAAAATTTGGAAAGATATTCTTATTAAACCGGGGTAATCATGGCTTTATTTTATTTCTTATCTCGTTGCAATTTTGTTCAATTGTTTGGCAGATTTCGTTAATTGTTACAGACGTTTTATTTTCAGAGAAGGGTTCTCCAAACAAGTTGGCCAGTTTATTGATAGTCAGAAAAGCTGAACTGATAATAACCATAATCGGAATAGCCAGCAACTCAAATCCACTGTTTTCTCCACCCAGGTCAATGTCACCTATAAATACCGGAATCAGTACCACATAAAAACTGACAATAATCCTTGTAAAAGCACTGTATATCATTAAGAATGGCGTATTCCTGATTCTCTCAGCTTTCCCCTGAATCTTATAAAACCGGTTAATGTGCTGCATTAAATCACCTTTTTCTACGTTTGCTTTTTCAGAGAAACCGGCTTCAATACTTACTGCCAGTGCAACCAGTATTTCATTTGAAATTTTATTTCCTGTGTCAACCTTCAACTCATCCAGTATTTGTTTCGATTCAGCGCTAAAGACTGACTTGAAGTTATGATGCATTTCATTCTTTAACTGCCGGATATATAAAACCGCCATGTCAATCAATTTCGCTGCCTGAAGCGTATGTCCATGCCCGGCGTTTTCGCGCAGATTCTCAGGATTCCCAAAATAAACGTATATTTTTGTAACAAAACCTCGGGTGTTGTTGGTCAACTCACCAAAAATCTTCCTCGCTTCCCACCACCTGTCATAGGCAGAATTCATTCTGAATCCCAGGAAAAACGCCACGGCCAATCAGAATACAGAACCGATTTGCCCCGAAACTTTGTAAATATGGTCTCTAAAATACTCTTCAATAACAAGCACCAAAATTGCATACGCCGTTGTAAGCACAATAAATGGCGAAGCGATTTTCAACAATTGAAGTAGGCCTTCCTTTTCAGTTTTTATCATTTTACCTGCCCGGCTTGTTTACTTTTCTGTTATTTATCGCCAGCAGGTGGAAGGTAACCTTTTCTTATTTCAGAATGACGTATTTCTCCGCCTGTTGTTCCGGTTTGTCTGCCAAAGTATAATACTATAAATGCCAGCACCAAAGCGCCGTTTGACACCATTGAAGCAAAGCTTTTACCCTTAAAGCTAGCCCATAGACCCAAAGCCGAAACACCACCCAAAACATAGGCAAGCAGGGCAAAGGATTCTGCTATTTCCTCATGATTTTTAATGTCATTTTCTGTCACCCCGCTAATTTTCTCTGCCACTTCTTCTGCGCCTTCCCCGGTTGCCATTGCCGCCATGGCAGCAAATGCGCCCAGAACAAAAATCATCAGACCTGTACGTTTAACAGCCTCAGATTTAGAAATAATGCCCGTTATCAATACTGTTACACCAACAATAGGGAAAACTATTGGTAAATGATTGAATACTAAATGCCAGTGTGCTCCGTTCATTATACAAATGTTTAAGTGTTACACGTTAACGCCAAAAAGATATCCAACAAAAGCAGAGAGTACCATAGCAATGGTACCCCACACCGTAATGCGCAAAATAGCTTTGGCAATACCAGACCCGCCTGTTTTTGCGGCGGTTGCCCCAAGCAAAACCAGAAAAACAATAGTAAATCCGTATAGCCAGTATTCCATGCCTTTTACAGGCGCAAATAGTATAACCAGCAATGGTAATAAGCCACCAACACAAAAAGAAGCGCCAGAAGCCAGTGCAGCCTGTATAGGGTTAGCCTGACTGATTTCGTTAATGCCTAACTCGTCTCTCATGTGTGTACCTAAAGCATCTTTTTCGGTTAGTTCAATGGCAACCTGCATGGCTGTTTCTTTTTTCAGGCCTCGTCTTTCATAAATCTGAGCCAGAATTTTCAATTCCTCTTCTGGCATTTCGGCCAGTTCCTGCTTCTCTCTTTCTATATCGGCTTTTTCTGTATCTGTCTGAGAACTAACCGATACATACTCGCCTGCTGCCATAGACAATGCACCGGCAACTAACCCGGCAACAGTAGCCAATACGATGGGTTCTCTGGTTATACTTGCGGCTGAAACGCCAATAGCAAGGCTCGAAATAGATATAATACCATCATTAGCACCCAAAACCGCAGCTCTTAACCAGTTGCTACGGTGTATGTAATGGCTGTCTAAGTAATTGTCAATGGTAACCATGATTGTCTTAAATTAAAGCGCCAGAGCAATAAACACCCTAATGAATAAAGAACAAAGCTAGTTTATTCTTTATTTGAAAAAACACAAGAGCAAAAAAATCAACGAAAGATACCACAAACCTGATTTAAGGGTACTGAAAAACGTCAGATCCTATTAATAGTAAAACTATAGAAGAAGCGTTTATAACTTTATACGGATATTTGGTTTGAAAGATACTGGCTGTAGCTTTCAATTATTTTTAGCAGATTGCCCTTGGTGAGCGGTTTATTCACATACAGTCTGACGTCTTTGTTTTGTTCTGCCCGCCGCTTGTCGGCAGGGTCTATTGACGACGTAAGCATAACAATAAAAACACCCTTTCTCAACTTTTCATCAATTGTACAGTAATTTTCCAGAAAGGCCCACCCATCCATAACAGGCATATTGATATCAAGCAAAACCAACCCGGGCAACATTCTGTTTTCAATGCCTTCAAATGCGCCTTTGCCCGTCAGGTAGTCGAGTGCCTCCTGGCCAGACATTACCACCTCAACCGGGTATGGCAGTTCACAGTTTTTTATTAACTTTTGATGCATAAAGTTGATAATCTTGTCATCATCAACCAACAAAACACATCGTTTTTGTTCATTTTTTTCTAAATTGTTCATCATGGCTATAACTTAATAAAGTTTTCAACTTACTATTTCAAACTGAAATAATCACGCTGTTTTATCTTCCGTTTACTTTAAAAAGTCAAAAAAAATTAAGCAGTTTATCTATATCTTTCTTTGGTTGTGTCACTTAATTTCAATTGTCAGCAACAGTTGTTTTCATATCAGTCAGGTCTCTTGTTACCTTAGTAAACCCAATTACTTCATGTTTATCATCATGTATAGCTGTAATAACCACGCTTCCCCAAAACCGTGACCCATCTTTGCGTACGCGCCAGCCTTCATCTTTCACAAACCCTTTATCTATGGCCTGGTTTAATAAAAACTGTGGACGATCCGCCTGCCGGTCTTCGGGGGTGTAAAACGTTGAGAAATGCCTTCCGATAATATCAATGGCTTTATAGCCCTTTATTTTTGCAGCCCCGGTGTTCCAGTTTTCTATCTTTCCATCTCTGTCGAGCAAAATTATGGCATAGTCTTCAATCTCTTCTACCATTTTATTAAACCTTACCATTCTCAGGTCTTTTTCAGGAATGGTTTCATTTACAATTGCCGAAATTTTTTTATCCAGAATGCTCGTTGCTTCCTGAATCATTTCTATCCATTCCTTATCAACTGTCTGGTAACCCTCTTTAATCAGATTCACCAAACCCATAATGGTAGTAAGTGGATGTCTTACCTCGTGCGACTGAATCTGGGCAATTTTAAGCATTGATTTATTCCTTTGCTCAATTTCAGCAATCTTATAATTTAGAATCTTATTGCTCAATTCAAGCTCCATCAGGTTCGTTATCTGTTTGGCCAGTAAAGCCAAAGTCTTTTGCTGGGTTGCATTTAAAGAGTTGGGCTTCAGGTCGTACAAACAGAGAGAACCCACCACCAGATTATTACTTAATATAAGCGGTGCGCCTGCGTAGAATCTCACAAATGGTTCAGAATAAACCAAAGGATTATTATTTAAACGGCTATCATTGGTGGTGTCTTGTACAATCTGCATCTGGCTTGAATCAACAACCAAATTACAGAATGCAGTTTCACGGGGCATTACTTCAGCGTTATAACCAGACCTAACCTTTAGCCAGTTAGACTTCTCATCCAATAAGGATATCATAGAAACGGGAACCTCACATAATTCAGCAACCAAATCAACTATTTCCTGATAATCTTTTCGTTTGTCAAACTCAATTTCTAGCAATTGATGTACGGCTTCAACCCTTCTTTTTTCCAGAAAACTTTTATCAATCATTGTCAAATAAATTGAAATCAGAAACTCAAAATACTTTCAATACATCTGAGCGGATTTTAGACTTTAACAATAAGTTAATTATATGAAGTCACATGATATTTTAAGGATCAAAGCAAAAATTGCACCATATAATAAATATTATGCTATTTTTTTAGAATATCAGCTTAGCTTATTAATTCACTAAATACCCCGATTAAGAACATGATTAATTGCAATTATATAAAATTTTAGAAATACTTACAAACGAATAGCTAAATCAAATTTGGCATTAGAAATTTTATCTTTAGTAGCTCAATGCCCGTGTTAATCTTTAAATTCTCCATAAACCTGCTGCTTTTTTAAAGTAAAAACCTCATTTTAAATATTTAACATACCATTAAATGCACTCTGTTAAACCTCATGGCATTTGAACAGGCAAAGTACACTATCCTTGATTTTTTATAACGCCAGCCCGTTTTAGCAGCATATCTTAAAATGAATTGAGTTAAAATAATCTATCTTTCAAATGCAACATAGTTGCATTTGAAAGATAGATTATTTACATTTGCAACAATATTGCAAAAACAGATTTACGATGAAGAAATTACCCGTTACTGTTTTATCTGGCTTTTTAGGAGCAGGTAAAACTACCCTGCTTAACCATATATTGCACAATAAAGAGGGGCTTAAGGTAGCCGTTATTGTGAACGACATGAGCGAAGTAAACATTGATGCACAACTGGTTGAAAAAGAAAATACGTTGTCGCGAACTGAAGAAAGACTGGTGGAGATGTCGAACGGATGTATTTGTTGCACCCTGCGTGAAGATTTAATGATAGAAGTTGAAAAACTGGCCAAAGAAAAACGTTTTGATTACCTGCTCATAGAATCGACGGGTATTTCAGAGCCGGTTCCGGTAGCGCAGACCTTCAGTTTTGTTGATGAACAGAACGGCATTAATTTGTCTGACTGGGCGTATATTGATTGCATGGTAACAGTAGTTGATGCCTTCAATTTTGGTAAAGATTTCGGGTCGGCCGATACAGTAACCACCAGGAATCTGCATGAAAATGAACCTGACCACCGAACTATTGTAAACCTGCTGACAGACCAGATAGAATTTGCGGATGTAATTATTCTGAACAAGACAGACCTCATTACGCCTTATCAGTTGGGCGAGCTGAAAGCAGTTATACATTCGCTCAATCCGGGGGCGAAAATCATTCAATCGGCTTTCAGCAAAGTCAATCCAGGCGAAATCATCAATACAGGATTGTTTGATTATGACAAAGCGGAGGCATCTGCCGGATGGATTCAGGAGCTTGAAAACCGGAAAAATG
Organism: Emticicia sp. TH156; assembly: GCF_002855535.1. NCBI lineage: Bacteria > Pseudomonadati > Bacteroidota > Cytophagia > Cytophagales > Leadbetterellaceae > Emticicia > Emticicia sp. TH156. The sequence continues at coordinate 310,593 of NZ_PKRS01000003.1, forward strand.
GTAAGGAGCACGTACCTGAAACAGAAGAGTACGGTATCAGCAGTTTTGTTTTCAGAGATAAGCGCCCATTCCACCCTGAACGATTCTGGAACTACCTCTCAGACAACTGGCACGCGGGTATTATCCGTTCGAAGGGTTTATTCTGGATTGCATCACGCCCCGACGAAGCTCTTAACTGGAGCCAGGCCGGTGGCTCGCTCCGTGCCGAAAGTGCGGGGGGTTGGTGGGCAAGTATGCCCTTTAAACAGCGGATACGCTACGCATCTTTTGTAAATAACCAGTCTGTAATTGAAAGCCGCTGGGATAAGCGTTTCGGCGACAGACAAAACGAACTGGTTTTTATTGGTCAGGATTTGAACAGAGGCCTGATTGAGGCCGAGCTGGAATTTTGCCTTTGCACTGAAGAAGAAATACAGCAGATGGAAAAGGGTGGCATATTCAAAGACCCATTTCCGTTATTTAACTAATACTGAATTAATTGATGCAACAACCCGGGCCTATGGTTCGGGTTGTTTTTTTTGCCTTTACTGCTTGGTAGTTGCCAATGTAGGCCGTTTATTGTTCATTCAATTGGCAAAATAAAAAAATTTGCTGGTGGCCACTCAATTTCTATTCATTTTGTGTAATATTGCCTATACATTTTGTGTAGCAACAAAGTAAAGGCATAAACAGGTCTTTTTTAAAAAAAACATGAAACCCATTCAGTTTGAATTGTTTGAACCCGCAGATACAAAAGAAAAGCGCAGCAAACTGGGCCATGCGCACATTGCTTATCAGCAGGCATCGTCAATACTTACCGACGGCAAAGGCGCTTTAAAGAGCTTTGATTACACCCTTAACCCTTACTCGGGTTGCTCATTTGCCTGTAGTTACTGCTATGCCGCATTCTTTACGCGGTCGGAAGAAGAACAAAATAATTGGGGATATTGGGTAAGAGTAAAAGAAAATGCGTTGCAGCTACTAATGAAACACAGAAAAGCACCCATGATAAACAAATCAATTTACATGAGCAGCGCCACAGACCCCTATCAACCGCTTGAAAGAGAACTGGAGCTTACCCGAAGCCTGGTGCAGGAGCTTGTAAAGTATCATCAAGTGCGGTTGGTGGTGCAAACCCGCAGCCCCCTGGTAACGCGCGATATAGACCTTTTTAAGCAGTTTGAGGCAATTCAGGTAAATATGAGCATCACAACCGACAGCGAAGAGGTTCGTAAAACCTTTGAGCCGGTGTGTTCGTCAATCAATGCTCGTTTAAAAGCTATCAGAGAGGTGCAAGAGGCAGGCATCAATACCTGCATTTCGTTATCGCCTCTGCTTCCCGTTGAAAACGCAACAACATTTGCGCAAAGGTTACTTGAAACCGGCGCAAAGAAATACTATATCCAGGGATTTCATTTCAGCAAAACCAAATTTGTATCAGGCACAAGAGAAGAAGCGCTTAAACTGATACAGAAAACTGACTGGAGCGACCGCAAATTCAATGAGACACTAGAAACGTTAAGAGCGTACCTGCCCAATCTTAAGCAACTAACATAAACAGGAGCCACCCTACTTTTTTCACAAAAGCAAACGGTGGAGGTTAATTTTTTATTCGATACACAATCAGGCAAAATTATTGCATTACAAAAAAATAAAGTAAAAGCTTAAGATATTATTTTTTTAATCGACCAAAGGCCTGCTTTTATTCAGTTTTACCGCTTTACTTTTCAGTTTTTAATAATCCGTATTATTTCTACTTTTGCAATTAGCCACTTTTATAAACTATTGAGGCCTCTTTAACCTATTCCGAGCCAACTATTATGCAAAGTCTTGTTTCGTTTTGGAAGCATCATCCGGTTGCCGACCAGAAGGCCGAAACGCTGGCGCAAAGCACGCTTGAGTTTCAACAAAAATTTAATTGTGATTTTATAAAAATCACCCCGGCTGGTAGCTGGCAGGCCGTATGCCACGGTGTAGAAGACATCTGGAATGGCGACTACCTGGGCAGGCGCATTATTACCAAAACCATAATTAACAACCCTCAGGACTGGCTCCGGCTTCCTGATTTCACCCAAACAAAACCCCAGTTGCTACAAGAAATAGCAGGTGCCTGCCGCCTGGTTTACAAAAAAACCACCATTGGCACACCAATTGTTTCTACGGTTTTCTGTCCGGTTTCACAGGCCGTACAAATGGCCGGGCTGCCAGTCCTTCTGCAGCATGTAGCAACAAACCCGGATGTGGTACAGGCAGGTCTGGAAAGAATTACCCAAAACACGCTCTATGTAATTAATGAGCTGATTGCTGCGGGTTCTAAAGGAATTTATTTTGTTACCCAGCACATGCGCAATGGCGCTTTGCCGCCAGAAATCTATAAACTATTCGGTGAGCTTTATGATACCCAATGCCTCAATGCCTGTAAAGACCTTCAGTTCAGTTTTTTTCATATTCATGGCGAAGATGTCTACTTTTCACTGAGCAATACACCCGCCAATTGTTACATTCATTACGAATACAGTACCCAGACCCGCATTGATGAAACATGGAAGCAACCATTAGCAAACCGCTTACTATGTGGGCTACCTGCATCAGAAATGGCACTATGCCAGACAGAAAGCGAAATGCTGCAACTCATTAATGAAAAAAGTACTGGCGATATAGTTACCTGCGGCTGCGTATTGCCGCTTGATTTCGCCGATGATAGCATCCGGCAATGGATGGCCGTTGCCAAAACAATAAAAAGTTTATGAGCTTAGATTTCCAGGGCCCGGTTGATGTACAGTTCAGGAAATTTGAACAAACCTGGCTAGACTTACCTGTTTTCAGAATCTTTGAAGAAGTTGTGAGAAGGAATCCTGAAAAAATAGCGCTTCAATCAGATGCTGCGCAGTTTAGCTATCAGGAAACCTACACGTTGGTTTGCACACTTGCAGGGGTTATCAACGCCCAAAGCACCCAAAAAGAGCCCATTGGCATAGCCTTGCCTAATGATGTATTTTTTCCGGTGGCCATGCTGGCCGCCCTGGCAGCGGGTTGTGGGTATGTACCACTGGATATAGACCTGCCTGAAGCCCGCAACCGTCTGATTATAGAACAATCAGGGGTACAATCTGTCATTACCTTAGCTGAACTGGCAGACTCTTATCGGGCATTCCATCCAATCTGTATTGATGCGCTTACAGCAAAAACCGAAGAAACGTTTGTATGCACGGCCCATGCAGAAGACCTTGCATATATTATTTACACTTCCGGTTCTACGGGTGTGCCCAAAGGGGTGTATCAGAACCAGCGGAATATGCTGCATGATGTAATGCAATATACCAACTCTGTGCATCTGAACGAAAACGACCGCCTGACGCTGCTATATTCGCCAAGTGTAAACGGAGCGATCAGAGACATTTACGGTGCTTTACTGAACGGTGCCACCCTGATTATCAAAAATCTAAAAAAAGGTGGCTTGTATGATTTGAGCCGGTTTATCCAAGAGGAAGGCATTACTGTTTACCACTCCATCCCCAATATTTTCAGAACCTTTCTGAAACTGAATCCGGTAAAGGATGATCTTTTCTCGGTTCGGCTGATTTATCTGGCAGGAGACCGTATTTATCATGCCGATGTAGCATTGTACAAGTCATTTTTTGCTGATGACTGCCTGCTTTACGTAGGCATTGGCGCTACCGAAATTGCTACCATTTACAGGCAGTGGTTTATTAATCATCAGACGGTTATCGGTCAGGAACTTATACCACTTGGGTATCCTGTTGAGGACAGAAAAATGCTTTTGGTTAGTGAAGACAATACGCCCGTGCCGGATGGAGAACCCGGAGAAATAACCGTTAGCAGCCCTTACATATCGTTGGGATACTGGAAAAATGCTGAACAAACCAGAATATCATTCAGTACAGACCCCTCCCATCCGGAAATAAGAACTTACAGAACCGGAGACCTGGGAAGAATTAATCAGGACGGATTGCTTGAATTTATTGGTCGCAAGGATAACCAGGTTAAAATAAACGGATACCGAGTTGAATTGAGCGAAATTGAAGGGGCATTAATGAAACACCCCTCCATTGACCGTTGCGGTGTGATAGTACACACCCAAAGCCACCATAACGCGCTGTTTGCTTTTTTTATCAGCAAAACAGTGCTGGCCGAACCGACACTGAAAGACTGGTTGGCAGAGCAATTACCCGCATATATGATTCCTCAAAGGTGTATTCAGGTTAATGATCTACCCACATTGCATAATTTTAAAAACGACAGCAAAGGTCTAAAAGCATTGGCTGAAAAATATGCAACACAAGCTAGTGAAACGGATGCCTCCGGCACCAATAAAGATTTTCTGTACCAAACGCTTAAACAAACCTGGTGTAAATTTCTGGACAAAAAATCGTTCGATAACGATGTTTCGTGGAAGAATGCAGGTGGTGATTCGGTAAATGCCGTTAACTTTCTGGTGCAGTTAGAGTCTGATTTAAATACTAACCTACCCACCGACTGGATTCATGGAGCTATGACACCCGGCGAGATTTATGGTATTTTAAAGGCGATGGATATTCAGATAAAAGACAAATCTGTTTATCGTATTTATGTTTTTCCGGCGGTTATCGGAATAACGGAAAGCACGAGGGTATTCCTGAATAATTTGTCTGAACACGTAAGCATCAATATCATAAGTTATCCTGATTTTTCATTGTTATCTGCCAGAGACAGAAACTGGGACTACGCCATTAAGAAAATATTTGAGCAGATGCCTGACTACAACCAACCTAACGTGGGATATCTGGGTATTTGTACGGGGGGCTTGATAATGAATAAAATCATTTCCACCCGTCCACTGCAAAACCATCTTTACCTGGGAGTCGTGGAAGGCTTACCAAAAATGAATACGGTTTTCCCGAAAGACAGTTTCTTTAGAAGAACAAAAGATTTTCTGGAAAGGGGCGATTTTATGCAGTATGGTTTAAGAATGGTGTATGTTCGCTCAGCACTGGCAAGAAAACTGATTTATGGGCTTGAAGCGCGCCTGAATATCAAAATCTTTATTCCATCGCTTTTATGGTATCATTATTACCAACTGGAGGCAAGCCCGATAGATGCGCCTTTATGGTATTATGGCTGCAATGGCTCTTACTACGACCCAAGTGGCTCGCCCTGGAAACCCTATTTTAGTGAAATACATACCATTAGCCTGACTGGTGGCCATTTAGATATGCTGGATGAACATAATGCCCCCGTCGTTATCAAACATCTGGTAGAAACCGTTTTTAAAACCAACCTGAAAATTGAGTAAGCGCATTGAAGACCCCATTCTACCTTCCTGGCTACAAGGTTTCGTAACGTTCTTTTATAACATTCAGATGCCAGCGCTGGTGCCCGACCATAATAAACCCAATGGCCAGCACAGAGTATGTACCTCTGAATGATAACCCTGATCGGAGCAGCATCTCGTCGGTAAATGATTTGAAAAGCATAATAGAAGTTTCTCTCACCAACTTAAACTCGGTTAGCAGGTCATCAAGGCTACGCTCATTGGCGACCGTATTTCTTGCATATTCTTCTTCGTCAAAAGACGGCATCCGGGCGGTCTCCCCCCGTGCAAAGCATAAGGCGCGGCAGGCAAAAATTCTTTCGGTATCTATCATGTGTTGCAGAATATCTCTGATAGTCCATTTGCCCGGCGCATATACCTTGTCGCCAATGCTTTTCCATAAGTCTATGGGAAGATTATCGAGTTCATCCCGGCTGGTCTCCAGGGCTTCGTTCAATTCCACATCATCAGCCAGATGAATGTATCTGTCAAAAAACTCGGGCATTGGGTAAATTTCAGCTTTTGTCATTTTTTGTATGTGATTGATTCCTTTAAAATACTATGATAGCTTTTGGGTATAATCAGAAAAACAATTTTTGTAGCAGCCATAAAACCTTTATTTCAGCAGCAAAATTATGCCAAAGAATTGAAATGAAACAGACAAGTAGCTGACATTTTGAGCCATAAAGAAAAATGCCATTTTAGAAACCCATAGTTTACTAACATTAACCTACTTTATAGACTGATGAATAAGCTCATAAAAACCCTGACGATAACTATCCGAAATCGGAATAAGGGTGTTTTGTATCCTGATTCGGTCTTTTTCTATTGAATCTATTTTGTCAATAGCAACCATATAAGACTTATGCACGCGACAGACAATGGTAGGCGGTATGTCCTGTTCAAAATCAGTAAAAGTCTGTAAGGTCATAATCTTTCTGATTTTGGTATGAATCTGCCTGTAATCGCCTTTACCTTCTATAAACAATAGCTCATCGAACATAATTTTTTCAAGTCTGTATTCAGTTTTAACAAAGATAAACTTTATGGGTTGAGGCAGCTCCTGCTTTGTAAAATATTCCTGCACACGTTCAACGGCCTGCACAAAGCGCTCAAAAGAAAAAGGTTTCAACAGGTAGTCAGACACTTTCAGATCGAAGCCCTTAATGGCGTATTCATGGTAGGCAGTGGTCAAAATTATGCGGCTTTTTAGATTAGCGGTTTCCAGTAGACGTATCCCCGAAAAATCGCCCAGATTAATATCCAGAAACAAGAGGTCAACCGATTGCGATTTCAGAAAAACCAGTGCATCAAGGGCATTGTCAAACATACCCGACAAATGCAAAAATGGCAGTTTCTGAACATAATTTTGCAACCGCTCTGCGGCCAGAGGCTCGTCTTCAACTATTATACAGCTAATCTTCATGTATACTCAATTCCAATTTTACAGAATAAATATCGGTGGTTTTATTAATTGCCAGGGTATGCCTGCCGGGATACAGCAATTCCAGCCTTTTACTGATTAACTCATTACCCAAGCCCCCGTACTCCTGCTTCAGCCCGGAAGCTGAGTACCTGTTTTCGCAATCAAAAATCAGTTGCTTTTCATTTACCTCAATTCTGATTCTGATTACATTTTCATTTTTCTTATTGTCGGCATGTTTAAATGCATTTTCAATAAAAGGCAGCAGAATCATCGGCGATATTTCAACCTGGTCTGCCCTACCCACAAAGCTGAAACTAACATAATTCGGATTAGCAGTTCTTATCCTCTGCAAGTCTATATACTGCCCAATGTTAATCAGCTCTCTGCTCAGCAAAATCCTTTCGGTCTTGGTTTCGTAAAGCATAAAGCGCATAATGCCCGACAGCTTATTGAGGTATAATGAGGCCTGCCCGGCATTTTTGGTTATGAGTACGTCTATATTATTAAGGGTATTGAACAAAAAATGCGGACTTATCTGAGACTTTATCAGGGCAAGCTCCATCTCAAAGTGCTTGCGTGTCAGTTCTTCTTTCCATTTCAGTTCGGCATACCACCTGATAAACCCTCTGGTCAGCAGCCCCATTCCGCCGTTGAGTATCGCAATTATTGTAATCACGGTTAGTATCGTAACTATTGCCACGTAGTTTTCGCTAAAAACCCCGGGTCCTATTTTATAAGTGTGCAAAACAGACATAACCCCAGCACTAAAAAAGCTGATACCAATGGCCGCCAGAATACCCGTTACAAAGAGAAGCAGGATATTCCGGCGTATCAGAAATTTATTAAACAACAGGTAATAAAAGACATAAAAACCCAAAATAGCAGGCAATATGGTAAAAGATGCCATAAAAACTTTAAAAGAGAAATTGGTAAAAAGTGTTATGGTTTTCATTTTTGCGCCCACCTGCAAGCACAAAACAATGATAAACAACAGGAAAAGATACAGTATCCAATAGCCTGCGTGTAAAGCCAATACCACCATTTTTTTCATTGGCTCAGCCTTTTTCTTTTTTTGAAATATACAGTAAATATCCCAACAAAGTAAACCCAATAAAATATCCTGTTGCCCAGTAATGAAAATTTACCTGTGGAGGCCTGGGGCTGCCCTGGTTACCGCCCGAAAACAGGTAATATTGCGTGTAAGTATATGGTATGGTATAACCGTATTTCCATTGCAGACCAATTAAGGCTGTCAGCAATAGACCTATACCCACACTAAAAGGCACCAGAAAATTTTTAAACTGCAAACTTACAAGATACTGAATGGCCACAATAGGCAGGCAGTCAAGAAAATAAAATGAGGTGTGCTTAAGCATGGTAAGCCATGGGAAGTCATGCTTGAAAAAATCGGTATTGCCACGAACTAAAGAAGGAATAAGCGCCGACAGATAAATACCAATATTGAAGAGCACAAAAAACTGCAAGAGCATTACAATTATAACTGCAAACTTGCTGAAGAAAACGGTTGTGTAGCTCTGCGGAGTGGTGTGTAGTTGTTTCCAGGTATTGTTTCTGAACTCCAGCTGGGTTATCAAGCTTGTAGAAAGAATAACACCCATGGGCAGCAAAAATATGGCCATAAACTGCCAGCTGCGTATTTGCAGCACATCCCAGAAAACCGGCGTTTTGGCCTCTGCCAGAAAATCTGCAGGATAAAACAACCCTCTGCACGTAAAAATGAGCGGAATAAAGAATGCCCCCACAAATACCAGCCAAAACGCCAGCGTACCTTTCTTTTTGAGCCATTCGCTCTGAAAACTATGTATAAATATTTGCATTATCAGTTACTGGTTAGGTTCATAAAAATACTTTCAAGGTCATTGGCATAGGTCTGTATACCATAAACCTCTATGCTGTGTTCAACCAATGCCCGGTTGATTTGCGCAATACCCGGTTTTGCCAGGTTATCTACCTCAAGGCGGTCTTTTACAATACGGGCGGCCATGTTGCGCTCTTGTAGCAATTGCAAAGCGCCCGTGTTATTGTCGGTATCAAAATAAATGACGGATGCCTGTTGCTGGCGTTTCATGAGGTCGGCCAGTGAGCTTTCAAACAGCATTTTGCCTTTATGAATAATACCTACATCTGTTACCAGTTTTTCAATTTCTGCCAGCAAGTGGCTTGAAATAATAATGGTAATACCTTCATTCTGGTTCAGTGTGCGCAAAAGCTCACGCATTTCAACAATACCGCTGGGGTCCAGGCCATTGGTGGGTTCGTCGAGAATCAATAAAGACGGGCTGTGCAACAAGGCAACGGCAATGCCCAGCCGTTGTTTCATACCCAACGAGAACTGACCGGCTTTCTTACTGCCGGTATGCCCCAGCCCTACCAGTTGCAGCACTTCGGGAATACGGCTTTCAGGCGACTGATACACCCGCTGCCATACCTTCAGGTTTTCAGTAGCACTAAGATGCCCGTACAAAGACGGACTCTCAATGAGCGAACCCAGCCTGGCCAGTATATCCAGCCGGTTGGCTTCAAAGGGTTTTCCGAAAATTTCAATTTCTCCCTTCTGTTTTTTCAACAGCCCGAGAATGAGCCTGAGGGTTGTGGTCTTTCCGGCTCCGTTTGGCCCCAGAAAACCATAGATACTACCCTCTTTTACGCTCAGGCTGATATCGTTCAGCACATATTCGCGATTGGCAAACTGATGCGACACATTAGATACTTGAATAGTGGTCATAATAGCTTCTTTTGTTTACTCAAAATTAAGATTACAGATTTCAGGATGAAACAATTTTAGGTCAACAGGCAATAATCATCTGTTAAAAGGCGTAATCATAAGGTATAATTCAATGTATAGGTTTAATCCTGAAAATTGCGTTAACTTTGATGAATTACCTGATACCTTCTGAACGCAATTTCAGGCTTCACTTTCTGCATAACTCACTTTCACAATTATTTATGAAAAAGCAAAAAATTCTTTTACTAATCAGCCTGTTTTTACTGGCAGGTTTCAGTTACTCATTTGATGCCCGGGCGCAGAAAAAACTCAGTTACGGTGTCAAAGCAGGGCTTAACCTTTCAACATCTACTTTTACACCTTATGCTTATAGTGAGAATAATCCAAAGGCCGGGTTTCAGGCAGGTATAACCGGCGAATACCAACTTCAAGGAGGCATTTATGTTCAGTCTGAGTTGATGTTTACCACCAAAGGTGTGGTTTACAAAGGGGAAGAGATATGGATTGGGTCTGCAAACCCGCCCACAACCCAATATAAAAACACAATTGACCAGCTCTACGTACAAGTGCCGATAAAGCTGGCTTATAAATTAAGCCTGAAACCTGGCATGCGCTTGTTTGTTAATGGCGGCTACTATGCTGCTTACGGAGCTGGCGGAAACGATAAACTGAAAAGCCAATATATAGGAATTGACAAACCCGAGGAGACGCAAACCCGTAAAACTTTTGAGTATTCAGTCATCAATAGATTTGATCATGGCATAAGCACCGGATTCGGTATCGAATACTGGGATTGGACTGTTGGAGTAAATTACGAATCAGGATTAAGAAACCTGCAATATAAGTATATGGCAGGCCCGGATATACATAGCTATAAGAACCGTAATGTATCTTTTACGATTGGGTATCAATTATAGGAAATGTTAAATTTTATTAATTTCTTAAATACCTTACAACCATTTTGCAATTTGAAGCATCATTAATATAAAGGTTCTCTAACTCCTTTACAAAATTTATCATACAAAATATGAAAAAAACGCTCTTTGGTTTTGGCATACTTTCGCTGCTTTACTTAAGTTCATGTAAGACCTCGGCCGATGAGGTACCGGCTTTGAACCGCGTTAAGGCAGAATCAATTCTCGATTTTGACTGCGTCCGCAACTCAGCCGATGTGCCGTTAACCATTGCAGATGCGAAAAAAGGAATTTATGGCGAATGGCAACTGAAAGGCACCATTCAATTTACTCCGCTGCCAGAAGACCTACCGGATATTCGACTGAAGATATCAGAAAAAAGCACCGGCAAACAACTGGTTGAGATATTTGAAAATGGCAAACTGGCCAAAACCATGACCTTCGACTTTACACAAGGGCAAGTAGATAAGCTATATTGGGTAAACCTTAAACCAGATTTTGAAACCTTTGCCGATGGTAGCTATAACTACATAAGAGGAACTATCAGACTTTGCCCAACAGAACTGATGATTGATAACGGCATGGCCTTTGACGCGCCTGCGTATCTTTACAGAAAAATAAAATAAGTAAAAAAATATTGTACTAATCTATTATAAATCGGGGGATGTTTCTGTTACAGAAACTCCCTTTCAGTATTTATTCGTAACCATTTCTTACCACCATTTCTCCCCCTTTTTCAAAGGTCAGTTCCAACATATTACCTGGCAGTGTTTTAACCGCCACACCCTTGCGGGTCTGAAAATAATGGGTTTTAAAAGGTAACTTTAATAGGGCTTTACCACCTTTTTCGGCTACTATTTTAATGGCATCTACCTGCCCGGATTCCTTACTTGCACTCACCAGAAATGCCCCTTCAGCCCTTAGCTGTTCAAAACTTACTTGCTGCCAGGCATTGGGTATGGCCGGAAAAACCTCAATAAAACCTGCGTAGCTATGTAGCAGCATTTCCTGCACACCGGCTGCAAATGCAAAGTTACCTTCTAAGGTAAACGGCCTGTAAGTAAAAGTAGACTTACCTGACTTGGTCTGGTCGCCGTTAAGATGAAAAGAATTGACAGAACAAAAAGCGGTAGCAAAGTCTTTTAAAGCTCTGGCGGCTCCTTCTCCGTCTTTGGCTCTGGTTTTAAGATTACCCAGCCATGCGTAAGAATAACCACACCACAAACCGGGGCCTGTTTTTTCAAGTAGTTGTATGGTGTTTTTGATAATTGCCTGCTCTTTTGCTCCATTTTCCCAGCGGATTTCGCTCAACGGATGAATGGCCATCAAATGAGAAAAATGCCTGTGCGACTGATTATAGGGCAAATTTCGGGCAAATTTCAATTCATTGTTTTCGCTCAGATAATAATTAGAAAACTCAGCGTGAATCTGTTCATAATGCCTGGCCTCGGCCGTTAGTTTCAATTCTTTGGCCAGCTCTGCTGCTTTGGCAAAAACATATTTCATCAGGGCGAGGTCATAATTGGTATTTTCGCTGAACCAGGACCCTCTGGTATTTTCATTAATCTCCGGGCTGGTGCTTAGTGGTAATTGCCTTTTACCGGCTGCATCTTTATAGGTGATTTGTTCCAGATGCCGCGCTACTTCTTTAAACCACGGATACGCCCGCTTTTCAAGAAAAGCCCTGTCCATGCTGTACCGCCATTGCAGATAGTAATGCTGTGCCAGCCATGAAGAAACCGTAGGCGATAAAGAATACTGAATCCAGCCGCCCATTTCTTCACCGGTTAGGGTGGTTACACCCGGCACATTGAGGCCATCTGTACCAAAAAACCATTGCGTGTACTTTTTATATTGCGCTCTGTTCTGGTCAAGGTGATTCAGATACCCCATTGCTTCATCGAGGTGGTTGCCGCTATAGGCAGGCCAGTAACTTAGCTGGGTGTTGAGGTCATGATGAAAATCACCCTTCCAGGGTGGTAAACGGCCATTGTCGGCTGTCCATACCGCTTGTAAAGAAACAGGCGGCGTGTTGGCACGCGCCACGCTCCCGAGCTTGTATTGTTCAAGGTACCATTGTTTTTCAAGAACTGAGTCAGGCAGGCTGATAGACGACCTGCCCCAGAAGTTCTTCCACCAGGCCTGATGGCTGGCAATCGATGCCTTATAGGGTTGCGCAACAGACAACAGCCTTACTGCTTTTACCTTGGGCTTTTGCGGATAATGCGCCGAAATGGCCCACTGGCCTTCAACCACACTTGCTGAAACCTGCTGCCATTGTACACATACCTGATAACTGAACCCGCCCCAACCTTCTTGCTCATATACAAATGACTGGCGGTGTGCCAATACTTTTCCCTGTTTATAGCCCAGCCGCGCCAGGTCATCACCTGCCACTGAGCCACCGGCATTTTTATCTATTTCGCCTTCATATTCAGGCGCCAGAAGCTGCATACTGAAACCTTTCAGGTTCTCAAATCTGAAATACCCTATGGGTTTAGATGCATGTACAAAAGAGGTAAGCCTTGTGCCGCTTTCCCATTCAATTTCTGCTTCGGCTTTTTCAATGTTCAGGACAGCGCGCTTTACATCTCCCCAGCCGGTCATGTCAAATTCAAGGGCTGCACCAGGCAGTTTGCTTGGGGCGGGTTCGCTCTCGTAGGGTTCATCACCAATTTTTTGTATGGCCTTCAGGTTATCTTTCAACACCTGTTCTTTTACCCAGGCGTAATTAAAACCGGGTGTATGCAGGTCCTTCATGGGTCGTAAATCCCACAATTCGGCATGGTCGAGCGACAACCGTAACCTATTCCCTTTCTGCCAGATTAATTCTCCTATCAAGCCATTGCCTAGCGGCAGCCCCTCATCCCAACGCTTCGGTAATTGATTAAACTGCAAGCCAATGGCGTTTTCAGAAATCTGCGCCAGGGTGCTGATTGAAATACATAACAGGGCAATAAACAGAGATAACCGCATTGGATTTAAGTTTAATTGAAGAACAACCAATTGAATAAATACAACTACTAATTAAACTGATCAACAAACTTGCATTTAACCACCTCTACATAAGCTGGTAAGATTTGCAAAAAAACCTTCGTTTTGTTAACTGATGACCTCTACGGCGAACCGTTTCAGGCAGCGAGTTGCAGATAATTTCTTTTCTAAAATCATTTAGAATATCAGGGCAGCGCAAAAGCCACATACTTATCGCCCGATTTACTTTTCAGTTTGCCGCCGCCACAAGCTATTACTACGTATTGTTTGCCATTAACTGCATAAACACTGGGCGAGGCGTATCCGGCAGCAGGTAGTTTGGTTTGCCACAGTACTTTGCCTGTGTGGCGGTCAAATGCCCTTAACTGCTCATCTTTTGATGCTGCAATGAACAGCAATCCTCCGGCAGTTACTGCTGCACCGCCGTAGTTATCAGTACCGGTAGGTGGTATGCCTTTAGCAGTTAGTTCGGGGTATTCGCCCAAAGGCACCTGCCACTGGCGTTTGCCCGTGTTCATGTTTATGGCGGTCAGTGTTCCCCACGGAGGTGTACTTACCGGATATCCGTTAGTATCATACCAGCGGTTATACCCTGTATGGGTATAGGCCACGGTTGACAGCCCCGATTTTGCGGAACTTTGAGAACTGGAATTTTTACCGCTCAGATAATCAATTATGGCTTTTTTGTCGTTCTCTTTTATCTGGGTAAAGGCCGGCATCATTCCCCTGCCCTTGGCCAGAATCTGCAAAATACCCTCATTCGTGTACCTGGTGGTTACCCCCAGTAAACCCGGTATAGTTCCGTCATGATTCCCTTCGCGGTCGGTGCCGTGGCAGGCAGCGCAATAGGTCTGGTACAATTGTTTTCCTGACACTGCGGCCTTACCACTTGCAGAATGAGGGGAGTCTATCAATGAGCTGAATACCGGATTTTCTTTGGCCGGCACGTAAAGAATACTGTTTTCGTCTACCGATGCCCCACCCCATTGCGCCCCACCGTCACTGCCCGGAAAAAAGAGTGTTCTCTCTCTGCCCAAAGGAATAAAGGGGCTGCCGGTTTTAGACTTTTTCAAGGTTTCAATAATTTCTTCTTTGTTTGATGCAAAGCTGTTCACATCATCAACAGTAAACCGCTGCCTGGTAAAAGGCTCGGGTAACAAAGGTATGGGTTGTGTTTTGGAGGCCAACTCGCCCGGGATATCAGAGGCCGGAAAAGGCTTCTCTTCAATCGGAAAGACAGGCTTACCTGTTACGCGGTCAAATACAAACGTAAAACCCTGCTTACTAACTACCGACACCACATCTGTCTTTTTTCCATTCAGGGTAATAGTAAACAAATTGGGCGGAGCCGGAATATCTCTGTCCCAGATATCATGATGCACCGTCTGAAAATGCCATAGCCGCTTTCCGGTACTGGCGTTCAGGGCTATCAGGCAATTGGCAAACAGGTTATCCCCTTTTCGGTTTCCGCCGTAAAAATCAAAAGCTGCCGAACCCGTGGGTATATATACTATCCCGCGTTTCTCGTCAACAGCCATGCCCATCCAGCTATTGGCGCCTCCTACGTTTTTGTAATTCTCTTTTTCCCAGGTATGATATCCGTATTCACCCGGACGGGGTATGGTTCTGAATGTCCAGATTAATCGCCCTGATACCACATCATAAGCTCTTACATCGCCAAGCAAAGCTGTGGCACTTTCAGAGACCCTTGTACCCACTATCAGCACATTTTTATAAATTGAGGGCGGTGTGTTGGCCACCACGTAATCATCAGCGCCGGGTCGTTCAATCCCATCTTTCAGATTGATTTTCCCGCCGCTGCCAAAAGTTGGTAAAGGCTTGCCGTCGGCGGCATTCAAAGCATACATCAAAGCGCCATAGGCAAAGAAAATACGGGCTTCTTTGCCGTCTGACCAATAAGTTACCCCACGGCTGGTCATGTTAAAGGTATCATCATTCAGGCGTGTCTTCCAGATTTCTCTTCCGGTAGCGGCATCAACTGCAAAAGCCTGCGACCCCGCCGAAACCCCATACAATATCCCGTTAATAACAATCGGGTTACACTGCATCTGGGTGGTATTCTTCAGGGTGTCTGCCCCGCCCGAGGCATACGCCCAGGTTACTTTTAGTTTTTTTACGTTTTCGGTGTTAATCTGGGTAAGAGAAGAAAAATGATTTTTGTCGGGCCCGCCGTTGTACTCTGTCCAGTCGGTATCAGGCACGGCATCAGGAGTTGCCTGAAGCATCAGAGCTACTATGCCCGGCAGAACCATAAGCAGGCGGAATGGCACTAAAAGCCCTTTGTAAAGGTGAGGATTTCGTTTCATTGTTTACAGGGTATAACCATCGGGCATCTTGCTTTACACTTTCGCCATAATAGTAGCAAAAGATTGGCAATAGCACAATTTTTCTTGAATTGAATAGAGTTCTCAAAAATAATAAAATTTGAATCAGTTATTACGGCAGATTTAATTTATACTTAACATTCAAAAGAAAGATTCCGAGCAACAAACCAACCCCAACCGCCTGTATTTATGTACTTTACATGAAAGACCGGTTATTTTACAGGCAAACCTCGCAACAAAAAATTAAAATTCCCCTGTTTTACAATGGTATCTTTTTTAAGGTATAAAGTATTGTAACTGTATGTAGATTCTACAAGCACACGCCATAAAAAAACTATAAGCCATTGGAGAAACTTACATTAAACCACAGAAAATTAAACCAATGGAAATTAAAATCTAAAGACTATGAATATAGGGGTTGACTTGGGAGGAACAAAAATTAAAGCCGGTGTCGAAATGAATGGCGCGGTTATTAAGCAGGAAACAATTTTGCTGCAAGACAAAGATTCTCTTTCTTCCACACTACAACAATTAATTGACCTGATTAAGCCGCTGATGGCTTATTCCGTAAACAGTATCGGCATCGGAGTGCCCTCTGTAGTAGACACAGAAAAAGGAATCGTTTATGACGTAACCAATATTCCGTCATGGAAAAAGGTAGACTTAAAAGATATTCTTCAGGATGAATTTAACGTTCCGGTGTTTGTTAACAACGACGTAAACTGCTTTACGCTCGGCGAAAGCCGCTTCGGGTTGGCGCAGGGTTTTAGCTCAGTAGTTGGCGTTACAACAGGTACGGGTCTGGGTTCGGGTATTATTATCAATAACCAGTTGTATGTGGGTAATAACTGCGGTGCCGGAGAAATAGGCTTGCTGCCGTATCTGGACCAGAATCTGGAATATTACACCAGTAACAATTTCTTTGAGGCCATTCATGGCATAACTGCCCTTGAGGCCAACCATGCGGCCATGGCAGGCAATAAAATAGCCATAGACCTCTGGCACCAGTTCGGTAAGCATCTGGGTACGGCCATTAAAACCATTATGTATGCCTACGACCCCCAGGCTATTGTGCTGGGTGGCTCGCTGTCAAAGGCTTATCCATTCTTTGAAATGGGTATGTACAATGCTTTGGTCGACTTCTCTTTTCCGGAATCACTCAAACGCCTGAAAATATTTGTTTCACAAGATGAAAACATCTCATTACTTGGCGCAGCAGCTTTGATTCCGAACAACTACGACAACGTTTTGCTGAAAGACAGATAGCAGAAAGCGGGCATTGGTTAGCTTATCTGCTCTTAGGTAAAAGCATTTGATTTTTGTTTTCAAAGGCAAATGCTTACCTTTAAAAAACACAATTTGACAAACACAAGGCACCCGTATGAAAAGTAAAACATTTATTGTAGTTCTGATTCTATTTATATTCTTTGTTATCTCTTTTCTGAGTAATATTCTTGGAGCTATCATACCAGACATCGCCACGAGTTTCAGCCTCAGCCTCGGCTGGTCGGGTTTCTTGCCGTTTGCTTTTTTTGTTTCTTATGCCGTAGCCTCTATTCCGTCAGGAATCCTCGTTGAAAAATATCGCGAAAAACGCATTCTGCTGCTGGCTTTTTTTCTGGCCTTTGCGGGTGCTCTTTTGTTTGCCATAACCCCCACGTTTTCAGTAGCGCTTGTTTCTTTGTTTATCATTGGCCTGGGCATGGCTATGCTACAAGTGGTAATTAACCCGCTTCTGAGAGTTTCGGGCGGCGAAGAGAACTTTGCTTTCAACTCCGTTATGGGCCAGTTGTTTTTTGGTGGTGCGTCGTTCCTGAGCCCAATGCTTTACAGCTATTATGTGCAGAATGTGCACACCAACCCAAATCCTAACTTGATTGTATCAACGCTTAATGGCCTTGTAAGCCCCGATTTAAAGTGGGTATCTGTTTACTGGACATTCTCAATCATTGCACTTCTGATGGTTTTGATTGTCTGGTTTGTTAAATTTCCGGAAGTAGAACTGAAAGACGACGAGAGAATAGACACCGGTAAGGCATTTAATGAACTGCTGAATAATAAATTTGTATGGCTGTTTTTTCTGGGCATATTCAGTTATGTAGGCACCGAGCAGGGAATTGCCAACTGGACATCCAAGTTCTTGCAGATTTACCATAAAGTAGACCCCACAACCCTTGGGGCGTCAGTTATTTCTTACTTCTGGGGTCTGCTTACCATCGGTTGCTTTCTGGGATTGGTACTTCTGAAATTTATAGACAGCCGCAAGGTTCTTATATTTTTTACGCTTGGGGCCATTATCTCATTACTTGCAGGTTTATTCGGCCCGCTTGAAGTTGCCCTGTATGCCTTCCCGGCAGCCGGGTTCTTTGCCTCGGTTATGTGGTCAATTGTGGTATCTCTTGCGCTTAATTCGGTGCCGTATCATCATGGCACGTTATCGGGCATTTTATGTACAGGTATTGCCGGTGGAGCCGTTGTACCGATGATTATCGGTGGCCTGGGTGAAATATTCGGGCTGCGCTTCGGAATGCTGTTTTTATTGATAACCCTGGGTTATATATTAAGCATTGGTTTCTGGGCCAAACCGCTGGTTACTAATGCCACAATTAAAAGCTGGAAAGATTTACTTAAACAGTAAGGGCAGTGAATTTTGAAATTATGATTGGTGAATATATTTTTACTATGCCAGAGACGCATTTCTTGCGTCTCTTTAGTTTTTAGTAGTGATTGTGCTGATTACCGGAACAGATACGTTAGATTTGTGGATTAGGGAAATTTATTACTATGTATAAAATCATACTTTTAATTGACTTTGCTGAAGAGTATAGCAAGGCTCTATTGAAAGGCATTGCCAAATACTCTAAAGACCACGGCCCCTGGATTTTCTGTCGGATGCCGCTATTTCAGCGTGAAACCATCGGGATGGAAGGGATTCTGGAATGGGCCCTTGAATGGGGTGCCGATGGTATTATCGGGCAGCTCTACAATGACCCCGCCGTTGAAAAATTCATTGAGGCGGGTATTCCGGTTATTGCACAGGACTTCAAGGAACGCTTCCCCGATATACCCAATATAACCGGGGCACACAAGGAAGCCGGAGAAATGGGTGCCGAGTACTTTTTGCGGAAGGGTTTCAAGAACTTTGCTTTTTATGGATTTAAAGACATTGTGTGGTCACGCGAGCGTGCTGAAGGCTATGAAGAGCGCATCAGCAGAGCAGGTTACAAGGTTCATTATTTTGAACACGCCATGGCTCGCTCTACCGAAATCTGGTACTACAAGCCCAGCTCGCTGAGCCAGTGGCTTAAATCTTTACCCAAACCCATTGCCCTGATGGCCTGCGACGATAACCAGGGGCAGCACATTACTGAAGCATGCAGGCACTCGCAAATACGTATTCCGGAAGAAGTGGCTGTGTTAGGAGTAGATAACGATGAAATGATTTGTGAGTTTTCTGACCCCCCGCTATCAAGCATTGGCCAGGATGCCGAAAAAGGAGGTTACGACGCCGCCCGGCTGCTGGAACACATGATAAAAAACGGCACGTCTAACTACTACGATATTGTTGTGAAACCTACACAGGTAGTTACTCGCCAGTCGACAGATATTTACGCTACCAATGATGACTACATAGCGGCATCACTCAAATTTATTCACCAGAACATAGATAAAAACCTGCAGGTAGACGATGTAGTAAAACAGGTGCCGTTATCAAGGCGTGCATTAGAGAAACGCTTTCAGTACATAACCGGATTACCCATCTACAAGTATATTTTCAATTTGAGAATTGAGAAGCTAACCCAGAAACTACGTGAAACAGACATGACTGTGTTTGAAATTGCGCTGGATATGGGCCTTACAGACAGCAAAAATATTGCCCGGCAGTTCAGGCAAGTGAAAGGTTGCACACCCATTGAGTACCGTAACCGGTATCTGGCCGGTAAGTAGAAGTAGCTAGTTTTACCTTATTAGATATCAATCTATTCCTGTTTTTTAAAATAGCTCATTAGCATCTGAACAAAAACAATATCCCGCAGGGATTGTATATTAAAAATTCGTTTTCTTAATATACAATCCCTGCGGGATTCTCGTCATTATAAGCCTGCCCCTTAAGGCTATCTTGCGTTTATTGTTTCAGCAACCAGATGTCCGAAATCTTCGAGTGTTTACGCCAGTTGAGGTGCGACTCTTCAGGAACATCAAAAGAAACGTTAATAATTCCGTCCTGGCTCAGATTCAACGGCACAATCCACTCTTTAAATGTCTCATTTTCACGGTTATAAAGTACAGGGTCCAGCCTTTTTCCGTCTACCCTCAGAAGGGCTTCGCCTGAGCCTGCAATTCTGATGATGTAACGCGCATCCGGCGATAGGTTATCATAAGTCAGTTCTGGTGCTTTCTGGAAGGTTTGCGAAGAAAGACGTGTGCGGCTGAAGCCGTTATCCCACCAGGCAACATCGGTGGCGTCGTCAATAATTGTTTTAACACGGGGGCCCTTGCTGATGCTCGACACATCGTCATAGAAACTACCTGCACCCGGGTTCTCCCATTTACCGATAACGTCAAGCCTGGCCAATACCTTGGCGTTGCTGTCGGCAAGCTGTGGTTTCAGTTTTTTAAACTTGTCTTCCACCCACCAGCGGTTGTTAAGCGGGTAGTCTACAAAATCAAGCAAACACCCACGCTCATAGCCTTTGGCTTTGTGCTTGGGTACGCTGGTCTGCAAGCCGATAGAAGCATACAAAGTTTCGCACAATTGCTCAATTTTTTTGCGCAAATCAGTATTCTGCGGAGCATTGTCAGCCTTTGCAAGCACCTCCAGGGCGGCGGTCATGGCTTTATCTGCTCCGGTTTTAGGTGCATCGGCCAGCAAAGTGTTGGCCTGTTTTTCAAGCCCTTGTTCGTAAATTAATCTGCGGCGCGTGTAGGTGTCATAGTAGGCACGTAGCAATAACATCTGCCAGCGCCAGTTTTCAGAAAGTTGAGGTGTGGCCGAAGCCTCCATGCTTTTCCAGAATGAAAATGTGGCTTCTACGCCACCATTCTGCGCCAGTGGGCCTTTCCAGTTATTTTCAAGGGCGGCAATGCCATCGGCCATGTTATCTGCCAGGTTATTACCAAAGAAAAAGTTACTGTAATCAACCAGAATATCTCTTACATCTGCCTGTGCGTCCCAGGCTTTCATGCTCCACACCATTTTGTTGATGTCGTCATGGCAACCGTCAGAATAAGACACGAAGCCATCTGTAAAAGGTGCATAAGTAGACTGAATAGCTGCAAATTCATAAGGCCGGGGGTTGCAGGCTTCTCTGCCCAGGGTAAGGGCATAGGCCTGGTCCCATTGTCTTACCGGAAACTCACTTCTTACGTTATGGGTAAGGTCGGGGTATTCGCGGTGTTGGTAATTTTTGGGCAGGCGGTAGCGGGTTTCAGCCATAGACGGGCTGCCCGGGCCAGATACCACGCCCTGCAACCAGTTTGGTTTCTTGTCTTTCAGATACTGATAAAAATAATCTACCTGCTCTACACTAAAGCCCTGCAACGAAAGCCATATTTTAGCTTTGGGATGGTATTTTACCAGGCGTTCGTGCAGTTCTTTCAGAAAAGGCAAAACCTCTCTCGGGTGGTTATCGCCGGGGTCGCCACCCGGTACAAAAATATGGTCAAGCCTTGGGCATTCTTTATAGAATGTCTCGTGCATTTTCAGTTCGGCTGTGCGTTTCTGGGTATCCTGCAAATCAAAAGTTACGGGTGTCCATACCCAGTAATCCTGGTCATAGGCTTTGCAAATCTCACTTATTTTTACGCGCATTTCGGCGGCAGATATCTTGAAGTGCGGGCTTGGGTTTTCGTCTTCATGAAACGGAATGCCCTCAACGGCATTAGAACCAAAAATGGCCAGTTCTCTGATATACTGCTCAAACTGTGCCACTGTCCAGGCATCGTAAGAGTTGGCAGTGTGTCTGTACCCCAGCTGATGCCCTCTGATTGGGTAGGACGGCGAAGACGCCACATTAATTTTTTGCTGCAACTGAATGCTTTTAGGGGCAAATATGCCCTTGCGCAACACCCAGCCAGACCCAAACAAAACACCTCGGGCGTCGGCACCTATTACCCATAAGATACCTCCTTTGTCGGTCAGTTCAGATACAACCCTGAAACCTTCAGGCTTAAACTCCGGCCCGTTTTTATCTGCACCAACCGGAATGGCCCTGCCTTGCCAGGTTTTATCGCCCGACAACACCAATGCAATGGCATATTCGTTGTTTTTAGGTAACGCGGTTATCGGCTTTAAAGCAATGGATGTGCGCTTCTGAATTTCTTCGGTAAGCATTCGCAGGGTGGTTTCGCGCACCGGCGACGGGATAGAACCCGAAGCCGCAATACCTGCATTCTTAATTGTTATAGTTTGGGCTGTGGCTGCCAAACAAAGCAGCCACAAAAAAGTAAAAAGGCGAATAGATGGACGATTCATAAGTTTTAAAGGGTGATAGATTTAGACAGGTTGTAACCTTGTATTTTTATAACCGGGTTACCGCCCTTCAGGTCTTTTTTATTGTATTTCACAGTAATAGTTTTGCTCTCTTTTGGTGGAACAGACACGTAATTGTCTGACCAGAAAACGGGTGTAACCGCCTCTTTACCATCGGTCAGTTCTGCTTCTGTAAAGAAAGCCAGCTTATCTGTGGTATTAGTCAATTTAAGCGTTACTTCCAATTCTCCGTCTTTCAGTTCTTTTACAGTCTTCTCGGCTGTTAGCTGAACTTTCGGCAAAGTATTTAATGGATTAAAGTCAGCATATTGTTTCTGAGGCGTATAGAACCAAAAGTACTTCGACCAGTCTAACTGGTCTTTCTGTGAGGCAAGCCAGTAGAAATTATCTGCAATTACCTCACCCTTACTGTTTTTCAATTTCAGGTCAAGGAAAAACACCTCGTTCTTTCCGGTCAGTTCTGGTACATTCAACCATTTTCTGGTCGAGTTTTCGCCCATTGCTACCTTTTCAGTCTTAGCAAATACCTGTTTTGAATCTTTATTGAACAATCTGATTTCGGCTGATACGCCATCTAAAGCTGTGCGGGTATCATTACTCAGATGCACCGTATGATTATGGTAATCGTAAATGATGTTAACCGGCTGAGAGGCCTTTTTGGTACCGTAATAAGCGCCGGTTGGCATCAGGTAGTAGTCGTACAATTGCCAGTAAAACTCTGGCCAGGGCGAGTTAAGCATCCACTGCACCACACCCGTTGCCACAGGGCGGTTAATTACAAAGGCTTCAAACATAGGCCTTATGGCTTCATAATTCATTACCTGCGCTTTCAGAGCCAGTTCGTCCAGATTAGCAGGTGCGCCATATCGTTTGTTCATGGCGTTTAGGTAAACACCAATTGTATTAAAATCTTTACGACCAGAGTGGTAGTTCCACATCTTGTTATCCGGTGGCCATAAATCAGCCGTTGGTATCATCTTTTTAATACTGCTTACAGGCGGCACCTGTGGCCCCGGGCCTGTTTCGCTATTAAACCCGAATGCCCCACCCAGCTTTTTATCTTCAAACCAGTAAACCGGTGGCACGTATTCGTAAGGGCCATTCATTTTCATACCCGATTTGCCGGTAATGGTACTGGTAAACTCGCCCGACGAAATCAAGAACGGACGTGTAGGGTCATATTGTTTCAGGGTTTCATGGTAACGTTTTTCAAGCGAAGGCTTTGGCATGGCGTCGCTGCCGCCTGCCCATGTAAAAATACTTGGGTGATTACGCAGCCACTTCACCTGGTCGCGCAGGTAGTCTGACAACAACGTTTCTTCATCAGGCGTAAGTTTTACCGAATACAAATCTACTCCTTCGTTAATCGGCAGGTTTTCATCGCCGGGTTTTATTTTCAATTCCAGCCCCAGGTAATCAGGCCATTCCCACTGGCAGCTCCAGCCCACCATCAACAAAATACCGTTTTCGTCACACAAATCATATATGTGGTGATTATTACCCCATACGCCCTCAAATCTGAGCGAGTTCAGGTTCATTTCTTTTACGTATCGTATCTGCGCTGCATCTTTTTCGGGCATGTAACGCAAAAACAAATCGTCAACCCATCCGGCACTTTTAATCAATACTTCACGGCCGTTCACTTTATAGCCCCGCACGTTTTTATCGTTCAGGTAGGTTTCTATCTTTCTGATACCAAATCTGGTCGATTGCTTGTCAGATAATTTGCCCTGCTCTTTCACTTCCATATTCAGTGTGTACAAATCAGGGTTACCCAGCCCGTTAGGCCACCAGAGTTTAGGATTTTTAATGAGCAGTTCTTTGGTATCAGCCGGGCTGAACCTCACTTCTTTGCGCTCGTTCGGGGCCAGCTTTACACTTTTGCTGAAACTGATGTTCTCTATAGTACCGGTTACTTCTACCGTTTTAGCTTCGCTGGTATGGTTAGTTAACTCAGTGCTTACCGTAAGGCTGGCCTTGCTTAAATCTTTAGGATCAAGGTCTGGTGCCACGAATGTGGCGTTCATAGATACCTTGCCTGAGCGTCTCAGCCTTATATCGCGGTAAATACCCATGTAATGGTCGGGTGGTGTAGGCGCCCAGTCAACAAAACCCATGTAGAAATTTCTTACTTTAGGCGGAAACACCTCTACCAGAAGGGTATTCTCGCCATCTTTGGCTGCTTTGGTGATGTCAATTTCAAACTGACGAAAAGCGCCGAAAAGGGTATCCTGCGATGCTATCTTCACCCCATTCAGCCAGAAATTGGCACGATAGTTTACACCATCTACCTGCAAGGCCAGTTGTTCTTCTTCGGTGTCCAGGTCGTCAATAGTAAATGTATTTCTAAACCACCAGGGGTTTTCGAAAGGTGCACGGGGTATGTTTTCCAGGTTTTTGCCCATAAAAGGGTCTTTATAAACGCCGGCTTCTACCAATGCGCCTAAAACCGTGGTGGGCACGGTGGCTTTCACCCACTTATCGGGGTTTATTAATTGCTCCGACACACTTTTGGCATCGGCAGCAGTCTCTTTGGTTGAAGCAATAGACCAGTTGTCGGTCAGGGTTCTTTCTTCCACTTTTACTTTAGGGCTGCAACCGGCCAACCAGACGCTGCCCAGCATACCCAAAAGCAAACTCCATCTTTTATTCATATTGTTTGTGCTTGATTTACTTTCTGATTTATACTTGTAAAATTAGGTTTCGGACTATTGCCATGCAAAATATATGGTCTTTAATAGTCTTTTCAATGGCTTGTATCGTATAGTAAAAGAATTCTGTACAACCTTCAATATTAACCTAAACAAATGAAAGACAAACAATTATATTTCAGCATGCTGGTTGTGGCCCTATCGCTCGGAACAGCCTGGGCTATCCGTGGGCAGTTCGGGCATGAGCATGGCGCCGCCTGGGCCGGAGGCATCGGATGCCTGAGCCTGATAATGGTAGCCAAAAGAGGCGACTGGTACAGCAAAGTATTTAGTGCTACGCTGGCAGGTGCCCTGGGTTGGGGTATTGGTGGTATTATGAGCTACGGCATAGTAGTAGGCTATGGCAGAGCTTCTGATTTTATAAACACCTATTACGGCCTTATGATGCTTTTTGTTATAGGTGGCCTTTATGGGTACATCGGTGGCGGGCTGTTTGGGCTTTCGTTATCGAGTACCGCCAAAAACCCGGTTAAATGGGTAAACCTGACTATTGAAATGGTGGTGGGCGGAATATTGTTTTACTACTTTATGATTTATGAGTTTGAGTGGTTTATGACCCCACCGCGCTCTGAAATGTGGGCAGTGTGCTTTGGTATGGCTGTTGCGCTTACCTGGTTTATGATTCGCCACCAGCAGACCTCGGCTATCAGAGTGGCGGTTTTTTCTGGTTTAGGCGGTGGGTTTGGGTTTGCGCTCGGTAATTTCTTTCAGGTTTTAGGCGGGGTTTCTGGCATTAAATTCAATTTCTGGAATGTGATGGAATACACTCTGGGTTTCTTTGGCGGGCTAGGCATGGCATACGGAACACTTACTTCTAAATGGGAAACATCAGAACCACAACAAAAGAAAGCCAATCAGTTTTTTCCGATACTGATGCTCTCACTCATTATTCCGTTTACTGTCTGGCAACAGAATTTTGACACCAAACGCATATATGCAACCCTGATTGAGATTGGTATAATAGATGGCAGCCCGCTATTGGCCGCTACCGAATGGAGCGGGCTTGTATTGGTGTTGATTCTGGCAGCATTCAGCTTTTATCAGTACTATAACCACAGGCCGGCTTCGGTTACCTATACTTACAAAGAAATTCAAACCTTTTTTGTGGTTTACCTGGGCATTTATATTGTATTCAGCTATATAATTACAGGTGCGTTTTTTAGCACTTATCGCATTGAGCAATATTTATACACGATTAACCTGATAGCCATTATGCTGCTGATTGGCAAAACGAAGCCGACATTCAGTAACAGAAACATTGACGGCAACAAATGGGCTGTTAACATGGTATGGGTGGCCTTATTTATTGCCGTGCTGGCATTTATTGCCAAAAGCTCGCATGATGAACTGAAAGGAGCCCATAAAAGATTTGGAGAAGAAGTAGTTGAAGAAACTGCCAAATAAAAATGAAAAATTACCTTCAGTATATTCGTTCAGGGTCTATAATAACGGGCATTTTGTTCGCGCTGTTTTTGTATTTCAACAAAGACCAACCCCTGAACGAATTGCTGATGGCTAGCGTGTGTTTTGTGCTGCTGCACCTGCTGCTGTTTACTTTGGGAAACGAGGGCGTAGCTGCACAACTTACCACCGATTTGAAGGCTGGCACCGAAAAAACCGTGCTGTTTCCGGTATGCCTGATTGCCCTGCTATACATTTACATCATTTATCATGGCGGTTCGCCGCTTGAGGGTTCAGCAGCGCTGTTTCCTTTTTTTGCGTTGTTTCCTGTTCTTGGGTTTCTGGCATTTAAAAAGACTTATATCGCCTGGTCCGATTTTGTATTTCTGCTTCTGCTGCTTATACCGTCGGTTTCTATATCCTTTAAAAGCAATACCAGCCTGCCAGTGCATGGCAATGGTTTCAGCTCTGTTTATAAGCTGGTTATTATGTTGCTGGCGTTTTATGCATTTGGCATTATAAGGGGCATAAAAGACATTGGCTTCTATCCTGTTTTTCAATGGCGCGCACTAGGCATAGCCCTGGCATGCTGGCTGGGTTTTCTGGGTTTGGTATGGCTCATTGCCTATGCTTCGGGTTTCCTGAATTTATCAGTTGCAGAGGCGTTCGCAGAAGAAGGTTTTGCTCAGGGGCTCAGAAACATGATACGCGTTTTTTTAGGCACGGCTTTGTTTGAAGAATTGTTTTTCAGAGGATTGATACAGAATATGCTGGCAAAGAAAATAGGGCAGTATAAAAACTGGAGACCATTCTGGCAATGGAGTCTGGTGCTTTTTGCCGCGCTGGCATTTTTAACGGGGTATCTGATGGACAAAAGCCTGTTCTGGCTACCCCTATTGATTACCGGCTTACTGTTTGCAGCGGCTTATCTGATTGAGAAATCGGGTAAAACATCACAAGGCACTTATACTGCGCTGGCTATAACCAGCATTTTTTTCGGGCTGGTGCATTTTCATGCCGGTTCAATTATTTTTGTAGGGCTGGCAAGTATTGCGGGCTGGTTTTATGGATATACTTATCTGAAAACCCGAAATGTTTTTTATGCAGCGCTGGTGCATACACTGGTTAACTCTTCAGAGTTTTTATTTGCCCTTGACGGCCTGCGATAGATTCTTAAATTCTACTTATTATCAGGTACAGTTCTGAGCTTACTCATAACGTTTTCAGATGCCTTCATGCATATTTGAAAAAAGAAGTTATGAAAGCTTTTCAGAGTACTATAGCCTCGATACTATTATTGCTTAACGGCCTTGGCGCCATCTATGGCGGGTGGAAATTAATTACCCGCCCGGACGGGAGCAGTATGCGGATGTCGGTAAGCCTTTTAGAGCAAAGCCCCTTTCAGGACTTTCTGCTACCAGGTTTAGGTCTGCTTGTTTTAAACGGCTTGCCCAGTTTAATTGCCTTTGTGGGTATGTTAGCCAACCCCCGTAAATTCGCATGGGTGGTCTGGGCTCAGGGAGTTATTCTTTGCACCTGGATTACCATTCAGGTAATTATGATTGAAATGCTTCACCCTTTGCATCTGGTATGCCTGGCAGCCGGTCTGGTACTAATTTTAATTGGAAGAAACCAGAGCCGGCCGAAATTTGATTAATTGTTTTCTATCAGGGTTTTGTAAACCTTACGGACGTAGTCAGTCTGAATCAGGTCTACTTTCATAGCTGTGGCTTTTTTGTAGTTGGCAGGGGTATCTAACAAACCCAGCACATCAGAGAAGACTTTTACACCATGCTTGTGTATTTCTGCTACCAAGGTTTCGTTCAGGGTTGTCCAGCGAACATCAAAGGCATAGGGTTTCAGTTTTGCAACTTTATCTGCAATCTCCTCCGGTTTATCAAGAGAGGGCATCAGTTTAGCTTTCGGATACACCGTCTTTAGTGCCAGCAGGAAATCGTCTGACCCATAAAATACCGCATCTTTTAATAAATTATAGTCTTTTAGTTCTTTTACCAAAGGCTCAGGTGTTACGTCTTTGCAATCAACGTACAAATGGGTTTTGTGCTTATGTGCCTTGTTCCACTGCGCCACTAAAGCAGCGGTTTCGGTAAGTGTTGGTATACGCTCATCATTAAACGCTTCTTTCCAGCCTTTACCTGCCGAAAGTTGCTTTAATTCGTCGAGTGTATAATTCTTCATGGGTCCGGTACCATTGGTGGTGCGGTTCAGTGTTCCGTCATGCAGAATAGCCAGTTGGCCGTCTTTGGTGGTTCTTACATCAATTTCAATGTAATCTACTCCCATTTCCATTACGGCTTTAAAACTCGCCAGTGTGTTTTCTGGAGCCAGTGCAGAGTTACCCCTGTGTGCCGAAAGGTGCAACTGGTATTTTTCTTTCAGAATTTTTGATGAGTCAGACTGCGCATTGCCTGTCTTGTGAGTTAATGAAAAATCTTTGGCGCTAACTGACAGGCTAAGCGACAAAGACAGAATTAATAACGATGATTTCATGAAGAAATTTCTGTGTCTTTTTCAGAATCAATGATTTGAAGCGTGTGGGAGTCTTTCAGAAGTTGATTAAAAAACCGCTCAAGAATAGCAGAATACTCGGGCGACATCTCGTGTTCACCAATACCCGCCAGTAGTTCTTCCAACTCCGGTTGTGTGAGTTTACTGTTTAGTAATCTATCCATTAAGTATTCCGGACGTGAACGCTCCATACCTACATCTGACGGTTGAAAATAATTTTGCGATTATTTAAGGTACTCCATTTTTAATTACCTGCGATCCCTCCGGCATGTATTGACCGGTGAAATGCGGGGTGTCTAAAAAGCCAAGTGCGGCCAAATAATCTTTGCAGAAGAATATTTGCCTGAAAATACTTTTTAGACAGCCCCTTTATAAATTGTACCCTTTTAATCTTCGTGCTTATTATAACACTTTGCTGCCATCTACCAGAAACACTCTGGTACTAACCGTATAAGTGCCCCCGTTGGGGTCTTTGTACCTTAAGTCTACATAATAAGCAGCATAACCTTTTTTGGCATAAGGAAGGGTTGCTTTAATAACCGGTTCTTTGGCCAGTTTCAGGTTGTGGCTTTGCCACAAATTATTACGAAAATCTAGGTCTGACGACGTTGTGTACCATACCGTTGCGCCAACCAGGTCTGTTTGCAAAGCATTTATTGAAAGTTCTACGCCCTCTTTACCGTTGGTGGTGGTCCAGGTGCTTGCCGGATACTCCTTGTTCATTAATGTAAGACCAAAAAAGGCAGTAAGTGATTCAAAAGCCTGTTTGCCACCGGCCAGGTCATGCCCTGCATTAGGCGTATAATGAATCATGTTCTTACCCGGAATCTGGTCATAATAATGTTTGATAGCGTCTACCGTCCAGTATTCATCGTTCGTACCAATAAAAATAATTTTTGGTATAGTCAGTTTCTTACGATACGAGTAAGGGTCTATCATGGTTGTAAGCGCTCTGCCTTCTTTTGAATCTGTACTTTGCGGAATACCCAGCTTGGTATAATCTTCAATCTGGATACTGTATTCGCCATAAGATTTAAACTGGTAGTCGAGTGTGGCAGGCATATTCAGCATATCAATTACCATTGGACCAATACCTACTACGCGTTTGTCATCAATAGCGCTAGACAACCAGGTGGTCCATCCGCGTTTCGAAGCCCCCGAAATCACAAAACGATTTACTGCAAAGTTATTGTTTTTCCTGGCAAATTCCTGAACGGCGTCCATTGCCTTAACAGCCGACTTCACCATCGGAAACAACAATGGCCAGGTGTAATCGTTGTCTTTTTTGAAATTATGCAGGGTATAAGATATCAGCGCGTCTTCGGTCAGGTCGCCATACAAAGGTTGGTTAGGCACCTGCTTTATCAAAGCCACAATGGCTTTGGTTTTTTCGGCAGTTGCTGATAACGACGACCACAATCTGTCGTCTTTCGACCAGTTGGGTTGCTCGTCTTTATTTGAGCCACCTGTAATAAACAACAGGGCACCATCATATTGTTTTACTTTTGGCACAAAAATAGTCAACTGGTGTCGCCAGGTAATTTTTCTCCAGGTCTGTGACGTCAACACCAGATTATACATAGTAACGTTGTCTTTGGTAAGTGAGTCTTTTACTTCCCACTTATAAGTTTTGTCGCCATTATTCACATAGCTTTTCAAGGCAGTTTCGGGGGTAACAGAACCCTGAGCATAAACGCCTGCAGTAGTTACAACAGCAAGAGTAAAAAGAGTAACAAATTTCAGAAAGGTGCTTTTCATATTTTAGGTTTTTAGAGCTTGTTTAAATTCCTTTTATATTTATTGAGGTTTTGGACTTTCTTTTACTAATTTAATGGCCTGCTCCATATAAATTTCGGCGGTCATTTCGCCCAGGCTGGTGCGGCTTACGTATTCATATCTTTTAAAGCTGTTGAAATCAACCTTGGTAAGCATATAACCGAAGGCATCATTGGTAAGCCCGAACAAAAACGGAAGCCGGGTATTCATATTGCGTTTTACATAATAACCAATATTAGGCAGGGCCTCGCCGGGTATAGTCAGTATCTGCGCAGGGCCAATATTGAGCAGGTTCAGCTGGGTACTTACTATGTTTTCTTTTTCAAATGTAAACTTCAATGGAGAGTTTTTCAGAATAAACCGCATCATCTGAGAATCGACAGGAAACTCAATTTTCCTGGCCGCGCAGTAAATATCAGGGTTAGGCAATACAGCCGCCTTATCAACTATACGAAGTGCTTCATCTGCCAGCAACTCTCCTATTCTTATGCATTCGTCCCAGGTATTAGCTTCCTTCTGGCCCTCGCCTTCCTTGCCATATTCCAGGCGGGTATCTGCAGTTACCATTCCCCCCTGTGTGCCATTCATAAACAACGCAATGCCCCCGGCTTTGGCCTCAATACGGTCATAAAGAGGGCCACAAAGGTCAGGGCTCAGGATACCCCTACCTGAGCCTATCACTTCGGGGTGAACTGCATAATTCACCAAGGTCGCTATGGCTTTGCCTTGCCGGCTGCCGGTAGTGGCAATGGCCTGTATTACGCCACATCGTGGGTCATATAAAGCCGGTGCATAATAATTATATGCAATTTTGCCTTTGGCTTCGTCAACTGCTATTTTCAATGCGGCGGGTTCCAGCTTGCTGATGGCTTCATTTACGGCATCTGCTATCTGCTGCACGCACCAGTCAAGGTATTTCAGATCAGCATAAGATTTTCCGGATGCATCCGGAAAAGCATAGGCATCAGGCGCACTATGGGTGTGAGTTGCGCCAATGAGAATGTTTTCGGCAGGTATGCCCTTAATTAAAGCGCGTGATTTATTACCCAGAATAGAGCTCCAGCCCAGGTTGTCAACGTTTACAATGGCAATGCGGGTTGTTCCTTTTTCAAACACAATGGCACGCGCATATAAATCACCTTTTTTCTGGGTACTGGGTTTTGGTGTACCAATACCACCCGACACCGGCAACAAAGGGTTGGGGGTAATTACCCGCAGCGCAGCGCCCACTTTCAGGGTCTGCCCAACGGCTGCAGATAAACTTAAAAAACAAATTATAAAAAGGGTTGAACAGATGGCATTTTTTTTCATGTTAATCATAGGCATTAAGTTCTTTCGGGCGGTGAGTATCAGGCTGATTTACAATATTTTCCGGGTCTGATAACAAACCATTCAATATACTTCCCTCCTATTTAAAAAGGCTATTAACCGGCATATATTTTTTGACAAAACGCTTACTTTTCTGAAATAAAAAAAGGATAAGCCAATGGCCTATCCCCTGTTTTTAACATCACTTCTTGGGTTAGTTCTTCTCTGGTGTTTTCGGAATTTTATTAACCAGTACATTGGGTTTGCCGGGTTGTTTTTTCAATTCAAAAGAATCGTAAAGCTCTCCGGTTGCGGTAAAGGCTTTATACAAAAGCGAGTTACCCTCAACTGTTAATATCTGAAACAACTGTGTATTGCTGGCTTTGCGGTTCATCCAGGGGTCGTTAGATATATCATACATCTTTGGCCCTGAAACCGAAACCACATACACCGTTCCTGATGCCTGATTTTTATTACCCTGCCCGTTTACCGAATTACTTATTACGCCGCGTCCGTAGGCGTGGTCGTGGCCCTGCAATACAATATCAACTTTATGTTTGTCAATAATGGGTTTGAAACGCTTGCGCAGCTCAATGTTATCGCGGTTAGGCTTGGTCGAATAGAACGGATAGTGCAAAGTAATGGCGGTCCATTTACGCGGATTATTAGTAAGTACCGAATCAAGCCATTTGGCTTGTGCATTAGCAAAGTGCTCAGACTCATCAATTTCTTCAGCGTTCAGCGAAATCACCTTCAGGTCTGAATAATTCACTTCATAGCAGGTTTCTTCCAGGCCTTTCGGGCCATTAACAGGCAGGTTAAACTGGGGTCTCCATTGCGGCGACAGCTTCCCTTTGCCATATTCGTGGTTACCGGGTGTCATTACACTAGGCACGGTAGCATGAATATAAGAACCTGCATAGAACCATTCGCCCCACTCTACATCGTGGTCGTGGCGGTTAATCAGGTCTCCGGCATGCAACATAAAAGATACCTCCGGCATGGTTTTGTAGGCTTCTCTGATAACACGAGACCATTGCGACTTCACGTCATTCTGGGCATCGCCAAAATAAAGAAACGAGAGCGGCCTGCCGGGTTTATTACCAGGCATACGCATCTGAAACCATTCTGACCAGTGCTTGTCATACCCTACACGGTACACATACAAGGCACCCGGTTGAAGGTTTTCTATAACGCCCGAGTGGTAATAAGCATTTATTTCGGGTTCGTTCGGATATTTAACTTTCAGATTTTCTGAGATTGCATTAATGGTGCGGATGTTTTTCTGAAACTGTGTACCATCTGTAGCCTGAGCGAACTGTATTTCGCCCTTGCTAATGGTAGAATCTGTGCGCCAGTTTACTGCTACTGAGGTTTCAGGTGTGGCTGTCAGATTCAGGATAATTCTGTCTGGCGTGGCAGAAGGAAAAAGGACTTTTACGTCCATATTCAACGACCTCGCGTGGTCGTGTGGATGTTTGTGTGTCTGTGAAAAAGCCGTATGGAAAGTATTACTACAAATAAAAAAACAAAGAGCCTTTACCACATTTTTTCTGATACTATGCATATCTGAGAGGTTTGTGTTAAATAATTAAAAATTAGAGGCGGTTATAAAAAACCACCCCTAATCCACTTCTTTTCAAAACAATCTATAATTACCAGGGTTTACCTGTTCCCTGAACAACCCATGGTTTTGACCACGCACTGTTTTTGCCGTCTGCCTGCGAGAAATTGGTTATCTCAAGCTTATCAAGCGCAGCATTGGCATTGGCTTTATTGATATTCAATTCGTCCTGCATGTAGTAGAATCTCAATGGTAATGCCTGACGTTTTGCCGCCGGGCCGGCTTTCAGAGCCGGAAAGCCGGTTCTTCTGAAATCAAACCAGGCTTCAGTTGCGGCTGTCCAGCTTGCAATCCATTTTTGCTCCAAAACTTGTTTCAATGTACCGTCGTAGGCAACACCTGCATTGGTAAGGTAAGTAGTAGCCGCACCGCTTACGCCCCAGGTAGATAAAGATGCTTTCACACCTGCTTCGTAACGTGATTTTGCATCACCTGCCGACCAGCCTTTCAATGCGGCCTCAGCCAGAATAAAGTTTACTTCGGCTGCTGAAATCAAACGCGCTTTCAACAATGAGCCAGTAGCTGCTTTATAAATATCATTCAGGAACGAAACATGTGGGTTGAACGATGTCTGGCCCGGGGTAGGGTTCAGGTTATAAGCAGATGGCAACGCTGAGAAACTTGTAGGAATACCTACATACTCTGGGTCAGTGTCAATAAGTGTGCTACCTACTTTATCAGGAGACAAATATCTTTTACCACCTTCAATTTTATCAGTTCCGGCTGGCAAGCTGGCATCAACTACTAACGGAATCTCTACTTTATTAGCCCATACAGCCAGACGCGGGTCTTTCTTTGCCTGCAATGACTCTACTAATGTAGCAGCCATTTTAATACGGCGGTAGTTACTTCCGCTTACATCATAAACCGTGTTGGCAGGCCAGGAAGTAGCATCACTGGTACCAGGGAAGCCCATAGTGGCGTCGTCAGAGTTTGACGTAATAATCGGATACTGGCTGGCATTACCTGCAATTTTCTCGATACCTGCTTTAGCTACATCTGGTTTTTTAGATGAGATACGCATATAATAACGTAGGGCAAGCGAGTTGGCAAACTTTCTCCATTTGGTTGGGTCTCCACCGTAATACACGTCAACGTTATCAACTATGCTTGAGTACTCAGCTTTGGTTTTTGATAACAAGGTGTTGGCTTTTTCCAAATCGGCCAGAATACCTGTGTAAATAGCCTCCTGGCTATCAAACGAAGGAAGGATATCCTCTGTTTTACCTAACTCACCTTTTAGGGCAGAAGTATAAGGTGCATCACCCCACAAGTCGGTAATTAAACCAAACATGAACGACTTCATTACCAGTGCCACACCCTGATGATACTCCAGGTTAAGCGCTACGGCTCTGTCATACACCAACTGGTTGTTACGTAGTACGTCGTAGTAGGCACTCCAGCTTTGGTTGCCACCCCAGTCATAATCATTATGACCAGACGACCAGGCATCTTTTTGCGTGTGTTGAACCACACCGGCGATATCCTGATACCCAAGGTTAACATAAATTTTTGCGGCTTCTGTAAGCACCGTTGGCAATACCAGGTTAGGGTTTACCAAATCAGGCTGCACCCCATTGGGGTTTTTGTTTACTTCTGTCAAATCTTCGCACGAAAAGAAGCCCGTAAAAAGAAAGACTAATGCTATTATTTTTTTGTAACTGGTTTTCATTGATTTCAGAGTTTAAGTTTTTTAGAAAGTCAACCCTAACTTAAAGCCTACAGGCATAACCCAAGGCATTACGTTATATCTTTCTATACCTTGTTTGAATTGAGTACCTGCCTGTGCACTGGCTTGTGGCTGATACGCCATCTCTGGGTCTATACCGATTTTCGCGGCTGTCCAAAGCATGATGTTACGGCTGTAAACTGATACGTTGGCACTTTGCAGACCCAATCTTTTTACAAAGCCAGATGGAAGCTCATAACCCAAAGAAACTTCTCTTAGTTTGATAAACGATGCATCAAACATGGCAGCTCTTGTGAAATCCCAAGGGTAGTTGTCGCCGTAAGGGATAATTTTTGTACCAGGGCCACCCAGGTTTTCTGTGTAACCTACTATTTTGCCAGATTCGTCATACTGTGCAATTACACCAGGGTTGAACACACCGTAAGGATAGGTATTGCCACCGTAAGTGTAAGGAAAACCGCCATACTCTGCAGTAGGGCCACCCACAATGTTGAATTTGTTACCTACTACACGCACAAGGTCGTTGTTAACCAGGTAGTCACGAAGCGCCTGGCCAGATAAACCGTTAGGGTTAATCAGGTTGTCAAGGAAACGTTGCGATTTAAGGTCAGACTCACCGTAGCGATACGTTTGTGATATAAAGTCACCACCTTGTCTCCAGTCGAACGTCATGTTCAGGCTAAAGTTTTTGTAGCTCAATGAAGTTTGAAGACCAAGGATGAAATCAGGGTTGAAGTTACCGATTTTGTTACGGCTGTTGCTGGCGCTTTTTGCCTGCCATGAACCATCAGAATCAAGAATCGGATATCCGTAATAGGGAGACGATTTGTCTGTTACTGTAACAAGCTCTGAGTCATAAATATCACCTACAGTTTCGCCTACGTATGTCCAGGCTCCACCTTTAGCGTCTGTCCACAAAGTATAGAAATCAATACCTGGCGACAATTCTTTAATAATTGTTCTGTTTCTGTAGAAGTTAGCCGTCAGATCCAATCTCCAGCCGTTTCTCTCCAATGGTGTACCACCCACGGTAATTTCGGTACCTCTACTAACCAACAAACCTGCGTTGATGTTTTTTGAAGTATAACCTGACGAAGGAGGCAATTTGGTTGGAATAATCTGGTTTCTGTTCTCAACCATGTAGTAAGTACCCGAAACGCGCAATTTGTTTTTGAACATGGTCAGGTCAACACCCAGGTCATAAGAAGTAGCAATCTCTGGTTTCAGGTCTGGCAACAAGATTGTACCTGACTTAGACAAACGAGTGATACCGCTCCATGCTTCGTTACTACCTAAAGTATTAAGCAAGGCATAAGGGTTGGTATCATTACCTACCTGAGCTACACCGGCTCTCAGTTTCAACATATTCAGGTTTGGTGAAGAATTGGCAAACAATTCGTTAGCCAATAAGCTCACCGAAGCAGCAGGGTAGAAATAAGAACGGTTTGCTGAAGGCAAGGTACTTGACCAGTCATTTCTACCTGTCAGGTCAACAAACACAAGGTCTTTGAAACCAACAGTTGCAGTAGCATAAAGGCTATAAACAAGCTTTTTAGAATAATAGCTGCTATACTGTAAGTTTGTAGGCGCAATATTCTGAAGCGTAAACAAGCCCGGAATAATAAGACCGGTACCATTACGGCTTTGGTTGGCTACGTCTGAATATTTGGTGTTACGGATGTTACCACCTGCAGAGAACGTCAGCGAAAGGTCGTTAACATTTTTGTTATAAGTTGCCAGGAAGTCGGCATTGCTTTCAAAACGTCTCAGGTTAATAAGACCATAAGCACCACGTGGCTCAGCAGTGTAG
Source organism: Emticicia sp. TH156 (assembly GCF_002855535.1). NCBI lineage: Bacteria > Pseudomonadati > Bacteroidota > Cytophagia > Cytophagales > Leadbetterellaceae > Emticicia > Emticicia sp. TH156. The sequence continues at coordinate 347,650 of NZ_PKRS01000003.1, forward strand.
CTGCTTGCGATTTTAGTTTCGCGGTTTTCACCGTAGCTGTCAAGTGAGTATCTACCCATCAGGCTTAACTCAGGAGTTATCTGGTAGTCTGCCTTCATGTTACCAAACAGACGGTTTCTTTCAAAGGCGTTTTTCACTTCATGAGCAAGGAACCAAGGGTTATTGAAGTTTTTGGCAGACTGCGATTTTTGTTGCAGACCTTCCTGGCCAGGCACCCAGTAGTCTTTCAGCTCGTTGATATCAATATGAGGAGATAACGCATACGCCCATTGCAATGGGTTGGCGCCTCTTTCACCGGCAGGGCGGTTGTTAGAGTTGTTACGGCTCAAATCAATGTTAGTGCTTAATCTCAATTTATTGCTTAGCTTCATTGAAGTAGCAACCGCCAATGAATTTTTGAAAAGGTCTGAACCAGGAATGATACCACGGTTGGTCATATTTGAATACGCCACACGGTAGTTAATAAAATCATTACTGTTAGAGATTGAAATACCATTGGTAGTTGTAATACCTGTCTGAACGAAATCTCTTACGTTGTTCGGGTGAGAAACCAGCTCAGTGGGTATTGATTTACCATTGGCATCTTTAGGGCTGTTCCATTGAATAGCCTTATAACCTTTGTCAAGCTCCGGGCCAACACCACCAGCTGAACCTTCGTCAATCTGAAGGATACCACCCGGATACGGGTTTTTGTCCGGTGTGAAAGGAAGGATACCCGTAGCAAATTTATGGTGGAAATCAAGGAAACGGTACGGTTGGTCAAAAACGGTATTGGTTGTAAGGTTAACTGTCAGTTTCTTAGCTTTTGAACCATTCTTGGTTGTAATAAGCACCACACCATTACCCGCTCTTGAACCATACAGCGCAGCTGCGCTTGGCCCTTTCAGGATAGACACGCTCTCTACGTTGTCTGGGTTCAGGTCAGAAATTGCGTTACCGTAGTCAACACGGTTGTCGCCACCAATCTGGCTTACGTTGTTAAGGGTGTTAATGATAGGTACACCGTCAATTACAAATAGCGGCTGGTTGTCGTTGCTCAAAGATTTGGCGCCTCTGATAACCATACTCACAGACGAACCCGTACCACCAGTGGCATTAATTGCCACACCGGCCACTTTACCTGCCATGGCGTTCAAAACGTTTTCGTTTGAGATACGGCCCAGGTCTTTGCCATCTACCTTACCAATTGAGTAACCAAGCGATTTTTCTTCGCGTTTGATACCAAGGGCGGTAACTACCACCTCTTTCAGGCTTTCAGAGCTAAGTTCAAGCGCTACATCTACTGTACTTCTGTTGCCAACAGGCACATCAATTGCCTGATAACCCACAAACGAGAAAACCAGAACTGCATTGCTACCGCTTACTTCAATAGAGTAAGTACCATTGGCATTAGAGCTTGTTCCGCGCTGGGTTCCTTTTAATGCAATGTTAACACCGGGCATGGCAGTACCGTCTTCTTTGGCGGTTACCTTACCTGTTACGACCCGGGTTTGTGCCCAAACCGCCGGAGCACATACCCCCAACAGGAATCCATAAAGAACCAAACCCCTAAGCATGCTTCGGAGAGTAAAGTTTAACTTCATAATATGTGTTTTTTAAGTGAAGATTGAATTGTAACTCAAGTTTTAATTAGTTTTTACTGAATTACTCATCAAGTGGTGAAATGTACTATTCTGTTTAAATTATTAAATTTTTAATTATGAAGAAGGTGGATATTCTAAAGAGCCAATGTCATATCAATGCTACCGCGCAGAAACTGTTTGGCTTTCACAAGCTGATTTTTAACTGTATTTTTTGATATACGCATCATTTCAGCAATCTCCTGATAAGATTTACCGTCTTCTACGTTCAGCTTCAGAATCATCTTTCGTTTAGCGGGAAGGCTGTTCATTGCATTGCGGAGCAAAACTATTTTGGCCTCTTCGGCGTCAGTATCGCTCCCGTGGTCATCGGCCATCATTTGCATATACTGATGCTGAAGTAACTGGTTGCGCTCCATTTTTTTTAGGTAGTCAAAAGCCATGTTTCGCAGGCAGGTGAAAATGTAAGAGTTGAAGTTCAGCTCCGGATTAATCTGCTCACGGCGGTTCCAAATCTTGATAAAAACTTCGTGTAACATATTTTCTGCCTCTTCCTCATCTTTTATAATGGCCATAGAAAACCGGATGCCCGGCTCTTTATAGTGATTATATAATTTAGTAAAAGCCTTGCTGTCTCCGGCCGCGACTTTCATAATTATGTGATCGAGTGCTTCCATAATGTTAGCTAAAGTTAGGATAGATTGTAATTTCAGGTAAAAAAAGAAACATTAATAAATGCAAATTATTCATCCAATAATACCAATCAGAAAAAGCCGTATTTTTGCTGCTCCGTGCTAACGCAAAATTTTAAAATACAAGCAAAAAAATTGTTGATTAATTCTTATTCTGACTCCTGAACTGGCAGTTCAAAAGCTGCTGAGACATTCTGAAATTGTATGGCTGAATAATTATGAAATAAATGTACAAGGATTTCGTAACATTATATTCGCATATTACGTAAAATAATCCTCAAAAAGCGCAAGGCCCCTTTTTATTAACTTTAAGCTAAAATTGGGGTATATTTTATTTACATTTTTATAAAATTGCGTCGTCGCACATCCTCAATTTGCGTTTTTTTTCAGAGCCTCAACATTTCTGCTATCTTTATTACAGCTAAACATTAACCCCGATGAGTAAACTACTTTTTGCCTTTATTTTATTAAGCCTGCCCATTGCAGCACAGAAACCCCGTGCCCGCCAATTAGGCATACCTTTTAATGGTAACCCGGGTGCCTTTAATACCATTACCGACGTGCCGGGTGTAGAAGTAGGCTACAAAACACTTATAACCGGAAAAGGCGAACTGCAAACAGGGAAAGGGCCTGTTCGTACCGGGGTAACCGTAATACTACCCAAAGGTAAAACAGATGCGGGTTATCCTGCCGCATGGTTTTCTTTAAATGGCGATGGCGAACTTACCGGCCTGCCCTCCATTGACGACTTCGGCCTGGGTTATGGCCCTATAGGCATTACCAACACCAACAGTGTGGGTATTGTAAAAGACGCCATAGGCGAATGGTGCTTTAAAAGATTTTCGAAAGGAGATTTTGTTGACTATTCTTTCGGGCTACCCGTTGTGGGTGAAACGTATGATGGTATACTGAACGACATCAACGGCCTGCACGTAAAAAAAGAACACGTCTGGGAGGCGCTCGACAACGCTAAAACAGGCAGCTTGGCCGAAGGCAACGTGGGTGGTGGCACCGGCATGGCGCTTTACAGTTTTAAAGGGGGCAGCGGAACGGCATCAAGGGTTTTTACAATTGCATCCAGGCAATACACCTTGGGAGTTTTTGTACAGGCCAACTTTGGTAGAAGAGACGAACTGACCGTTGCAGGTGTACCTGTAGGTAAAGAAATACAGGATTTTATGCCCATACTCAACCGCGACAAAAGAAAGGATGGTTCTATTATTGCCATTGTGGCCACTGATGCGCCTTTGCTGGCCGGCCAGCTTAAATTACTGGCCAAACGGGTAACACACGGCATAGCCCGCACAGGCACTTATTCGCACCACGGGTCAGGAGAAATCTTCCTGGCATTTTCAACGGCTTCGCCTATATATAATAAGGATAACACGGAAGAGCAATGGAAGGTGATACCAAAAGGACATCTGGACCCACTTTTTAAAGCTACCGTTGAGGCCACAGAAGAGGCCATCATCAATGCCCTGGTAGCAGCCGAAGACATGGAGGGTATCAACGGAAACAAATACTTCGCCATTCCGCATGACAGACTGAAGGCTACTATGAAAAAATATAATCGGTTAACAGACTAATACAAATCGCACTCGGTGAAACTCCGTGCAGAAATCAGTGTTTCTCAGTGGTAAGGTTCTAATCAAGTTTTTTACCACTGAGTTGCTCAGCGTTAAAACTCGGAGTTTCATTGTTAATAATATAGTTTACCCGGCAGGAAAAACACGCTGCAGCCAAACAGTCAGCTTCGTATAAACATCAAAAAGGCTTTTCCGCATTTCATGCGTTTCATTCGGATATAGTTCCAACTGCGAACGCAATCGTAAATCCTGGTATTTTTTGTGCAAAGCTTTTGCCTGTTGCACCGGCACCAGTTCATCGCTTTCGCCATGAAAAATAATTACAGGCACAGCGTTATCTTTATTTATTTGAAGAATCGGACTTGCCTCAACGGCCACAGGTGCATCAGGGTCGGGATTACCTAAAAACTGAGTTATTATATCTCCACTGTTCTTGCCCTTCCTGAAATCCACATCCGTCAGGTCAGTCGGGCCAACAATATCAATAACGGTTTTTATCTGCCTGCCCTTGTCGTGCTTATAGGTATATAATAATGATAAATGCGCCCCTGCGCTTACACCCAGCAAAGCAAACTCACGGCTATTAAAGCCATATTGGCCAGCTTTAGCGGTAAGAAAAGCAAATGCGTTTGTTAAATCTTCCATTTGCGCCGGGAAAAGGTTACTCCCCTCTTTTAACAATCTGTAATTTAAAGCCACTATTCCATAGCCTTTGGCGGTAAGCGTGCCAACAAGCGTCTTCGGGAAATCGTTTTTACTGCCCCACTTCCAGGAGCCTCCATGCACATAAACAATCAGTTTTGTGGTTGTTGAATTATTTTTGGGCAGATACAGATCCAAAAGGTTTGCGGTTCCTTCTGCCGGGCCGTAACGCAGGTTCACATACTCCTTATAGGAGGAATCCTGCGCTGAATGGCTTTTGCTTCCGGCATGCACCGAAGCCACACTTACCAAACACAAAAAAGCTAATAACAGATGTATGGTTTTCATTGCTTTACGATTCTGATTATTAATACGCTATAAGGTATGTTTTGTACCAACGCAAAAAAGCCCTCATTGTTGTTTTTTTTCTTGGGGCAATAGTCTTGATACACAGTATTGAAGTACTTACACTGTACATCATAACCAATCTGAGCCCTGCTGAAAGTATGAACAAGTGTCTATATAAATATTCAACCCCAAACCGCCAATTCCGATTTAACCTTTTTGCATTAGGCCTGATTTTGATTTGGTTTACCCAATCATGTGCACGTAAAGAAGAACCCGCCGACTTGGTAGACCCCTTCATTGGCACCGATTATTTCGGACATACTTTCCCTGGTGCAGTTGTGCCTTACGGAATGATACAGCTTAGCCCCGACCACGATACCCAGGGCTGGACCTACAGCAGCGGATACAGTTATTCTGACAGCTCTATTGTTGGTTTCAGCCATACGCATTTCAGCGGTGTGGGCATGAACTCCGGCGGAGATATCCTGCTGATGCCCACCGTTAAAGACAAAATTCAAACCAGCCCCGGCACCAAAGAAAACCCCGATGCAGGCTACAGGTCAAGATATAATAAGGATGACGAAAAAGCCGTGCCGGGCTATTATAGCGTGGTGCTGAAAGACGAGAACATCAAAGCAGAACTAACAACCACCAAGCATGTAGGCATGCACCGGTATACTTTCCCGAAAGCCAGGCGCTCCAATATATTACTTGACCTGGGCCATGAGATAGGCAACGATGATAAAAGTGGTTTTTCTGCCCTAAAAATAGTAAGCGACAGCACCATTGAGGGTTATAAAGATGCCAACGGTACAATGGTCTATTTTGTGGCACAGTTCAGCCGGCCTTTTGATTATTATGGCACCTGGGATGCTGACTACAACACGCCGGAGTCGTCAGAGGGTTTCTGGCCATACAAAAATGAAGAAAAAGGCCGCAATGTTGGGGTTTTTGTCAGCTATGCAACCAAAGAAGCTGAGCAGATACTGGTAAAGGTGGGTATTTCATTTGTGAGCCTTGAGGGCGCGCGCAATAACCTGCAAACCGAATTGCCTCACTGGGATTTCAACCAGGTGAAAGAAAATGCGTACCAGGCCTGGAACAACGAACTGAAAAAGGTATTGGTAACAACTACTGACGCCGCCCAAAAAAAGGTATTTTATACAGCAGTTTACCGTAGCTTGCTGGCGCAATATACCGGGCAGGATGCCGACGGACAATACATGGGAATGGACAAAAAGGTGCATACTGCCAAAGGCTACGACTTCTACCCAAATTTCTCGTGCTGGGACACTTATCGCAGCCAGCATCCTTTACTTACCATTATTGCGCCTGACCACGTAAACGACCTCGTGAAATCAATAGCAGCCAAAACAACTGAATATGGCTGGTTACCGGCGCAGCATTTCAGAAACGTTTTCGGGCAAGGCATGGTAGGTGACCACCTGGTACCGGTTATTGTTGATGCTTATAAAAAAGGATACCGAGACTGGGATATTGAAGGACTTTACAACGCTATGCGTAAAAAGGCGCTTGAGGCACCACCTGCTCCATTGCCAGCCTCTAATGGCCGCTCAGGTCTGGCACAATACATGAGTTTGGGCTATGCCCCATGCGACGTCGTAACAGAATCAGTACCGAATACGCTTGAACTGGCCTACAACGACTGGTGTATTGCCCAACTGGCTGATGCCCTGGGTAAAAAAGAAGAGGCAGCCTTGTTTTACAAACGTGCCCTGAACTACCGCAATGTATATGATACCACCACGCAATTCATGCGCCCGCGTCTGAAAAACGGCAGCTGGCTGCCAGAAAAAGGCACTAATGAACAAGAAATAGTAACCGTAGGAGAACACAGTTATTATAAATATTTTGACCCACTACTGGTAGGCCGCCGCCCTAACCGCCATTATACCGAATCTAATGCCTGGCAATATCTTTGGTCGGTACAACATGATGTAAAAGGGCTGATTAACCTGATGGGCGGCAATGAAGCCTTTAATAAACGACTGGATACCTTTTTTGAAATGGATGCATCCATCAGCGAACCAAAATATGTGGGTGTGGTGGGTACCATCGGCCAGTATGTGCATGGCAATCAGCCGTCGCACCATGTGGCTTACTTATATAATTACGCCGCTGCACCCTGGAAAACACAGGCCAGAACGCGTGAAATCATGCAGAAGTTTTATCGCACCGGCCCGGGTGGTTTAAGTGGTAATGAAGACATGGGCTCGTTGTCGTCCTGGTATGTGCTCAGCAGCATGGGTATTTATCCGGTTACCCCGGGCAGCAGCCAGTATGCCATTGGTAGCCCCTTGTTTGATGCCGTTGAAATCAATTTAAAAAACAATAAGAAGTTTACCATAAAGGCCAATAATAATAGCACTCACAATAAATACATACAATCGGCCACACTAAATGGCAAATTTTTCAATCGTTGCTTTATTGACCAGTCTGAAATTACGGCAGGCGGAGAACTGGTTTTTGAAATGGGCGCAACACCTAACAAAAGCTGGGGAGTTGGGAAAGACGCCGTGCCATATTCGTTGACGAAATAGTAAATGGCGGATTAATGAATGATGAATTAGTGAATAAAAATTGAAAGTATTTACATTACTTTTAAAGTAGACAAGCACATGACAACCAGAGGATTGTTCAGCACATACAAAAAACTATGTTTTTTCTCTTTTTTGGGATTAACCATCACCTTTTTTATGTATGCCTGCAAATCTACTGAACAGCAGGACTCTGCCGCTACTTATAAAGACGCTCCTTTCTGGCAAGAATACCACGAGGCGTATCCCATTAGTGAAAATGACGAAGAAAATAACGTAAGAAGCATAGTTATCGACAAAGCAAATAATGTTTGGGTAGCCACAGCCTCTGGCATTTTCATGAAAAAAGCCAATGAATCCAACTGGGCATCCATTCAAAACGCAACTGACAAAGGCCCTGCTTTTGCGGTGAAAGTAGATGACGAAGGCACAGTATGGATAGGTACATGGAATGGCATTTATAGCTACAAAAACAATGAACTCGAAAAACTGACAGGCGCAATAGCACCCATTTCTGCTATTTGTACAGCCAAAGAAGGCGTTTATGCCTTAGGGCCTCACGGCATCTGGCTATTTGATGGAAAAACATTTAACAAACCACAATCGGATAAAGAAGGCTATCAGCTTCCGCGTTCTGTAAGAGACGTTATTTCAGACAATAAAGGCGGATTATGGATTGCCAGCGATGTGGGCTTATACCATACTAACAGCCACGAAACCAGGGTCTTCCGCAATAAAGAAGATGTCATCAGTGGCTACATCAAAGGTATAGCCATTGATAGCAATCAGCACCTGTGGGCAGGAGGTTTAGGCGGAGTGAGTATTATTCAGGCTGATAAAAAAATCAGAGAAATAACTCCGAAACAAGGCTTACCTACTGTATTTATTACCTGTGTAGAAACAGCGCCTAATGGCACTTTGTGGGTGGGTACCGAACAAGGCCTGGTTCGTTATCAGCCACATACATCAACGCCTGATAGTTCATATTCAATGCTTTTCAGTCGCAGATGGTTGCTGGATGACCACGTGAATGACATTGCCTTTGATGCCCAAGGCAACGCCTGGGTAGCTACTGCTAAAGGAGTAAGCGCCATTAAACACCGACAAATGACATTGGCGCAGAAAAACGATTACTTTATGGATGTGCTTATGAAACGCCACATCCGTGCCCCCTGGATAGCCGGACAGGCGCATCTGCGCATACCCGGAGACACCACAACATGGCAACCGGAAGATGATGACAATGATGGCGAATACACAGGCAATTATTTAGCTATGGAGTCTTTCAGGTATGCCGCTACCAAAAGTCCGGAAGCAAAAGAAAATGCCCGCAAGGCCTTTGGTTTCCTGAAACTGCTACAGGAAGTAACAGATACCGAAGGTTTTTTTGCACGTACCGTTGTTCCGGCCAGCTGGAGTTCGGTACATGACGGCAACCGTACTTTTACACCCCGCCAACTGGCAGACGAACTGGTAAAAGAACCTCGCTTTAAACCGGTTGAAATGCGCTGGCGCAAATCAAAAGATGGAAAATGGCTCTGGAAAGGCGATACCAGCAGCGACGAAATGTGCGGGCACATGTTTGGCTATTTTTTCTACTATGAATTAGTGGCCGACGAGGCCGAAAAAGCCATCGTCCGGCAGCATGTATCACGCATCGTAGACTATCTTATCAAGCATAATTTTAACTTTATTGACACAGACGGCAAACCAACCCGCTGGTCGGTATGGTCGCCGGACCAACTGAACCGTGACCCAGAATGGGCACCCGACAGAAACCAGAATTCGATGGAGATGCTGGCTTTTCTTAAATTTGCGCATCATATCACCAACAATGAAAAGTATCAGCAACAATACCTGAGGCTGATTAATGAAGAGCATTACCTCGACAATATGGCGCAGGTACCCAACCAGAACAGAGCATGGTTTATCTATTTTGACGCCATCCTTCAGGCATATCTTTACCCCATTCTTTTAAAATACGAAACCGACCCAGAACGGCTGGCTTTTTATGAAAAACACATAGACCATTGGTTTGAGACCCGTAAGGCAGACCATAATCCGCTTATTAACTTTATTTACTGTTATTCAAGAGGCAAAAAAAAAGAGGTAATCAATTCGGTTGATTTCCTGAAAGATACTCCGCTTGATTTGGTAGACTGGCACATTGACCACACCAAACGGGAAGACATACAACTGGTAAGAAACATAGTGCTTGATGAACTGCAGGTTTCTGAACTACCCCCTGCCAGTATCAGAAAAACCGTCCGGTGGGACAAAAACCCTTTTGATGCCCGTGGTGGAGACCCACAAGTAGAAAGAGAACCCGTTTTCTGGCTACTACCCTACTGGATGGGCCGGTACACAAACATGATTCAATAAATAAATTACCATAGAAATGATAAAGCTCAAATCAACCCTCCTCACAGGCCTGTTCTTAGCCTCTGCCGTTTTTGCACAGGCTCAGGAAACATACGCCGAAAAACTGGGTTTCCCGAAAGGCAAAAAAGTTGTGATTTTCCATGTGGACGACTGCGGTATGTCTTACTCGTCTAACCAGGGCGCTATTAAATCAATTGAACAGGGCGTGGCAACTTCATGCAGCATTATGATGCCCTGCCCCTGGGCGCCCAGCTTCATTAAAAACTATATTCAGAAGAAAAACCCAAACCTGGATGCAGGCTTGCACCTCACCCTTACCTCTGAATGGAAAGACTACCGCTGGGCTCCGGTTGCAGGTTTCGAACACGCACCCGGCCTTGTAGACGAAGAAGCCTGCATGTGGCATTCAGTTGAGCAGGTGGTAAAAAATGCTTCGGCCGATGAGGTAGAAAAAGAAATCAGAGCGCAGCTGGCGCGTGCCCACAAAATAGGCTTAAAGCCAACACACCTGGACTCGCACATGGGTACACTCTTTGCGCATCAGCCGTTTCTGGAAAGATACATTAAAGTAGGTATTGAAAACGGCATTCCGGTTATGTTCCCGGGTGGCAATAACAAACTACTCATTGAATGCCTCAATGCGCCGGTCATTAAAAACCTGAAAGCCAAAGGGCAATGGAAAGAAGGCATGCAGTTACCCGTACCAGCGCTTGTAAAACAAACCAAAGCCGTAGGTGAAATGATATGGAAAGCAGGTTTACCTGTACTTGACGACCTGCACACCATTAGTGGCGACTGGAAACCAGAAGGCAGCAACATAACTGCCGAAGCATGGGGCAAATATAAAGCACAGAAATTTATAGAAACCCTGAAAAATATGCAGCCCGGCGTAGCCATGCTGATTGTGCACAGCAGCGATATAACAGACGCGTTTCAGTACATCAGCGGTTCAGGCGGCTCACGATATGCCGATATGCTTTCAATGATGAACCCAGAACTAAAAGCCTACATTGAAAAAGAAGGCATTATTCTGACTACCTTCCGCGAATTGGCTGAGAGACGTAAGAAGGTAAAATAACACAGCAAACACGTAGAGCCGCATTGCATGCGGCTTCAGGGGCAGATGCGAACAATAAAATCATTATTCAGCCATTTGAATTGCAAATCACATTAGTTGATACCCCAATTCTACCATAAGACGCATTGCAATGCGTCTCTACCAATAAAAAAACTGATAACGCCTTAATGAAAAAAACACTAACATTACTTTTATTATTATCTATCAGCAGCTGGCAGGCTATCGCACAGCATCCGGCCATATTGCATACGGGTATTATATTTCCTGTACAACCACAGCACGTGCATGGCAGCAGCATTGTAAGCCTGCCTAACGGCGACTTTCTGGCTGTATGGTTTCAGGGAAGTGGAGAACGCACAGCCGACGACGTAAAAATTATGGGAGCCAGACTACGCAAAGGCGAAAAAACCTGGAGCGAACCATTTCTGATGGCCGATACCCCCAACCTACCTGACTGCAACCCGGTTGTTTTTCTTAACCAGGAAAACAAACTTTTTCTGGTATGGATAGCCGTGCAGGCCAATCAGTGGGAACAATCCATACTGAGAGTCAGAACCTCTACCGATTACAACAAGCCCGGCGCCCCTGTCTGGAACTGGCAGGATAACATTCTGCTGAAACCCGGCGACGACTTTGCCAAAGAAGTGGCCAGCCGTTTCAAAAATATGCCTGAAACCCACGCAGGCTGGGCCGGTTATGCCCCCAAATATGACGACATGATCATAAAAGCCGCTACTGATGCCACCAAACGCAGCATAGGCTGGATGACCCGCATTAAACCATTATTACTGCCCGGCGGACGCATTGTACTGCCTTTGTATTCAGACGGTTACAATATGTCAATGATGGCAATCTCTGACGACAACGGCACAACCTGGCACCCGGGCTTACCACTGGTTGGCCGTGGCCCTATACAACCTGCCGTTGTTCAAAAGAAAAACGGGAATCTGGTTGCCTACATGCGCGACAGCGGCGACGGCCCCACACGTGTGCACATCAGCGAGTCGACCGATAAAGGCGAAAGCTGGTCGGCCTCTGTTAAAACAGATATACCCAACACAGCCAGCGTAGAACTACTGGTTTTGAACGACGGCCGCTGGGCATTTTTAGGAAACGATATCTATGATGGCCGGTACAAGCTAAGCCTGTATCTGTCAGACGATGAAGGCAAAACCTGGAAATGGAAAATAAAAATGGAAGACCACGACCCAAAGAATGGCGGTGGATACTCTTACCCTTCTATGATACAAACCAAAGACGGGCTTCTGCACCTAACCTATTCGTATCATCCGGAAAGTAAACAAAAATCAATTAAATATGCCGTGGTAGACCCACAGAAAATCAAGTAAATTTCCTTTTCACACAAAATACTAATCAATTACCTTACATTCTTATGAGATTATCATCTTACGTTTTCATTGGTTTGGCTTTAGCGGGGTTTGCATCCTTTGCACAAAAGCCCACAGCCAAAACACAGCCGGTGTACGCCGACAAGCCTTTTATTCAAGACTATGCCATTAAGTTTTATGCAAAATCTGCCAATACAAAACTGATGGATGTAGCCGCCGACAGAAACGGAGCTATTAAAATTTTTTCGTCTGAAGGCCTCCTTATCCCGCACGACGGTCAATTCCTGTACCCTGGCTCATTAGAAACAGATAAAACTTACCGCACTATCGGCCACAAAAACCTGAAAGGTTTGGGCAGTTATGAGAATCAGTTTGTGCTGCTGGACGACAAATCTGTACTAAGCAATGCCTGGGCAGGTAAATTGTTCAACAAACATGAGCTAAGCGGAGCCAGATTGTTTGTAGGTGGCAAAGACTTTACATTTCTGGTTTCAGACGGCAAGTCGCTGCAACTTGTAAAAGATTCTAAAAGTATCTGGAAAGGCACACTGGCCGGAGACGACGTAGTTGCACTACGCTATCAGGCAGGTACCGATACCTACTGGATTCTGGGTAAAAAATCTTTATCAACCCTATCGGGCACCATGCTAACCAAAGTATTTGATGGCGCAGGCTTTACGGCTTTCGATACCGACGGCAAAAAAGTAATCATTGGTACTACCGACGGCATTATTACCTTAGATGCTGCCACCAAAAAACAAACAGGCGTTAAAAATCAGAAACTGCCGGTTACCGAAATTACAGCAGTGAAGGCTATCGGCGACAAATTCTGGTTTGGTACAGTTAATGGCGCGTTTGCTTCTCGTGCCGATGGCAAATTTGATTACTACAACGGCGAACGCTGGTTGCCGGGCAACGAAGTTACCAACATTGCAGAAGGACCCGAAAAATCGGCTCTGATTCTTACTACTGCTGGTTTAGGCCAGATTTGTTTTAAGAAAATGACCCTGCACGATAAAGCCGTTTATTTCGACAAACAAGTGCGCAGCCGCCATATCCGCAATGGTTTCAATGCCTCTCTCAGCAATATGCAAAAAGGCAACCTAAGTACCGGTTATCTGTCTGACTCAGACAACGACGGCTTGTGGACATCTATGTATCTGGGCGGCGAAGTTTTCAGATATGCGGTAACCAAAGACCCTGAAGCACTGCAAAACTGCGTGGAGTCGTTAGATGCCATGGAGCGTTTATTTACTGTTAACGGCATTCCGGGTTTCCCGTCACGTTCTTTTGAAAGAAGAGGGTATATCGAACAATTATCAGACCCTGAGCGCTGGCAGCATTCGGCTGACCCTGAGTGGGACTGGAAAGCAACTACCAGTAGTGACGAGGCCATCGGCCATATATTTGCTTATGGTGCAATGGCAGAGCTGATTCAGGAGCCGACTCTTAAAAAACGTGCCATTACCCTGATAGATACCATGATGAGCCATATCATCAAAAATAATATGTATATGATTGACTACAACGGTAAACCAACACAATGGGGTCGCTGGAATCCTGAATATGTGAATGCTTTCCCGATAAATGTGGGCGACAGAAAACTGAACTCTTCGAACATCGTAGCTATGTTGCAAACGGCGTATCACTTCACTAAAAAGGAGAAATATAAACAAAAAGCTTTTGAGCTGATGAATAAATACGGGTATTACGAAAACCTGATGCGCCCCATGAGCATCATCGGTAAAGCGCCCGCAGATGCCGATGAGCACAGCAAGCACATGTCAGACGGCTGGAACCACTCAGACGATGAAATGTATTTTGTTGGCTACTGGGGTTTATACCGCTATGCATTAAATGACACCCTGAAAGCCGCCTATAAAAAAGCAATTCTTGACCACTGGCAGGCAGAACGCCCTGAAAAAGAAGGCGCATGGAATATTTTTACGGCGCTAACCGGCGTTAAAGAATTTGACCTGAACGAAGCAGCCTGGTATTTAAGAGAGTATCCGCTTGATATGATAGATTGGGTAATTATGAACAGCCACCGTAAGGATATTGAGAAAGTAGCGCCTAATTTCCGCAATCAGACCATTAAAGAAGTACTACCACCAGACGAAAGCCCGATTCAACGCCACAATGGTAATACTTTCAACCTTGACCGCCGTGGTGGCAACGGTACCTCAGAGCATAGTGCCGGAGACATCTGGTTACTGCCTTACTGGCTGGGCAGATACCTCGGCGTTATAAGCGCACCGGCTACGACGAAGTAATTCGGACCAAAAATTAACAGCAAACCCAATGAAATATTTACTTTTGACCTTTATTGTATCATTATTATCAGCTTGCACAACTATGGAGTATCTGGAAGAGAAACAAATTACGAATGACCTGACGTATCATCACGATTTAGACAACAACGATAATTTCTCGCCGGATAACGAATGGCTGGTGTACGATACCCGAACCGATGAAGGCGGCATTGCGGCTTCCGGCCGCATTGAAAAAGTAAATATTTCAACGGGTGAAAAAAAGATTGTTTACCAATTGCCCAGTAATCAGCCATGGGGCCCGGGTGCAGGGGCGGTTAGCTACTCGCCTGTAGAAAACGCCGTGGTTTTTATTCATGGCCTGATGAGCGTAACTGAAGCCAATCCGTATCAGCAATGGCGGCGCACCGGAGTAATCATCAATACAGACCAACCCGGCGGAAAACCCATTTTTATGGACGCGCGCGACATTAGAGCCCCTTACACCAAAGGAGCCCTGCGTGGCGGTACCCATCGCCACGAATGGAGCGGCGACGGCCAGTGGATTGGCTACACATACAACGATGCCGTCATGAAAGCGCTGGAAGATTCAACCAGCCAAAAACACAACCTGCGAACCATTGGTGTTTCTAAACGAATAGGTGCAGTAAAGGTTGAAAAAGATAGTAAAGGTGATAATGTATCTGGCGAATGGTTCAGTGCACTGGTTGTTAAAGTAACACCGGAACCCAAACCCGGTACTGATGAAATAAGCCATGCGGCAGGTGATAGCTGGGTAGGTACACACGGCTATAAAAAACCAGACGGCAGCCCACAAATGGCACGTGCTTTTATTGGCTCGGTGATTGACAAAAACGGCAAAAAAGTAGACGAAGTTTTTATTGTGGACATACCGGACGATATTACGAAAGAAGGAAACTCAGGCCCGCTGGCAGGTACAGAAACAGCCATGCCTGCACCGCCTGAAGGCACCGTGCAGAGAAGACTGACATTTACCGCCAATACTGCGCAACCCGGTTGCGTAGGTATTGTACGCAGCGCACCAGATGGCCAGTCGCTGGCTTTTCTTGCTAAAGACACCAAGGGTATTCTACAAATATTTACCATTGACCCCTACGGCAAAAACCTGACACAGGTTACGCATCATGACAGCCCCGTTGAGGGATATGTGCGTTGGCATCCGTCTGGCAAGAGTCTTTTTTACGTCTGGAAAGGCAGCATTGTTAAATGTAACACCGGCAGCGAATCATTTGAAAAACGATACCAGCTGCTTACCAAACCATCGGCACCCTCGCCAACCAATCTGGTTATTTCGCACGACGGAAAAACCATTGCCTTTAACAGATTAATCGGTAACGCTAAACAGATATTTACCGGAAAGCTCTGAAAGGCAGCTTTCTTGGTCTTTTAAACATTAGTTTGAGATTCACCTTACCATTTTCGTCAATAGCTTTCAGGTAGATGTTTGAGCCTACGTTGGGGTCATATTCTCGAAACTGGTAGGTGCTGTCTCGCTTCCGAAGATTACTGAACGGTATCTGAATATTGAGGTCGGTCTTATTACCCAGGCTATAAACACCGTCCATAAAGAAAGTAATTACATTGCTTTCTATCTGCATTTTTTTCACTTCCACTTCCTGTCCGTTTATGGTAAACTCATGCACAATAGGTGCAAACTGCACATGTTCAAGCTGACGATTTCTGAAAATTAAGCGTTTCATTTTCAGAAAAGGGTCAAAATCAATAATTTCGGCATCACGTAAATCAACAGACAACACACCTCGTACCGAATTAGGCACCAGCGACGCGTCGTTTTTCAGCAATGCACTGAATTTAAACCTGCTGGTCAGTTTACCCTGAAGGTTTCTGTCTGTTATGGTGTACTGCCCAAAATTATTGAAAGAAGAAAACACCGACTTCACGTCTGTATTATCTACACTTGCGTTTACATTCAATTGCATGGGCCTGCCATTGGCACGTAAATTATTGATATCGCCTGATATCTGAAACGTTCCGCCAAAAGCATTCATAGAAAAGCTGGTCAGGTTTATTTTATTAGAACTGAGCGTTACTTTCCCTTTCAGATTTTGGGCCGAGAGGCGGTTGTATTTAAAGCGGCCGGCCTGCAGCGTGGCATCAACTTCTATGTTATCTATGGCATTATCAAGAAAACCAGACAATGTAAATTTACTATCGCCGCTGCGTTTGGGTCTGTTGTTATCCAGGTTTAAGAGTACCTTCAGCCAGTTAAGCTCCCAGTCGGGTATATTTATATTTACGCGTGCTTTTAGCGGGTAGTTATCCAGATAAAGATAAGGAACCAGCCCCACGATATCGCCATTAATAAACAGTTTGTTGCGGCCGTCAAACACTTGTATGCTGGGTATCCGAACTTCTTCGCCGGTAAAGGCCACATCTCCCCTTATCTGCTGTATACTGATTTTCTTGGGAAGATACGTAATTGCCAGATTCTGTAATGATACATTACCAAACAGCAACCCGTTAATTTTACGTTTTTTTGCATCAAATAGCGTCTTTATACTCCCTTTATAATTCATTTTCATAATGGCAAGCCCATCCTTTACTTTGTAGCGGTCTGGGTCCAGCAGGCCATTCAGCGCATCAGGGTCAGCCTTCAATGTACACCCAATTTCGGCAAGGGCCTGATCCAGATTCGTAATTACCAGTTTTGCTTCCAGAGGTACGGTTTCAAACATACCTCTGATATTGTTGCCCGTAATGCGGGTATTATCATCATTTGCTGGTAGTTTATCGTCGTAATGGTTGGTAAAAATACCCTGCGTGCTTAAGTCTCTGAGCAAACCTACACGCAGTTGATACTGAAACGAGCGCGCATCAAAATTAATATCAACTTTAGGTATCCGTTCGCCCAGTTTGCCTTTCAGGTGAACATCGGCAGTTACGATGGGATCAATTTTTATTTTTTCAAGAACATTCGACAAATGCCTTGTCAGCAATTTTCTGGCATTGGTAAGCCGGAGTTTATTGGTTGAAAAATCAAGCTGAATCGTACGGGCGCTCTCGCTGAAATCAAACATGCCCGATAGCTGAATCTTGTCTCTGGTTGCCGTTTCAATCTCCGAAGGATTAATAACCAGTTGTTTCTCCTGCTGCCTGTAAGCAACATCCAGTTTCAGTTCCACTTCCTGGTCTGTCAGGAAACCGCCCCTCTCTTTGTTAAAAACCAACCCTTTGAAGTAAGTATTCCCACGTGATTTCACATTCCAGATTCCCTTATCAAAATCAATTTTGTTTACAAAATCATGGAAATCAACATTAAAAGATTTATCCTGAAGCGAATCAATGTACTGCACGTGGAAATCGCGGAACACGATTTCATCCAATTGCTCCAGCATCTGGTTATCTTCTTTCTTATTCTGATTGGGTTTGTTTCCGGATTGATTTGCAAAAACAGCAAGATTGGTTGTACCGTCTTTTCGTCTGAAAATATTGAGGCTGCCGTTGGTAAACTTAAGGGCATGTATTTCGGCCTTCCCTTGTAAAAGCGCTGTGGTTTTTAAAGTTATGCTAATAGTACCGGCATCAATCAGAGGTGTTTTATGCTTGTTGAAATCTCTGTCGCTCAGTTTTACACCCATTAAAGAGAAAGTGAACCCAACGCCATTATTGAACGGAGTAAATTTAAAACTCCTTATCTCAAGGGTGCCGTCTATTTTCTCATTGGCAGCAGACTTAAGGCGGTCAAAAATTTTGTCCTGATTTAAATAGGCCACCAGGCCTACTCCGGCCAGAAGCAATACAAGCACACCAATAAAGATAAACGCTGCCCGAAAAAATTTAGAGGACATAATAGGTAATTTTTGTACGTACGACATTCAATTTCAGGCAGGTAGTAGCAAAATGTTATCAGGCACAATTTAATCAGTAAACTTTAGTTAACCGCTATCAGATTCCAATTTTAATGAAATACTAATAAAACCGCACCTTTGTAAACCTTAATACTACTACCGCGCCATTGTTTATCATACGACAACCGTGCCAGGGGTGTCCCCCACTGCCCGGATTACAATTATTCGCCGGGTTTCAGGTCAAAAGCCTCGGCCAGCAATTCAAAAGAGCGGCGTCTGCTACTTGTATTGTTGGCCATTGTAGAAACAATTACCTCGTCTACCCCAAAGTCGCTGGCAAGTGCCAGAAGTTTTTCTTTTACCTCATCTTTCGTACCAGAAATAACCCTGCCACGGTTACGATGGATACGCTCCTGCTCTGCCAATGTAAACTGGTACTTTCTGATATAGTTTTCGTCGCCAAAGTTATCAAACCTACCCTGCTCAAATTGTACCAGCACATAATCAATAAACTTGCGCATATCTTGTGCCTGCTCTTCGGTTTCGCCACAAAGCACCGAAATAGAAAGCAAGGCTTGTGGCTTTGCCATCTGCGACGACGCCTCAAAGTTCTTTTTGTACACCTCAACTATATCTGGCTGAGCAAAACCGTTGATGAATCGGGCTACGGCCAGCCCCATACCAAACCGGGCTGCTATTTTACTGCTGCCCCCGCTTGAGCTAAGCACCCATTGGGCTGGTATGGTTGGCGCCTGCGGAACAGCCAGCAGAGGGCCATATTTGGTGGCGGCGGTATCAGTAAAAAACCTTTGCAGGTATTCCAGCTGTTTTAAATAGCTCTCTTCACTGAAATCATTAGCCGGATTCAGCAAGGCAGCCGTTATTCTGTCGCCACCGGGTGCACGTCCAATGCCCAGGTCAATTCGCCCCGGGAAAAGGGTTTCAAGCATTCTGAAATTCTCGGCTACCTTTAGTGCGCTGTGGTTGGGCAGCATTACACCCCCCGACCCTATTCTGATATGTTGTGTTACATCGGCCAGTTTTACCATCAGGAGCTCTGGCGTAGAGCCGGCAATAAAAGTTGAATTGTGGTGTTCAGATACCCAAAAGCGGTTATAACCCAGCTTTTCGGCGAGTTTTACTGTGGCTATGGTTTCTTCAATAGCTTCAACAGCGGTTTTGCCAGTGGGTACTATCGACTGATCAAGTATTCCTAATTTTAGCATTATTGTATTCTGTTTTCTAATAGACTTAACACAATAAACCCGCCTTTCGTTACCAATTGAAGGTATATAGTTGCTATACCGGATGATAGTAACAAAAAAATCTCCGACAGATTTTTGCCGGAGATTCTGCGTATGAAACAATTACTAAAGAAAAAAAAATTCTAAGCTAAAGCCACTGCATTTAGGTAGGCGGGGGTTATCCCTAGTTCTTTCTGCAGGTTATCAATGGTAACCAGCAGGTCGTCCATACCCGCTTTCAGGGTGTCTGTCAGCACACCAACATCGCGGCGGGTATAGGTTGATATCGGAAAGCCTCTTTTTACCAGGCTGTATTTGGCAATTGTAGGATAAGCCGAATGCACTATATCCATAGAGTCATTAAAAAACTGTTGTACTTTTTCAACCTCTGCCACGCGGTTTTCGTCGTTAAAATGTTTGCAGAACCAAACTATCAATTCGGGGAAAATATTACCCTGTATGCACGACAGTCCGGCCGCACCAGCCTGCAAAGAAGACCTGGCATTAACCATGTAGGCATCATACAAACCAAAATTATAGCCCTGACCCGCATCAATTCTGCGTTTTACCTCTACGGCATCAAGGCAGGTATCTTTATGATAAATCAAACGCCCGGTTGGCAGCAATCTGGCCAGTATTTCGGCGCTTATCAGGCGTTTGTAGGGTACGGGGCATTCATAAAAGCCCAACGGAATACCAGGGGTAAGACTCATCAGCTCTTCCATTCGCTCCACAAATACTTCGTCCGACTCGTCTGCCTCTGCAATCAGGCTTGTAATAACAATAACAGCCTGCACGCCTGTGGCATAAATTTTCTTAACAAATTCGGCCTGTTCGGCAATAGTACCGCCCAGCGTGCCTGTAGCTACAACCGGAATAACACCCGCAGCCTGTTTTACAACCTGGCTTGTAACAGCCAGCCGCTCTTCTTCCGTCAACTCATACATCTCGCTCGACAAGCAGTTGGCAAACAAACCGGCCGAACCTGCATTGATGTAGTATTCTGTCAGGACTTTCAGCCCATCATAGTCCACAGCTCCTGAATCTGTAAACGGCGTTAGCATTACAGGTATAAAACCCTGTGGCAAAGTATTGGTGGAAGACAACATAATGTTATAAATTATTCAAAATTGAGAGGTTAATCATTTGCTTTTTTTAGCCTGCTTAAAAGCAGGCCAGTCAGGAAGATACTCAGCGTACCCACAATCATAATCATATTCTGATGAAACGGACTACGCAAGGCAGCGTACTGGTCTGGTATCTGCTTAGAGAAGGTCATCCAGCATATTACCAGAATACCAACAATGGTTGCGATTACTGCTTCTGCATTTTTAGCTTTGCGGGCTATCATACCCAGCAGGAAAAGACCCAGCATACCTCCGGCAAAAATACCAGATAGCATCCACCAGATGTCAAGCACGCTTTTGACGCCTATCATGGCCACACCCGTAAACATGCCTAAAAGGCCAAAAACCGTCGTGGCAATGTATAACAGCCTGAGCGACTGCTTAGAGGTTAAGTCTGACTTGATGTAACGTTGGTAAATATCCACTGAAAAAACGGTGGCTGAGGCATTCATACCCGAACTGATGGTACTCATAGCTGCCGACATAATGGCCGCCACAATAAGACCTACCAGACCAGCCGGTATTTTGTTGACCATAAAATGAGGCATTACCTTGTCGCCGAAATCGGCTGGTGACAATGAGGCCGCTAACTGTTTGATGGCCTCGGCACTGCCACCCGGCAGGCGTTCGGCTGCTACTTGCATACGCACCTGATTAAGCATATCGGGGTTGGCCTGATAATACGCATACAAACAAGAGCCAATTACAAAAAATATAAGCGAAACAGGCAAATACAAATACACACACAACCAGATAGAACGCGTAGCCTCTTTAATAGATGACGTTGTATGATAACGTTGCACATAGTTTTGGTCCATCCCGAAGTTGTTAAGGTTCATGAAAAAACCATATAACAATACAACCCAGAAAGTAGACTGCGTAAAATCAGGCGCAAAACTACCCAGGCTGAACTTACCATCTGCCTGACCAATTTCAATTATCTTACTTACACCACCCGGCATACCTTTTATTACCAGCGCCAGAATAATAAGCGCTCCGATGGTCTTTATTACGCCCTGCACCACTTCTGTCCAGATAACGGCCTCCATACCACCCATTACGGTATAAATAATGATACAGATACCCACCACTATCATGACGCTTTCCATTGAATAACCGGTGAGTGCCTGCAAGCTAAGCGCAATACCAAAGAAAATAGAACCCATGCGAGCCAGCTGCGTAAGCAGGAAACAGACAACGGCGTAGGTTCTGGCCCAGGCTCCGAACCGATTTTCAAGATGGGTGTAGGCTGATACCTCTCCGGTGTTTCTGTAAAAAGGCACAAAGAAACGAGCTGCCACCCAGGCAGCTACGGGCATAGAAAGACTAAAAACGAACGAGTTCCAGTTACTGCCAAATGCCTTGCCCGGCACACCAAGAAAAGTATTACTGCTCAGGAATGTGGCATAGATAGAAAGACCAATGGCCCAGCCCGGTATTTTGCCCGAGGCCGTGGTAAACTGGTCGGCGTCTTTGTTTTTTCGTGAGAAATAAATACCTATCACTACCATTCCGACCAGATAGCCAAAAATGATAAGCAGGTCAATTACAGGAAGCTTGGAAATATTCATGAGTTAGGGTTGAAAGATGCAATAGGCCAATTGGTACACTTTACAGTATTATGATAAAAACATACATTGATTTTTAAGCCAATAGCTGTTTTTTATAATCTGACAAATATTTTATTTAACTTTACAAAGATAGAAGATAAAAATACAGGTTTTTTATATACTCTTTCCCAATCATTGTACAATATTAGCATTTAGTTTTTTAGTCGATGAAACCGCATTTTCATAAAGTACCCACCAACACAGGGCATTCGTTCAGTATCAGACACGACATAAAACCTAACTTCGGCTCTATATGGCATTATCATCCCGAACTTGAACTTCATTATGTAATAAAGGGTGAAGGGGTTCGGTTTATTGGCGACAACGTAAGTAATTTTTCATCAGGCGAGGTATTGCTACTGGGCGAAAATCTGCCCCATACCTGGCGCTGCAATAAAGAGTATTTTCAGGGTAATGCAGATTTGCAGGTAGAGGCCATAGTAATGCAGTTTATGCCCGATTGCCTGGGGGGCGACTTCCTGAACTTAAATGAAGCCTATGCCATCAGGAAACTGTACGAAAAAGCCAAGCAAGGCCTGCTTATTAAAGGTAATACAGCACAGCGCCTGAAAACCCTGATGGAAGGTGCCGTTACGGCCGGCCCTTTGCAAAGGCTGGTGATTCTGTTATCTGTTCTTGAATTGCTGACGGAGTCTGACGAGTTGGAAATGATAACCGCCGCCAATGCCTTTTACCAGTCGAACGAAATGGAAACCGTCAGGCTAAATAATGTATGCAGTTATACACTGGCCAATTATGCCAAAGACATCAGCCTGGAAGACATAGCCGCCATAGCCAACCTGAGCACCACCTCGTTTTGCAGATACTTTAAATTAATGACCCACAAAACTTATAACGATTTTCTGACGGAAGTAAGAGTAAGCCATGCTTGCAGGGCATTAATAGAAAATAAACTGAGCATTGAGATAATATGCTTTGATAGCGGCTTTAATAACCTTTCTAATTTCTACAGGCATTTCAGAAAAGTGAAAGGCACTACCCCACTGGAATATAAAAAGCAGTATCTGAAGAGTGAAGTAGCCGGATGAGACCCTTATTTGCCTCTGCAAACCGAAATGCCGTGTGCATCATGTTCGGTTAAGTGATTTGAAGATATATTAACACCTTTGAAAATGAGCCAAACGGCTAGTGCAATATAAGAGAATCTATAAACAGCCTTAGGTTGAAAACTGACGTATTTACGGATACCATTGCCCAGAAAAGCAAAGCCGAGCATCATGGGTAGAGTACCCAACCCGAATAATGCCATAAACAGCACACTCTCCCAGGCCTCACTCATCAGAAAAGCCCCACTCAGTGCGGCATAAACCAGCCCGCAAGGTAACAGGCCATTGAGAACCCCGAAAATAAACTGCGAAAACAAAGAATGCTTTTTGTAGAAACCAGACAGCGAAGACTTTATAAAGTTATTGAAACGGCTCACATAAGGTAATACGTCTATTGATTTAGTCCAGCGGGAAGGCAGAATAAACGCCAGCAATATCAGGCATCCTACTGCCACAAATAGTGTTTTTTGCGAGGCCAGCAATGCCACCTTTTCTCCGGCAAAGCCAACCAGCAGCCCAAGCAGGCTGTAGGTTAAAATGCGTCCGGTATTGTAAATGAGCCTGCCCAGAATATACCTTCCGTGTCTGGATTTATCGCCGGGCAAAAGCATAGAAATAGGGCCACACATACCCATGCAGTGCAAACTTCCGGCAAACCCTATCATCAATGCTGAATACAACATCTTACAAAACTATTTTCTCTTCTTTCAGATAAGTCTTTCCGGCTTTTTGCCATTCGAGTTTTACAACCCAAAGTCCTTTAGCCAGCTGATTCACCGGAATACTTTGTACCGTATTTTCATTGATACTCAGTGCAAGCGAATAATCTTTTTTGGCATCAGACGGACGATAGAACTGTACCGTACCTGTTGCCCCTTTCAATTCTTCAGGAAAACTGATATTTACCTGTTGATTTTCGCCAGTGTAGCTTATCACTACAGGGGCCGCCAGCTGTGCCACATTCCGTTGCTTGATAATCTCATCCTGATACGCAATTTCTTTTTTGTAGTAGTCGTTGCTCACCAGCGAAATATCTTTCTGCTGCACACAAAGCACCACCATTGTAATCATAAAGACTACAAACAACCCGTAGAATATTCCAATTTTATGTCCAAAATTCATGGTATGATTATTTTATGAACTAAGTATTAAAGCAATTGAGCGATTATAGCTCCTATCTCTTAAAATTTGAACTGTCGATTTAACTGACTCAAAGTTCTTTTGATTCCCTTCATGATTATTTACCAATAACATTGACAACCCTCTTCCGGATACCTTAAATCGCTCATTCGCCCAATTACTCAATTATCTTTGAATCCCAAAAAATTAGTCTTGATGCTTTCCAGTTTTTTGTCTCCTTCCCAAACTTCTATTTCAAGACTGGTTTTTATTTTCTTAATATCGGCTTTATTCATATCCAGAAAGAAAACCACATCAGCCTTGCCTTCTTTTTTTATTCTGATACTTTTTTTGCCGTCTATCAATCTGATGTTCCCTGCGTTGTCGCCCACTTTTAAGGTTACCACCAGGTCTTCATTACTTTTATTCACAATCTGGGCATTATAGAGGTTACTGATTTTGTTATTGGCTTGCTCCTGATACATCTGCCCCGGCACACGCATAATGGTTGTTTCAATAACCGAGCGGCTCATCAGCAGAAACACCTCTACCCCAACCAGCAACAATAAAACTACCGAATAAGCATAAGCCCGTGGCGACATCTTATATGGAATGCGTTTTTCAACACTTTCTGCCGACCCGTATTTTATCAAACCTGTGGGTTTGTTTATCTTGGTCATTACGTCATCGCAAACGTCAATACAGGCGGTGCAGTTAATACATTCCAGTTGAGACCCGTTTCTGATATCAATTCCCGTAGGGCATACCTGAACACATAATTTGCAATCTATGCAGTCTCCTTTTGGTGCGGCTACCTGGTTGGCTGGCTCGTGCTTGTTCAGTTTGCCACGGGGTTCGCCGCGCACCCAGTCATAAATAATATTAATGGTATTGCGCCCCATTAATACCCCCTGCAAACGGCCGTAAGGGCAAATAGCCACACAAACCTGCTCTCTTAATTTGGCAAAAACATAATAAAACACCGCTGTAAAAGCTACCAGACCGATAAATCCGGGTAAATGATTTGCCGGCGACTGCGAAATAATACCAACCGTTGCATCAATACCTATCAGGTACGCCATAGTGGTATGGGCTATCAGAATAGATATAAGCAGATATATTAACCTTTTGGCTCCCTTTTTCAGAATCTTTTCGGTTGTCCAGGGCGCTTTGCTCAGCGCCAGCTGCTGTTTGCGGTCTCCTTCAATCCAGTATTCAATTTTACGGAAAACCATTTCCATAAAAACTGTCTGAGGGCAGGCCCAGCCACACCAGAACCGGCCGTAAACTACCGTAAATAAGGTAATAAATATAAAGAACGTAATCAGACCCACGCTAAAAATAACAGAGTCTTGTGGCAGAAACAACTGGCCGAACAACACAAATTTCCGCTCAAACACATTAATCATCAAAAGGGGCTGTCCGTTGATTTTCACAAATGGGCCCGCAAAAAAAAGCGTCAGAAAAACAATGGTTGTCAGTATCCGGTAATTATGATACTTACCACTCGGTTTTTTCGGAAACACCCAAATTCTCTTCCCTTCACTGTCTACGGTGGCAATGCTGTCACGGTAGGCCTCATCTATAAAATCTAAATTGCTCACGGTTCCGGTTATTTATTTCTTTCTGATGGCGGCCGGAATTTTACTACCTGCCACCATCAGGAATGTTTGTTACTTAGTTGCGGTTGAATCAGCCCCGGCTGAGGCTTTTTCTCCCTGAGGTGCCTTTGCATTAGGCGGATTAGTACCTTGTATAGACAAAATGTAGTTACTTACCTCTTGTATCTCTGCCGGTTTCATGGTTGCCTGCCAGGCAATCATACCCTTTTCAGGTACACCGTATTTAACGGTTTTAAAAACATCATTAATAGTACCACCATGCAGCCAGTATTCGTCAGTAAGGTTTGGCCCAACCCCGCCTTCACCTGCCTGCCCGTGGCAAGCTGCGCATTTTGAGGTAAAAATCTGTTTACCCTGGCTAAGGGTTTTGTCGTCTTTCATCAGTTTAACCGATTTCTCGTCAATGGTATTAGCCATCTTAGACTGATACAACTCAACCTCTTTCTTAGCCTCATCCATCGAAATCTGGTATTCCTCTTCCTGTAAGGGTGTGATGTTCCAGATATGATATAAACCTATGTAAACTACAGAAAACGCAATAGTGATATAGAAAAGCTTAACCCACCACGGTGGCAGGTGGTTGTCGAGCTCCTGTATGCCGTCATAGTTATGGCCTAGCATGATAGACTCTTCTTTTTCTAACGGAATGTCCGTTCCGGCCTCTCTTTGCCACCATTTCTGAAAACTGAAAGTTTCAATAGTACGGCCTTCTTTTTCGGCGATAATCCTGCTGATAACCCGATACATATTTAAAACCACAACCAGCAGAACGATAGCTGTAAGAATCAGTATAATAAGCACCAGGAGTTGAATGAGTTCATCGCCTGATTTAATGAATGTTCCCATAAATGAGTATATTTTAATTTTCTTTAAACCTGGATATTTGGCTCGGAGCCGGTTAATCTAATGGCAGCTTCTCTATGTAGCTTTGTTTCTTTTTATCAAGTTTTATGACATACCAGCCCAGACCCAGAAAAAAGAAAAAGAAAACAAGCAGAGAAAAAACCGGGTAGATGCTCACGCCGTCTATTTGTTCGAAATAATGTTTAAACATGGTCGTAAATAATTATTGTTTAATATCAGTACCTAGTCTCTGCAGATAAGCAATCAGGGCTACTATTTCCTTATCGCCGCTTGTTTTAATTTTGGCATCAGCCAGACGCTTCGCAATTTCTGCAGCTTGTTTTTCTGCATCAGCAACCGCGATGTTTTCATAACCTTCCGGATATGGCACACCCAGGGTACGCATGGCTTTAATTTTTGCCGGAATCATCTCCTTATCGTAATCGTTTTCAAGCAACCACGGGTAAGGCGGCATAATTGAACCGGGCGACATAGTGGTAGGGTCCATCATGTGGTTATAGTGCCAGCTGTCTGGATATTTTTTACCAACACGGTGCAAGTCCGGACCGGTACGTTTAGAACCCCACAAGAACGGGTGGTCATACACAAACTCACCAGCTTTAGAGTACTCGCCGTAGCGTTCGGTTTCTGAACGGAACGGACGAACCATCTGCGAGTGACAGCCCACACAACCTTCTTTGATGTAGATATCGCGGCCTTCCAGCTCAAGTGGGGTGTAAGGTTTCACTGCAGCAATAGTAGGTACGTTAGAGTCTATCAGCGCAGTAGGCACAAACTCTACCACCCCGCCAATAGCCACGGCTATAATTGCCAAAGCCGTAAAAACTACCGGCTTACGCTCTAAAACTGAGTGCCAGCCACCACCTACAACTTTTACGTGTTTTTCAAGCGCTGGTGCCTCGCCGTATTCTACCGCAACAAAAGTACCTTGTTTGGCTGTCTGAATCAGGTTATATATCATTACCAGCGTACCAATCAGATACATGGTACCACCCACGGCTCTGATCATATACAGAGGCACAATCTGTGTAACGGTTTCAAGGAAGTTAGGGTAAGCAAG
This sequence comes from Emticicia sp. TH156, assembly GCF_002855535.1. Taxonomy (NCBI): domain Bacteria; kingdom Pseudomonadati; phylum Bacteroidota; class Cytophagia; order Cytophagales; family Leadbetterellaceae; genus Emticicia; species Emticicia sp. TH156. Next base: position 375,678 of record NZ_PKRS01000003.1, read on the forward strand.
GAACCCATCTTGTGTAAACTCTTTCCACATTAAACTTTGTGTGAAACCCGCCCAGTACATAGGCAACGCATAAAATATTATACCTAATGTACCTAACCAGAAGTGCGTGTTGGTTAATCCTTTAGAGTAAAGCTGGGTTTTATACATACGTGGTATCAGATAATAAAGGATACCGAATATCATGAAACCGTTCCAGCCAAGGGCACCAACGTGCACGTGGGCGATGGTCCAGTCTGTAAAGTGCGAAATAGCATTCACGTTTTTCAAAGACAACATCGGGCCTTCAAAAGTAGCCATACCATAGGCAGTTACAGCTACAACAAAGAATTTAAGAACCGGGTCTTCACGAACTTTGTCCCAGGCGCCGCGCAAGGTAAGCAAACCATTAAGCATACCACCCCATGATGGTGCAATAAGCATAATTGAGAACACCGTACCAAGGCTTTGTGCCCAGTCTGGCAATGAAGAGTACAGCAAGTGGTGAGGCCCCGCCCAGATATAAATAAATATGAGCGACCAGAAGTGGATAATTGATAACTTATATGAATATACGGGTCTGTTGGCTGCCTTAGGCAGGAAGTAGTACATTAAACCCAGATAAGGCGTGGTGAGGAAGAACGCAACCGCGTTGTGGCCATACCACCATTGTACCAGGGCATCTTGCACACCGGCGTATAGAGAATAACTTTTGGTTAATGAAATTGGTAACTCAAAAGAGTTTACAATGTGCAGCAAAGCAACTGTAACTACAGTGGCTATGTAAAACCAAACGGCTACATACATGTGGCGCTCGCGGCGGCGTATAATAGTGCCAAACATATTAATGGCAAATACTACCCATATTAAAGCAATGGCAATGTCTATTGGCCATTCAAGCTCGGCGTATTCTTTACTGGTTGTTATACCAAGAGGAAGCGTAATAGCCGCTGCCAGAATAATAAGCTGCCAGCCCCAGAAGTGTATCCACGATAGCGCCTTGCTGAACATGGCGGTTTTTAGCAGCCTGGGCATTGAGTAGTAAATACCTGCAAACATGGCATTGCCTACAAAGGCAAAAATAATGGCATTGGTGTGTAAAGGTCTTAACCGCCCAAAGGTAACGTGGGGGGTTTCAAAATTGGCTCCAGGCCAAAAGAGTTGTACAGCCAGGGTTAAGCCGGCTAACATGCCAACCAAACCAAAAATGACCGTTACAACAAGAAAGGCTTTGACGATTTTATTATCATATTCAAATCGTTCTAATGTCCCAACTGACTCGGGCTGCGTAATATGCTGCATAGTAAAATTAAGTTTAGAAACTTTGATGGCGTAAAATTACTTTCGGCACTATGCTGAAAACATGACATAGGCTTTAAGAAAACATGACATTAATCATAATTCAGGCGGGGTAGTATTTCCCTGCTTAATCAATGCCTTCGGTATCTGAATTGGCAATAAAAGCCCTGAATCTGGCTTTCACGCTACGGTAGTCCTGCTCAAAATAATCCATTCTTTCTTTGAAATAGTTCTGGTCCAGCCTTTGCTCCTTATCAAGAATTTTATCTTCCTGTACGCCTACAGCCAACCCCTTTTCAATGTCGGCCAGTTCGGTCGATAACTGTTTAATAAGCCTTTGAAAATGATGAAACTGGTTTATGAACCACTCCTGCCTGTTATTGAGCTCTTTGTTGTCAAGGGTGTCAATTTCCTGTACTACGGTCAGAAAAAAATCTGTTTCCTTTTGCATCATTTCCAGTTCGTTACGCCATATCCTGTTCTGAAAATGACTATGGCTTAGTTCTGAATACTTTTTCATTGTCTGGTGTGTTTAAATATTTGAATGATTCAGGTAGATTTTCAGACCTGAAAATGGTCTGTTTTACTTTATAGAATATATTTTTTTATGGGTTTCTTTGCTGGCAGGCTTTTAGCAAAGACCCCTTTGCCTTTAGCAGACAAAGGGGTCTTTTCTTGCTGATATCAAGGCTAATCGGGGCTTTTTCAAACCAGAATGGCCGGCCTGATTGTGCTGACCCTGCCATACTTTAAAAAGTAACTACTTCATGTTCTGGCACTGTAATGTTCGCTTCGTCATAAATACTAAACAAAGGTATGGATGGATTATAGGCAAACCGGCGGGTAACTGAACGGTTAAACAGTACATCAAAAAATGTATGCCGGCGTGTAACCATTACCAGCATATCTGCCTCATGGTTATTCAGATACTCAATTATTCCTTCCTCTGCCGTATCACCTATTATCTGATAATCCACCAGATTCACGCCTTTAAAATAATCATGGTATTCGTATCTGGTAAGGCTGTTTATATCTGTCGGAAGCTGGTTTTCTTTCAAAACATTCAATAAGGTAAGTGTAGCATTATTGTTAATCAGCAACGCTTTCAGTTCATCCAGCTCATGAAAAGACTGCACAGGTTTGTAGTCAACCGCAAGCACTACATTTCTTACTGGTCTTAATTCAGATTTAACTGGTACAACAATAGAATTGGTCATTACATTTCTTACCACATCGGTAGCAGTACTGCCAAATAGTATGTCATTACCCTTACCTGTGGCGCCTACCACTACAAAATCATACTGATTTTTCTGGTTAAGCACCTGAATGGCACTACCGGGCGATGTTGGCATCAAATCTGTTTTAAATGTATGTATCTTGCGGGTATCCCATTGTTTTACTTCTTCCAGATGCTCCAGGATTTCTTCTTTGGCACGGGAGAATAACTCTTCTATCATAGAATACGCAATTTCAGGAGACCCTCCTGTCGGAAAAGTATCATAAGCATGCATCAACGTAAACTCGCAGGGGGTATCGCCAAACAATTGAATGGCGTATCGTATGGCCTTTTCTGAAGCTTTCGAGAAATCGGTCGGAAGAAGTACTTTTTTCATGATGGTTGAAATTTATTTTAACGAAACAAAGCTATATCAGCCATCATCATTTTTTTATGAGCGTATATAGGCACAAACATGATTGATGTCAGAAAAAAAAAGACAGGCAAAACCTGTCTTTTTTCAGCATTTGAACCTAAATACTTTACCCTAGCAAATTAAAAAACTGCCTTATACCTTAACAAAACTGACAGTTTTTTAATTTTTTATAAATTGTTGCGTAATGCCCGGGGCTTCTGTTATTTTTTCGCATCCGCGGTTATTGAGGCGGTTCGCAAAGCAAGGCACTAATACTTTTTCAATTTCTTCTATTCTGAATTTCAGTAGCACACCTCTGGTGTTGTTCATCATGTCGTTGTTCAGATACACCACAAGCATATTTTTATCAAGGCCTATTTGTCTGGTATAGGCTTTCCAGTCGCTCACCAGATTCTGCTTTAGTTTTTTTACCCGGTTTTCAATCAGGCTATAAAATATCTTCTGCGATTTTTCATCCTGATTAATGATATCGCTTTCCTGCAAAAAACGCTTGCCTCTCAGGTCATATATCTCCCAGTCCTGATTTTCAAGACAATAGCTTCTTTCAGTTTTGCAGTTACCCTCATGCAGATAAAAACCCAGAAAATCGTTTTTCAGGTAACTCACCCGGGTTGATTTATAGAAATAATGATACAGTTCAAAATCATAGCATTCTTTGTCTCCTTCACAATTTCCAAAGGCTGTCATACCAGACAACCAATCGTTCAGAAAATCCTGAGTCCGAATGTCAAGCATTCCGTCCAACACCGCATGAGACGTCTTCCAGGTGCAGTCAATGTCATCTTCCCGTTGCACGTACTTTACGTTTTTCACGGTTATCTGTGCTTTATTGTTTATGAATTTCTCTGTTTCCGGAATCCCGGCAAAATCAACCTGCGCCTCACAATTACGGGCAACAAAGAATAAAATCACCAACAATATAACACCGGCCAAAGCCCCGGACTCAAGGACAAACACAATAGATTTACGAACGTACGCAATCAGGTTTCTATGTACTTTTGTTTTCATAGACAGGTTAAATTGATAAGCAAAACTAGGTAAGCGCTGCCAACCAAAATCTATTGTGTCTCATGAAACTTTATGATTTTCGGCAGGTTTTTCTTCATCAAATAAAATCCTTACCGAGGGCGTATAGGTGTCGTCAAACTGGCCATCGTTAGTAGCCCAGATAAACGAGAACAAGAAGCCACCCGCTACCAGCAGGGCCGCCACAACCAGAAATATAATAACAGCCATTTTAAATCAGTTTTTTGATGCGTGCAAAGAGGTAGGTCATGCCTACGGCAAACAATACTACAGAAAGCGAGCTTAAGGGCATAAATATAGCTGCCATTACTGGTGATAATTGCCCCGAAACCGCCCAGCCAATACCTATAAAATTATAGACCAGCGACAACACAAAGCTGGCTTTTACAATATTAAGCGCCGTTTTACTAAAACGGAGAAAGTCGGTCAGCCTGTCAAACTTTGTGGCATCCAGAATAGCATCACAAGCCGGCGAAAACGCCTGCACGTCTTCGCTCAGGGCAATGCCCACATTACTTTGGCGCAAGGCTCCGGCATCGTTCAGGCCATCGCCAATCATTAGCACGTGGCGGCCACTCTCCTGCTCTATTCTTATAAAATCAAGTTTATCCTGTGGTTTCTGATTAAACAGCAAACGGTTTTTATCAAAATAAGGGTTCAGGTTTTCTTTCTCTTCATCGTTATCGCCAGATAATAAAGCAAGCTTAAAGCCAGATTTTAACCGGGTCAACACTTCGCGCCAGTTTTTTCTATAATTGGCTTTGATTGTAAAATACCCCCGGTACTCCTTATTAATTTCTACATTTACCTGCCCGGTGCGCAGGGTATGGGTATGCAAACCTAAAAACTCTGCATTACCCAGCCTTATAAAATTACCGGCTACTGCCCCTTCAATACCCATGCCTTTTATTTCATTAAAATAACTGATTTCGCCGCTTCCGGCACCCAGGTGGCGGCTTATCATTTTGCTCAGCGGGTGCACCGACTGTGCCGTAAGCTGGCTAACCCACCCTTTTTCTTCTTCGGTAAGTTGGCCGTCTTCAAAGTGCAACTGGCCGTTTTTGTTTTCGGTAAGGGTTCCGGTTTTGTCAAACACCACCTCATTAATCTCTGTAAGCAGTTGAATTACATTCTGATTTTTAACAAAAAACTTATTGCGCCCAAAAATACCCATGGTGGTGTTCATGGTAAATGGCATTGATAGTGTCAGGGCACATGGGCAGGCCACCATCAGCACAGCGGTTAAGCTTTTCCAAACAATATCGGGCTGTACATTGTACCAGTAAATGCCTGTTACAAGCGCAATCATTAAAGTGGTATAGGTAAAATATTTACTAAAGGCATTGGCCAGATCAGTAGCAGGCGTCTTTTTTTCTTTTTTAAAGGCCTCGTTGTTCCATAACTCGGTCAGGTAGCTTTGCGACACCTTCTTTTGCACCGCCAGTGTTACCTTTTCGCCAATCAGCCGGCCACCAGCATATATCAATTCGCCTTTCTCTTTTTTTATCGGTTCCGATTCCCCCGTTACAAAACTGTAATCAACGTAGGCTCGCTCCGACAGCAACAGCGTATCGGCCGGAATCAGCTCCTGATGGTGTATCTCCAGTACATCGCCTTTCTGAACCTCAGTTACGTTTTTATAACCTCCGTTTACTTTTACTGCCAGCGGGAAATAAGATTTGTAGTTTCGTTCAAAAGAAAGGTAGTTATAAGTTACCTGTTGAACCCATTTGCCGGTAAGCAGAAAAAAAACCAGCCCGGCGAGGCTATCCCAATACCCGGCTGAATGGTTAACGAAGGTCTCGAAACTACTGCGTACAAACAAGGCTGTAATACCCAGCGCAATAGGAATATCTACACTTAACACATGGGTTTTGTTTCGGATATTCTCTTTGATAGACACAATGGCACCTTTCAGGTAATCTGAAGCCCCAAAGAAAAACACCGGCAACGATAACAGAAAGTTGAGATACAGAAAAAACCTCTGATAAGTGGCATCCACCAGATTATTTAAATCAAGCCGGAAATACTCCGGAAAACTCAACAGCATGATATTACCCATGCAAAAGCCCACCACCCCTATCTGCATAATCAGGCGGCGTTGCACACGGTTTTGCCCGGGCTGATGCTCCGCACTTTGCAGGTTTATCAGTGGCTCATACCCCAGTGTTGCCAGTAGCTCCACTATGGTTTTCAGGCTTACTTTGGCTGGGTCATAGCTCAGCGACAGCTCCTTTTTCAGAAAATTGAGCCGGGCTGTAAATACTCCGTCCTGAATTTTGTTGAAGTTTTCTAACAACCATACGCAAGAACTACAATGAATGGCCGGAACAAAAAGCGTAACCTTATGAATGGTCTCGCTGCTGAAATCAAGCAATTGCGCCTGAATTTTGTCGTCTGCCAGATAATCAAACCTGCCCTTAAAGTTAGCCGCTTTCAGACTAACCCCGGCATGCTGGTTAAGGTCATAATAAGAACAAAGATTATTGTCTTGCAGTATCTCATAAACTGTTTTACAGCCATGACAACAAAAGTGTTTATCTTCCAACACAATCGGGCTGTCGGCACAATCTTCACCACAATGGTAGCACGTTGTTTTTGTTTCGTTCAGTGTCATAGCTGTATCGTTTATCAGACTACATATAGTTCAGGTCGTTGTTCAGTTTCAGCTTCACAATTTTAAGTTTGTTCAGTAGCAGAATAATTGGGTACGTAGGGTCAAACTCATGCCATTTTACGCCGAAGTTCGCCCTACCGCCCAATTTATGATGGTTGTTGTGGTAAGATTCGCCCATCATCAGAAAATCAAAGGGCAACAGATTTCTTGCGGTGTCGTTCACCTTAAAGTTGGTGTAGCCATATTTATGTGCAAACCAGTTAATAATAACCCCGTGCACAGGGCCCATCAGATAATGAATCGGCAACAACAGATACTCCCAGGCACTGGTTGCAAAATACATATAGAACAAGGTGTACAATACCCCCCAGCCTATTCTCGACACCCAGGCGTCACCCAGGCGCTCCATAAACATCCAGTTAGGTACACCTTTCTTAAATTTGGGCTCAATGTTGGCTTTGTCGTTCAGAATATCGTTATAGTAATTTTTGGTTTTCCACATCATGTGAAACAGGTTATCTGAGTAGCTCGGCGAATGCGGGTCTTGCTCGGTGTCGGCATAAGCATGGTGCAGGCGGTGCATAATACCGTAAGCTTTAGGGCTGAGAAACGACGACCCCTGTGTTACATACGTAACCACGTAGAAAAACTTCTCCCAACCCTTCGTCATCGTAAACATCTGGTGGGCAGCATAGCGGTGTAAAAAGAAAGTTTGTGAAAACAATGATAAGTACCAGTGGGCCAGGAAAAAAATTAAGATTGCCATTAAGAATTGTGGTTATTTTAAAGCCCAAAATTAGGTATCGTTCCAAACCACAATTATGACCAAACGCCAATAAAAAAACTGATAGATATCATTTTTTTTAGAAGCCGATTCAAAATCTGAATCCAGAAATTTTGCTAAACGGTAGAAAACATTATTTTTGTAGTACCAATGTTCATTTAAACTTATTACTGGTTTTTAAACCATTCAACACATGAAAAACCTCAAACTTTTTTCTGGCTGCTTCACCAGCTTTGTGCGCAGCCTTTGCCTGCCCGCATTTTTACATCACAAACATTTTATGTTGGCTTAGCCAAAGTAATAATTGACAGAGCGGCCTGTTGGCGCTTTTAAACTTATTCATTTTAAGGCTTTATTAGTCTTCCGGCTATTGTACGCCTATTTGGCAGAGTTTGTTAGGCCAACTTACTGTACCATTCCATAAACTAACAATGTTCAAAACTAACTTTTATGAAAACTCACTTCAGGCTTCTTTCATTATTTATGGCTTTTTGCGCAACTGTTTACGCCAAACAGGACTCAACCATTATTATCGTCGACAAAAAGAAAGCACATACGCCCATTTTTGTGCAATACAACGGTAATTTTAGTGGCTATAAGGTTTTAGAACTCAATGAAAACAAAACCGAAACTCTGGTTATTAAAGAACCTTACCCAATTAGATTGATATCAAACGACACCGACAAAAAGTACCGGTTCGGGCGTCAGCTATCTTTTGTAATATACCCCGGCGAAAAACTCTATCTATCTAAAAACAAAGACAATGTAACTTACATCAGAAGCCTTTCTGACAGCACCAGAAACAACGAACTTGATTTTTTCAAAGAGTTCGAAAAAATATGTGGCCAGTTTGAAGGATTCGCCGTTATGCAAATACCTGTCAAAATTTCAGGAATAGCCAGATACAAACAGCTTGAAGCCAATTACAACAAAAGAATAGCTTTTTTAAATGAATACAAAAGCCGAAAACCAATACGAGACACCTATTACCAATACCTGAAAGCCCTTTTTCTGAACGATTACCTCGTTACCCTTGCTGCACCATACTTTTCACCATACGAACAAAAGCGATTACCGCAAAACAAGGAAATAACAGCCGCGTTCGAGAATAATTTCATTAGCAGCGACCAGTTCTTCTATGAATCCAGCTATCGGGCCGCTGTACTGAGTTACGTATTGCTTAAGTCTGGCCAAGACCTTGAAAAAACCGGAACTGATTATAAGAAAATGGCAGAAATAGCCCTGAACAGCTTGTCTGGTGCTACGCTTGAGGCTGTTCTGCTAGACATCATTAATCTTAATAAACAGAACACCGATAAATCTATTAATCTTCATATTGCAGAAAAACTGGCATCAATTTCCCAAAATCCATTCATTCGTTCTTTTGCAACTGATAACCTCCTGCCTTTTTATAAAACCACTCAACAAATAGGAAACAACCTGCCCTTGCTAAACGGCAAGTATGAAGCGGGCGAATTGAACGACATTTTCAAAAAATCGGATAAGCGCTTTTACTATGTAGATTTCTGGGCCAGCTGGTGTGGGCCATGCCGGGCAGAAATGCCGGCCTCACATAAACTGAAAGCAGAATATGAGGAGAAAGGCATTGGTTTTGTCTATATCTCAACCGATGAAGACCCCAACGCCTGGAGCAACGCTATGCAACAATTGGGCATTGCACCCGGCGAATCTTATCTATTGCCAAGCGGCAATGCTTCGGCAATTGCCAAAAAATTCAATATCAACTCTATTCCCCGATATCTTCTTGTTGATGCCCATGCACAGATAATATCTGACAATGCCCCGAGACCATCTGACCCGGAAGTGAAGCGGATGTTTGATAAGCTCCTGAACAATTAATTTTTTGCCTGAAATCTATTCACTCATAATTATAAAGCAATCATGAAAAACTTCATTTATCTTTTTGCTATTCTTTTTTACAGCCAGGCTTTGGCCCAAACTACTGCCGACAATACACTTAGCAAAGCCAAAGCACTTATGAATGATTACCGTTTCGGAGAGGCCATTCAGATGCTGGCTGGCTGTAATACCCAACCATGCCTGCTTGAAAAAGGCTTTTGCTATGCAAAAACCGGCGATTACAAACAAAGCGATACCTTCTACGGAAAAGTGCTGGTTGCCGATTCCAGCAATCGTACAGCCTTATTTCAGATGGCCAATAATGCCGAAAGCACTGGCAATTACAAGAAAGCAAAAACCTATTACAGTAAGCTGTTAAAGGTAGATTCAACCAATGCTACTTACCTCAAACTACTGGGTGTTGTTTATACTAAACTGGGGAACGATTCGCTGGCCATGTTTTTACTTCGCAAAGCTATTTCATTGAACGACCTAGATTGCGCAAACGAACTGGGCAAAGTATATATGCGTAGAAACATGACCAAAAATTGTCTTAACCTGGTAGAAAGACACCTGAAGTATGATTCTGCCTACCTGCCTTTGCATCAGCTGAAAGTTAAGGCGCTATATAAAGAGATGAAGTTTCAGGAGGTGATTCTGGCTGTACGAGCCCTGATGGATCTGGGAGACTCAAGCCTTGCTTATCAACGTATGCTGGGCTTTGCCTATTACCGAACCGACAGAACCAGACAATGCATAGAAGTATTAGAAAAATACACGAAAAAAGGCGAACCGGAAGAAGGGATAGACTATTTTCTGGGGCTGGCCTATATGAAAGAAAACAATATGGCCAAAGCAAAAATACATTTCGAAAAAGCCATTGCCATGGGTGTATCAGAAAACATAGCCGATTATTATTATACCCTGGGCTATATAAACGAGAAAGAGAAAAACTATAGTGAAGCCATTGACGCCTATAATAACGCTTATCTGTTCGATGACCGCCCCTACCTGCTCTTTTTAATGGCCCGAACTTACGACTGGAAAAACGACAAAAACCACGCTGTTGAGTTCTATAATAAATACCTGCTGTCGTCAGACACCGTAAAGCAGTACAGGTCTGATGCCACCAAAAGGCTGGAGTATCTGAAAACCAGATAGAAAAAGCACCTAAAACTTATTGATTCTGTTAATCGTATTTAAAACTTTGCAGCAATGGAAGCTTAAAAAGAAAAAAACCCGAAAAAGCACAGTTTTCGGGTAAATTCTTTATTACATTATTAAGAAAAGTAAAATAGCGGCAGATAAATCATTAATGCAGTACATAAACAATTGCACAGATAACATACCATTACTGGCAGTTCTATTGGCAGGTAATAAGTATTTACCTACACAATAGAACTGTAGATATTGCGTCCAATATCATTCTGGCGTTCAAGTGTCCATTTGTTAGTAAATGCGGTATGTATCCAGGAGTTTCCCACTTTCCTGAAAACACTAATCTGTAACCCTAGTTTTTCCCAGAAATACTCTTCAATCTGCTCAATTGTCATATTCGGTGATATAATAAACACCGAAGGATTCTTCAGGCTTGAGATATCGTTCAGAGTATGGAAGGCGTCAGTGCTCATTTCATTTCCTCTATGATACACCTCTATCTTCAGAAAAGGGTAAATCTCGTTAAATGCCCTTGCTAACTGATTAACTGACATTTCCTTATCAACAACAATCTTCATGTATAGTATTTTTCAGCGTTAAATTTACTGTATTGCCAAAACCGGAACCTCGGCATCAAAAACCAGTCGACGGGTATTACCTGCAAAGAAAATCTTCTCCAGAAACCCATGATGCTTCGGAAACGTAATCAAAAGTTGAGCATTTCTGCTTTTAACAAAACTGTTAATGGTCTCAACCTGATTTTTACCAGTCACTGTCTGAAACGTATGCGGCACATTCTTCAGTAACTCACGCAAGCCTAATTCTGCTTTTTTAATATCTTCTGTTGGTAATGCCGGTGTAATGGGGGCTACATATATCACATCAACCACGGTGTCCAGGTCTCTTAAAAAATAAATAGCTTTTCCTAATACGGCGGCATCTATGGGTTTGCTCAGGTCAACCCCCATCACCGCATTTTCAAAATGCTTAATTGTGTAGTTGGGCGGTAAAACCAGCATCGGTATTTTCAATGAATCAATCATTTCGGTGGCCGCACTACCAAAAAAACCAGCGCCAAGCGGAGAGTCCCCCACGCTACTCATCACAATCAGGTCAACTTCAAATTCTTTAGTTGCGGTTATTATGGTATCAATTAGAGAACCGTGCCTGTAACAAACCTCTATTTCTAGTGGCTGATTAACCCTGCCCGTCACTCTTTTTTTTAAATCGCTCAGTTTTTTGGCACTAATTCTTTTCACTTCATCAATCGGCAGCCCGTAATTATCATCATAGGTATTCAAAAACCGGTATGCATGAAACAATACCAGGCGCGCCTGCTGCTTTATTGCTATATTTGCAGCCAGATGTGCAGCCTTATTGCCTGCCCTTGAAAAATCGGTAGCCAGTAGTATAGTTTTCATAATGCGGAATCTGGATAGTTTCATTGCAACAAAATTCTATATTTTTCGGGCCATTGAATATGAGTTTCATCATAAGTAGCTATGATAAACTCAAAAAAAAAACATTTGGGCGGTTTCAGAAAACTGATATTTGTCATATTTTTAGCTTACAAAACTTCTCTTCTTTGCTGATGAAAAACAACCCAGGTACGAGGTCAACAGTTGCGGAAATGGATATATTACACCAGTCGGAGGCTATTTTCTTGTTTGCCACTGAAGGAATTTTAATAGCGGATAAGCAAGGAAAAATTGTAAGAGTAAACCCAAGCGGAGCGGCAATGTTTGGGTACGAGCCTGAAGAACTGGAGAAACTGTCTATTGAAGATCTGATTCCCGGCAGATTCCGCCATACCCATACCGAACACCGCAGAGCATTTAACGAGCATCCACATGCGCGTTCGATGGGCAGCGGCATGGATTTGTACGCCCGCCGTAAAGATGGCAGTGAGTTTCCGGTTGAAATCAGCCTCAGCCCTTATCACAACAGCAAAGGCGCGTATGTGATAGCCTTTGTTATTGACATTACCATTCGTAAAAAAGCCGAAAACAGATTGGTTTCTTATAAAAACGAACTGGAAGTGGAGGTGGAAGAACGCACGCTTGTATTAAAAGAAGCCATTCAGAAACTGGAAAAAACCAAAGATGAACTTGATAAAGCACTAAAGCGCGAGCAGGAACTGAACCTGATGAAATCCAGGTTTATTACCCTTGCTTCGCATGAATTCCGCACACCATTGGCTACAGTTTTGTCGTCTTTATCACTGGTTGAAAAATACGCCGACCTTGACGAGAACGAAAAACGCGACAAGCATATTAGTCGCATCAAATCCTCGGTACGAATGCTGACCGAAATTCTGAATGATTTTCTATCGCTCAACAAACTGGAAGAAGGCAAAGTAATTGTATCGCCTGAAACATTTGACATCAGCGAGCTGATTGACGAAATTTGCCAGCAGATGCAGGGCATTGCAAAAAAAGGTCAAAAGATATTGTACGACTGCATTTCAGGAGACGATTCGCACCAGGTAAGAATCGACCCCAAAATCATCAAAAACATTTTAATAAACCTTGTTTCTAACGCCATCAAGTTTTCGCCTGAAGGCGCACAAGTGTTGGTAAGTGTACGCCTGGACGAAAACAGCGTAACGCTTCGGGTACGAGATGAAGGCATTGGTATACCAGAGGCTGAGAAGAAACACCTGTTTGAGCGGTTTTACAGAATGAGCAACGCCGGAGAAATACAGGGTACTGGTTTAGGCCTCAGCATCGTGAATCAGTACGTAAATCTGTTAAAAGGAAAAATTGATTACTCAAGCCAGGAGAACAAAGGCACTGAATTTGTTATTACCCTACCAAGACAATTATAAGCAAAAAGCTATGAAAAAAATATTATTAATTGAAGACAACGCAGAAATAAGAGAAAACACATCTGAAATACTTGAACTGGACGGATATGAAGTTCTGACCGCCGAGAATGGAAAAGTTGGGGTTGACATTGCCATCAAAGAACAACCAGACCTGATTATTTGTGATATCATGATGCCTGTGCTTGATGGCTACGGTGTTTTGCACTTACTATCAAAGCAGGAAAAAACGGCCTCAATACCATTTATTTTTCTTACTGCCAAAGCAGAACGCTCTGATTTACGAAAAGGAATGGATATGGGCGCCGATGACTACATCACTAAACCTTTTGATGATGTGGAACTGCTTAGTGCTATTGAAAGCCGCCTCAGAAAAAAAGAATTGTCTAAAAAGCAATACGCGCAGGATATAACCGGCCTTGACCAGCTCATTGCTGACGCCAACGGAGAACAGGAGTTAAAGAAACTGACAGAAAACCGTGAAATAAGATACTTTAAGAAAAAAACTGAAATTTACAGAGAAGGAGACTTCCCCCTTTATTTGTATTATGTACTGAAAGGCAAGCTGAAAGCCTTTAAAACTAATGATGATGGCAAAGAGTTTATTGTAAACCTCTACCATCCCGGCGACTTCGTAGGTTACGTTGACCTGATTCAGGAAACCAATTTTACCGATACCATTGAAACCCTGGAAGACTCAGAAATTTGCCTGATACCAAAAAAAGACTTTAACAACCTTTTATTACAAAACCCGCAGGTGGCACAGAAGTTTATTCAGCTGCTCTCAAAAAATATCAAAGACAACGAAAGCAGCCTGTTAAAACTGGCCTATAATTCGGTGCGCAAACGGGTTTCTGAGGCATTGCTCAAGTTTTTTCCAGACAACCAGGCATCTATGAAAATCAGCCGTGAAGACCTGGCCAGCGCCGCAGGAACCTCTCTGGAAACGGCCATTCGCACCTTGTCTGACTTTAAAGACGAGAAACTGGTAGAAATTGAATCAGGCAAAATAACGATTGTAAATCCCGAAAAACTAAAAAAACTCAGAAACTAGCAAATATGACCGCCATCATATTTCTTTTTTTGTAAGGCATCTACCTTTGTTTACAAAAAAAGATGAGATGATACAGTCAGCACTTATTGAAAAATACAACACTTCTGCACCGCGATATACCAGTTATCCGACAGTTCCTTATTGGGACAACAGCAATTTTACCGAAGCCCAATGGAAAGAAAGTTTCATAAAAAGCTATAAAAATCAGAAGAAACTAAGTCTATATATTCATCTTCCATTTTGCGAAAGCCTATGCACTTTTTGTGCCTGCCATAAGCGCATTACACTCAATCATCAGTTTGAGGTGCCGTATATTGAGGCTGTTCTGAAAGAATGGAACCTCTACCGCAATCTGCTGAGAGAAGCACCTCTCATTGAAGAAATTCACCTGGGCGGTGGTACACCCAGCTTTTTCTCTGCCGAAAACCTGAAAGACCTCATTGAAGGCATCTTATCGGGTTCTAAAGTAAGCCCAACGGCAGAATTCAGTTTTGAAGGCCACCCCAACAATACCAGCGAAACCCACCTGCAAACCTTGTATGATTTAGGTTTCCGGAGGGTTAGTTTCGGTGTGCAAGACTACGACCACACCGTACAGGTAGCTATTAACCGCCTGCAACCATTCGAAAACGTAAAGAAAGTAACCGAACTGGCACGCAAGATAGGCTATACCTCTATCAGCCATGACCTCGTTTTTGGCCTTCCTTTTCAAAATGTAGAGCAGTTTGAAAAAACCATCAGAAAAACCCTGGAGCTCGCCCCAGACCGCCTTTCTTTATACTCATACGCCCATGTACCCTGGTTAAAAGGTAACGGACAGAGAGGTTTTGATGAAAACAACCTGCCAAGTGCTACAACTAAACGCCAGCTATATGAACTGGGCCGTGCCATCTTTGAAGAAAACGGCTACCACGAAATAGGCATGGATCACTTTGCCCTGCCTAGCGACACACTTTTTAAAGCCGGAGAAGAAGGTTTGCTTAACCGCAACTTTATGGGTTATACTACCACACAGTCTAAATGCATGTTGGGCCTGGGCGTATCAGCCATCAGTGATAGCTGGACAGCCCTTTCGCAAAACACCAAAAGTCTTGATGAGTACATACATCTGACAAAAAACAACATTTTTCCATTGCTCAGAGGCCACATTCAGACAGAGGAGGATATGCTCTGGAGAAACTACATACAAAACCTGATGTGCCGTTTTGAAACTGAGTTTTCGTTCGATGATTTAGATCAACACCAGATAGAACAATTGCTGGCATTGAAAAACGATGGCATTATACTATTAGAAGATAATAAAGTTAAAGTAACTGCAGAAGGCAAAACGTTTATCAGAAACGTATGTACCGTTTTTGATAAGTACATCAGCAGTGCGGGCCAGCCACTAAACAAAACATTCTCAAAGGCCATCTGATAATTTAATTAACAGACATTTATTTATTGAATCAGGAATCTGAAACATAACCAAAATATTAAAGCCGGTCTTCTCAGAAGCCCGGCTTTAATATTATATTCCCATTTAATATAATCTTAGTACTTATAAACACGTTTTGTAACCTGTTTATCGGCAGTACGGATACTGATTGTATAAGTACCCTCTACAAAGTTACTCAAATCAAGGATATGCTCTTTCTGACGGGCATCAATCTTGGTTTTAATAACTTCTCTGTTCATTTTATCAATTACTGTTATCACAACAGCGTTATTCTGCATAGCTTCAGGAATAACCAGTTTAACCGCATCATTAGTTGGGTTAGGATAAACCACCCAGTTGTCAGCAGTGCTTGTTGACACCGCCGCCACGGCTACTACAGCTACAGAAGCTGCTGGTGTTGTTACAGAAGCAACATCTGAATAGTCTGAATTGCCTTTATTGTTAACGGCTTTCACACGGTACCAGAATTTCTTATTGGCGGTTACTGTTGAATCAGTATAGGAAGTCGTATTACGGCCCAGTATAACTAAACCAGTAAACGCAGTACCATCTACCGAACGCTCCACAACAAAAGTCTCCTCTTTGTTTGAGTCATCACCCCATTTCAAAGCTACTTTAGTAGCTGAGCTGGCAGTTGCTTTCAAAGCGTAAGGTTTGTTTGGTGCCATGGTATAAACCGTTTCTACAGAAGAAACACTTGAATAACTTGACTCACCATATTGGTTAGTAGACTTTACTCTGAAATAATAAGTTACACCTTCTTCAATCGGGATACTCAGTACATCAGTTTTATTGGCAAGTACCTTCATAATGGTAAGGTCAATAGTAAAGGTGTTATTTTGAGCTCTTTCAAGAACGAAGAATTCTTCATCATTTGAATTATCAACCCATTTAATTTTTATGTTATTGTAACCAAGATTATCAACACTCTTCTCTGACACTAAACCTGATGGCGCCGTTGGAGGTCCTAGGGTTAATAAAGACACAATATTTGAATAAGGTGATGGACCCTGATCATTTGATGCCATTACTTTATACCAGTAAGTTACCTTAGGCAAAGTAGTGTTATCTGTATATGAAGTATCTGACGGCGCAAGAGTAGCTAATTGCGTATAGCCTTCACCAGCACCTGTTGCCGAACGATACACCAGAATTTGTTTTGGTATTTCATAAGGACCAAACGTTGGGTTTTTCCAGGTTAAATCTACTCTGTTAGGCGTAATGCTTTTACCTTTCAGACCTAGCGGTGCAGGAGGCCCAACTCTTGCCGGTGTAGTTACCTTCAATGGAATTGAAGCCTCACCTAATCCACCTCTGTTTCTTGCTCTTACGCGGTAATAATAAGTGGTACCTTCCCATGCATCAAGATCATTATAGAAAGGCGCGTAAGCAGGCACACCTGTGGCAATGATAGACCAATCTGTATTATTTACTGAACGCTCAACCTGGAAATCCCAAACGATCGGATCGCGGTTTGTCCATTCAAGACGCACCTCATTCAAAGTCTGATAAGGCGAAATCAAAAGAATTGGAGCTTGAGGAGGATATGGCAATGTAAAGAAAACCGGCCCGAAAGTTGCAGTCGGTGAAAACCCTGTTCTATTCCAGGACGCTACCTGATACTGGACTTTGGAATTTTGCATTAAGGTATTATCAACATAAGTAACATTATATTCTTTACCTGTACTGTCTGGGGTATTAATAAAGGCTACGTCAGTCCAAGGGCCATCATTCATGCTGCGTTTAATGATAAACTTGTTTTCGTTATCAGAAACATCCTTGAAAACAATGGTTGCAGTGGTTTGTGTCCAACCGTCAGCAACACCTACTATGCTCGGCGCTACTGGTAATTCCTGCATGGTGGTTACTGCAAAAAGCGGCGACCAGCAAGAATACCTGTGAAGGCTGTCGTTCGGTACACCGGTACGGATAGAATCTGTTGCGCAGGTAGCAAAGCGTGTATGCGCATACAAGGTATCTTTGGCTGCACGTACTGAAAACCAGTATTTCTTGTTGGGGATAAGACCATTAAAATGGTAGGCACCATAAGTTGTAAAAGCCTCAGTTGTGAAGTAGTTAAAGTTCACGCCGTCTGTTGAGAAAGCAATCTGATACTTAACAGATTCAGTGTTGTTTGTTTTCCAACCAACATCTAGTTGAGACCCCGAACCAGGTACATATGTCTTAACCAAGTTAGTTGAAGTATTCAAAGGATTTACTGAAT
Organism: Emticicia sp. TH156; assembly: GCF_002855535.1. NCBI lineage: Bacteria > Pseudomonadati > Bacteroidota > Cytophagia > Cytophagales > Leadbetterellaceae > Emticicia > Emticicia sp. TH156. The sequence continues at coordinate 393,590 of NZ_PKRS01000003.1, forward strand.
CGGCAACTGCAGGAACACTTCCTGATAATTCTCTACCTTTTGCCTCAACGTTCCAAAAAGCAAACATCAACAATAATAGAGATAGAAAGTAATTTTTTCTCATAGCCAAACTATTTTAGTTTTAGTATAAATGGGAGGATTTTCTTTGACGTAAATATATAATAATTTATTGATTTAAGTCTAATTGTTACCGGCGAAAATTATTTTACGGTTGGGAATTGTTTCAAGCCTATGAAACAAACCATACCGTTATCACCTGATTGTCTGCCTATATTACAGCAGTTACCCTCAGATGAAAAAATTATTAAATTTTACCTGACAGCAATAACTGATATTTCAACGTTTACATCTTTAGGTAAACGAGCAACCTGCACCGTTTCTCTGGCCGGAGGATCTGCCTTAAAGTAGCTGCCGTAGACTTCATTGATAACGGCGAAATCGTCCATGTTTTTCAGAAAAATACTTGATTTTACTATATTCGTGTAGTCCATTCCGGCTTCTGCCAAAATATGCCCGATGTTCTCCATAATCTTTGCAGCTTCTGCACGCACATCTCCTGCTGCTGCCAGCTCAAGGGCTATCTGCCCCGACATATACAAGGTGTCTCCTGCCAGCACTGCCTGGCTGTATGGCCCTATGGCAGCGGGGGCTTTCTCAGTAAAAATAATCTGTTTCATATAGTCAATTTTAATTTCAGACCAGATAAATACCGTCTTCTTCTATTCTAATTAATCGTTGTTTATACAGGCTTCCTATTGCTTTTTTAAAAGTTTTCTTGCTCATCTCCAGCTGGTACATCACATAGTTGGCATCGCTCTTGTCTGTCAGGTCCAGAAATCCTTCGCTGGCCTTCAGCTTTTCCAGAATCCGCTCTGCATTGGGTTCTACGTTGGCATACCCTTGTTTTTGGAGGCTTACATCAATACGGCTATCCTCTCTTAACTGTTTTACGTAGCCTTTCACCTTACTACCCAGTTTTATACGCTGAAAAACCTCATTTTCATAAATAAGGCCTTTGTATTTCTGGTTAATAATCACATTCAGGCCCAGGTTGGTTTCTTCAAAAACCAGCAGGTCTACTTCCTGCCCTTCTTCCAGTTCAATGTTTTCTTTTTCAAAAAAACGGTTTACCTTACAAGAACCCACGAGTCTTTCGGTGTCTTCATCCAGGTAAACATAAACGGCGCTCCAGTCGCCTACCTGCAGCTTTCTATTCTGCTCTTTAAAGGGTACAAACAGGTCTTTTTCTAGACCCCAGTCCATAAATGCCCCAATGCCTGTAACAGCCATTACCTGTAAATAGGCAAATTCGTTGAGTTTTACTTTGGGCTCAAGTGTAGTGGCAATAATACGATCTTCAGAATCCTTATAAATAAATACCTCAATGTCATTACCCACAATTACATCATCCGGAATATACTTTTTCGGAAGCAAAACATCGTTGCCGTCTTTATCTCCCAGATACATTCCTACACTTGTACCTCTCAGAATCCTTAATGTATTTTTAACACCTAAATTGAGCATGTATATGTTGCTTAGTTAAATGCGCGCGCCACAATCAGTTCTTTAATGGCGCGGGCATCATCTTTTGTAAAGTTCTCTACAATAATTTCCTGCTCTCTGCCACGGGCTTTAATTCTGATAGTTGCAAAAAACACGCCCGAGTCAATCTCAACACCGGCTATGTCGTTATAAAAAACAAAACTCTAGCTACTGCTAAGAACCTTCTTTTCTTTAAAAGTAACTCCCTTTTCACTGAAAACAACTTCGTCAGGCAGCAAAGGGTTTCTAAAACTACTGGCCTTAAAGCGTTCATTCATAGTATTGGTTCGTTTAAATAGTTGCCAGACATCCGGTTTAAAACGGCACGTACACTACTTTTTTGGTTTCAAAAAACTCTTCCTCAAAATAATCAGACAAGTTAAAGAGCTTATATTTACCACCAAACTCTGCCAGCTCTTCATCCAGGTCTCCCCCTTTCAGGTACAGAATCCCGTTTCTTAATTCATTAAACTGGTTTCGGGTTACTTTGTTCTGCACCCAGCCGTAAAAGGGCTTAAGCCTTGTTACAGCTCTGCTTACAATAAAATCAAAATCGCTGGCCACATTTTCAGCTCTTTCGTGCTGGGCAGTCAGATTTTTCAGGCCCAGTGCCGCGGCTACCTCAGTAACCACTTTTATTTTTTTGCCGATTGAATCTACCAGATGAAACTGGCAGTCGGGGAATAAAATAGCCAAAGGAATACCCGGAAAGCCTCCTCCTGTACCAACATCCAGAATTTCGGTACCGGGCTTAAACTGAATCACTTTGGCAATGCCCAGTGAATGCAGAATGTGTTTTTCGTACAGGTTTTCAATGTCTTGTCTCGATATTACATTTATCTGGCTGTTCCAGAAAGTGTATAGTTCCTGTAATTGTTCAAACTGAGCCCTTTGAGAGTCAGTGATTTTCGGAAAATATCTGGTTATTAAAGTTATGTCTGAGGGCATGGCAAAAGGCAATTAGAAAAGGTTTTCTTATCTCCACTTAATTTTTTTAGGGTTTGAGAAAACAGTAACAACACCGAAGATTAAATAATATACCGCATATAGCAAGTCATAATAAGGTATTTTAAAAGATCGGATTGTATAACTAAGCTTTTTATTTATTCTGGCCAGTACAATCCATCTAACCAATAACCAGTAAAAAAACACTCCGGCTATCAGGCGCATCCAGTCAGAAAAAAGGTAAAAGTCCTGATAATTATATTTTTCAAGCCATTCTGCAGGTATTCTCGACCACTCAGGCGCTACAAACCAATCAGGCTTAAGCAATATTACAGGTACAAGCATAAACCAGCAAAGCATGTGGCTCATGGCTATGAGGCCAAGTAATAGTTTATCTCTGAACTTATAGCGTTTGCCAACTGATAAGTGCCTGCGCTTTTGTTGAATCCATGTACTCCAGGTCTTTTTAGGCTCCGAAACCATCTGGGCTTCTTCGCTTACACAAACGGCAACATTCCGTTTGTTCGACACCTCATTTACAAATAAATCGTCATCGCCACTCAATAAGCCATGATGGCTCGCAAACCCATTACTTGCCCAGAACAAATCTTTTCTGTACATCAGGTTTCTGCCAACACCCATGTAGGGTATTCCGGCAAGCGCAAAAGAAAGGTATTGAAGGGCGGTCTGAAAAGTTTCGTAACGAATAAGCGAATTAAGCCCAGAGCTGTCGTAACTGTACGGTGAGAAACCAAGCACAATTTTTTTATCACCTGTCATTTGCGCCACCATCAGGTCAATCCAGCGGTTGCTGGTCGGGCGACAGTCTGCATCTGTCAGCAAAATTATTTCTTTCGAAGCCTTCTTGATACCCATCGTAACAGCAAACTTCTTAGCTGTAAAGTGTGCTGGCAAAGACTCAATTCTTACAAAATTAACTTTTGAATACACCCCTTCATTGAAAAGCAGGTAGTCGTAAGTACCGTCATGAGAGCGGTCATCGGCCACAATCACCTCAAAGTCCGGATACTCCTGTGCTTCCAGCAATGGCAGTAATTCTTTCAGATTCTCCAGTTCGTTCCAGGCTGCTACAACAATTGACACACCGGGTTTGCCGATTTCATTAGTTTCGGGTTCTGTATCAACATGTGAAGCCAGACGTGTAAACACCCCAAGAATGAAAACGAGTTGGACAACAACAGCCGAGAAAAAGAGAATCGGTAGTAAATACTGCCAAAACACCATGAATCAAGAGTTTAGGTTTTAAAGTATGCAAAGATACAAATTCTTTAATTGAACAGTTTCTTAGCTAAAAATAAATAAATCAAATATGATTTCACTCTTAAGCTCTTAATAAACAGGGTAAATAGCAGTTTTTAGTCGAACAAAGGCCAGTTGGCGCCTAAAAAGAAAGTGCGTCTCATACCAGGATACACCGACCCCACAAAATATCCCTGTGCCGGAAAACCCTGATTGGCATGAGCAAACTTAAGAAAAACGCGAACCTTACTTATTTTAAGATTGGCGAACAAGTCTACTACCGGATACCCCCAGGCTTTTCGTCCTGTGGCGGCATCCTGCAGGTAAAACTGACGGTTAAGCGGCATGTAGTTGTCTGCCAGATATGCCGAACGATAATAAATATCCGCACCCAGATTGATATGCAGTTTTTTGGCATAAACAAAGTCGTGTGTAATGGTGGTATTGTTAGCAATAACGGGCATACGCACAATATCTTTTTTATCGGTAGCAGCCAGATAAATCTGGTTGGCAATGGTTAACCGTTTCCAGCGGTACTCTAGTCCAAGGCCTGCTCTGGCTATATACACAGGTGCTGAAAGTTGCTGCACCTGCGCGTTTTTGTCATAATACAGGTAGTTATCTACCAAAGATAAATAGGCAGCCGGCGACACCGTCAACCTTTTAGACCCGACGGCTGTGGAAGCATAAAAGTTGGAGGAATTCTGATTTAAAAGCCGGGTTGAACCCGTGCTTAAGGCAGTGCTGCTGGCCCTGTACCAGTTTCCTTCAGTATTAATGAGGTATTCGTCCAGAATGGTAGCGGGTATTGAAAGAATACTTACGCCGGCCTTCAGACGAGGGCCGATATATTCTGACTTGATACGTACATTCAGGTTGCTTTGCACATTACCAAACTCAATTTCAGCATAGGCACGTTTCAGGCTGTCAGGAAAAAAGTAATTCGCCCATGCACCGGTAATTATCTCATGGTTGTATTTATGCCTGAATGTGGCATATCCATTCAGATTATCGTTAAAATCAGACCGTAGATTGTATAGCCGGTGCCTCAAATGCAGCCTGTATGAAAACCCACGATAAATTCCCTTGATGCCGACCTTGTTTTCTATCAGCCTGTATCGTAATGCTAAAGCCAGGGTGTCTTTAATAGCACTGAGGGCATCTGCATTGGCTGGCAGTAATTGTCGGTAATAGGTACGTCTATTAATGGTATCAGCTTTGAAACTGTAATCATGATAATAATCGGTTCGATGCTGGTAATCAATGGTATGATACACCTGAAACCCATTTGAAAGCTGGTATTGCTGATAAACATGAAACTCGTTGCGCCAGTCGCGGGCTACGCCGCTGGTTATTCTGGGCAGGTAACTCCGGTAATTACCCAGGTCTCCAACCTCTACATAGCCTATACTGTCTACAAGTGGCTTTATGCCTCCCTGCTCAACTGGTGCATGGTTAAAATGGTTGTAAGAGCCCATAACGGTGTACCTGCCATCTTTTGACTCATAATTAACGCTTACCAGGGCAGCCCAGCTATCTACCAGCCGGTCTTCCCGGGTGGTAGGGGCTCCGTATTGTTTAGAGGTAGTAAGGCGTTTAACATCAAAAGTAGCATTTAGCCTGGGCTTTATATTCTGCGAATGCGTAAAATCAAGGTAAAGCATCCCCCCTCCCGACTGCGTGTAGTGCATGTTAGTATAGGGCGACTTGGTATTGTAATATTTGGCCTTGCGGGCATCAAAGGCATAAAAGCCGTAGGTATTAAAACCCAGTTGCTTGCCAATTTCTTCTGCCGGCTGAAAATACAAGGGTTTAATGGCGGAGCCAATCAGCCCCAGGTCCTGATACAGCCAGCCGCTACGCAGATTTTTGTCGAAAGACAAATGGAAACCCTCTACAGTTGAATCAGGATTATAGTATGTCTTACGGTTGTTAAGGATATCTTCTTCCAGTACAAATCGGGTGGTTTTCAGGCCGTATATCTGCCTGGTTGAATCATCCAGGATTTGAGCATGGCAAAGGCCGTAGAAAAAAGTCAATAAAACAGTGGAGTATATCTTTTTTAAGCTCATGTGCCGCCAATTACTATAAAATCGCTGCAATTTACGGCAAATCTTCGGATTTTAGACAAGCCCGCTCTTAATAGTTCTTAAAATTGATGATTGTTTGATCTGCCAAACTTTCAGCAGGTAAAAAACGTTATTATCAATAGAGTATCTTAACCCATTCAGATTGCCATGCCCGGTTTCCGTTTTTCAGAATTTAAGCCCGAAATGAAGGGCAATACCAAATTTGAGCAACTGCTCAATATTTTTCAGCAATTGCTGCTTATAACCGCCGGAGACGTTAGCCAGGCACTTAGCTATATGAGCGACCTGGACCGCCAGTATCAACTGACTGACGACACCTACGGTATGGCTGATTTTATTGAAGACCTGAAACAAAAAGGTTACATAACAGAAGAGAATCAGGAAGGGCAGCAATACCGCATGACAGCTAAAAGCGAGCAGGGAATAAGGAAGCAGTCTTTAGAAGAGATTTTCGGTAAACTGAAAAGAACAAAGTCGAGCGGCAGCCATCATACACCCTTTACCGGCACAGGCGACGAGATGAGCAGCGATGTAAGAGCATTTCAGTTTGGTGATTCGCTTGAGCAAATCAGCATGACAGAATCTCTTAAAAACGCACAGATAAACAGCGGCATTGATGATTTTATGTTGCTGGAAAGCGACCTGGAAGTGGTAGACAGGGAGTCGAAAATACAGACCTCAACCGTTTTGATGATAGATATTTCTCACTCTATGATTCTTTATGGCGAAGACCGCATTACCCCTGCCAAAAAAGTAGCGCTGGCATTGGCAGAGTTAATCAGAACCAAGTATCCGAAAGATACCCTTGATATTTTAGTATTTGGTAACGATGCCTGGCAGATACAGCTGAAAGATATTCCGTACCTGGAAGTAGGCCCGTATCATACCAACACAGTTGCAGGCCTTGAACTGGCCATGGATTTGCTGCGCCGCAGAAAAACCAAAAACAAGCAGGTGTTTATGATTACCGACGGCAAACCTACCTGCCTGAAAGAGGGAATTAAATACTACAAAAACAGTTTTGGCCTTGACCGCAAAATTGTAAACAAAACCCTTACTTTGGCGGCACAGGCTCGTCGGATGGATATTCCGGTTACTACTTTTATGATCGCCTCAGACCCCTACCTTAAACAGTTTGTGCAACAGTTTACCGAGGTAAATAATGGCCGGGCTTATTTCAGTAACCTGAACGGGCTGGGTGGTTTTGTACTGGAGGATTTCCAGAGAAACCGCCGCAAAAAACTAAAATAGAGGATTTTTGCCTTTTCTTATCTATTTTAGGCCTTTGTTTAAAAATTGAATTGATAGAATGAGAACAAAAGAACGCTATAAAGCGCTGGTTTCTTACTTTACAGAACATTACCCGACTGCCGAAACCGAACTGCATTACAGCAATCCTTATGAATTACTGGTAGCCGTTATACTATCTGCCCAATGTACCGACAAACGCATTAATATGATAACCCCCAGGTTGTTTGAGCGATACCCCACACCTGAGAGCCTTGCCGCTTCAACAGCAGATGAAGTGTTTGAGTACATCAGAACCGTAAGCTACCCTAACAACAAAAGTAAGCATCTGGTAGGCATGGCGCGTATATTGGTAAACGAATTTAACTCTGAAGTACCCAATACCATTGAAGCCCTGCAAAAAATGCCGGGTGTGGGGCGCAAAACAGCCAATGTAATTGTGTCTGTTATTTATAACCAACCTGCAATAGCGGTTGACACACACGTGTTCAGGGTGTCGCACCGGTTAGGGCTGGTACCTAAAACCTCCAAAACGCCTTTGATGGTTGAAAAAGAACTGGTAAAGTATCTACCGGAAGAAAAAATTGCCGTTGCCCACCACTGGCTTATTTTGCATGGCCGGTATATTTGCATTGCAAGAACACCCAAATGCGGTGAGTGCGACCTGAAGAGTTTTTGCAGGGCATACGAAACCGGAGATTTCAAGACCCCATCGCTTTAAGAAAGAAATACCTGATATTAGCCAATGGAAATTAAAAAACTGATGCAGACCTTTGCCCATCATGGCAAAGTTGAATGGATTAGCTATCGCCCCGGCCCTACTTCCAGAAAACCACTGGTAGTTGCAGACAGCATTGAAGTAACCGAAAAAAAAGGTATTGTGGGTGACCGATACAGGGGGACGTCGCGCAAGAGACAGGTAACACTGATACAGGCCGAACACCTAGACGCCGTAGCCGGATTGTTACAAAAAGAGCGCATTGACCCGGCACTGCTGCGCAGAAACATTGTGGTATCGGGCATTAATCTGCTGGCCTTTAACGATGCCGCTTTTCAGATTGGCGAAGCAATTCTGCAAATGACAGGCTATTGCCATCCCTGCAGCCAAATGGAAGAAGCCCTGGGAACCGGCGGGTACAATGCCATGAGAGGCCACGGCGGTATTACCTGTATGGTAGTAAAAGGCGGAAGAATAAAAACAGGCGACGAAGTAAAACCATTGCCTGGTTTCACCCCCCTGCTTTTTTAGCTTTATAACCCTCTTTCAACAAAAAGGCCAGAATTTTATCACGGTGGTCTCCCTGAATCAGAATTTCTCCGTCTTTGGCCGTACCACCACTGCCACAAAGATTCTGTAGCTTCTTTTTTAATGCTTGCAGGTCATCATCTTTGGCTATCACGCCATCTATCCGGCTTACTACTTTATTACCGCCTTTTCTGTCAAGCCAGATTTTCAGATTCTGCTTTTGTGGTACCAGCGTTTCCGGCTCTTCATCTTCGCCAAAGTTAAAGGTAAAGTCAGGGTCTGTCGAATACACCACCCCTTCTCTTTGTTTCTTGTTTTTCATGTCATTACCAACAGACTTTTCTGCTTAATAGAAATCGTTAATTCGTCTGTGCCCAGGTGGCGGGGTTCTCCGTCAAAATGAATCAGCAATCGGTCTTTACCTTTTAACCTGAACAAGGTGCTACGGTAGCTTTCAGTATAGGCCGACTCATGTATGGTTTGATTGAACAAGCTATTTACCATGCCCGGCACCCCCCACAAAGGCATAGGGCTAATGAGGGTGCAGTCAATAAAACCGTCGTCTATTTGTGCAATGGGCGCTATATATGCGTTATTGCCAAATTGCCTGGCATTACCGAAAGTGATACTGAACACCTCATATTCATTTCCTCCAAAAAGGCAGGCCACTGGTTTATAAGACCAGAACTCGCTAAACCCCGCTTTTACATAATTCATCAACCCCCTGCCTTTCATTCCGGCAAATACATAAGCACATTGGGCATCAAAGCCCAGCCCGGCCGTGCAAAAAAATGGTATTTCGTTGGCGTAGCAGGTGTCAATGGGTCTTAAAGAGGCATAATTCAATTGCTGAATAGCATTTACGGCATTCATTGAAATGCCCAACTCCCGGGCTAGCCCATTACCAGAACCCATAGGCAAAATACCCAGGGCTGATGAGCTGCCAACCAATGCCTTTGCGGTTTCGTTCACGGTGCCGTCTCCTCCCATAGCCACTATAAAGGGTACCTGCTTCACAGCAGCTTCGGCAGCTATATCAGAAGCATGACCAGCCGCACGGGTTTCAATAATACGATGCTTATATCTTTGTTTATCTAAAAGGCTTTCAATCAGATTCACCACCTTCTGATGGTTCTTCACCCTACCCGAAAACGGGTTAACCACAAACCAGATTTCCTGCCTGTTCACAATTATTAAAATAAATTTATATTTTAGTGCAAATATAGTAACAAGGGCAGCAAAATGTCTGCCAAGTATCTAACATTATAAAAACTACTCGACCAAAGGTATGAAAACAATTATTGCAGCTCTGCTTTGCCTTCTACTGTCGTTACAGGTATCGGCACAAAATCAAAAAAATCGGCAGGAGGTTTTAAAGGTGCTGAGCCGCCAGAATGAAAACTGGAACAAAGGCGACATCAGGGCTTTTATGGAAGATTACTGGAAGTCTGACTCGCTGATGTTTATCGGAAAAAACGGGGTAATCTATGGCTGGAAAGCAACGCTGGAGCGCTATAACAAAACATACCCCGACCTGGCTACCATGGGTAAACTGAAGTTTGATATTCAGAAAACTGAGTTTTACTCACCCACAACCTGCTGGGTATTGGGCAAATTTCATCTGACACGCCCTGAGAAAGGAGATGCAGAAGGTTATTTTACGCTGATAATGAAAAAAATCAAAGGGAAATGGCTTATTGTATCAGACCACACCAGTTAATCAGCCGGCTTTCAGAAATTTAGAAACCGTATCCAGAAAAATTTCTTTTCTGCGGCGCGAAAGGCTCACCTGGTGGTCTTCCTGAAGTTTCACCAGCAGCCCTTCGTGTATCTGGTAACCCGTTACAAAGTTTAAATTAACCATGTACGATTTGTGCGTGCGGAAAAAATCATAGCAACTGAAACGCTTTTCCAGTTCTTTCAGCGTTTTTGACACCAGCAGTTTTTCGCCATCCTGCAAAAACACTTCAGTATAGTTTACATCTGCTTTCAGGTAAAGAACCTGTGCCGGATTTACCTTCTTTTTTCCTGCCAGTTTTATTGAGGCATTTTTGTGTAGATTGGTTTCCATAGTTATTGAGATTTTTAGCTTTTTATCTTAAAGACTCCTAATTTCTCTCAATAGTTGTAACAAAACCAATAAAATTATTAAAATAATCAAGTTACCACCGCTTAATTATTTTTGGTGGTATCTTTAGGTGGGAACGTAATCACATCCTGCTGAATGGCGTTGGTTGTATCGGGGTTGATATCTAAAGAATCAGACTCCAGAATACCGCCAATATCACCTCCGCAATTCTGATATTTCTTGTTGATTGTTACTCTTGGTTTTGGAAATGGCCCCGGCACATACCCTAGTTTTCTGTCGGTATAAACGCTTTGCATAAACTTACCGAAAATAGGAAGCGCAGAACGAGAGCCCTCACCCATACGCGAACGGAAATGAATACTTCGGTCGTCACCTCCTACCCACACGCCGCAAACCAGGTCTTTGGTAAAGCCCATATACCAGGCGTCTGAATAATTAGAGGTTGTTCCGGTTTTTCCGCCTGCCTGCCCGCCGTTGGCAAACAAGGCACTGCTATATTCCCACAAGCCCTGCGATGTTCCCCCCGGCTCTTCTATACCCCCCCGTAGCATGTATTGCATCAGAAATCCCGACTCGGGGCTTATTACCTCTCGTTTCTTTATTTCGGTTTCAAAGATAACCTTGCCCTTTGCATCTTCTATTTTAGCTACCAGGGTAGGCTCAACGTATTCGCCACCGTTGGCAAAAACACCATAGGCAGCTACCAGTTCATATAATGACACGTCTGACGACCCAAGCCCGATAGAGGCCACAGGGTCTAGCGGGGTGGTGATACCCAGCTTACGGGCGTAAGAAACCACCGTTGATGGTTTCACCTCGTCGGTAAGTTTGGCGGCTATTGAGTTAATTGACTTGGCCATGGCTCGTCGCAGAGTCATACTGGCATAGGTAAACACGCCGTCGGCATTTCTGGGGGCCCAGGTTTTGGGTTCGCCCTTTTCAATCCATTCTTTTTTAAACGGTTCATCAATGCGTCTGTCGCAAGGCGACAGATTCAGCGGCCCATCAATGGCCGATACATACACAAAAGGCTTGAAGGTTGACCCCGGCTGGCGTCGCCCCTGCCGAACGTGGTCATATTTAAAATAATTATAATCTATGCCCCCAACCCAGGCTTTAATATAACCATTGTAAGGGTCCATGGCCATCATGCCAGTCTGTAAAAACCGTTTATAGTGCACAATTGAGTCAATAGGGCTCATGAGCATATCTTCTTCTGACGCACCCTCTTTACCCCATACAAAAACCTTGGTCATTTTTTTCTTTTCATACATATAGTAATGTATCGAGTCGGCATTATTACCGAATTTCTGAACCAGACGTTTGTAAATTGGTGTTCGTTTGGCTACGGTATCTATATAACCGGGTATCTCCTGCCCGTTCTCATATATCCAGGGGTTCTTACCTTTCCACTCAGTATCAAAAATCTTTTGTAAACGACGCATGTGGCTAGAGACCGCATTTTCGGCGTAGTCTTGCATGCGCGAGTCAATAGTGGTATATATCTTCAGGCCGTCTTTGTACAAATCAAGGTCTATTTCATTATTTTTGGCCCAGTTTTCAATATATCTGGCAAGCGCGGTTTTAAAATAATTCCCACGGCTGTCGGCATCAATTTCTGTATCTACCACCAGCTTAATATCTGTTTTGCTAAGTTCGTCGGCTTCTTTCTTGCTTAATGCTCCGTTATTGGCCATTAACTGCAAAACCGTATTGCGGCGTTTTAAAGCATTTTTAGGATTTCTGATCGGGTTATACAAAGTAGTACCTTTTTGCAGCCCCACCAGCACGGCTGCTTCTTCGGCTGTAAGCTTATCCGGCTCTTTACTGAAATACGTACGGGCGGCAGTTCTGATACCATAAGCATTATTTCCGTAGTCAACAGTATTCAGATACATCGTCAGAATTTCTCCTTTCGTAAATCGTCTTTCAAGCCTTATGGCCGTAAACCACTCTTTGGTTTTGTAAACAATGGTGCGCAAAACAGGCACATAATATAGCAAACCGCGCATTTCGCTGCGGCGCGTATTATACAGGTTTTTGGCCAATTGCTGTGATACCGTACTACCACCCCCACGCTCGCCACCACTAAAGATACCAACAGCTACACCGCCCATCGACCGTAAGTCGATACCTGAGTGTTCAAAAAAACGTTTGTCTTCGGTGGCAATAAGGGCTTTAAACAACCAATGCGACATCTGTGCGCTATCAACTGTCTGCCGGTTTTCGGTGTAGAATTTACCAAGTTCAATGCCATCGCTTGAATAAATAGTAGAAGACTGCGCAATTTTGGGGTTAGTCAGCTGCTCTATACTGGGCATACCGCCACACAACCACAAAAAATTGGTTTCAATACAAAACCAGTAAAACAGCGCAAACAGCACAACTCGGGCCGTAATTTTATAAATACGCTTGATAACCCAAAAGTACTGACCCTCCTGGTCAAATTTTGACTGAAACGCGTTTTTCAGGTCATCAATTACTTTATAAAAAGTAGCTACAACCCATTCAATTCGTTTTTCACCAAATATTTTGCTCAATAAACGATAAACCTGATCTAACAACCATCCCCAGGAATCGCTGATTTTTGCTGCTGCGTCTGTCAAAAATTGCCTGTCAAGGCGTTTTCTATTTTTTTCTTCCATATTTAAATATTTCGCCGAAAACCCAACAAATAACTAAATTCTGATGCAAATAATCAAACAAACCGAAAAGGTTTTTTAGATACTTAACCATTTAGTAAAAAAGCATGGTTATTTACGCATGAAAGCCGAATCAATTACAACAAAGCCAGGCTCACGCTTGTTTAGGATGGGTATATCCACATAAAACATATCAATTATTATGAGTCTGATACCTGCCGACAAACCGCTTGAAAAAGAATTGCTGCCGCTGTTTACACAATCTATCTCATTTCAGATGCCTGCTACCTGGAAAGACTTTCTGGTAAAGGTTATTCCGTGGCTGCTTGTGCTTATGATACCCATCTATATTCTCAGTATAGGCCTTAATACCATTGGCAGTCTTTTCAGCGCTTTCTCTGCTCATTTACTGGCCTCAATAGCCATGCTGTTTGTTTGCCTTGGCCTTATTTGCAATCTGTTATCGCTTAGCGGTATGTTTAAACGCCAGCGTCAGGGCTGGGTTTACAACTATTATGCTTTTCTGTTTTCTCTGGCCGCAGACTTATTCTATCTGCAATTTATTGAGGCCATTCTCAGTTTTTTGTTTTTCGGGTATCTGCTTTTTCAGATACGCAGTTACTATAAGTAAGTGCAGCGGGGGTTTCAATTATGACTTACGTCTGAATCCATTAAGAATTCTTAATGGATTCTTTATTTTTTGTGCCTTTCATGAATGAATAAGTCCATTTATATATATTTCTTTATTACTTTTGAATTGACCATTATTTTTGAGCCACTAAACCAAATAAACTAACCGTGAATAACATTTTAGAAGTACACAATGTTGTGAAACGCTATGCCCAGCACACGGCTCTCAACGATGTAAGCATTAATGTTCCGAAAGGCGTAATCTTTGGCTTGCTAGGGCCCAACGGAGCCGGAAAAACCTCACTGATACGTATTATTAATCAGATTACCGCTCCCGACGAAGGGTATGTGTTGTTTGACGGACAGAAACTCCATCCTGAACACATCAAGCAAATCGGGTACCTGCCGGAAGAACGCGGGCTTTACAAAAAAATGAAAGTCGGCGAGCAACTGCTGTATCTGGCGCAGCTAAAGGGTTTGTCTGAAAAGCACGCCATGGAAAAGCTGAAAGAGTGGTTCATTAAATTTGACATCAAGACCTGGTGGACAAAAAATGTAGAAGACCTCTCAAAAGGTATGCAACAGAAAATTCAGTTTGTGGCTACTGTGCTGCACGAACCGCAGTTAATTATTCTCGACGAACCCTTCTCCGGTTTTGACCCCATCAATGCCAATCTGATAAAAGACGAGATTCTTGAACTTAAAAAGAAAGGCACTACCATTATATTTTCAACTCACCGCATGGAATCGGTTGAAGAACTCTGCGACAACGTAGCGCTTATCAATAAATCGCACAAGGTTTTAGACGGCCCCAAGAAAGAAATCAAAGAACAGTTTAAAACCCATACGTATAATGTTGAGTATCTGGGCGACCTTACCAATCTGTTTGAAGACTTTGAAGTTTTAGAGACACATACCATTGAAGACAACTACAAGAAGTCTACGTTAAAACTAAAACCTGAAGTGCCTGTTAACAGGCTGGTAAGGCAACTGATAGACAACGTAGAACTGCGCACCTTTGGCGAGAACATACCAAGCATGAACGATATCTTCATTGCTGCCGTGAACGAGATTCCGCAATAAACCATCTGGCCGATTTTGTTTTAAATCAAAAAGCACAAACAACTATGAAGAATATTTTCCTGGTTCTGAAAAGAGAATACCTGACGAGAGTCCGCAAGAAGTCATTCATTGTTATGACCATCCTTGGCCCGCTGTTGATAGCCGCATTCTACGGCATTATCGGCTGGACGGCCATGTCGTCAATCAGCCTAAAAAAAATTGAGGTAATTGACCAGAGCAATCTGTTCAAAGAAAAATTTAAGAATTCAGAAGAACTGAATTATACCTTTTCGGCAGAGGCGCTGGAAAACGCAAAAAAAAGCTTTTCCAAAAGTGGCTATGATGCCCTTGTTTTTATCCCCAACGACATCATGACTAACCCCAAGGGCGTAAAGATTTTTTCAGAAAAGAGTCTTTCAATTGAGCTGCAAAGGGGTATTGAAAAGAATATTGAGCGTGAAATTGAAACCATTAAACTAACCGAAGCCGGTATTACGCAAAAAGTGCTGGAAGATGCCAAAATGAGCGTAAGCAGCGAGACCATCAGCCTGAGTGCCGAGGGAGAAAAAAGCAACAGCTCGGTGGCTGCAACGGTAATTGGCTATGTTTGTGCCTTTTTGATATACATTACCGTTTTTATTTTTGGTGTGCAGGTAATGCGTAGCGTAATGGAAGAAAAAACCAGCCGTATTGTTGAGGTGATTATCTCTTCTATTAAACCATTTGAACTGATGATGGGTAAAATTATAGGTGTGGCGCTGGTGGGTCTTACTCAGTTTGCACTTTGGATTCTCCTCACGTTTGCCATCACAACCGCTGTAACATCATTGTTCGGCAAGAAGTTTTCAGCATCGCCCGAACAACGTCTGGAGCAGGTTAAAAAGATGCCACAGGCACAAGAAATAGAAAAACAGGTTGTAAAAGAAACAAACGGTGGCAGCCCTTATGTAAAAATAATGAAGGCCATTCAAACGCTTCCGTGGGTTACCATTCTGGTTTGTTTTATTTTCTACTTTCTGGGTGGATACCTCATGTACAGTGCCTTGTTTGGCGCTATCGGCTCGGCAGTAGATAGCGAGACGGACGTCCAGCAGTTTATGTTCCCTATTACCATGCCTATTATATTCTCTATTGCCATAGCCCAGTTTGTAATACGTGAACCGGATGGAGCCCTGGCATTCTGGACCTCCATGATTCCTTTCACCTCACCAATTATTATGATGGTTCGTATACCATTCGGCGTGCCAACCTGGCAGATCATCCTGTCAATGGTTATTCTGAGCGCGGGCTTTATTGGCACCACCTGGCTGGCTGGCCGTATTTACCGTGTAGGTATTCTGATGTTTGGCAAAAAACCAACATTTAAAGAAATTGGTAAATGGATTTTTTATAAAGGGTAAGATGGATTCAATACCTATATTACTTGAATTGAATATCCAATTAGGGATGCTATAGCAGTAGAAAAAGGAAGATTAATGAGTTTTTTATATCCCGTAGGGATACCATATAAGTAGAAAAACGAGCATTAACGAGTTGTTTAATATCCCGTAGGGATGGTATATTAATATACCGTCCCTGCGGGACTTTTTTTGTTACCACTATTGATATTTCTACTGATATATTATCCCTACGGAATATTTTTTGTATTCTTAAACCAGTTACAACCCCAATAAAAAATTAGGGTTTAAACATATTGCTGCATACTTCGCTTTGTCCTCTTCGGCACATACACCGGGGAAATCCCCTCGATTACCTAACATGTCGGTCATTACCTGAAAATGCAAATGTGGTGGCCAATCGCCGTTATCTGGGTAATTACCTATTTCGCCAATCTTTTCATCAGCGCTTATGGGCTTACCTTCATAAAGATTTTCTAACGAGCTTAACGAAAGATGCCCATAGAGTGTAAACAATGGCTTACCCTCATATTCATGTTCCAGAATAATCGTCGGCCCGTAGTCGCCAAACCCGGCATTATTTTTAAAGCTGTGCACCCGGCCACTTAATGGCGCATAAACCGGGGTACCTGCTTTAGCCCAAAGGTCTACCCCCAGATGTATATTTCTTGGCACCTCACCAGCCTTCATAAAATGACTGCTGCGCCGGTAAATAACCCTGTTTTCCAGATACCCGCCAATTCCCATTTGTGCCCCGGCAGCATAAATACGGTTGAAAACATACTCAGAAAAACCGGCTGTATTTACGAGGTCAAGGGTGGCTAAGTCGGTATTGGCGGCTGTGAAATCGAGCCTGACGAACGAGTCAATACGTAATACTTTAGACATGGGTGTTTCAATCAGAATAGAATTGCAATGATAACGTTTAAAAACTAAAAATGCTTTATTAAACACGTTTTAGTCAATAAAAAGCGCATTTTAAATAAAAATATCTAAAAAATAGCGTCCTTTGCAGTTGTTTACAATTACCCCATGAACAATCCTTATATATCACTTCTGCGCACCGCGTGGAAGTACGCCCGTCAGGAAAAGAAAAAGTACGTTTTCATCTACAGCCTTTTTGTAATGGCCAACGTAATGAATGCGCTTAACCCACTGCTTTACGGTTGGTTTATTGACAGTATTCAGAAAGACAGCACCAAAATATGGAGCAACGTTTTGCTGTATGCCGGGTTGTTTTTGTTTTTAAAACTGTTGGAGTGGAGTTTTCATGGCCCCGCCCGTATTATGGAGCGAGACCTGGCCTTTAATCTGAGCCGTAATTTTCTGGAAGAACTCTACCACCAGACCCTGCATTTACCTATCCGCTGGCACCAGGACAACCACAGTGGCTCTACCATTAACCGAATCAGAAAAGCATACGATGCCCTGAAACACTTCTTTCAGGATGGATTCATGTTTCTGCATGCCATATTCAAGTTTGTGTTTTCTTTTGGCGCCATGCTTTACTTTTCTCCGCTTTTTGGGGGTATCGGGGTTCTGTTGGGTATTCTCACTATCTGGGTGATTTTTAAATTTGACAAGCCATTCATTGAAACGCTTGACGAAACCAATGAGAAAGAACACGTAGTATCGTCGACACTTTTTGATAGTCTATCTAATATTATTACCGTTATTACCCTGCGCCTTGAAAAACGAATGGAAAACAGCCTGATGAAAAAGGTTATTGAAGTACTGCCGCCATTCAGGCGCAATGTACGTATCAATGAGTGGAAATGGTTTGTAGCTGACACACTCGTAACGCTCATTTACTGCGTTATTGCAGTGGGGTACGTTTACCAGCATTATACACCCGGCCAGCCTTTTTATATTGGCGGTTTGGTAACACTATTAGGCTATGTTATTCAGTTTACCAGCGTTTTTCATGATGTAGCCTGGCAATATACCAACATTGTGCAGTATAACACCGATGTCCAGACCGCCAGAACCATAGGTGAGGCCTATACAACACACCATAGGCCGGATGACGAAAACTCATTACCAGCCGACTGGAAAAAAATAACAATTGAAGGCCTCAATTTCTCTCATAATGAAGTTTACGAAGCCAACAAAGTTGCTCACAGCCTGCATAATCTGAATATCAGCATTGAGCGATGCAAAAAGATAGCTTTTATAGGTGAAAGCGGCAGCGGTAAAAGTACCTTGCTGAAATTGCTGAGAGGATTGTATGACTCAGAACCCGATGTAAAGGTTTCTGTTGACGGGCTAAAAACTGATTCGCTGGCTATAATTTCTGATACCATTACGCTATTTCCGCAAGAGCCGGAGATTTTTGAGAATACCATTGCCTATAACATTACGCTGGGCCTGCCGTTTGAAACCCAAGAAATAATGAAGGTAAGTGAAACAGCCCACTTTAAGGAAGTAATACAGCAACTGCCACGGGGGTTGGAATCGAGCATACAGGAAAAAGGTGTGAACCTGTCTGGCGGACAAAAACAGCGGCTCGCTCTGGCTCGGGGTGTGCTGGCGGCGCGTCTGAGCGAAATAGTGCTGCTAGACGAGCCAACCAGCAGTGTTGACCCCAAAACAGAAGTGCAGATTTATAACAAACTATTTAAGGAATTCAAGGACAAGGCCGTTTTGTCGTCATTACACCGCCTTCACCTGCTTACCAGGTTTGACTATGTATATATTTTACAGAATGGCCGCATTGCAGACGAAGGAACTTTTACCCACCTGAAAGAACACAGCACAATTTTTCAGGAACTTTGGAAACACCAGGAACACCTACAAACCAGAGAAGATAATCAATAAGCCATTACTTTTTTAGTTCGGCATTAGCTATAGTGCGTATAATTACGGCACCATCTTTGGCGCGCTTACCGTAACTGTTTATGGCCAGCTGGTCTTTTAAAACACTTATTTCGCTTATATCATCGGGGTTTATACTGGCCAGTTCGTCTTTATTTATTACTTTGCCATCCAGAACAAACAAAACATCTTTGTCTGATTCCAGCCCGCTTAACTTCAGTTGGCCTGAATTGACTCTGGCTGGTAAACTAAACACCATTTTCATATCCGGCTTTGCCTCGGTTACAAAACTGATTGGCATGGTAAAAACCACATTAACCGGTTTACCATTTACCTTGCCGGGTTTCCAGCGGGGCATTTGCGATATCACCCTGATTGCCTCTTCTTCACAACCATAGCCAATGCCCTTAAGCACTTTAAAGTTGCTGATGGTGCCATCAGTATGTACCACAAATTTAATAAACACTTTACCGGAAACGTTCTTGCGCTGGGCTTCAATAGGATAGCGGAGATTACCAGATACAAACTCATACATAGCTTTTAAACCACCGGGATATTCAGGATGCTCATCTACAACATCAAAAATCGGGTCATCGGTTAAAGCTGGGGTTGTTTTGGGCTTACTTACTTCTACCTCTGCCAGGGCAATATTGTTTATAGCTCTTTCTTTCAATACAACATCAATTACATTTTTAGCTGCTACTGGCACAACCAATGTTTCAAAACCTGCCATGCTAAACTGTAGTGTATCGTTTTCAGCCACGTTGATTCTGTATTTCCCCTCTGCATCGGTAATGGTTCCGTGGTTGGCGTTAACAACCAAAACACTTACTCCGGGTAACCCCATGCCGCCAGACTTTGAAATTACCTTGCCGCTTACTTCTAAATTTTTAGTTTCTGTAATACCAATTTGAGGCGTTGCCAATGGGTTTAAACTTACGCTGCTATTTTTAAGACCCGAGAAATTTACCTCTACAATTTCAAGCATTTCATTTTTGGCAATAGTAGCCGAAGACAGCACAAGCATAAGAATAAACAAAGGCACAGACATACCGTATTTCAACAACATAATCTTGCGAGAGCGTGGCTTACTAAGCATCTGTATCCGGCGCTTTAGGGTTGAGTGCGTAAAAAAACGATTGGTGAGGTAATCGGGCTGCAAGCCGAACTCCTGCGTAAAAAGAAGCAGGGCGTAGTCGGCCTTTGAAGATTCGCTTTGTGAAGCAACCTCATCAGCAATAAACTCGTGTATGTGCTTAATATCTCTTTTATATAAGTACACCACCGGGTTGAACCAGTTCAGAATGGCGATAATCTCAAAAAGCATTACATCGGCCGAATGAAGCTGCTGCATGTGTACGTGCTCATGAGCCAGAATAGTATCTCGTTTTTTCAGGGTTTCGTCAACAAAGCTGTAGCCAAAAAACGAAAACGCCGTAAATTTCTCAAAATCCTTGTTACGAAGCACAACTATCAGCTGCATGAGTGTTACCAATAGCCGCACCGTAAAAAGACTGATACCGGCAATATAGAGTACCTTTAGTACATCGCCCCATGTAAAATTTATTCCGTCTGCCGGATGAATACCAATCACTGAGGGGTTGTACAAATTATAAAAAACCAAATTGATTTCTCGGGTTATAAACCAAGACTGCACATATTCGGAGTACCAAAGCGGAATACCGAATGATAACAGCGCTGATAAAACCAGATAGAACCGGTTCAGGTTATGGAATGTTTCGCCAAAAAGAATAAGGCGATAAAAACCGTAAAAGAGAATAAAGTACAGATTAACCTGAACCAGATAAAATAAAAAATCCATTATTTTGATGTTTTTTCTCCTAATGCAAACATAATTGGCAAAACAAGAGAAGAACGGACAGCCATATTACCGTTGCGGCCGGGTGTCCACCGGGGCATGGCTTTCACCACGCGGGTAACCTCTTCGTCGCAACCATAACCCAGACTTTTAACAATCTCGGTTTCGCTGATTCTTCCGTCTTCCTCCACAACTAATTGAATAAACACTTTCCCCTGAATATTCTTATCGCGAGCGGCTTTAGGATATTTAAGATGGGTGCTCACAAACGCAAACAGACTTTTCATTCCACCGGGGTATTCGGCCACTTGTTCTACCTGCGCAAGGGGTTCATTCTTTTGGGTTTGGGCAGAAAGACCTGTGGCAGAAAATACGCAAAGGGTTAAAATAAAAAATAGCTTTTTCATAGAATTTGTATAGTTGAACATTTGTTAATATTTGAATACTGTTATTACATTTCACAAGGTGCCTATCATTCAGCCGTTAATGCCTCACTTTTCCGGGTTGCGTTTTCGTTGGTCTGGGTTACCACAATTGTGTTATGCTTACCTATGGTTAACCTCATAAAAACTCTCGACTCTACCACCTGTTTTCTTTTTACGGCCGGAATCCAGTAAGGCATGCCTTTCAATATGCTGCCAACTCTGCCGTTGTAATCTGCCCTGATGCCCTTATCAACCACTACATTGGTTATCTCGCCATCGGTGCCTACGGTAAAGGATGCATAAATATCACCCTCCTTAGACGGTCCTTCCGGATATTTAAACTCAGCAGCAATGTATTTTTCAAAGGCTTTGTTGCCACCCTTGAACTCAGCCGGGGTCAGGTCAGAATCTTTTACTCTTCTTACATCTTGTGCCACCACAAAATAACCCATGCACACAATCAGCGGAATCAAAAAAATATACTTACCAGCTAACCAAATGGGGCTACGCTCCTTCATCATCATCTGAATCCGCTCTTTCAGCAGCGAATCCCTGAAAAAATCATTGCCCAGGTTACTGGCATTCACTCTGAAATTATACTCGAAAAGAAACTGGGCATAAGGTACTTTTTCTTCACCTTCCACTATGCTGTCGGCCAGAAACTCATGCAGTTTACGAAGCGAATTTTTATAAAGTAACAGAATAGGATTAAACCAGCAGAAAATCTGGACGATTTCGATAAGGAAGATGTCCCAGCTATGGCCCTGGCTAATATGTACCTCTTCGTGGTCTGTAATAATGCCGCGGTTATAAAAAACGTCGTCGCGGTTAAGAATCAGAAAGTTAAAAAACGAATATGAAGAATAAGATTTATTGGTACGCAAAAGCCAGTAATTCTGTCCGCTGCGGGTTTCGGGCTTGCCTATGGGCTCGCTTTCGCGCAGCAACATATAAACACTTACCAGCGCCACAATAAACCTGATACAAAAATAGGCTGCCCCAACCAGATAAAATACCGTAAACAGGTCCATCCAGTTAAATGTAAAGGTTCGGGCTGTCTGAAAAACCGGCTGATATACCACCGCCTTTAA
This sequence comes from Emticicia sp. TH156, assembly GCF_002855535.1. Classification (NCBI taxonomy): domain Bacteria; kingdom Pseudomonadati; phylum Bacteroidota; class Cytophagia; order Cytophagales; family Leadbetterellaceae; genus Emticicia; species Emticicia sp. TH156. The sequence continues at coordinate 415,890 of NZ_PKRS01000003.1, forward strand.
CGATTCGGTCGGTATTTCGTTGAGCGTATGCGGTAAAGGGGCATCAAAATTATAGGTATGTCTGACCTTCAGAATGGGCATCATGAAAGACGCCAGCACCGATAATAACAGATAAAATCTATTAGCCTGAAAAAAGGTGTTTCTACGAAGAAAAACCCAATAAAAAGCAAAAAAAGCTGCCAATACCAGATTGACTTTCAGAAGGTAGATAAGTACGCTCATATAATGCCACGTTAAAAGTTTTACATAAACACTTTTTTTTACCGTTTTTTTATATTAATTCAGGTTGAGGGGTTTAAGGTTTTTTCATTTTCTCAATCAGTTTCAGTATCTCGTCTGCTTCTTTTACATCAATCTTTTTTTCTCTTACAAAAAACGAGAACATTTCTTCTACCGAGTTTTCAAAATATCCTTCCATCAGTTTTCCGGTGGCAAAAGATTTATACTCTTCTTTGCTTACCAATGAGTAATACTCGTGGGTTTTACCATAGGCCTTGTGGCCAATAAAACCCTTCTGCTCCAGAATACGCACAATGGTTGAAACCGTGTTGTATGCCGGGCGAGGCTCAGGAAATTCTTCCAGAATATCTTTTACAAAGGCGGGTTCGCGATTCCATAATATCTGCATTACTTCCTCTTCCGCACGGGTCAATTCTCTGAGTTCCATCGTATTTTCTTATTGATTATGTTTTTTTCGGCTTTCTCTGAAACAAATGTATAACTAATAACTTAGTTTCAAAACTATTTCGATAGTTTTTTTCAAACAAACAAAAAAAATCCTGTGCCTGCCTAGGCAAACACAGGGTAACATAACTTAAAGGCTCAGGAAAATCAGTTGCCCGGCCGTGGTCTTGCACCATTACCTTGTACTTTTGGTCCATCGTGCGGGGGTTCTTTCATCTCGTTGTGGCAAGATATACAACCCATTACCACCGGCTGGCGGAAGGTCTTCAGGCTGGCCAGTATCTCACGATTCAGGCGGTTGGTCATGTCAAACATTTCGCGGGTCTGATTAAAATGGCGTGGTTTTTCAGAGGCAAAGTTGTTCAGGTCATGGCAAAACTTGCAGGTAACACCTAAAGCATGGCCCCAGCTGTTCATGATACTTAATACCTGCTCGGCCGATTTCCCTTTCAGCACCTTGATATTTTTAAAAACCGAGTCTGCCGCAACATTTTCTTTGCCACGGATAGAATCTTTGTAGGCTTTCAGGTACTTCTCGCGGTCGGCCATCAATGTATCTTTCCACACAATGGCTTCGCTGTCTTTTTTTGAGGTGGTACCAATAGTAACAAAAGACGAAATGCCGATAATGATAAACAAGACAGGAACAAGCAACTTCATAGGCTTATAAGAGTTTAGAGTCGTAAAGATTAAAAAACGGCGGAATTTAAATAAAAACGGGCACTTATCAGGTGCCCGCCAGATTAAAATTTCTTTTTAAGGTAAGCTAAAGACATGCCATAGGCTTCTTTGGCAAGGGCCTCGTCATACTTGGGGTTACTTGGGTTGGCAAATCCGTGCACGCCGCTAAAGATTTTGTAAGTAAGGGTTTTACCGGCGGTTTTCATGTTGGCAGCAAACTCTTCAATTACTTCTTTAGAGATACGGGTTTCGGTAGCAAACAAACCCAGCACATCGCTGTTCAGGGTTTTCAGTTTTTCTACGTCTCTTACAGGCATGCCGTAATACATTACCGAGCCCACCGTTTGCTTACCGCCCAAAAGAGCCGACTGCAAAGACAAACTGCCTCCAAAACACCAGCCAACGTTGGCAATTTTTGCATTTTTGCCGGCAAACGCTATCCCGCCTTTCATGATGGCTTCCAGACGTGCCTCGTTGGTTTCAGACATAAACTTGCCCGCCTCTTGTGGGTTGGCAGTAACTTTGCCATCGTACATATCCAATGCCAATACGTTTACGTCTTCGCCCAGGTCTTTGTAGTAGGTGTCTGACTGGCGCTTGATGTAGTCGTTCAGACCCCACCACTCCTGATACACCAGCAACCATTTGTTGCTTTTGCCTTTAGCTTTAATTAAATAGCCACGGGCTTCTTTGCCATCAGGTGTCTGAAAGGTAATGTCAGTACCGGTTGCCTGATAATTAATAGCCAGTGGTGCCGGATGCAAAGCCTGAAAGGCGGGGTCGAGCGCAAATTGTTTCATGCCATTTTCCGGGGCGGTATGGCAAATGGTAATTTCTGAAGCAGGTGTGGTTTTTTCGGCATTTCCGAAAAAGAACAAACCCCACACACCCAATAGAAACGCGTGCAATACAATGAAAGATTTAATCATGGTCAGAATAAAGTTTAGATTGATTTGATAACAGAACAGTTATTGAGCTTTTTTGTTAATTATTTTTTGTCGTCGCCGGCAAATACAATTGCCAATATACATAATCAGCGATTTAAAACTAAAATGTGTAGATTAATTATGTGTTATTACATACATATTGGCTAAAAAAATAGCCCCGCCATTGGCAGGGCCTTTCTTATTCTTTTATTCTAAGCAAAATTAAACCTTAAACATCTGCCGATACCTCGTTATCATCCACTCGTTTTGGTGTTCAAACCCACACTTTAAAGTACCAGCACACAAAAATAAAAAATTACTTAATGCGAAACAAGCAAAAGTAGCGAAATTTCGCTATAATATATTTCACCTACTACCAGGCCTGTTTCGCAAATCCGCCAGGCACATAAACAACCGCCTCACATCATTAAAACTGTCTAAAGAAAGAACCCTCTTACCCCTTAAGCAGAAGATTTTTGAACCGGTATAGATAAAATTTTCTAAATTGTGCGTTACTTACCATAAATTTGCGGATTAATTAAACTTGATTCATCAACTGACAACACATCTAAACTCTAAACTTAATGAACGATAAAACTTTATTCGGGCACCCCCGCGGGTTGTTTGTATTATTCTTTACCGAAATGTGGGAGCGTTTTTCTTATTACGGGATGCGCGCCATTCTTCTACTTTTTTTATTAGACAAAACCAGCGGCGGCCTGGGCCTGAACGAAGGCGAAGGCGGCGCCACTTATGGCTTATACACTTTTTCGGTTTATTTACTTTCATTACCCGGCGGGTGGCTGGCAGATAACGTGCTGGGCCAGCGCAAAGCAATATGGTATGGTGGTATAACCATTATGCTGGGGCATATTGTATTGGCGTTCCCGTCTTCACAAGCCGTGTTTTTTTTAGGTCTGGCGCTGGTTGCCATTGGCACCGGGCTATTAAAACCCAATATCAGTTCAATTGTTAGTGAACTTTACCCAGAAGGTGGCGCCGTGCGAGATGCCGCCTTTTCAATTTTCTATATGGGCATTAACCTGGGATCTTTTCTGGGCATTACCATTGTTGGGTATCTGGGCCAAAAAGTTGGCTGGCATTATGGTTTCGGAGCAGCAGCAGTAGCCATGTTTCTGGGCTTGATTAACTACCGCGTTTTTGCTACCAGATACCTGCAAGACAAAGGGTTGTATCCGAAAGTTGCTAAAACCACTACCAAAACCGGAGCCCCGGTTAAACTACAACCCCTGAGCTGGATTCTACTGGCCGCTCTGGTAATATTTATTATAGCCATGCAGCTAAACGGCACCTTTGCCTGGGACAGCAAAAAGGGTGTTGCCACCTCAATGGGTGTAATATGCGTGGCTGTTGTACTGGTTTACTTTGCTAATCTGCTGTTTGCATCAGGCCTCTCAAAAATTGAAATGAAAAGAGTGGTTATTCTATTTATTCTTTTCTGGGGAGCAGTGTTATTCTGGGCAGGTTTTGAGCAACAGGGCTCATCATTACAGATTTTTGCCGACCGTTACTCCGAACTACCATTCGGTATGCCATCCAGCTGGTTCCAGAACTTTAACGCTTTCTTTATACTGCTTTTTGCACCAATGGTAGGCGGTATCTGGGTTTTTCTTGAAAAACGTAAAGCCAACCCGCCGTTGCTTGTTAAATTTGCCATTGCGCTATTTCTGGTGGCCGTAGGTTACTATGTAATGGTTATAGGCGCCAAAGTTGCCGTTCAGGGTCTGAAGGCCTCTGCCTTTGTGCTTACTTTTACCTATGTGTTTCATACCATTGGCGAGCTTTGCCTCAGCCCCGTTGGCTTAAGTGCATACACCAAGCTGGCTCCAAAACAGTATTTAAGCCAGCTGATGGGCATCTGGTTTGTAGCCACTGCCTTAGGAAATTTATTTGCAGGCTTGTTTGCCGGTGGCTTTGACGAAGAAAACGTACAGCAAATGCCGCAGATGTTCATGAGCATCGTGTGGTTCTGTTTGATTGTTGGCGGTATCATTCTGGTATTACAAAAGCCATTGAAAAACTGGACAGGCGGCATAAAATAAAAAGTCTTTGCATTTTCCAATAAATCCCTTTTTTTTGCATTGATTCTATAAGAACGACAATCGTTTCCGGAGTAGAATCCTGAATGCAAACCTATACAAATGGCAAAATTTAGTACAAGTTCACGTGCAGATATTTTCACGCATATTGGTATCATCATTGCAATTTGTCTGATACTTTTCTTTAGCTTTTTCTTTCTGTATCTGCCCTGGAGCACCAACCACGGACAGTCTATTACCGTACCTGAACTGAAAGGAATGAGCCTGGAAGAAATGGAGAAGTCGCTTGATGACCGTGACCTGGAATACGAAGTAAGCGACTGTACTTTTGTGGCAGGAGCCAAACCGCTGACTATACTGACGCAGTTTCCGAAGGCGGGTTCAAGCGTAAAAGAAGGCCGTAAAATATACCTTACCATTGTGTCAGAAACGGCGCCAATGGTTAAAATACCAGATATCATCAACAGGTCTTTATCAAGTGCTAAAAACCAGTTGCTGAGCAATGGGCTGATAGCTGGAAACCCGGAATACATACCCGCACTGGAAGGCAATTCGGTACTGAAAATAAAAGTAAACGGCAGAGAAGTGAAACCTGGCGATGCCGTACCTAAAGGCTCTAAGGTAGTACTGGTGGTAGGCGATGGCCTGGGCGACCAGATGGTTGAAGTACCCAATCTGATAGGTATGCTGGCAGACGAAGCTGAAATATTGGTTTCGGGCCAGAATCTGAACATTACCATTCATTATGTTGGCCCGGTTGATGGCACGCCAGATGGCACCATTGTGAAACAGCGGCCGGCCTCTGAAGGAAATAAAATCCGTATAGGTGATGTAATAGACGTAGAAGTAGCCGGAATGGATCCTAATTCATTAATCCCTAATTAACAGTACCATTCTTGCCCGTAAATAAAAAAGCAGATCTGTATGCGTTACAGGTCTGTTTTTTTATTTGTTAAAGGCTAAACTATCTGATTTATAACTACAATAAGCCTGTTTTTTTCAAATTTCTTACCAGAAAGAATTTAATTGTAGCAATTGTGGTTTTGCATTTAGCAACAATCCTTATTTTTGTAAAATCCGAAATAAAGAAATACCAATGGACAAGAATTATGACATTACCGCCGGGCAACTGAAAGAGCTGCTTGAAGGTGGCCAAGCCATCAACCTGATTGATGTTCGTGAAGATTATGAATACGAAGACGATAACCTGGGCGGCCAACTGATTCCGCTGGGTGAAATACCCGATAGAATTGCAGAACTGGAAGCTCTGAAAGGCCAGCCGATTTATCTGCAATGCCGCAGCGGCGCCCGTAGTGGCAAGGCCAAAGCTTTTCTGATTGCACAAGGCTTTGAAGACGTTCATAATGTTATTGGTGGTATTATGGCCTATCGCCAGCTAGAAAACTAAGCTTATGCTATCTGATTTCGGCATAATTCTGCTGGCATTTATATTTGCGGCACTGGCAGTAATGCTGGTTTTTGGCATTTCAAGGTTGCTTCGACCCAAAAGACCAACGGTTGAGAAACTAAAGACCTACGAGTCGGGCGAAGACCCTATTGGCAATGCCAATATCCGCTTCAATGTCAGATACTACGTAGTGGCTTTGATTTTCATTTTGTTCGATGTAGAATTGGTTTTCCTGTTTCCCTGGGCTACGGTTTTTGGTAATAAAGAACTGATTGAACAGACAAACGGACAGTGGGGATGGTTTACTTTAGCAGAAATGGTTATTTTCATTGCAGTGCTTGCTTTGGGGCTTGCTTATGTTTGGGCAAAAGGCCATCTTGAGTGGGTACGCCCTGAGATGAAAGAGCCCAGAATAGACAGCAAGGTACCAATGAGCATGTACGAAAACGTGAATAAAAAGTACGAAGAAAAATGAATTTCGAATCGCTTGAAAAAGACGTGCATATTAAAACCGGCGAGAGTGAAGTAATACTTACGTCGATTGATGAACTGGCCAACTGGGCAAGGGCCAATTCAATATGGCCTATGGGTTTTGGCCTGGCCTGTTGTGCCATTGAAATGATGGCCACCTATGCTTCAAGCTATGATCTGGAGCGATTCGGGGTTTTTCCCCGTAACTCTCCCCGTCAGTCAGACCTCATGATTATTTCAGGAACGGTAACCTTCAAAATGGCCGACCGCATCAGCCGTTTGTATGAACAAATGCCTGACCCTAAATACGTAATATCAATGGGCAGCTGCTCTAACTGCGGCGGCCCGTATTGGGAACATGGGTATCATGTAGTGAAAGGCGTTGACAGAGTTATACCGGTAGATGTGTATGTACCCGGCTGCCCACCCAGGCCAGAAGCCCTGATTGGTGGAATACTGAAACTGCAGGAGAAAATAAAGGGGCAGTCGCTGGCAGAACTGAAAAACTAAAAACAAAACACAATAGAGACCAGACGTGATGCGTGATTTTCATGCATCCCGTTTTTTTTTGTTTTAGGGCGAGCTGAAAACTTTAAGTAAAGAAAAAGTGTATATTGCACACGTATTATAAAGACCTTTGAATCAACCGATTTTTGATGAAAACTATTATTTACTTCATTACATCTATTTCTTTTTTAGTACTGACCTCATGTACCAGAAGTGGCACTAAAGCATTAGAGCAGGGCAATTATTATGAGGCTGTGTTTCAGGCAACAGAAAAATTATCAAAAGATACAGATAACAAAAAAGCTTCTGCTGTTTTGCCGGAAGCCTACAAGCACGCGCAACAAGAATTTTTAAGAGATATAGAACGCACCAAAGCTGCCAACCAGCAGTTCAGGTGGGAAGTGGTGCTCAATTACTACATCAGGCTTAATGACATGCAACGCGCCATAGACCGCTGCACCGCATGCCGCAGACTGGTGAATCCGCAAAGTTATTTCAGCGAAGAACAAAGTGCCCGTGAAAACGCAGCAGCAGAACGCTATGCCCTTGCAACAGATTTATTAAACAGCCGCCCAATGAGCCGCGAAGCAGCCAGAGCTGCCTACAATCATCTGGAACGCATTACCACTTATGCGCCCAACTATAAAGATTCAGGGCAACGCATGGACGACGCCCTGAATGCCGCCTCTTACCATATAGTGCTGGAGCAACCGAAAATCAACTCTCGACTATTTCAGTACAGCAATGAGTATTTTCAGGACAAAATTGAGGAATTTGTAAGAACCAACAGACGTATGAACCGCTTTGTGCAGTTTTACTCGCCTGATGAAGCCACCAAAATGCAACTCAAACCAGACCAGGTAGTTAGGCTTGAAATTGTAGATTTTGTAGTTGGCGAAACCAACCTGACCAACGACCGTGCCACCGTTACCAGCAAAGACAGCGTAAAAACCGGTGAAGCTACCATTAACGGCAAGAAAGTACCCGTCTATGGCAAAGTAACGGCACAACTTACGCGCTCTCGTAAGGTGGTGCGCTCAAGAGGTTTACTGGCTTTAGAAATTTACGATTTTCAGACCAATAAAGTATTGCTACGAGAGGAGATTCCGGGAGAATACAACTGGGTAAATGAATGGGCAACCTATAATGGCGACGAGCGCGCCCTTACACCCGCCGAAAGGGCGTTGGCTGAACGCCGCGAGTTGATGCCGCCGCCAGCCCAACAATTGTTTATTGAGTTTACCAAACCCATTTATGACCAGGTAACCGGTAGAATCAGAAGATTTTATGATCGATATTAATACGCAGCAGGTGTATAACTGCGGTGTATTCCCTTAAAATTTCAGTATTCATCTTAACGCTCAAAAACTATGTTTACCCGTCGAGACGCAATCAAATCTTTAGCTGTAGGTGGAGCGGCCACCTTGTTTTCGCCGCATACTTTGCTGGCCGGTACGGCTCCTAAAAAAGACAAACTGGGCATTGCCCTGGTGGGGTTGGGCTATTATAGCACCGACCTGCTGGCACCGGCTTTACAGATAACCGAAAAATGTTATCTGGCCGGAATCGTAACCGGAACCCCTGCCAAGGCAGAACAGTGGAAAAAGAAATATAACATACCTGATAAAAACATTTATAATTATCAGAACTTCGATTCAATAGCCAATAACCCGGATATTGACGTGGTTTATGTGGTGCTGCCTCCTAGTATGCACCGCGAATACGTAGTACGCGCCGCCAAAGCAGGTAAACACGTGTTTTGCGAAAAACCCATGGCAACCAGCGTTGCCGACTGCAAAGCAATGATAAAAGCCTGCCAGGACAATAAAGTGAGCCTGGCTATAGGCTACCGCTGCCAGCATGACCCCAACACCCAGGAGTTTATGCGCATTGGCCGTGAAAAAATATATGGTAAGCCACGCATGATAGCCTGCGGCGCAGGCTATGTAGACGGCCGTACTACCCATTGGAAACAGCAGAAAGCCCTGGGTGGGGGCTGTATGCCAGATATGGGCGTTTATGCCTTGCAAGGTGCCAGACTGGCAACCGGCGAAGAACCCATCAGTGTTTCGGCGCAGGCTATTGTGCATAGGCCTGAAATCTACAAAGAGGTTGAAGAAACCATGCTGTTTCAATTGCAGTTTCCGAGTGGAGCCGTTGCAGCCTGCCATACCAGCTTTGGTATTCAGATGAATTACCTGCAGGTAAATTATGACAAGGGCTGGTTGAAAATGGAGCCTTTCTCTGCCTATAATGGTAATAAAGGCAGCCATTCGGGCGGAGTAATAGATTACCCCATCAAAAGCCAGCAGGCCAAACAGTTAGACGAAGATTGCCTTGCCTTAATGAATGGCACAAAACTGATTGCCCCCGGCGAAGAAGGGTTGAGAGATATAATTGTAGTGGAAGCGATTTATAAAGCAGCGCAATCTGGCGGAACTGTCAAGATTACAGCCTGACAAATAAATGTTTTATTTTTTAAAGCCACCTCTGCCGGGGTGGCTTTTTTGTTGGTCAAAAAAATTCAATTCTACATTTTTGCAACATAGTTACATATTTAGCTTAATCTAAATATATATTTAGCAACATTTTGAAATTTAATTTTATAGTTCTAATTTTGAATTGTGGAATTTTAGAATTTTTGATTAGAACAATATGAGGATTTTTTATATACTTATTTTTTATTCATTTTTTTGCTGGATTACGCCTGTTATGGCAGGCGAAATAAGAGGTACAGTGGTATCAAAAGACAAGCCTGTGAGTTTTGCCAGCATAACCATAGCCCGTACAACTGTAGGCGCCCAGGCCAATGAAGATGGCAAATTTGTAATATTGAATGCGCCATTGGGCAAACAAACGCTGCTGGTATCAAGTGTTGGATATAAAACAAAGACACTAACCATTAATGTACCTGCCGATAAAGCCTTGAATCTGCAAATTGAAATTGAAGAAGAAAACGCACAACTGAATGAAATAGTAGTAACCGGAACCATGAAAGAAACCGGCATAAATGAGTCTCCGGCACCGATACAGATACTGAATCCAACGTTTTTCAGAAAAAACCCTACACCTAGTCTTTTTGAATCACTTTCGATGGTCAATGGGGTTCGTCCGCAACTGAATTGTAATGTTTGCAACACTGGCGACATCCATATCAACGGCATGGAGGGCCCCTATACAATGGTGTTGATAGATGGCATGCCCATTGTTTCGGCCTTGTCAACAGTTTATGGGCTCAGTGGCATCCCTAATTCCATTGTTGAGCGCATTGAGGTAATGAAAGGCCCCGCCTCTACCCTTTATGGTTCTGAGGCAGTCGGCGGGTTGATTAATGTTATAACCAAAAATCCGACAAAGGCACCTAAACTGAGTTTCGACTGGAACACGACCAGTTACCTGGAAAACAATTTCGATGCCGGCATCAAGGCAAAAGTCGGCAATGCCACAACGTTGTTTTCCGGCAACTATTTTGTATTTGGCAACAGAGTAGATATCAATCAGGATAATTTTACCGATGTTACGCTCCAGAACAGAGTATCGTTATTCAACAAGTGGTCATTTCAAAGACCACAGAACAGGGCTTTTAATCTGGCTGCCCGCTATGTGTATGAAGACCGTTTTGGCGGAGAAATGCAGTGGCAGAGAATAAACAGAGGCGGTAGTGAAGTTTACGGCGAGTCTATCTTTACCAAACGCTGGGAGCTGCTGGGTAATTATCAACTGCCGTTCGACAAAGAAAAAGTTACACTTAATTTCTCCATCAATCAGCACGACCAAAACTCGGTATATGGAACAACCGCCTATGTTGCTGTGCAAAAAATAGCTTTCGGGCAATTGCTTTGGGACAAAAAACTGCACAAAAACCATGACGCACTGTTCGGAGCAACGCTCCGAAATACGTTTTATGATGACAACACCGTAATTACCCAGACACCCGGCATTGGTAATGCGCCAGATAAAATATGGCTGCCGGGTATATTTGTACAAGACGAAATTACGGCCGGCACCAAAAACAAATTGCTAGTTGGCCTGCGCTACGACTATAACTCAAAACACGGCGGTATTTTCTCACCCCGTTTCAACTGGAAGTACACGCCCGACAAAGACAATGTTTTCAGATTAAGCCTTGGCAATGGCTACCGCGTGGTAAATCTCTTTTCAGAAGACCACGCCGCTCTGACAGGCTCGCGTAAAGTAGTGATAAAAAATGAACTGAAACCCGAACGTTCTTACAATGCTAACCTCGACTACCATAAATTCTTTGCCTTAAGTAATGGTTATGGCAACATTCAGTTCAATACATTCTATACCTACTTTGCCAATAAAATCATTGCCGATTACGACCAGAACCCGGAGTTGGTAGTGTACGACAACCTGAAAGGCTATGGTATTTCTAAAGGAATAGCAGTGAATGGCGAATTTGCCTTTGCATCAGGCATAAAAGCATTTATTGGCGCAACGCTGATGGATGTGTACCGGATTGAAAAAGACGGCACTAAAATCAATCAGATTCAGACACCCAACTTTACCGGCAATTATTCATTAAGCTATGCCTTTGAAAAAGCACAGCTAACAGTTGATTTAACTGGTAATCTTTACAGCCCTATGCGTCTGCCGGTGGTTCGGGAATACGGAGACACCCGCCCGGAATACTCCCCCTGGTTCGGGCTGCATAACATACAGCTGACTAAACGCCTGAAAAACGGTTTACAACTATACGGGGGCTTAAAAAACTTTACCAATTTTATACCTCAGCACCCGATTTTCAGAGCTGATGCTCCTTTCAGCGAACAGTTTGACCCCAGCTATAACTATGCCCCCATGCAGCGTATCAGAGGCTTTATAGGTGCCAGGCTCAACGTCTTCTAAACCCACCGAAACAGAAATATTATTTTAATGGCGCTTACTGTTTTTCTGAATAAAAGATGAGAACTTTGCCCAAAATTCACTCATTCAGTATCTATGAAAAAATCATTGGTTATGGCAGGCATCGTCTTGTCGCATCTTGGTGTAAATGCACAAAGTATTTCAGCTTACAAGCCAGACCAAACCAAACCCAAAGCAATAGCCGGCATGAAACTCATCTGGCATGATGAGTTCAACAGCAATGGCAAGCCAGACCCCAATTACTGGCAATACGAAAAAGGGTTTGTGAGGAATCAGGAAACACAATGGTACCAGCCAGACAACGCCACAATAAAAAATGGGGTGCTGCTAATTGAAGGCCGCAAAGAGGCTGTTAAAAACCCGAATTATGAGCCAGGCAGCACTGATTGGCGAAAAAACAGAGCCTACTCTGAATATACCTCTGCCAGCATCCAGACCCGTGGCTTGAAACAATGGCAATTTGGAAGAGTTGAAGTGAGAGCACGTATAGACTCCTCTTTGGGTTCATGGCCTGCCATCTGGACCCTGGGCATCAGCAAACCGTGGCCATCAAACGGTGAAGTTGACCTGATGGAGTTTTATAGGGTAAAAGGAATACCAACCATACTGGCCAATGTAGCCTGGGGAACAGACAAACCTTATGTGGCCAAATGGGATGAAGAGAAAATACCGCTGGCGAAATTTACGGCCAGAGATAAAGACTGGGTGAAGAAATTTCATGTCTGGCGCATGGATTGGGACAAAGACGCCATCCGTTTGTACCTGGATGATGAGCTGCTCAACACCACTCTGCTTGCCGAAACAATCAATGCCGACGGCAGCAACGGCTTTTTGCAAGAACATTACCTGTTGCTCAACCTGGCACTGGGCGGCAATGGCGGCAAACCCCAAAAAGACCTGATAACCTACGAAGTAGACTACGTAAGGATATACCAAAAGGGCGACTAACTCGCCCTTTTGCTTTTATACTCTGTAGCTCCGGTGAGCGTCCAGCTTTAAGAAGATAAATAAAAGAATGGTAAACGACCAAAGCGACGACCCCCCATAGCTTAAGAAAGGCAACGGAATACCAATAACAGGCATCAGGCCGATGGTCATACCGATATTAACCAGCAAGTGAAAAAACAGAATTGAGGCCACGCAGTAGCCGTAAATCCTGGCAAATTTGCTTCGTTGCTTTTCAGCCAGATTAATAATACGGTTAAGCAATGCTGCAAAAATCAATATTACAATTAAACTACCCAGAAAGCCCCACTCCTCGCCTACGGTACAGAAAATAAAGTCAGTTGACTGCTCAGGTACAAAATCAAACTTGGTTTGAGTACCCTGCAAATACCCTTTGCCAAATAAACCGCCAGAACTGATGGCAATTCTTGATTGTGTTACGTTCCAGCCATCACCCAAAGGGTCCGAGTCCGGGTTCACCAATATCTGAATACGCTTTTGCTGATGTGGTTTCAACACTTTGGTTATAAAGAAATCGGTACTGAATACAAATATTGAGCCTATGGCAAACACGGCCACAAGCCTGAAGATATTCTGGGTGGTGCGTTCGTAGCGTTTCAGGAAAAAATACCAGAACAACCCGCAAAGCACCGCAATACCCAGTATGATGTATAACTTAGAGAAAAACAGTGTAAGCACAAATAAAATTGCCAGCGATATGCCCAATGCCGGATAGATACCCGGTAGGCCTTCGCGATAAAACACAGCTATAAAAGCAGCAAACGTAAGCGCCGAGCCGGTTTCTTTTTGTAAAATAATAATTATAGGCGGCAGCAGCACTATTACAGCAGCCACCAGGGCATCTTTAAAACGGGTGATGTTCACGTTCTGGGTACTCAGAAACCGGGATAAAGCCAAGGCCGTAATAACTTTGGAAATTTCGGCGGGCTGAAGCGAAAAGGTGCCTATCTTAATCCACGATTTAGAACCCTTAATTTCAGTTGCCAGAAATATGGTGGCAATGAGAACAAGAATAATAAACCCATAAAATATGTAGGCGAATGAGTCATAGAACTTATAATCTATAAACAATACGATAAGAATCAGAAAAAATGATGTACCAATAAATATCAGCTGCCTGCCAGCATTGTGCGATAACGAAATAATTTCAATGGGGTTTTCAGGGTTATATACCGCTGCGTAGATGTTCAGCCAGCCAAAAAAAACCAGGGCTATATAAAGCCAGATGGTTGTCCAGTCAATTCCTTCTCTGATGTCAATGTCACGTGCCATGTTTTCTAATTATGCTTAGCTGATTATTTATTAGGTGCTGTAAAATTTCTTAGTAATTATTTTAATTCCTGGGCTGCGCCGCCAATGCCAACGCATGGTTACTTGTTTTTGCCTGTGCAACGGTCTGATTCCTGGCAGCCATGGCCTCAACTGTTTTTATTGACAGGTTAACCATCCTTTCTTTTAGTTCCTGACGTTCCACTTTCCTTTTCAGGTATTTCTCTATCAACAACGTGGCAATCGGCGCAGCAACAGAGCCTCCGGCTCCGGCATTCTGTACCATTACCGCAATCGCAATTTTAGGATTCTCTCTTGGTGCAAACGCTATAAAAACCGAATTATCCTTCCCTTTTTTATTCTGAGAAGTACCTGTTTTGCCACAAATGGCAATGCCCGGCACAATTCCTGCTCCACCAGATACCGTTCCGCGCTCTACGGCATCCTGCATACCCCCAATAATGGCTTCAAAGTGCTTCGGGTCAATATCTGTTTTATGCACCTCTTTCAGTGCCGTATTCACCCCTTTAGCCTGCTGCCCTACTCCATTTACAAGGTGCGGGGTTATCCAATAGCCCCGGTTAGCAATTGTGGCCGCTAAGTTAGCCATTTTCAGCATATTTACAGATACTTCTCCTTCGCCTATGCTTAAAGAGTAAATATTTGAGAATTTCCACTGGTGCGCACCATAGCGTTTGTCATAGTATTTTATACCCGGCAGCAAACCGCTTGATTCGGTTGGCAGGTCTATGCCCAGTTTGCTTCCGTAACCGAACCTGGCCACCATTTCTTGCCATTTACTAAGCATTACCGGCGCTTCTCTGAAAGGGTTGGTCTCGGTGCCCATTGCCATGGTCTTGCGGAATACATGATAAAAGTAAGGATTACATGAAAACCGGACAGCATTGTGCAGGTCGTTGGGTGAACCGGCATGCGGATGGCATTTTACCGGCGCGCCACCTAGCGGAAAGGCGGTTGACGGACTGATGGCTCCCATTTGCAGGGCTACCAGTGCCTGCACAAGTTTAAACGTAGACCCGGGCCTGAAAAAACCGGTTGCCACACGGTCGTTCAGTGGTTTGTCCGGATTCCTGTACAATTCTTTAAAATTTCTGGCAAACTGTTTTCCAGACAGTAAGTTGGGATCGTAGTATGGGTAAGAGCCCATAGCCAGAATCTCGCCTGTTGATGGCTCAATGGCAACAGCGCAGCCGGTTTTACCATTAAAAAGGCTATCTGCCAGTTGCTGTACCTCTATATCAATAGACGTGTATAAATTTTTACCAATTACAGCCAGTGTATCAAACTTGCCACCTGCATAAGAGCCTTTAAATTCTCCTTTTACGTTCATCATTGTAAATTTCACACCTCGCCTTCCTCTCAATTCCATTTCGTATTGCTTTTCAAGGCCGGTTATGCCTACATAGTCTCCGCGCCTGTAATACTCCACTTCCTGATTCTCATAAGCCTTTTTGCTTATTTCGCCAATATACCCTAAGGCATTGGCCATGGTATGCGCCGGATAGGTCCGGAAAAAAGATAGCTCAAACGAAAACCCCGGAAAATTAAGCATGGCATCAGACACCCTCGCGTAATCTTCTTTAGACAATTGCCTTAGAAACAACGACGCCCTGCTGCGCGAATATGACCGGGCTGCTGCCATGGTGCTGTCTATGTAGTTTTTTGTAATACCCAGCAAGGCACAAAACATAGTGGTATCGAGTTTTTTTACTTTGCCCGGCACCACATACATATCGTAAACGTCTTCATTTGCCACCAGCAAATTACCGTTACGGTCATAAATCTGTCCGCGAACCGGCACCTGCCATTCTTTCCTGATGGCATTAGTTGACCCTACCGAGTGGTAGGTTTCGTCTATCACCTGCAGATATAGTAACCTTGACAGATAAACAGCACAAATAGCAAAGAAAACGCCTAGGATTACCTGCTTGCGGTCCTGAAACATAAAAAAAACTTACAAAAAAAGGAATTGGGAAAAAGTGAAAGGATAACCACACGGGGGCGTAGTTTTCGTGAAACAAAGTTCATGAAAAAACAACATAAAAACATATTTTGAGGCCAGAAAAAGTAAATTTTCTTTCAGAAATTTATTAAATACCAACCGATTGGAATATTTCATGGATTTATGCGATTTTTGCATTGATTACTTAACGGGTATTAAATTTATGACATATTCCATTCATGATCTGGACCACACTGCAGACACCATTATTGCCAAGGCAGACGGACGGACTATCTGGATATTTGAAGGCGAAATGGGCGCCGGTAAAACCACACTCATTAAGGCTATAGCCGGCAGAATGGGCATTTCAGGGGCTGTACAAAGCCCTACTTTCTCAATTGTAAACGAATACCTCACTGCCGCAGGTAACACCGTTTACCACTTTGATTTCTACCGACTTAAGCGGGAATCGGAAGCGCTTGATTTTGGGGTGGAAGAATATTTCGATTCAGGCAATATATGCCTGCTTGAATGGGCCGAAAAAGTAGAATCTCTTCTGCCAGAAAATTGTTATACAATACGGTTATCGGTTATTGATGAAAAAAGCCGAAATTTGTGGTTGAATTAATACAGCGTAGCAAACTAAATCATAACTAACCTATGACAGGCCAATCTGTTTCTGAACTAGCAAGGCAATCGGTGCTTTACACGCAGGAGTCGCCCGAGATGATAAAAAAGGGAGATAAAAGCCTATTTATTGGCCTGCCAAGGGAGACATCGTTACAGGAAAGCCGAATTGCCCTTACACCTGATGCCGTAAGTCTGCTTGTAAGAAATGGCCATGAGGTAATTCTGGAAAGTGGCGCCGGCGATGCCGCCAAATTTACCGACAACGAGTACAGCGAAGCCGGAGCCAGAATTGTGTACTCGCAGGCTGAAGTTTTTGAAGCCAATATTATACTCAAAATAGAGCCGCTTACCGAAAAAGAAACCGAGTATCTGAAAACAGACCAGACGGTGATATCGGCATTGAATGTACCCAATCTTGACAGGAAATATTTTGAAAGACTGAATGAGAAAAAAATAACCGGTATTGCCTTTGAACTGATTCAGGACAAAGTTGGCGGCTTGCCCATTATTAGAGCCATGAGTGAAATTGCCGGAAACACCGTAATGCTGGTTGCGGCAGAATTGTTAAGCAGCGTACACAACGGAAGAGGGATTATTCTGGGTGGCATTACCGGCGTGCCGCCTACCAAGGTGGTTATACTCGGGGCAGGCACCGTTGGCGAATATGCCGCACGTGCCGCTTATGCACTTGGGGCAGAAATAAAGGTTTTCGACCAGCACATTTACAGGCTGCAAAGAATAAAATATACCATTGGGCAACAGATTTACACCTCTATTATTGATTCTGAAACATTGGGTGCCGAATTGTCGGGCGCAGACGTGGTAATTGGCGCCATGCGTGCCGAAGACGGCATAGCTCCGGTAGTTGTAACAGAAGAAATGGTTTCGGCCATGAAAAAAAACTCTATTATTATTGATGTATCTATTGACCAGGGCGGTTGTTTTGAAACCTCTGAAATGACCACTCACAAACAGCCTACATTCCAGAAATACGGTGTAACACATTATTGTGTACCCAACATTGCGTCTCGTGTGGCACATACGGCCAGCATTGCGCTGAGCAATGTTTTTACACCCTTTTTACTTAAAACAGGCAAAGTAGGCGGCATTGAAGAAATGATTTTTGCCAAACAATGGTTTACCAAAGGGGTATATAGCTACAAAGGCAGCCTTACCAACCTTCCGCTGGCGCAAAGGTTTAACCTGCGGTATAAAGACCTTGGCCTGCTAATTGCAGCCAGAATGTAAAAGATTGTCGGTAAAGGCAATTTTATTTATCAGTGCAATCGTTCAATCAATCAGTAAAAAAAAGACATGATTAACCATTCAAACGAAAATACAATACTTGACGACGCTAATTCGCCCGAATTAGACAAAAAAATAATGGGTAAGATTTCAGAAGATTTTATCATTGTGGCCGATCACCTGAAAGAAGCATCTTACCAGATTCGTAAACGTGGGTTTTCTGAACACCCCGTTTTTGTAGTAACCCGCACACCTGTTGAGGTAGGTCAGCTACTTTTCGGCCGGGGAGACTTCAAAACCCAGTTTGATTACAAAGCCTCATTTCTCGATGAGTTTGTGCAACGCCGGCTAATAGGTGAAGAATCGGTAGAGTTATTTAAAGAAAACTATAAAAACCCTGAAGAATACTGTTGCCTTTTTGTGATTGAAAACGAATTTGCCGGTTTTGTTTTTGTGCCATTTCCGGAAGACTGATTGTATTTCGAATCAGAACACGATATTGTCTATCAGCCTTACTCCATCCAGAAAAGCCGCCACGCAAACGGCAGTTTTTCCCGGTTCGCCAGCTTGTCTTATCGGTTCAAGTGAATCAAAATCAGCAATTTCAAAATACTCAGGTTCAATGGCCGGTATAGTTTTAAAAAACGTAGCTATGGTGTGCTGAGTTTCTGCAGAAGATGCGCCCCCCTTTAGTTTTTCTTTAGCTAACTGCAAGGCCTTGTAAATATTATGAGCAGATTGACGGCCTTCGGCCGACAGCCGTCTGTTTCTGGATGACATAGCCAGACCGTCTGCTTCACGGAGTGTTGCACAGGGAACAATTTCGAGGTCGAAACTCAAATCTGCCACCATTCTTCTGATAACCGCTACTTGTTGCAGGTCTTTCAGCCCGAAATAGGCCTTATCTGGCTTCACGATATTAAAAAGTTTGGAAACCACTATTCCTACGCCATTAAAATGACCGGGACGGAATTTGCCTTCCATTACTGTCTCCAGAATACCAAAGTCAAACTTCATCTGAGGTAAAACCGGATACATTTCATCGGCTGATGGAGCAAACACAACATCACATCCCGCTGCCTCAAGCATCTCATTATCTGCCTCAAGTGTACGCGGATATTTCTTAAGGTCGTCGGCATTATTAAATTGTGTGGGGTTCACAAAAATACTACAGACTGTCAGGTTGTTTTCTTGTTTCGAAGCCTCAATTAAAGAGATATGTCCTGCATGGAGCGCCCCCATGGTTGGCACAAAGCCAATGGTTTTACCAGCTATTTGCTGATTTTTAAGGAAAGACTGTATGGCTGATATAGAAGAAAAAACAATCATTTGCTGTATCAATTTGGTGGTTGCTAATACCCGCCAGATATTAACGCCACAAATTTAACAAATAAAGCTTATTTCTTAACCAGTTTTCTGAGGAGGTCGGTAGTGATAGGCTTAGATATATAACCAATAATGATTGGATATTGCTTGGCTTTTTCTTTATCGAAAGGATTAGTAGATGAAGACAAAATAACTACTTTGGTGTCCGGGAACCTGGGGTATAGCTCTGCAACAAATTCATCAAGATATTCCCAACCGCTCATAACAGGCATATTTACATCAAGAAAGACCAGGCTCGGGTAGTCTAAGGTGTCTTCTTCGGGCTTATCAAGCAGCGTTTTATAGTAGTCAAGCGCTTCTTTACCACTTAAGGCAGTAATTACCTCTTTCGTAAAAGCTGTTTTCTCAGTTACCATTTTAATGAGCATCAATGTGGTCATGTCATCATCAATGCAAAGTAGCTTGTTTATCATACCTAACTTTAAATTTTAAAATAAACCTTGTACCGCAATCAATTTTGCTTTCAACATCAATAGCGCCTCCCAATGCTTCAAGCTGCGATTTAATCAGGTACAAACCCATGCCTTTACTATCGGGTCTGTCATGAAACCGCTGGTACAAACCAAACATTTTTTCACGATGTCGCTTCAGGTCAATACCAATTCCATTGTCTTCGAAAGTCAAAATAACAAAATCTCCTTCATATTTTGTTTTAATGTTTATTTTTACTTTTCGGGAGTATGATCGATATCTGATTGCATTGGTGGTCAGATTCATCAAAATGCTTTCAAGGTAAGTATCGTTGAACACCACAGAGGGTGCCATGCTGAAGTCAGTAGTAATTTCTGCTTCTGATTCTTCCACCTGATAATTCAGTTGTGTTAATACCTTTTTCATAATCTTATCGAACCGCACATGGCCAATCTCAATTGAACCGCTGTCTCTGATAACCAGAATATCAATAAGGTCGCTGATGGTATCATTCAGCAAATGCGTTGAAACCCTGAAACCCTGAATAATCTGTAACAATTCAGGGTTATCGATAGACATTTCGTCAACAATATTAAGAAATCCGATAAGATTTGACAAAGGTGCCTTAAAATTATGAGAAGTTATATATGAAAAGTGTTTTAAATCTTCATTGCTTTGGTTCAATTCCTTTATTAACTGCTCTTTTTCAAGCTCCCGCTGTTTTCTATCGGTTATATCTCGCTGTATTGAAATCCAGTGGGTAAACCGTCCGCCGCTGTCAGCCACCGGTGCCACAGATACATTCATCCAGAAGTCTTCACCGTTTTTTCTTTGGTTTTTCAGCTCCACTTCGCAGTGTTCACATTTTATAAATGCCTCTTCCAGTCTGCTCAACTCTACTGCGCTTGGGCTCTGCCTCAAAAAAGACAGTAAGGGTTGGCCAATCAGTTCGCCAGGTGTGTGGCCTGTCATCAAAGCGCAGGCATCGTTTACATATATAATAATTGGGTTGGCGCTATCGTTGCCTGTTGTATTGGCAATGAGAACTGCATCTTTTGTGTTGGTAATAACAGACTCCAATTGCCTCAACCGGTTTTCTTCTTCTTTCTGGCGGGTTATGTCCTGCATGGCGCCAATGATTCTTACAGGGTTCTGCTCTTCATCTGACATAATGAACCCGCGGTCATAAACATATTTATATGAGCCGTCAGCACAGCGAAAACGGTACTCTAACTTTATGTTTGATTGCTTTTTTTCAAATACACTATTAAGGAAATCGTTTACTTTTTTCTTGTCTTCCGGGTGTACGGTTTGTTCCCACCACAGGCGGGCATCATTTACCTGAAGATATTCTGGAGGGTATCCAAAAACCTTGTTAATGCCTTTGTTATAAGTGAGACGGTTTCTGGTAAGGTCCATATCCCAGATGGTATCGCTGGTGGCTTTCATCACAATATCATATCTTTCTTTAGACCTCCGCAGCTTTTCTCCGGCTTCCCGGTTGTCCAGCAAAATACCTACAAGGTTGGCTGCTCTTTCTATGAATTTAACTTCGTGGTCTTTCGGAGACTTAGGGTTGGTATAATACGTGGCAAAACTGCCCGACACCACCCCATTGCTTTTTTTACATGGCACAGACCAGCACGCTTTAAAGTTAAATGCAGCAGCGAGCTCCCGGAAATCTTCCCAAAGCACATCTGTTTCAATATCTGTAACAATTACTTTTTCGCCGCGCCACATGGCAGTACCGCATGAGCCTGTACGTGGCCCGATGGCCAGCCCGTCTATCGCCTTTGAGAATTCTTCTGGAACAGACCTCCCCGCAACTTTGTTGATTCTGTTTTCGTCGTCCAGCAATACTACTGAGCAAATGGCACCTGTAATAAGTCGCTCAATCTCAACTGTCAGTTTTTCAAGAATGCGCTCAAATGGCACGTCTCCGGTGGCATTAATCTCAAAAATTTCCCGCTCTATCTCCAGCATGGTTTCATGGTACTTTCTGCTGGTTATATCTTGTTTGGCACCGTATATACGGATAGGTTGGCCTTGCTCATAAATGACAAATGCCCGCTCTAATACATAGACGTAGTCGCCATCGGCACGTTGAAAACGATACTCAACAGCAAACTGCTCATTTTTTCCGGTTAAAGCCACCTCAATTTCCTTCTTCACTCGACAGGCATCATCAGGATGTATGTGGTCTTCCCAGAAATTGGCTTCCAGGTAATCATTTACTACCGGATACCCGAATAACTTCAGGTAGCCGTCGCCCGAAACAAAAGTACGTTTCACCCGTAAATCATAATCCCAGATGGCATCGCTTGTTGCCTGAGCCACGGCCGCATAACGCTCGTTAGACTCGCGAAGCATTCGCTCATATTCCAGTCTTTTTCCCACGTCTCTCGAATTGGAAACAATTCCTCGCACGGTGTGGTCTTTCAGCAGATTAGTAATGGTGGTTTCCATCCAGACCCAGCTACCATTGGTATGCATAACCCGGTAAGGCGCAATTGTAATGCTGCCTTGCAGCCTAAGCCCCTTAGCTGCGGCTGAAACCCTGGGGGCATCATCAGGATGTATAAAACTGAAGGCATTCTGGTGTATTAAAGTATCTGGCGAATAGCCCAGTATAGATTCATGATTAGGGCTTACGTACTGAAAAGAAAAATCGGTATCAATAATGGTCATCAGGTCGGCACCCTCCTGCACCAATGCCCTGAAACGTTGTTCGCTGATACGCAATGCGTTTTCGGCTTTCATCTTTTCAGTTATGTCTGTCGATAACACCAATCTTGCTTTTCTGCCCGAGAAATCAATCATGTTACCTGCAATTTCAACATGAATAACCTCTCCGTTCTTTTTCAGGTGTCGGGTAATCCGCTTAAGCCGCTTGCCCTCATTCTTAAAGTCGTTTATGAGCGCAATTACTTCTGGTATGTTTACTTTAGGGCGGATGTCAAGAATATTCATATTCAGAAACTCTTCTTTAGAATACCCGTAATTATCAATAGCCGCCTGGTTTACATCCAGAAACTGAAACGAATTAATTTCATATACCCACATAGGTACCGGGTTCAGATGAAACAACTCTTTATAACGTTTTTCTGATTCCCTGAGAGAGATGAGGTTTTTTTTGCGTTCAAGGCTGTAAAGAATGCTTTTGTAAAGAAGAGATGCGCTCAGTTCGGGCCTGAATAGAAAATCGGCGGCACCCAAAGAAAGGCTTCTGATACTGAAGTTTTTATCGACTGAATCGCTGATAATGATAACGGGCAGGTCCATAGACGAACTCAGGGCTTCTTGTAGCCTTTCGTCAGCATTATAGCAACTGGCATCTATAACAAACAGAATAATATCAACGGGTTTACTTGCCAGCAGCTGAACTTTCATTTCAGCCAGGCTTCTGACATAATAGACCTGATTATTAAGTAAGCCGTCAGAAAGATATTTTTCTACACGGAAAACGTCATCCGGGTTATCCTCAACAACCAGAATGTTAAACTGTTTGGTAAAAACGGACATTAGTAATCATTTTGGGCTGAGATAGGGCAACATACTACCTTTCAAATTCCGGTTAGAATTCGGTTAAGCATGCAGTCTTTACCTGTAGTTTAAATATTCTTAACTCAATTTTAGCAATTGATAATCTTTAACAGTTTTTAGTTTTATCGCTTAAGAATAAGCAAGCAGAAACGGAAGAAGTTGAAAAACTCTCCGGTTGAACCCTTATTCACTCAAAGCCGGCAATCAGGCTAAACTAAAACACCAGGCAGCTTACCAGTGCCTGGTGTTTTAGCATACAAAAGTAATGAAATAAAATCTTATTTTAATACAAAATTATTTAGTAACTGCAAATCATCAGTACCGATAAAGTCAACACCAAGTTTTTTTAATGTCTCAAATGTCAGCAATGTATTAGCAGTACCCCATAACCTTACCCTTTTTCCTCTCGCATGGTTAAACTTCACAAACTCACTTATTTTCTGGTAGGTTTCTTCGGGCATCTCCTGCTTACCGGGCCAGTACTTGCCAAAATCTGTAAAGCTGGCGCTCACCATGTCAACACGTTTGTAGGCTTTATCAGAATAAACCGTTGTTTTCCGGCCGTCAAAGTAAAAAAGTTTGTCGTAGTACTCAAATTCTTCCGGCCTGGGCATGTCGCCACTTATGGTAATCTGTACGTGTTTCAGTTCTTTTCTATGTGGTTTCAGCAGTTTTTCCAGTTCTGCCATTATCAACCTGCCATCTTTTTTCAGGTCCAGTAGCAGATAAAGCTTTTTCTTATCCGGGTAGGCATAGCCTTTGTTGGCTTTTATCCGCGCCAGCAGGGGCTCCAGATACAAAGCTTTGAAAGTGCGGCCTTCTGCAATATTCTTCCAGTCATGGGCCACATACAGGTCTCCGTCTTTCAGATACAAATCGGCCTCAATAGAATCAAAGCCCAGGTCATAGGCATCAAAAAACGGTCTTGCATGTTCGTAATCGTTATGCGAGTGCATGAGCTGTCCAAATGCCTGATGAGCCAAAAGCAGCATACTAATGATGGCGAGTCTGATATTTTTTTTCATAAGTTACTAACCAGTTATATAATTTATTTGCGTCTTCTTTTTTAAACAGTTGGGTACCATCGTTCATAGTAGCCGCCGACCCACAGGCTACACCCCAGAGCAGCATTTCTATCACACTTTTTCCCTCAGACAAAGCCCATACCATACCCCCAACCATGCTGTCGCCGGCACCTACGGTACTTCTTTTCTGAACAGACGGCGCAGGCACGTGCCTGCAGGTATCAGCAGTAACCAGAATAGCACCCTGCGGCCCCAGCGACACCACCACAATTTCACATTTCCCTTTGGCTATAATTTCTGTGGCTGCGTCATCTACCTCATTAATTTCAAGTTTATCAGTTTTTACAAGCCTGGCAAGCTCGCTCAGGTTCGGCTTTAACAAATAAA
This sequence comes from Emticicia sp. TH156, assembly GCF_002855535.1. Taxonomy (NCBI): domain Bacteria; kingdom Pseudomonadati; phylum Bacteroidota; class Cytophagia; order Cytophagales; family Leadbetterellaceae; genus Emticicia; species Emticicia sp. TH156. The sequence continues at coordinate 440,339 of NZ_PKRS01000003.1, forward strand.
CGCCTTCTTCAATGGCTTTTTCTAAAGGTATGCCAGAAGTATCTGCTACCAGCCTTGAGTTGGTTTTTTTAGCAATAGCTGCTACTTTTTCGTAGAAATCGTTATCAACCCCTGCCGGAAGGCTGCCGCTGGCCACCAGATAATCGGGTTTCAGAGCCTCAATGGCTTTTAACAATGCCGCCGTTTCGGCTTCTGTAACCATTGGAGCAGGCATGCCAAATCTATATTGGGCATTGGTGTTGGTATCTACTGCAATAAAATTTTCACGGGTTTCGCTGGCGGTTTTTACAATATGGCAATCAATACCTTCATGCTTTACCAATTCCTGTAGCATATTGCCCGAGGCCCCTCCAGAAGTAAAAACAGCCAGGCTATTGCCTCCCAGCCGGTTAATGGCCTTTGACACATTAATACCTCCGCCGCCTGCATCATATTGGGGCGCTTCACATCTTATTTTTTGCTCGGCCACCAGGCCGGCAAATTTGGTGCTTTTGTCAACAGCAGGGCTGGCTGTAAGGGTAACAATTTTGTGTTGGTTCATATTCATCTGCTTTACGGATTTAATCATTTCTTATTGTTTGGGGTGCGAATCCTCCCGGGGGTGATAACTCCTGAGGGTTTCCTGCAAAAACGCTCTGTCGAGGTGTGTATATATCTCTGTGGTCGTAATTGACTCATGCCCCAGCATTTCCTGCACGGCGCGCAGGTCTGCCCCGCCCTCAATGAGATGCGTAGCAAAAGAATGCCTGAAAGTATGCGGCGAAATACTTTTATGAATACCGGCACGCTCGGCCAGTTCTTTTATTATCAGAAAAATCATTACCCGTGTTAAAGGCCGTCCCCGCCGATTCAGAAAAACCACATCCTGCGCATCAGGCTTAATATCCAGATGATTCCTTACCGTTTGCAGATAAATATTGGTAAACTTAACGGCGTCTCGCCCAATGGGTACCAGTCTCATTTTATTGCCTTTACCAATTACACGCACAAAACCAATATCAAAGTAACAGTTGGTCAGTTTCAAATCAACCAGTTCAGACACCCGCATACCGCAACTATATAGCACTTCCAGAATGGCCCTGTTTCGGGTGCCTTCATTGGTAGACATATCAATTATGCCCAACATTTGTTCAATTTCAGGAAACGACAGCGTGTCTGGCAGTTTCCTGCCGGTTTTGGGGCCTTCAATCAACTGAGTGGGATCTGTTTTGATGAGGTTTTCAAGCGCCAGGTATTTGTAGAAAGATTTGATACCCGATAAAATGCGCGCCTGAGAAGTGGCCGTAAGCCCGAATTGATTGATGTAGGCCAGGAAATCAGAAATATCCTGATCGTTGATTTGCTCCGGACCCGGCTTATGGTCGGTCATAGCAGCAAACTGGCTTAGTTTTTCAACATCTCTTAAGTAGGCTTCAATGGAGTTTTCGGACATAGACCGCTCCAGCCGAAGGTAATTCTTAAAATGTTGAATATAGATGGGCCAATTCAAAACCGTAATTTTTATACAGTAAACACGAATGGTTTTCGTAACTTGCCATAAAAATACTCAATCATCTATTCAATTGTTTTTCTGATGAAGAAAATAATTATAATTAACGGACCCAACCTGAATCTGCTTGGTAAAAGAGAGCCTCATATTTACGGAAGCCAGACATTTGAGGATTATCTTGCTGAACTAAAGCTGTTATTTCCTGATATTGAACTTCATTATTATCAGTCTAACCACGAAGGGAGCATAATTGATAAAATTCATGAGGTTGGCTATGGCCAGGTAGCATTTGATGGCCTCATTATCAATGCTGGCGCTTACACACACACATCAGTTGCCATTGCCGACGCCCTATCGGCCATTAAAACCCCTGCAGTAGAGGTGCACATCTCTAACATACATGCCCGCGAGGCATTCAGGCATCATTCTTACCTGACCAGCCGATGCAAAGGCATGATTTGCGGCCTGGGCCTGAAAGGCTACGAAATGGCCATCCGGTATTTTATGGTGTAGCCTGCCAAAAACCACAGAAAGGGGCTTACAGGCCAATAAATCTGCCGGTTAAAAAAAGCCACTCAAAAGCCACCTTTCAGTTTTAAAATTAAGCATTTATTTATGTTCTATTAATACTGAATTTATGCTTAAAACAGGGTATTTATGCTTATGATACGTTTTTTAATGAATAGTCGTCAAATTAGACTAATTTGTCGTTTAATTAGTCTGACAATGACATTTATCATTTAACTTCGTGAATTATAGCGTTGAAATTCAGTTTGGTATATTAACATAATCCATAACCTTTTACATACGCTAGCCGTTTATTAAATACTTATACCTTTTATTTACTAACTCTCTCTAAAAAGAAAAATCTTAAAATGCGTTCTATGCGTACCATACTTACCATTGTTGCAATTATTGTAGTTTTAGTGCTAGGCAAAATTTTCTTATTCAGCAAACCTGATGATAAAATGGGCGGAGGCCCCGGAGGTGGCGGTGGCGCTGGCAAAGGGGGTGACAAAGGAGGAGCCAAAGGCCCCGGTGGTGGTGGCCCTGCAACTGCCGTAAATATTTTTGTTACGGGTTTTGCACAGCTTGACAACGCTGTTACGTCGCCGGGTACGGTGTTTCCGAACGAAGAAGTACAGCTAATGCCCGAGGCGTCTGGCAGAATCGTTTCTCTTACCATTAAAGAAGGTAGCCGCGTTGCCGCAGGGCAAACAATTGCCAAAATAAGAGATAACGACTTACAGGCACAGTTAAAGAAACTGAACTACCAGATTGAGCTGGCTAAACAAACCGATGCCCGCCAGAAAAAACTACTTGAAATTAATGCGATTAGCCGCGAGGAGTATGAAATTACTTCAAACACGCTGAATACCCTTGCTGCCGATAAAGAATTTATAGAAACCAGCCTGGACAAAACCGTGCTGAAAGCGCCGTTTGCAGGTAAAATAAGTTTCAAAAATGTCAGTCTTGGTGCTTATGTAACGCCAAGTATCAGCCTTGCCACACTGGTGCAGACCAATCCGGTAAAAATTGATTTTGCAGTTCCTGAAAAATACTCAACCCAGTTAAAACTGGGTTCTGCGGTTAAGTTTGAAGTAGAAGGGCAAAGCCAGATTTACTCTGCCACCATTAATGCCATTGATCCTAAAATTGACCCGAACCTGCGCACGCTGAAAGTTAGAGCCATTGCTCAGAACCCGAACGACAGACTTATACCTGGTATGTTTGTAAAAGTAACTGTAGACCTTGATATATCGCAGGCAATTATGGTACCTACAGAAGCTATTATTCCTGTTCTGAAAGGTAAAAAGGTATACGTAATGCAAGATGGCAAAGTAACCGAAAAAATGGTTGAAACAGGCTTGCGTACCGACAAAAGTATTCAGATTACGAGCGGACTGGTACCCGGAGACTCGCTTATTGTGAGTGGTATAATGGCATTGAAAAAAGATGCTCCTGTAAAAGTAAAACAGGTTGTAAAATAAGGTTTTAGCGTTGAATTGAAATTCGTAAAAATATGTCTATATCAACCATATCCATTAAACGCCCGGTTTTAGCCATAGTGATGAACCTCATCATCATCTTATTTGGTGTTATTGGTTATACTTATCTGGGTGTACGTGAGTATCCGTCTATTGACCCGCCGGTGGTGTCGGTCAGAACTGCCTACGCCGGCGCCAATGCAGATATCATTGAGTCTCAGATTACCGAACCCCTTGAAAAAGCGCTGAACAGCGTTGAGGGTATCAAATCTATCAGCTCTTCTTCAAACGTTGGCTCAAGCCAGATTACTGTTGAGTTTGAGCTTGGCGTAGACATGGAACGTGCCGCCAACGACGTACGCGACAAGGTGTCGGGTGCTGTACGCCAGTTACCACAAGATATTGATGCCCCTCCGGTTGTATCTAAAGCCGATGCCAACTCAGACCCTATCATGAGTATGCTGCTTCAGAGTGAAGCCCGTACCCACCTGGAGGTTAGTGACATGGCCGAAAACGTGGTAGCTCAACGTCTGCAAACCATTCAGGGTGTTAGCTCTGTAATGATATGGGGGCAGAAAAAATATGCCATGCGCCTTTGGATGGACCCAACCCGGATGGCGTCGCAGGGTGTAACCACCCAGGATGTAAAGCAGGCGCTTGACCGTGAAAACGTAGAGCTGCCTAGCGGTAAACTGGCCGGTGACAACACAGAACTAACCGTAAAAACAGTTGGCCGTTTTAAAAACGAAACTGACTTTGAAAACCTGATTGTAAAAACAATCGGCGATAAAATCATCCGCTTTAAAGATATTGGCACCATTCAGCTTGGGCCTGAGAACGAAGAAACCATTCTTCGCCTGAACGGAATCCCGATGATTGGTCTGGCTATTGTGCCTCAGCCGGGTTCTAACTACCTCGAGATTTCAAAAGAAATCAAGAAAAGAGTAGAAGAAATTAAGCGCGACCTGCCCAAAGATTATAAAATGGACGTGCTGTTGGACAATACCGTTTTCATAGAAAACTCGGTGGAAGAGGTTGGCGAAACCCTGATTATTGCCATTGTGCTGGTTGTGATTATCATTTTTCTTTTCTTCCGCGACTGGATTATTGCCGTAAGACCATTGATAGACATACCTGTTTCATTAATAGGTACATTCTTTGTGATGTATTTGCTGGGTTACTCGGTTAATGTGTTAACACTACTGGCAATCGTATTGGCAACTGGTCTTGTGGTTGATGACGGTATTGTTGTTACCGAAAACATCTATAAGAAGATTGAAGAAGGCATGAAACCCATTGAGGCCGCCATTAAGGGGTCTAATGAAATCATATTTGCCGTTATCTCTACTTCCATTACGCTGGCGTCGGTATTCTTGCCGGTTATTTTCATGCAGGGTTTTGTAGGTAAGCTGTTCCGTGAATTTGGTATCGTGCTTGCCTCGGCGGTTCTGATATCCGCCTTTGTGTCGTTGACACTTACCCCAATGCTTAATGCTTATCTGGTAAGAAAAAACCACAAACGCTCATGGTTTTATGAAAAAACAGAGCCGTTTTTTGAGAACATGATTAACAGTTATCGCGAACGACTGAAAGGCTTTATGAAAATGCGTTGGCTGGCTGTGCCTATTCTGTTCGCAACAATGGGGATTATCTGGTTCTTCGGCAAAGACATTCAGCAGGAGTTGGCGCCACTTGACGACCGCAACTGGTTCCGTATTTCTGCCACAGCCCCCGAAGGCTCTTCTTTTGAATACATGGACAACTACATGTTGAAGATGGGTAAAATGTTGCAGGATTCTATCCCGGAAGCCAAAGGTATCATGACCATCACAGCACCCGGCTTTTCGGGTTCAGGTTCACCTAATACAGGCATGGTACGGGTGGCATTGAAAGACAAAAAAGACAGAAAACGCTCGCAGCAGGAAATAGTAGATTTTGTAACAAAGAAGCTGAAAGGCATGCCTGATGCCCGGTCTTTTGCTATTCAGCAACAAACCATTTCGGTTGATGCCCGCGGAGGTTTGCCGGTGCAATATGTAATTCAGGCGCCAGATTTTGCAAAACTGCGCGAATACATGCCTAAGTTTATGGAAGAGGTATCTAAAGACCCTACGTTTGTGGTCTCTGACATGAACCTGAAATTTAATAAACCAGAGCTGGAAGTAACCATTGACCGCGAGAAAGCCAAAAGTATGGGTATTTCGGTATCTGATGTGGCGCAAAATATGCAATTGTCTTTTGCAGGGCAGCGTTTCGGATACTTTACCATGAACGGCCGCCAGTATCAGGTTATTGGTCAGTTTGACCGCGCCAACCGGGACGAACCTCTTGACTTGAAGAGTACTTTCGTTAAGAATAATCAGGGTGAAATGATTCAGCTGGATAACATCATTAAAACTGAAGAGCAAAGCAGCCCGCCGCAATTATACCACTTTAACCGGTATATGAGTGCCACGGTTTCTGCAGGTCTTGCGCCAGGTAAAACCATTGGCGACGGTATTAAAGCGATGGATGCCATTAGAGACCGCCTGAATGATGAGTCAATCAGAACGGCGCTTTCAGGTTCATCCCGTGACTTCGCCGAAAGCTCATCCAACACATTATATACCTTCATTCTTGCGCTTGTTTTGGTTTATCTGATTCTTGCGGCCCAGTTTGAAAGTTTCGTTGACCCTTTCATTATTATGCTTACCGTACCACTTGCCGTGGCCGGTGCAATGTTCTCTTTATGGTATTTTAACCAGACATTGAATATTTTCAGCCAGATTGGTATGATTATGCTCATAGGTCTTGTAACCAAAAACGGTATCCTGATTGTAGAATTTGCCAATCAGCTACGCGAAAAGGGCATGGGCATAAAAGAAGCAGTTATTGAAGCAGCGGCCATGCGTTTCCGCCCTATTCTGATGACCACCTTCGCCACCGTGCTGGGCGCAGCGCCAATTGCATTTGCATTGGGCGCAGCCGGTAGAAGCCGGATGTCGATGGGTATTGTTATTATGGGTGGTCTGTTGTTCTCGCTGGTTCTTACTTTATATGTAATTCCGGCCATCTATTCATTCTTGTCGCGTTCTAAAAACTACGAACGCATGAAACAGATTGAAAAAATTGCTTACGAGTCTGAACATGAAGTAGCCTGATATTAGCCGGGGGTAAGCCCCCCGGCTAAACATTTTCAACTTTAAAGATTCAATTGCCTATTGTATTAATGAATGGCTTAGGCCAGCATTAAATTTCAGAAGCATCATTACCATAGTTTCATTAGCCAATACTTAACCTGAACCAATGAAACTCAGATAAAATATAACAACGTGAAAAATTTTATTATTCTTCTATTATTCGTTGCCCAATCATCAATTGCACAGGAAGTACTCACATTGGAAAACGCCGTAAGCCTGGCGCTGGAAAAAAACTTTGATGTTAAAATTGCAGCTTTACAACAAAAAGCAGCAGAAACACAGGTTTTTAAAGGCAATGCAGGTATGCTACCCAGAGTAGACCTAAACACCAATGCAGGTACTGCCTTTAACGAAGTTAAACAGAAACTGGCCAACGGTAGTGAAACCAACCGTTTTGGTACCAACCTTACGCCTTCTGCCAACGTGGCCTTTACATGGACACTTTATGACGGCAAACGCATGTATGCCATATATGACCGGCTGAAGAATCAGAACCAGCTAAGCCAGATTCAGACACGCATTGCCATGGAAAACACAATGGCTGGTGTAATGGCTGCTTATTATGAAATAATGCGCCAGAAACAAACGGTGCGTTTTCTTGAAACCATTATTAAGTATTATGAAGAGCGCCTGAGCATTACACAACAACGCTGGGAGTTCGGTAAGGGTTCTAAACTGGATTATCTGCAGTCTAAAACAGATTTAGGCACACAGACCAGCTTGTTAATACAGGCTAAAACCGACATGAGAAATGCGAAGGTTGCTCTGAACAACCTGCTGGCCAGAGACCCAAACCTGAACTTTGATGTGCAGGAGGTTTTAGAGCTCACTTTTGACCCGTCGCAGGAAGAACTCAGAAGCAGAGCCCGTACTGCCAATAAAAACTTGCAGGCTTTGAGAAAATCAACAGATATTACCATCATTCAGCAAAGAGAGGCAGAATCTTTCAGATTACCTCGCGTAACGCTTAACTCATCTCTGGGATACTCACTGAGCAAAACCAATGCAGGTTTGTTTTTGTATAACCAGAACTACGGTTTAAATACCGGTATAGGCTTAACCTGGAATATCTTCAACGGTCAGATTGTCCGCCGGCAGATACAGACAGCCAAGATTAATACAGAAATTGCCAAAACCCAGGAACAGGACTGGATAGTGCAAATGGAGAACGATTTAATGAGAGCCTATAATCAATACCAGACTGACAAGGAGATTCTGAAACTGGAAGAAGAGTATAATCAGGTGGCTGATGAAAACATGAAGATATCGTTAGAGAAATTTAAATTGGGGGGCTCGACCATTCTTGAAATAAACGAAGCTCAACGCAGCCTGAATACCTCTTTAAACCGCCTTACCAATGCCCGGTTTAATATCAAGATTTCTGAACTGCAACTGTTGCGCCTAAGTGGTGAACTGGTAAAGTAAACCGGAAACCGAACGTAATACCCTGACACTAAAAAACCTGCAATCTTACGATTTGCAGGTTTTTTGGTTTATAACGACTGATTGTTTCTAATTCAGATACCTGGTCTCCTGAGGCCTGAAGAACGGAATATCATTCCGTTCAACGTTAAACCGCCTTAGTTTTACCCGGCATCGGAATTGGATACCAACCATCTTTGTCTGGCAAAACTTTGGGTAGCGTATCCCAGGTATATTTATCAGGCATCAGGTTAATTTCAGAGTTAAGCGCTTCTTCCCATTTCACACGTTTACCTGAGTAACTGGCCATGCGACCCATAATGGCCGTCATTGTACTTTTTGCACCGTTTTCGGCGTCATTCAAAGGTTTATTGTTCACAATGGCATCAAATAAAACATCGTGTTCTACCTGGTACGGGTTTTTATCACCATCGCCTTTGTGTCTCCAGATACTGTTACCTTTCAGGTCATAAATTCTACCCTCAGTAGCACGGCCTTTGGTACCAATCAGGTGCTCCGAAACGTCAGAAACCGTACCTGGCTGGTGGCGGCAATAGCTGTTCAGTATCATGCCGTCGGCATATTTAAATTCTATTGCGTGGTGGTCATATATTTCACCGAATTTTTTATCGGTTCTAACCTGGCGTCCGCCCATACCTAATGCTTCGGTAGGGTACCCACCTTTAAACCAGTTGATAACGTCAATGTTATGGATGTGCTGCTCATTGATGTGGTCGCCGCAAAGCCATACAAAATAGTACCAGTTACGCATCTGGTATTCCATCTCTGTCTGGCCGGGTTGGCGTTCATTTACCCACACACCATCGTTATTCCAGTAGCAACGGGCAGAAACGATATCGCCTATGGCACCTTCAGTGATAACTTTATTGTAAGTCTCAAGATATGATTTCTGATAGTGACGTTGTAAACCAACCACTACTTTCAGGTTCTTCTTTTTCGACTCTTCGGCCGCTGCCAACACACGGCGGATACCAGGGGCATCAGTTGCCACAGGTTTTTCCATAAAAACATGCTTGCCCTGGCGCACCGCTTCTTCAAAATGAATTGGACGGAAACCCGGAGGGGTTGTCAACAATACTACGTCTGCCAATGCAATGGCTTGTTTGTAACCATCAAAACCTGTAAACTTACGGTCTTCAGGCACATCAATCTTACTTTTTACACCTTTTCCGGGTTCTTTTTCGGTTGTAAGGTTTTTATAGCATGAGTCTATTCTATCACGGAAGGCATCGGCCATTGCTACCAGTTTCACATTTTGCTTAACAGATAGCGCCTGCATGGCCGCACCTGTTCCACGTCCGCCACAACCAATCAAAGCAATTTTGATGGTATCATCAACAGAAGAGTTGGCTGCTGACTCAAATGGAAGACTGGCAACAGACAATCCACCTGCTACTACAGCAGACGCCTTTACAAAATCCCGGCGAGAAAAGTTTGTGTTCATTTGTTTGAGAGGTTATACGAGTTGATATTTTCAGAAAACAAATTTATCTTATTTCCTGAAATTTTCATGTTTTTTTTTGGAAAATGTCAAGCCGCTGATTCTTAATTACTTGAAAATCAATTTAATTATCGATAATTTTGGTAATAACTTATAACTGCATAGACATAATAAATAAAGTATTTCAGCATAATGATACCTTTATTTACTAACGCTTTAACCAATTACCGGCAAAAATAAGGAACAAAACCTCCGGATTCCGGAATACAGGCGAGCGAAAACATGGCATGACCATCAATCAAAAACTAATTGCTGAATACCCGGCAGCCGGGCAATATACCTGAACATACTGATGATGATTCGTGAATTTCTGACAAGAAATAAACAAACGGTAATGTATGGCGTAAGCCTGGCCATACTACTGTTTTTGCTGAAATGGCTAGAACTGCGGTTCATACTTTTTAGTCACTCAATGGAAATTTACATTGGCTCCATTGCCCTTTTATTCACCGGCCTGGGCATTTGGCTGGCCTTAAAACTGATGTCTCCTAAAGTAGAGGTTAAGATTGTAGAGCAATTGATTGAAAAGCCGGTAACAAAACAAAACAACGATGAATTTGAGTTGAATGAAGCATTGCTACTTGACTTAGGCTTGAGTAAAAGAGAACTGGAAGTTTTGGAATTGATGGCCAGCGGACTAAGCAATCAGGAAATTGCCGGCAAACTGTTTGTTTCGCTCAATACGGTAAAAACGCATACATCAAATGTGTTTGAAAAACTGGATGTAAAAAGGCGCACCCAAGCCATAGAAAAAGCCAGGCGGCTGAGCCTTATTCCCTGATTATGCTCATACTTTGGTATGAAAAATCAGGTCATAAGTCAAAATCACCCAAAAGTATGAGCCTCAATTGATTTTTTGATGCAAGTTTTACAACCTAAATAAAACAAAATACTATGAAAAGAATTGTACTTGTAAGTGGACTCATTGCCGGGCTAATTGTGTCTACATTTATGGTTTGCTCAATAGCATATTGCTATGCCACCCAACAGTTTGAGGGCAGTATCTGGGTGGGGTATGCCTCTATGTTATTGGCTTTTTCGCTGGTTTTTGTGGGTATAAAAAACTACCGCGACAAACACAAAAACGGTGTTATTAGTTTTGGGCAGGCCTTTAAAGTGGGTTTGCTGATTAGCCTGGTTGCGTCTACGGTTTACGTGGTAGTCTGGACGATTGACTACTATGTATTTGTACCTGACTTTATGGAGGTTTATTCTACCCGTATGATAGAAAAGGCAAAGGCCAGCGGAGAAACAGCAGCTAAAATACAGGAAGAAATAGCCATGATTCAACAATCGGCAGGAATTTACAAATCGCCTCTGGGGGTTATTGGTTTTACTTATTTTGAAATACTACCTGTGGGCCTGTTGGTAACACTCATTAGTGCATTGATACTGAAAAGAAAAAAGGCTGTGGCGGGGTGATAATTTAGTGATTGAGCGGGCGGCGTTCCGCTGAATGAGTGATTGGCTGAATTGCGAATGAACAGATGGCGAATTAGCCTATACGAATAGCTATAAAATTAAATGGTGAATGCCGATAATTTTTATCAAGGCATTCACCATTTTTTTATGCTAATCAGGTGTGAAATCAATTGGTTGAGTTAAATTTATCACTAAATCAGCGGAACGCCGCCCGTTCATTCACTCATTCACTCATTCACTAAATCACTCATTCATCGGAACGCCCGCTCATTCACTAAATGCCCCATTCTACAAATCAAGGTATATCCTTAGGAGGGCGGGCAAAGTATGCTTCTATTTCTTCTTTAGATGGCTCTTTTACTGGTCTTACTACCCTGAAACCCAGAAAAGGTGCATCGGTCAACCACCAGTCAGACTTAGGAATCTGAGGGTCACGTTGTTTCAGTTCAGGAGTTGACGTTCTACGAGCAGCACTACGGAGTTTGTCTGCGTCATCGTCCCAGTGTCCGCCGCGAATCACGTGCGGGTAATGCTTCGTTGGTTTTACATAAGGGTTATTAACGGCCTCAGGTTTGCCGTAGAAGTCGGCCACATACAAGTCAGATGTCCATTCGGCCACGTTGCCATACATATCATACAAGCCCCAGGCATTTGGTTTTTTCTGACCAGATTTTTTATACGCGCCATCTGAGTTATCAAAAAACCAGCCATAGTCTTTCAGCTGTGAGGCGTCATCGCCAAAATAATAAGCAGTCTTGCTACCGGCACGGGCCGCGTACTCCCACTCTGCTTCTGTCGGCAGGCGATAAAAATGCCCGGTTTTAGCGTATAGCCATTTACAGAAAGCCCTGGCAGCAAACTGCGTAACATTACAAACCGGAAAACCACTTTCTTTTCCTTGACCGAACGACATCTCTACATAAGGTTGTGTCGGGCGGGCAACTACCCCTACTCTGCTTTGCACTTCGGGTGTGTTTTTAGTATCGGCCACCTCCAGTTCTTTGTTAAAGAAGGTTTCGTACATTTCCCAACTGGTTTCAAATTTAGCCATCCAGAAGGCATCAATTTTTACAGTATGTTGGGGGCCTTCGTCTGTTTTGCGGTCTTTTTCGGTAGCAGGGCTGCCCATTATAAATTCGCCTGCAGGAACGGGCACCATGTCGAGTCCATGAGAAAGCCCCGGAATATGCTCAGTGTAAGGTTTGAAATCATCACTGCGGAAACCGGAAAAAGCCAGTAAAGTTGCGCTGAGAATTATGGATATTTTTTTCACTTAGGTTGAATTTTTGATTTCACAAATATACTTACAGCATCTGTTCTATTGCAAAAATCACGATTTCAGAATACTTATTCTTTATAAAATACACGTTTTACGCGTTCACTCACACCTGTCAGAATCTCATAGGGTATAGTTCCTATTGAGGCCGCCAGCTCATGTATCGGCAGGTCTTTACCAAATATTATCACCTCGTCTCCCTCTTCACAACTGGCTTCTGTTACGTCTACCATGGTCATGTCCATACAAACATTACCAATTACGGGGCATCGTGTGCCATTAACCAGTACATAGCCTACACCCTTACTGAAACCGCGGTCGAACCCATCGGCATAGCCAATGGCTATAGTAGCAATGCGGGAATCTTTATCAAGTACACCTTTACGGCTATAGCCAATAGTTTCTCCTTTTTTGAGGTGTTTAATCTGCGATATAATGGTTTTAAGTGTTCCGACGGTCTGCAAAGATTTCTGCTCGGTTCCGGTAGCTTCTACACCGTAAAGACCTATACCCAGGCGTACCATATCAAAACGGGCCTCCGGAAAACGGATAATACCCGCCGAATTGCAGATGTGTCGTAATGGTGGTGTTTCACCCGCAGGCAGGGCCTGTATTATTTTATCAGACATCCGTTGAAAGCGGTCTATCTGAGACTTTGAAAAATCATTGTGTTCGGCTTCGTCGGCCCCCACCAGATGGCTGAATATTGATGCAATCTTAACAGAAGGATTCGATTTGAGCTGCTCAATCAGGGTATCGATATCCTGTTCCTCAAACCCAAGCCGATGCATTCCGGTGTCTAGTTTAATATGAATTCTGAATGTGGTATCAGGATATGAACGGGCAAAGTCAATAAACCGTCGGAAGATTGAAAAACTGTAAATCTCGGGCTCGAGATTATACTCTTTCAACTTACTGAAAGTTTCGGGCTGAGAATTAAGCACCATTACAGGCAGCTTAATGCCATTCTGCCGCAAAACCACTCCCTCGTCTGGATACGCCACCCCCAGGTAATCTACCCGGTGGTATTCAAGCAGGCTGGCTACTTCGGCGCTACCGCTGCCATAAGCATAGGCTTTTACCATTACCATTATTCTGGTGTTGCTTCCGGCTTTGCTTCGGTAAAAATTAAGATTATTGGTAAGGGCATCCAGATTAATTTCGAATACTGTACCATGCACTTTTTGTATGAGCCTGTCAACGATTTTCTCAAATGCAAACTTTCTGGCACCTTTTACAAGAATAAGGCTGTCTTGCAGTTGGTTAATCGGGTATTGTTTCAGAAACGCGTCGGTCGACGGGTAGAAAACCCCGTCAACAAAAAAATGCTGGTTTCTTGAAATGTCTTCTCCTATGCCCACCAGTTGGTCAATGCCTTTGCCTTTTACCAATTCGGCAATACTCTTATACAATTCGGTTTCTTTAAGGCCCGACTGCAGTAAGTCGCTGATTATTAACACCTTGTTTCTTTTGGTGTGGTGCTGGCTCATAAAATTGAGCGCCATGTTCAGGCCTGCGTAGTCGTTATTATAGGTATCGTCTATCAGGTAGCAGTCATTAATGCCCTGTTTCAGTTCCAGACGCATGGCTACGGGCTTCAGATTCATCAGGGCGTCGGCCATCACGCCTGAATCCTGCCCTTCCGGGGTCAGCAGCAGGCGCGCAAAAACACAATGGGTAGCATTTTCTATAGAGGCATCATCAGTAAACGGAATCCTGAATTCATATTCTTCGGCATTCCAGTTGATACTCAGTGTTGTATAATGTGAGGCCTTGCTGTACGAAACATTTATGGGGTTCTCCTGGTTGTTAGACCAGCCAATCAGCTGTATACCCGGATTAACCGCTTTCAGCAATAGTTTTATTTCTTCATCTATTTCTTCGTAGTCTTTACAATAGATAAGTGTTTGGCTCCTTTTAAACAAACGCAGCTTTTCGGTTACTTTTTGCTTGCGGCTTCTGAATCCCTCGTCGTGCGCAGAGCCAATATTGGTGAAAATGCCAATGGTTGGGCTAATGATGGGTTCAAGGTTTTCCATTTCTCCTGATTTAGAAATCCCTGCTTCAAAAATCCCCAGTGTGTGGCTTTCATTCATTTGCCAGACAGATAAACCAACGCCTATCTGCGAATTATAGCTTCGCGGACTTTTAATGATGGCGTAATCGCGGGCCAGCAGATTACTCAGCCACTCTTTTACAATGGTTTTGCCATTACTACCCGTTATGCCAATAACAGGTATGCCGAATTTCTTCCGGTGCGCTGCAGCTAGGTTTTGCAAAGCTTTTATGCCGTTTTCAACCATCCAGAATTTCCCGTCCGGAAAGCGGACAGGTAAATCAGCCGGCGCTGCTTTTTTTTCAACTACAAACTCCCGGACACCCTTCCGGTACAGTTCTTCAATAAAAGCGTGGCCGTCATGCCTTTCTCCTTTAATAGCAAAAAAAATACTTTGCTGTGGTTGAGAAACAAAACGGCTATCGGTAAGCAAAACAGTAGCCCCTGTCAATATCGGTTCAGAAAAGAAGTTCACGGGTATAAACAAAAAAAAGAATGCTGAAGAAAAACAGATACTCTATAAAGACGGCACCAGCTCAAGATTAACGGTACTGTTAGAGGAAATTAACTGATTATTGGTGGCTTGCAGTATCAGTTTGGTATTGGCAAGCTGTATTACTTTAAAATCGCCACCGAAACCCGTTATCTGAATCTCCATTATCGTATTATTGCTTTTAAGATACCAGGTACCTGCATTTTTTATTTGCTTTGATACTCTGTCCCGTCCGCGGGTTACGTTGTCTTCCCGGAACTCAAATTCAAGATCAAATATGGCCTGTGCCTGAGAGTTCAGCTCGTTGTTACCCAAGGTTTTTCCGTTTACGTCGGTGTAACGATCAAGTTTCCAGTAATTGGCCGACAGTATCTTTACCGAAGCAGTGGCAGGATTATTGCCGTCGCTTTTGCAGGCTGCTGCAAAAACTGACAGCATTAGTATAAAAAGTAGTTTTTTCATGTGAGTTTACCGTGAGGAAAATAAATTATGGCTGCAAAATTAGTATTTCAGCCTAGAGTAAACGTAGAACGGCGTGTTTTTATTCAAGGTTATACGGTAAAAAATCATTTACCTTGGCTCCGTACTTATGAAGCTCTCTTACGATGGTAGAACTGATAGGTGCCAGTTCTGGCGATGTAATGAGAAAAACAGTTTCCAAATCATCTATCAGATGGCGGTTTACCTGCGATATCGTGTTTTCGTATTCAAAATCGGTGGTATTTCTGAGGCCCCTCAAAAGAAAATTAGCCCCCAGGTTACGGGCTACATTGGCGGTCAGGTCATCATAAGTAATTATTCTTACTCCGTCGGTTCCTTTAAATGCCTCTCTGATTTTCTGTACCATCAGTTCTAAAGGGAAATAGCGATTTTTCTGGGTATTGGTGCCTATACCTATTATTACCTCATCAAACAGTTTAAGCCCTCTTAAAACAATATCAGCATGCCCTTTGGTGAAGGGGTCAAATGAACCGGGGAATAACGCTATTTTTTTCATGTATAACCAGGGTTAATTAGAATGGGTGAGAAAGCCAGCCAGAATTACTGTTTGCCTTTTTAAACAATAAAATTAAACCTCAAAAATTTAAGGAAAGGCAAAGTTGACTGAATATTTTAAAACTTTTAATATTTCAGCCGTAAATCTGCAAAACTAAAGGCTTTTCTCATGCCTATTACTTACCTGTTATATCTGTTTGCGCTTACATTTTCTCAACTCTCACAACAATAGACCTGCTAAAATCGGGCAGTATTGTTGCATTGTTTTTTATTTCGCCTTTGGTCCATTGTTGTTTCCAGGGGTCATAAAACTCTACTCTTAACACACCGGGTTCAAGTTTAAACTTCTGGGTTTTAACTACCCGCGGAGCCTTACCATTTACAAGCTCGGTCTGCCAGTTGTTTTCGCCATCTCTTATCCATATCAGGTCTTTGGTTGTACCCAGCAAACTGTAAATTTTAAGTTGGTTTTCGCCGTTGCTAAAGTAGGGTCTGGCATTTTCTTTTATGGGGTCAAATCCTTTAATAGCCTGGCTAAAACGGCCCAGATGATACCACAAGTTATTCTTGTCAACATAAAAATCCCAGTACCAGCTTTGCCCCGGAGCCGCCGAGCCAGAAAAGAATGGAGCAAAAAGTAAATCGTGAAACAAAATACCGTTTACGTCTTTATCAAACAATTTGGATGGCCCCGAATGGTTAGGCTCAACGGCGCTTGTTTCGGCCAGAACAATTGGCTTATCAAGATTAAACGACCTTAAATCGTTAATGGCATCTGCAGCCAATTCATCCATTGGCCCTCTGCATACTGCCAGTTCGGCCCCCATGTCAAGGTACCGATGCACCTGAGCAATTGAATTATCAGGAATGGCCGAAAATGTTTTATAAATAGACCTTGCCCAAGAGGTACTCATGCTACCCATGCTTTGCATAACCAGATGGTTAGGTGCCAGTTTTTTAACACCCGGAAAAATCTCTTTCATCCAGGCCTCCACAGCTGGCGTAGGCACTCTGGTGTGTTCCATTTCATTCCACAGTTCCCAACCAAATATAATGGGCTTGTTGGCATACCGGTTTAGCCAGAATGCTGCCCGGTTAAGATACACCGCTCTGCCTTCTTTGCTATTAATGTAGTCGGGCATATCTTTAAATTTACCACCGTTTTTAACAGCATAAAAGGGTTTGTCGAAAGCAAGCGAGTAAACAAAGGGTGCCGGATACCCGGTTAAATCTCTGAAATGCTCAAAACAAAGTTTTAATCTTATCTGGTATTTTTCAGCCAATGCTACAAGTTTATCAACCCGCTGGGCAATAACCGAATCGTAAACACCTATTTTTTTATTTTCAATTTCAAAGGCAGGCGCGCTAAGCCAGACTCTGGCAAAATTACCGCCATACTTTGCTGTTTCCTGAAAATAGTGTTCGTATCTCTGCAAGATAACTTCTTCTTTGTCTTCCTGCCTGATAAATGACGTATTGATACCTATAGGTATAAAGGTATCGCCATTGGTTAGCTGCAGGTATGCCTTGTTCTGAGGGCTAATACGTACATAACTTTCTGCTGCGGGTTTTACAACAGTGGTGTCTACGGGCGGTTTAGTTGTAACTACTTCCGGAGCACAACTCATCACAGACATAGAAAAGAATAATAAAACGGACGTAATCATGCGTTTGCGACTTCTGTTCTTCATTTAATAATAGGGCGTAAAGTACTATAAATAATAGTCAGATTGTAATTAAAAAACGATTTAAAAGGTCAAAGGCATGGCTACAAAATTTATTATTCCAACTCCAGCCTGCACACCCATACCGCTTTCGGTACTGAATGCCTGAAAAGGAAATTTCGAATAACAGATTGGTGGATTTTTTGCCGATAAAACAAATAAACAAAGGAGAAGCCTCTACAACTCAGGGTACCTGACTTACCCGGTTATACAAACTATCCAGATGTTAATCTGGTGTTTATCAATAATATGAGAGTACACCCAATTTAACTTAGCGATTGTTGTGAATTAATTCTAAAATCTTTTTCGAAGTGTTTTAATTAATTCGATTCGAAATTAACACACAGGCAGATAATATAAAAATAATGCAGTAAATATCAACAAAAATTTAATCTGTCAGGGATTAACAAAACTACAGCCCTGATTAGTATAGATAATAAGAGCAAAACAACGTGTAATACCTGTGCTCGGGCATTTCTTCAAAATACTGGCTGAATTTTATTCTGGACGGGTTGGCAGCAAATTCAATATTTTTGAAAGTCTTGTTCAGAAGCACAAACCCCTCTGAAAAAGTGGTTATCTCGCCATAAAATCTAACAGGTACGTCGGCATCCAGCGTAAGCTCGTTCATAATAAACATAACGTAATAAACCATGTCCTGGGCAGTACGGTATTGAAGCCTGTTGCAGAAATGCAGCCGGGCATCCTGAAAATAAACCACCGATACGTAGTTTTCTTCAAAATACAAATGCAACCCTGTGTTGGTTTTGTCTTTAATGCTCCCCTCTATCAGCGTACTCAGCAAAGGTTGTGGCGTTATTTTCCTGGCCGGATACATTTCTTTCAGCCAGTTAATCAGCTCTTTTTCTACACTGAAAACATTAACAATGCCCGAGTGGCCATGTTTAAATTCAAAAGCCTGCTCGAGTTCTGACAGATTTTTACCGGCAGCAAAATTAAGATATTTGGCCATGTCGTCTGGCTGATAAAGCTCATCCGGTATCAGTGTAAAGTGGTTACTGCTCACGGTAAGCCTGATGCTCTTCCAGTAATTGGCCGATAAAAACATGTGGTTCTTGTAAATCTGCTTTACGGTAGCCAAAAGCTGGCTGTGCTTAAATAACGAAAAAACGTGGTAGTCTTCCAGCCACATAACCACCTCATGAATTGTGTTATAAACTGCAAAACGGAAACGGTCATGCCCCGCCTCAATCAGCAAATGGCAGTCTGCTATCTGACTCACATCAAAGCGGTCGTCCTTAACCTCAAAGCTAGGCGAAATATTAGTTACAGTGGCCTCCAAATTATCTACCCTATTTTTATTATTCAAAACGGAATATCGCAATATTTTACCAGATAGGCAAAAACATCAGACATCCTGGTTATTTATCTTCCTATACAGCTCCTCCGAAACATATTCTCTGTTTTTAACAGGCACCCACTTTACCTCTTTTATTACTTGTAGGTGGTGGTCAGCTTCGGGGTCGTGCCCTGTTCTTAAAGCCCCAGACACAACCTTTACTTCAAAATACAACTCAACACCATGCAAAGGGTAGTGAATAAACTCCGACACAAACAAAAATCTTCCTACCCTTATTTCCAGTCCGGTTTCTTCCAAAAACTCCCGCGCCAAAGCATTTGGCAGCTGCTCGCCGTCCTCAACCCCTCCACCGGGTGGCAGCCAAACGTCATTGTCGTTCACAATGCCTTTATGGCACACCAGCAATATCTGCTCATTTTCTATACATATCCCACAAACCCTGACCCGAATCTGGTGCCCGTAAAATTTTAAGGCTGCTTCCTGCGTTTTAATTGGCATTAATAATTAGAAAGATTCTGCAAAGATATAGATTACTATCTTAGCGGACTTCAGAAAATATGAATGTTTTTTGAGGTATTTTCTAATAGATTCATAGCTACCTTTTTATGCACGGCATATATCTGCTTACTTTGCATAAAATAATGTGCTTCCGTAGATGAACCTTGCCCCAGATATTAAACCTTCAGAAAGGTTATTTAAAAAATTTCCTTTTACGCCAACACCCGGACAAGCCCGCTTGTTTGAGTTGATGGATGAGTTTATTCTGAGTGAGGATAAATACAGAGATGTATTTTTACTGAAAGGCTACGCCGGTACCGGTAAAACTACCTTTATTAACACACTTTTAAAAGTGTTGAAAGAGTTTGGATATAAATCGGTACTGATGGCACCTACCGGCCGTGCCGCTAAAGTAATGGCAGGCTATGCTAAAAAAAGCGCTTTTACGATACACAAGAAAATATACCGGATGGTAGAGAACACCTATACTGGTGCACTGGTATTTGAGCGGGTAAAAAACAATAATGAAGGCACCGTTTATATTGTAGATGAGGCCTCTATGATATCAGATGAGCGCGATTTTGGCACTAAAAGCCTGCTGCACGACCTGCTGGACTTTGTTTTTGAACAGGAAACCAACAAATTAATACTGATTGGTGATGAAGCCCAGCTGCCCCCCGTGAAAATGAACGTAAGCCCTGCCCTGAATGCCGACCACCTGAGGAACCACTACCACACAGAACTGACCGAACATTGCCTGACAGAAGTAATGCGGCAGGAGCAGCAGTCGGGCATATTGGCCAATGCGACTGCACTAAGAGATTTGCTTGATACTGAAAAACCGGCCATCAAATTAATGACCAGCCGGTTTAAAGATATATACAAAATGGGTAGCGACCGCCTGGAAGACGGCCTGCGTTATGCCTACGGGAAGTATGGGCGAGAAAACACGACTATTATTACGAGGTCTAACAAAACAGCGGTGCAGTATAACCGATACATCAGAAACGCCATTAACTATGCCGATAGTGAAATTGAAAGCGGTGATATGCTGATGGTTGTTCGCAATAATTATTCGGTTCTGAATGAAGATTCTAAAGCAGGTTTTATTGCCAACGGCGACTTTGTGGAAATAGTAAAGCTGCGTAAAGAGGAAGAAATACACGGTTTCAGGTTTATAAACGCGTCTCTAAGGTTGGTTGATTACCCCGATGAACCAGAGTTTGATGCCAAACTGATACTGAATACGCTCTATTCAAACGCCCCTACCTTAACGCAGGAAGAAAACAAGGCCTTGTATGAAAGCGTAATGAAAGACTATTTCTGGGCGAAGTCGAAAAAGGAGCGTCAGGAATTACTAAAAGCAGACCCTTACCTGAACGCCTTGCAGGTAAAATTTGCCTATGCCCTTACCTGTCATAAGTCGCAGGGTGGGCAATGGGATGCCGTTTTCATAGACCAGGGGTACCTGCCACCTGACACCGAGATTGACGATGACTATATCCGGTGGCTTTATACGGCAGTTACCCGCGGCGTAAAAGAGGTTTTTCTAATCAATTTCAATAAAGATTTTTTTGAGTAACCGTTCCAGGCTATGTCTAAGCATCATAAAAAACTCAACACTTATATAAATAAAAAAGCTTTTACTTCGCCCGGTACTTTGGTTTACGTGGGCAAGGAAGTAGCCGAAAGCACCACTATTAAACTGGTAGAGTTTAATCAGGAAGTTTATAACGAAAAAGACATTAAAGTTTTGAATGATTGCCACCCGGCAAAAAAAGAGAATCTGGTGGTTTGGCTGGATATTGACGGTATACATGAAGTGCCGGTAATTGAGGCCATTGGCAGGCACTATCATTTGCATCCGCTCTTACTGGAAGACATCCTGAACACCGGCCAAAAACCAAAAATGGAGCATTTTGGCGACAACCACCTTTTTACTGTACTTAAAATGTTTCAGTTTAACACAGAGCTAAACATGATTGAGTCAGAACACGTGGCTCTGGTACTGGGAGAAAATTACGTAATCAGTTTTCAGGAGATTCATAAAGCTGATGTGTTTGCACCTGTTTTCAGCCGCTTAAAAGCATCAATAGGCAAAACCCGCCGGGGAAAAGCCGACTACCTGTATTATTCATGCTGCGACCTGGTTGTTGATAATTACTTTGTGGTGCTTGAAAAACTGGGCGAAAAACTGGAAGAACTTGAAATAAAAATTATTGATAAACCCCAAACCGACGACCAGAAACAATTGTACCTGCTGAAACAGGAGCTGATGACCATCAGAAAGGCGGTTTTGCCCCTACGCGATATGTTTGGTACGCTCGTCAGAGAGGAGTCGCCGCTTATTCAGTCTGCTACCCATATTTATATCAGAGACCTGTACGACCACTTATTGCAGATACTGGATACTATTGAAACCTACCGCGAAATAGTTGAGAATATACAGAATATTTACCTGACCAGCCTGAGCAACAAAATGAATTCGGTTATGAAAACCCTTACGGTTTTCACGGCAATCTTTATGCCTTTGTCGTTTATAGCAGGTATTTACGGCATGAATTTCGACAACATGCCTGAGCTTCGGCACCCGTATGGTTATTTTTATACACTTGGGGGCATGGTTCTGATAACAGCTACGCTCTGGATTTATTTTAAGTGGAAAAAATATGTGTAATGCAATCCCAAAAGGTTAATCAATGGTAATTACCGTAATATTCCTGTTTTTTTTGAAAGGATTACTTTTACGCACGCCGACCTGCATAAGTTGGCAACAAAATGCTTTTATAGGTTAATACCGCCGTCCTTTCCAGACCAGCCTGGTAGGCAATAAATAACTTGCCAACTGCAAAAACCAGAAAACATACATATACGCCGTGTAGGCAGGAATGTAACGAAACAACCGTAACTGATGCAGACGCGTTAAAATACTGTAACCCACAATAAGATTGATAAGTAGGCTAAGACCAAAAACTAAAACAGGAATCTGCCAGTAGAAAAAACCGAGAATGACCAAAACCGGTAAAGCAACCCCCTGCAACAATGCCGGAAAAATAAGCGCCGTACCCGTAGAAAACCCTCCGGCCACCCATCTTTTACGCTGCTCAAAATAATTAGGGGGCGGCTTGGTAATGGTCATAACCGAGGCATCAAACCCTTGTTTGTAGGCATAGCCTTTGTCTATTATAGCTTTATAAAGTGCGTAGTCTTCTACTATTGAAAATTCAAATCCCTCATAACCACCAGTGGCCAGATATGCTTCTTTCAGCACCATCATGTTATTGCCCATAGCCGTTGAAGGTATCTTCATATCGGTCAGGGTTTTCATTATCTTCAATGCAAAAAACCATTCAAGAGCCTGGCAGGCTTCAAACCAGTTGGTGTTCTTCACTAAAGTAATGCCGGTAACTACACCTGCCCTATTTTCGCCGGGCGTATTACTCATTAGTGCCATCATTTGTTCAATCCAACGGGCCGGCACTTCTACATCAGCATCGGTAATGAACAGATATTCGCCTTTTGCAGACGCGGCCAATTGAGCCAGCACATTAGCCTTGCCCTTCAGGTGAGCCACCTGCTTGTCAATGGTCAATACATTGAATGCTTTTCTGTCAGCATCTGTTAAACCTTTCAGGTATTCATTTATTACATCCGCCGTGTTGTCTGTTGAGTTATCATTACCAATCAGAATTTGTGTAAATTCTTTTGGGTAACTCAGTTTCCTGAGCGATTCCAGCAGGTCGGTTATATTGTTTTCCTCATTGCGGGCAGCAATCAGGATACTCACCATCGGTAAACTCATGGGTTTAATCCTTAATACTGGTCGCTATTTTTTTAAAATCGGGCAATAGTTTATCAAACTCCGAACTCAACGACCAGCATAGTATCTGATAATAATATTTTTTCGTTTCAACGTAGGTAATCAGATAGGTAATCTTTACCTCTTCTTCATTTGCTTCCTTAAAATCTACCTCAAGCTCAGACTGAAAAAACCGGTTGCCTTTCCATTCAAATTCACGCGGATCCGTCTCCGCCCATTTGTTTTTTTCGCCTTTCAGATTGATGATGTTTTCATCGTGAAACTCGCGTAACGACCCGAATTTTATACCCTTCATTTCCAATTCTTCTTTCGAATCATCAATTACTACCATAAAAGCGTTTTTAACGGTATTAACATACTGCATAGATGCCACCTCGTTCAGCTTTACGGTTCTGGTCATGTAATTGGGTACTGACACATAATAAATATGCCCTGCTTTCTGCTCGGTAAATGTACTCTGGCTATACAATGCATTGGCCGCAATTACCAGCAGCCAGGCAAACAGCGCTCGTTTAATTTTCATGGTTTAAAAGGTTATACTGGGTTTAATTACGATGAATTAAGCCCTGCTTGTCACAACATTTTTTTTCAGATACATTCAAAACGAAATCCCTTCTCTGAAAAATACGCAAGGAATCTTGGTAAAGCAAAACTCATATTCTTGTTGGCTTTAATGCTATCATGAAAAAGCACTATAGAGCCTGCCTCTGTGTATTGCAACGATTTGGCCAGTACTTTTTCAGGTGTTATATCTGCGGCATAATCTGCTGTCAGCACATCCCACATTACAATGTCATATTCAGGCAGCAAAGCCTTTGCCTGGCTGCGCCTAATTCGCCCATGCGGAGGCCTGAATAGTTTCTTACCAGGCAGCATCATCCGGGCCTGACTGCTAATCAGGGTGTCACATTGCTTTACGTTGTCCAGATATACTTCATTGGCAGTATCCCAGCCTCTTAAATGGTTAAAAGTATGGTTGCCAACAGAATGCCCGCCTGCTATTACTTTATCAAAAACAAATGGGTGTTTTCTGATGTTATCGCCGATACAAAAAAAAGTTGCCCTGGCATTAAATGTGGCCAGGGTTTCCAGCACAAACTCGGTTACTTCCGGTATGGGGCCGTCATCAAATGTGAGGTATATTTTCTTTTCCTGTGTTTTTTTTCGCCAGATAAAGTCCGGATACATAGCTCTCATCAGGAAGTTCGTCTTATGAATAAACATAGCCACAGTTTCTTCAAATGTTATAAAATTGTTCTAATAACTAACTAATTTATCTAAATTGCAAAAGAAAATATCAGATTGCCAGTGCTACACAATTATCTTTTCCGGTTCTGAAATAAACTATTTGTATGAACAAGTTTTTGAGTATCTGCCTTTTTTTATGCCTTTTTTTTAATGCCGGGGCACAAAATAAACCTTTAAGCAACCGCATTGCCAACTACAATATTGATGTAACGCTGTTTGCCGAAAAGAAAATTCTGCTGGGTAAAGAAACACTGGTCTGGAAAAACACATCAACCGATAACATTACCGAATTACAGTTTCATTTGTACCTGAACGCCTTCCGCGATAAAAACTCGACCTTCATGAAGGAATCAGGCGGACAACTACGTGGCGACAAGTTAGATGCTACCAATAAAGCCAATCTGGGTTACATTGATGTGGTTTCAATGCAAGTGCGCAATGGAGAAACCCTGACACAGAAGCTAAAGTTTATTCAGCCTGATGACCTGAACGATAAAGACCGAACCGTAATCAGTGTGCCGCTCAGCAAACCTCTGAAACCAAATGAAACCATTACGCTGGATATTGATTTCAGAGCCAAATTGCCTAAAATTTTTGCCCGAACCGGCTTTGCTGATAACTACTTTCTGGTTGGGCAGTGGTTTCCTAAAATTGGTGTTTACGAACCGGCTGGTATGCGATACGCCACCAAAGGCCAGTGGAACTGCCACCAGTTTCATGCCCATACCGAATTCTACGCCGACTTTGGCAGCTATCTGGTAAACATGACCATACCTAAAGATTATAAACTGGCCGCAACGGGTATTTTTCAGAAAGAAACACTTAATAAAAACAACACAAAAACCATAAGCTATAAGGCAGACGACGTACACGATTTTGCCTGGACAGCCTCCCCGCGTTTTGAAATCAGCGAGCGGCAATGGAAACACGTAAAAATAAAAGCCGTAATGCAACCGGAACATTCGGGTTCAACTGAACGCTATTTTCAATCAGCCATTACAGCCTTAAACTATTTTGAGAAGCACGTTGGCCGATATCCGCATACGGTTCTGAGCCTGATTGACCCTCCGGCCAATGGTAGTGGTTCAGGCGGTATGGAATACCCGACCTTTATTACCTGCGGCACCTTGTGGGGTTTACCTCATGGTCTGAAATTTCCTGAAGTGGTAACCATACATGAGTTTGGGCATCAGTATTTTCAGGGTATGCTGGCCAGTAACGAATTTGAAGAGTCTTTTCTTGACGAAGGCTTTAACCAGTATTTTGAAGGCCGAATCATGGACGAAAACTATTCGCCCGGCGCGCAGATCAACCTTTTCGGTTTTACTATCAACGACATGGAGACGTCGCGTAGGAGTTATGTTAAAATGAAAAATCCGAAAATAACCGAGGTTTTCAGAAAAGCATGGGAGTATCCGCAAGGTACTTATACCATTATGACCTACACCAAAACTGCCGTCTGGATGAAAACCCTCGAAAACCTGATAGGCCGTAAAGTGATGGACGAAGTAATGCAGACCTACTTTGCCCGCTGGCGGTTCAGACATCCTTGCGTGAGGGATTTCATTACTATAGTGAATGAGATTGTACCTAAACGATTGGGAAACCTATTCGGGCCTGATATGAACTGGTACTTTGAGCAGGTTTTATACAAGGCTCCGGTGCTTGATTATGCCATCAGCTCATTAAATAACACCACAAACGGACAAACTACCGAAGGTACATTTACGGCAGAGCGTTTGGGTGATATGATATTGCCCACGGAAATTCTGGTGAAATTTATGGATGGAAGCCAGCAACTACTCAGCTGGAGCGGGAAAGAAAAAACAAAGGTTTATAAGTTTAAAAAGCCTGTTGCATCTGCTAAAGTAGACCCACTGAATAAGCTATTGCTAGATTTGAATTTTAACAACAACAGCAAAGCCACTGAGCCATCAACATTGGTGCTAAAAAAATACAGCATTAAAATTATGTTCTGGGTTCAGAATCTGATGCAATGGGCGGCTATGTTGTCTTAAATTTCAGGTGCATTAATGATTTGTACTTCTGTAATTATTACAACGTAAGTAGCGCTTTGTTAAATCAAATAGCCGTAAGTAATACACCCACTATACATTTCATTCACTAAATCACTAATTCGCTCATTCACTAATTCACTCATTCACTCAATCACTCATTCACTCAATAAAAAATGTCCAACATCAGCCTGATAATTGAAGAAAGGCCCACACACTTAGGTAGTTTTATGGTGGGGCGGTTGCTGCCTTTCAGAGGTAAGCGCATGGTGGGGCCATTTATTTTTCTTGACCACATGGGCCCGGTTTGCATGAGTGACAGAGAAAATGCAGATATTGGCCCGCACCCGCATATCGGTTTATCAACACTTACCTATCTGTTTGAAGGTAACATGATGCATCGCGACAGCCTTGGCACTGTTATGGAAATAAAACCGGGCGAAGTAAACTGGATGACCGCCGGTAAAGGCATAGTGCATTCGGAACGAACACCCGACTACCTGCGAGATACCGATAAAATGTTGCATGGCCTACAAATCTGGATTGCCCTGCCCAAAGAGCTGGAAACCATGGAACCCACTTTTTACCATGCCCCTGCCGATGAAATACCAACCTGGCAACAAGATGGTATTACTTACAAACTAGTAGCAGGAGCAGCATTGGGGTATCAGTCACCGGTGCCGGTTTACAGCAAGTTGTTTTTGATTGAACTTAAAAATACGGAAGAAAAGACCCTCACCATCGGCCGCAATTTATACGGCGAAGTAGCCATATATATTTTAGAAGGTGGCATTGAAACCGAAGGCAACAGCTATGAACCCAAGCGCATTCTGGTGGCCAAAGACAATAAACTTTGTGAATTTACTCTGAAACCCAACAGTACCATCTATATTTTTGGCGGAGAACCCTTTGAAGAAGAACGATTCATTTACTGGAATTTTGTAGCAACCAGCAAAGAAATTATTGAAAATGCCAAAACCAGATGGAAAGAGCAGTCTTTCCCGAAAATTGAAGGAGAAACCGGATATATACCCTTACCAGCCTGATTATGAACAACCTGAGAATATCAACTGCGCAATTTGAAAACAAAAGCGGTAACAAACCATATAATTTATCTGTCATTGACCAATTGGCCGGTAAAGCCGCACAGGCTGGCTCGCAGGTAATAGCGTTTCATGAATGTTCAGTAACCGGTTATACTTTTGCACGCTCACTTTCTAAAGAACAGATGCTGGCCATAGCCGAGGAAATTCCTGACGGAGAAAGCATTCAACAACTGACAGCCATTGCCCGCAAGCATGGCATTGTAGTGCTTGCCGGGCTGTTTGAAAAAGACAAGGAAGACAACCTCTTTAAAGCATACGTATGTGTAGATAAAAGCGGACTGGTGGCCAAATACCGCAAACTGCATCCTTTTATCAACCCACACCTTACTCCCGGCAACGAATATTGCCTATTTGAAATTCACGGTTGGAAATGCAGCATTCTGATTTGCTACGATAATAATATCATAGAAAACGTGCGTGCTACCACCCTACTAGGTGCTGATATTATTTTTATGCCCCATGTAACCATGTGCACGCCATCTACAAGGCCGGGCGCCGGTTTTGTAGACCCCCAACTCTGGCTGAACAGGGAAGCCGACCCAACCTCGTTGCGACTAGAGTTTGATGGCATGAAAGGCCGGGGCTGGCTAATGAAATGGTTGCCGGCCAGGGCTTATGATAACGCCATTTATGCTATTTTCTCGAACCCGATTGGAATGGATGCTGACCAGCTGAAAAACGGTTGCTCTATGATTGTTGACCCTTTTGGTGATATAATTGCTGAGTGCCGCACACTGGGCGATGATTTTGTAACAGCTACCCTAACGCCTGAAAAACTGACACAGGCAGGTGGCTACCGTTACAAAAAAGCCAGAAGGCCGGATTTGTACCGAGACATCATAGGGCAGGAGCATACACCTGAACAAAAAGTAATCTGGCTGAATACAGATAAATAATATGTCATCAAAACCCGGACAAATACTTGATAAGACCCTGGTCTTTGTAACGGCTCCATCTAATCTGGGTCTGAAACGGATGCCGTATGCAGATAAAGATGGCCCTGGTACAAGAAAAATGCCGGGGGTATTCAAGCAGTTTTTGTTTGCAGAAAGGCTGAATATAACAACGCATATACACATAGAACCGCCTGCCTACAACGGTAGGGTTGACGCTGAAACAGGCATCAGAAACCTGCCTGAAATACTTAGTTACAGTAAGCAATATGCGGCGGCTATTAAAAGTATGGTAGAAAAAGACCAGCTGCCAATTGTAATTGGTGGCGATTGCAGCATTTTAGTAGGCAGTATGCTGGCACTTAAACAATCAGGCAATTATAGTTTGGCCCATATTGATGGCCATACAGACTACGCGATAGCCAAAATAAGTTCGTCAACAGGTGGGGTGGCTGGTATGGATTTAGCCATTGTAACCGGCATAGGCGCAGATGCAATTACCAATATTGACAATCTGAAGCCGTATGTGGCCGAAGCTAACACAGCCCAATTTGCCAACCGATGCTATGACGAAACTTTCAACGGCAACTTCTATAATACCGATATTTTCAGTGCCGACTTACCCGAATTAAGAGCGAATGGAATTGAAGAAACAGCCAATGCATTTATAGCAAAACTACGAAAAAATAAAGTAGATGGCCTATGGCTGCATGTAGATGCCGATGTGCTGGATGAGGAATTTATGCCAGCCGTTGATTCTCCGCAGGAAGACGGCTTATCTTATAATGAATTAAAAACATTACTTAAAACCCTGTTAAGGTCGGGGATGGTATGCGGTTTTCAACTGACTATATACGACCCCGACCTTGACCCTGGCAAAGTCTATGGCAAAAAACTGGTTGATGAGCTGGTAGATTTGTTTCAGCAAGTCTGAAATCAGAGAGCCAGCATTTCCATAAATTCAATTTCTGATATCATTTTCACATTCAGTTTCTTAGCCTTTTCTAATTTTGAGGAGCCGGGTTTTTCGCCAACAATGAGATAATCGAGCTTGCCAGATACCCCGCTAACAATCTTACCCCCGTTGGCCTCAATTTTCTGCTCCAGCGCCTCACGCTCAAAGTTCTCAAATGTACCGGTATACAAAAATGTTTTCCCGGCTAAGGCTTCTCCTTCTATTTCTTTTACTTCATTGCCCGCGGTAAACTGTAAACCTGCAGCCCGTAGCCGCTCAATAAACTGGTTGTTATCTTCGTTCTGAAAATAATCAAGAATACTCAGCGCAATTTTGTCTCCAATTTCAGGTGCGGTTCTTAATTCATCATAAGAAGCGCTTTTAATTGCATCTATATTTTTGAAAAAACCAGCCAGTTTTTCGGCTACTGTTGCCCCCACGAATCGGATACCAATAGCAAACAGCACCTGTTTAAACGGCATTTGCTTCGATTTCTCAATGCCTTCCAGAATATTCTGCACCGTTTTTTCTTTGAAACCTATCTTCTTTATTTTACCGGTCTCTTTGTCTTCTATTACTTTTTCAAGGCCAAAGAGTTTTTCATAAGTAAGGTCATACAAATCGGCGGCATCATTGACCAGCCCTTTTTCATAAAGCAGTTCAATTTTCCCTTCACCCAGGCTATCAATATTCATAGCCTTGCGGTGAATAAAATGCTCTATCCTGCCGCGTATCTGCGGTGGGCATCCTTTTTCGTTGGGGCAATAGTGATTAGCTTCGCCTTCCTTTCTGTACAGTTCAGCGCCGCATTCAGGGCAATGAGTCGGGTATTCAATCTTTTGCGAAATAAAAAGATTTCGTCTCGTCAAATCAACGCCTGTTACTTTGGGTATAATCTCGCCGCCCTTTTCAACAAAAACCGTATCGCCTATTCTTAAATCGAGCCTTTCTATTTCATTGGCATTATGCAGCGATGCCCGCTTTACCGTTGTGCCAGAAAGATGGATACCCTTGTTGTTCAGCTTCTCGTTGTCTAGTTCAGCCACCGGAGTAATCGCCCCTGTGCGCCCAACCTGATAGGTAACGCCTCTCAGAATGGCAGGTTTAGATTCCGCCTTGTATTTATAAGCAATGGCCCAGCGGGGGCTTTTGGCAGTATAGCCCAGCTCTTCTCTTTGCGCAAACGAGTTAAGTTTAATTACGATACCATCTGTGGCAAGGGGTAGCTTATACCGCTCTTGTTCCCATTCATTAATGTAAGCCATCACCTCTGCCATGTTGTTACACTTGCGCCAGGTCTCAGATACCTTAAAGCCCAGTTTTTTCAGGGCAATCAGGCTTTCTTCATGGGTACTGAAAATCTCGTCGTCAGACAAAAACTGATAAACGTAGGCATCCAAACCACGGCGCGCCACTTCTTTAGAATCCTGCAGTTTAAAAGTGCCAGAAGCCGCATTTCTCGGGTTGGCATAACTCTCTTCGCCAGCTTCTTCTGCCTCACGGTTCATGCGTTCAAAAGATTCAAAAGGCAAAAAGCCTTCGCCACGTACCTCAAAAAAATCGGGCAGTATAATATCCTCTTTATTATTAACTTTTAATGGCAGGCTTTTTAATGTTTTTATATTGGTGGTTATATCATCTCCTTTTACACCGTCGCCTCTGGTTACACCCCTTACAAATAACCTGTTCTGGTAGGTCATTGATAAGGAAATACCATCAAATTTCTGCTCGCATATATACTCATAGCTTTCACCGTTCAGCCCTTTTCTTACACGTTCGTCAAAATCAAGCAGTTCCTGCTCGCTGTAAGTATTGGCCAGCGAAAGCATAGGATACCGGTGCACCACACTGGCAAAATTTTTGGTGATACCTCCACCTACCCTGTGCGTCGGTGAATCCGGCTGTTTCAGTTCAGGGTACTCCGCTTCAAGGCTTTCCAGTTCTTTAAGCATCAGGTCAAATTCCTGATCCGAAATCTCCGAAACGCTATCCTGATAATAGCGGTCATTATAGTAGTTCAGCTTCTCTGTCAGTTCAATAATTCTATCGGCCGGGTTCATTTCTGTCAAGTTCTTAGGTATAGACACTGTTTTTGTTCTTTTAATTCAAAATTAGAAGAAATATTCTAATTTCCGATTGAGGGTTTAGTTTGAAAAAAACAAGGAAATTAACGTATAACAAAAATGCCCGCTCAATGCAGGCATTTGTACGAAATCAAATTTCTATTGCTTTTAAACACTCATGATATCTTTCTCTTTGTCCACCAGCATCTGTTCTGCTTTCTGAATATAAGCATCAGTCAGTTTCTGCACTCTGTCTTCAGCTTTTTTCACTTCGTCTTCAGAGCCACCGTCTTTCTGAATCTTTTTTAACTCTTCGTTCGCTTCCTGACGAACCTTACGGATATTCACGCGGGCTACCTCAATTTCGCCTTTCACTCTTTTTACCAGATCACGACGGCGTTCTTCCGTCAATGGTGGAATATTCAAACGGATAACCTCGCCATCATTGGCAGGCGAGAGGCCCAGATTTGAATTGATAATGGCGCGTTCTAAATCGTTGATTAATTTTCTTTCAAAAGGCTTAATGGCAATGGTGCGGGCATCTGGTGTGCTCACTGACGACACCTGGTTTAATGGCGTGGGTACACCATAGTATTCAACCATGATGCCGTCAAGCATATTTACGCTGGCTCTGCCTGCTCTTATTTTCGAAAGTTCAATTTGAGTATGTTTCAAGGCACGCTCCATCGAGTCCTTCGACATATCAATTACGAGATCAATTTCTTCCATTGTCTTATATATATTTTCAGTCTCTGTTACTATTTAGTGGTTGAGTGATTGAATGAACACTTTTCCAGAATAATGATTTTGCAATCAGCCATTTCAGACTAATCACTCAGTCAGTCATTCACTCAATCACACAATTATTATTATTCGCTTACCAAGGTTCCAATATCTTCGCCGGTTACCACTTTCATCAGGTTTCCTTCCTGATTCATATCAAATACCACTATCGGCATTCTGTTTTCTTTACAAAGGGCAAATGCGGTAAGGTCCATTATTTTAAGGTTTTTGTTAATGGCCTCATCATAACTTATTTGCGCGTAGCGGGTGGCAGTCGGGTCTTTACGTGGGTCGGCGGTATAAACACCGTCTACACTGGTGCCTTTCAAAAGCAGGTCAACGCCTAATTCATTGGCTCTTAATGCCCCGCCAGAGTCGGTCGAAAAATAAGGATTACCGGTTCCGGCTCCGAGTATTACCACTCTTCCTTTTTCAAGATGTCGTATCGCTCTTCTGCGAATAAACGGCTCGGCCACCTGCTCCATTTTAATTGCCGACAGCAGCCGGGTAACTAAACCAACTTTTTCAAGGGCACTCTGAATAGCCATACCATTAATAACGGTGGCTATCATGCCCATGTAATCACCCTGTTCGCGCTCAATACCAGAGTTAGTACTTGCCCCACGGAAAATGTTTCCGCCACCGATAACGATAGCCACTTCACAGCCTGCATCTACCACCGATTTGATTTCAAGTGCGTATTGCGAAAGGATATCTGAATTAATAATCTGGCTTTTATCTCCGCCATTTAAGGCTTCGCCACTTAGCTTTAATAGGATTCTTTTGTATTTAAGTTGGTTCATAGTGTATGATTTGCGCGTAAAATTAAATATTTGTCTCAATCAATCAAAAAAATACCCTCTTTGTTGAAAGAGGGCAGTGTATAAATTTTATTCAAATTCCATTATTACCTGGTTCTTCTCTACGGTCTCACCCGTCTTTACCTTTATTGTCTTCACCTTACCGTCGCCGGCGGCTTTAATCGCATTTTCCATCTTCATAGCTACCAGAATCAACAAAACGTCACCTTTCTTAACCTCATCTCCTACCTTTACTTTCATTTCATAGATAAGCCCGGGCATGGGTGCTTTCAGGTTGTTCAACCGGGTTGATTTACTGTTGCTCATGCCCATTTTTTCCAGAAGCAAATCTGTTCTGTCTTTCAGATTTACCGTATGAACGGTGTCGCCGATTTTTAATTTAAAAATCTTCTCGGCATAGTTGGCTTCTACCACCTCAACATTATATGATTTATTGTCTTTCAGAATATGAAAGTCTTTTTCAGAAATTTTTAACAGGTTCCAATCAAAAGGCTCGTTATTCACAAATATATGCCCTTTGTCTTCAGATATCTCCAGGGTTTCGGTGTCGTTTACAATCGCTTTCAGCATAAAGCACAACTTATTTTTTGTTGATCAGATATACACCCACTAATATAATACTCATTCCTGAATAATGCAGCAAAGAAATTGGTTCTCCGTCTAAAAAGCCCATAATAGTTGCTACAATTGGTATGAGGTAGGTAACCGACGAAGCAAAAACCGGTGAAGCCGCCTGCAATATATAATTAAAAATAATAGTAGCAATGCCAGAATTAACCACACCCAGCAAAATAATTAATAACAAGGGTACTATATTGGCCTGATTGATTTTTTGGATGAAGTCGGTAGAAAAAAGAATAACACCGGCCAAAAGGGCAACACCAATGAGTGTCCAGCCGGTGAGCAATACCGGATTAATAGTGTTAAGATGTTTACCTGTAATGTTAACATTGAACCCATACATGAGCGATGCCGCAATAACCAGCAAGGCATAAGGATTATTGAAAGAGAGCCCGTCTTTACCTGCCGAGAGTATGAGCATAAGACTACCCCCAAAACCAAGCACCAGCCCTGCCAATTGTGAAACCCTGATTGCCTGCTGAAAAAACAAGGCACCCACCACCAGTACAAAAAGCGGAGTGGCAGAATTAAGCGCCCCAACCAGCGAGCTGTTAACCCTTGTACCGGCCAATGCAAACAAAAAAGCAGGAAAAAAATAGCCTAATAAACCGGTAAGTACAAAGTATTTTGTTTTTGCGGCAGGATAATCTTTCCGGTGCCTGATAAGCAAGGGCAGGAAAACTAAACCCGCCGACATGATTCTGAGGGCACCTATCTGCACAGGTGTGAAAGCGGGCAGACTTTTTTTCATGATTAAAAAAGAAGAACCCCACATGGTGGCCAACAGGCATAGCAGCAGCCATACAACTATGCTTTTACGACGGGTAGCAGAAACGGCAGTATTCAATTGTTATAAAGTAGGTTAGTTTAATCTACACCGGCGTACTCAACCTTTATGGCTTGTTTTTCAAGTACGTATCCATCATACAAAACCGGAATTTCGTTCAGGATATCCATAATTTCGTTAATATCCAACGATTGCACCATCCGCATACGATACTCTTTAAAATTGGGCAGGCCTTTAAAATAATTACTGTAATGCCGGCGCATTTCCAGAATACCCAGGCGGTCGCCTTTCCATTTTATAGAAAACGTAAGGTGCTTACGTGCGGCCTCTACCCTTTGGTCAATACTTGGGGCGGGTAGTTGCTGGCCGGTTTCAAAATAGTGCTTAATTTCATTAAATATCCAAGGGTAACCAATGGCTGCGCGGCCAATCATGATGCCGTCTACACCAAAGCGGTTTTTATACTCAAGAGCCTTTTCTGGTGAGTCAATGTCTCCGTTTCCAAAAATCGGTATTTTAATTCTCGGATTCTCCTTTATTCTGGCTATCAGCGTCCAGTCTGCATCTCCCTTGTACATCTGCGCACGCGTACGGCCATGCACTGTTAAGGCCTGTATGCCTACGTCCTGCAATCGCTCGGCCACTTCTTCCACATTTTTGGTTTCCTCATTCCAGCCCAGGCGTGTTTTTACAGTTACAGGCAGGTGTGTGGCTTTCACAACGGCGGCGGTCATCTCTGTCATTTTCGGAACATCCTGCAACAAAGCTGCCCCTGCACCACGGCAGGCCACGTTTTTAACAGGGCAACCGTAATTGATATCTATCAGATCCGGACTGGCATTTGTAGCAATTCTGGCACACTCGCCCATGGTTTCCACATCACTGCCAAACAACTGAATACCAATGGGGCGTTCATACTCAAATATATCCAGTTTCTGCACACTTTTTGCTGCATGCCGTATGAGGCCTTCAGACGAAATAAACTCAGTGTACATCAGATCTGCTCCGTTTTCTTTACAAACCAGCCTGAACGGCGGGTCGCTGACATCCTCCATAGGTGCCAGCAAAAGCGGAAACTCTCCTAATGATATGTTACCTATTTTTACCAAAATGAAAATTGAATTAGTGAATTCACAAATAAGTGAATATTTTTACTGCAAATTTACCGAATTCCGTGCAAATTCTTTTATACTAATTTTAAACAGTAATTATTGAAAATAATTCCCGAATGTACATCAAAACCAACGAAAACCCTGCTGCTTCTTCCGTTCTCATTATTCTTGGCCTTTTTCTGGTTAACTTTCTGGTGCTTGGTAGCCTGATACAACTGGTAACAGTAATTGCTGCAGGTGTCTCACTGGACGACATGATGAAAGGTGGTGAAGTCCTGAGAAAAATACCCAATGCCTGGTTAGGCATGATTATGGGCCAGGGATTAGGGTCTTTTGCAGGTTTTGTTGGCACAGCGTGGTTGTACTGGCGGGTTATTGAGAAAAAACAATGGAGCGACCTCAATTTTCAATCCTTACCGCCTATCAGAGTGTTCTTCATGGTTTTACTTATTGAGGTTAGCTTTATGGGTTTCAATGGCTGGCTGCAGGAACTAAACCAGAATTTCTTTTTCCCGGAGTCAATGAAAGGTCTTGAAACCTTACTCAAAAACATGGAAGACAAACTGGCCGAAACCACCAGGTTTTTTACTTCTTTTACCTCATTGTGGCAGTTTTTATTGGCTTTTGTGGTGATAGCCGTTATTGCAGGTGTAGGAGAAGAACTGGTGTTCAGAGGTTTGCTGATGCGTAAATTGTTTATGGGCACAAAAAATATTCATGTAGCTATCTGGCTATCGGGTTTTATATTTGCGGTTATACACTTTCAGTTTTATGGTATTTTACCGCGCATGATGCTGGGTGTGCTGTTTGGGTACCTTTATTACTGGACGGGCAACATCTGGGTGCCTATTGCAGCTCATATTTTTAACAATGGCTTGGCTATTATCATTATGTATCTTTACAACCTGAAAATTGTAAAAACAGACCTTGAAAACCTTGACCACATGCCTACTCCTATTGTTATTTTTTCACTTGTTGCAACCGCAGGCCTGTTATTTTTGTTTAAGAATTATCTTGACAAACAGTCGGTAGAATCATAACATTATGGAAAAACAGAATAAATTTAAGCTATGGTTTAAACGCCTGGGCTGGGCAGGTTTTTTTTTCTTTCTTATTAAAGGCTTATTATGGCTAATCATACCTTACCTGATTACCAAGGGAATTTTGAGCAAATAATTGAATCCGTTCATTTATATGTCAGCACCCGTAAACCCGCTTTAAGGACATTTTTTTAAATTAAAAGCCGGACCTTCTGATGACAGATTGCGTTTATGTGCCTTGGGGCTGTCCGGAATCAAATACCTGAACACCTGATGAATTATTATTTTGCTTATGGTCTTACTTTGGTAACTGATATTGTTTTTCCTGAACTTCATATAATTGCCCCAACTGAAAACCCGGATATACGTGTAGTTATCGGCGCAACCCCTTCAGCCTATACAGACATCAAAAAAGAGAGTGAATCAACCATTAGTTTTGATTCAGACAACTATTTTCTCAATATCATAAACGTGGGTAGCTATTATGTTAACGCTGGCAACCACGTGATTATTGAACCTGCCGCCAATGCTGACATGAAAGAAGTGCGGCTGTTTTTTTTGTCAAATGCAATGGCGGCCATTTTGTATCAACGCCAGATGATACCTATGCACGCTTCTGCCATTTATGATAACGACGGCATAGTGTTGTTTCTGGGCGACTCCGGGGCCGGAAAGTCAACCACGGTGGCTTCGCTTCAGGCAAAGGGCTACAGAATATTTTCTGACGATGTTTGCGTACCTGTGCCAACACCTGATGGCATAAGCGCCTATGCCGCCTACCCGATGATGAAACTCTGGAAAGACAGCTTTGACCTGGCAAATATTGGTGATTATGAGGAAGAACTCAGGATAAGACCAACCATGGATAAATACGGCAAATTGTTTAACGAATCTTTTGATACCAGGCCGATGAGAATCAAGCGGATCTTTGTTCTTGAAAAAGAAGACACCGGCTATTTGGAAACCAGACAGGTTATGGGTGTTCAGGCATTTAAATATCTTCAAAATTATGCCTACCGGCTTCAATACATTGAAGGCATGGGGGTATTAAAAGACTATTTTCAGATAATTAGTTTGCTTTCAAATCAGATACCTACAACCGTAATAACGCGCCCGAACGAAGTTGACACACTGGATGCCATTTTGGAATATATTGAAAACCTGCTCGAAGAAAAACATTAAAGCCCGACAATAAGCTAATTAACGTGTTGTGATAGATGCTTTAATTTATTATATTGCCTTATAATACCGCATTTGTAACTCATTTTAAGGCCTGAATACTTTTTTTTAAAATTAAAATTTTACCACTATGGCACCCAATTCAGCAAGCACCAGGAAAGTAAAAAAAAGCTGGCAAACGCCTTCTTTTGAAAAAATTGAGCTACAGACCAAGTCAGGTATCAAATCATTGGCAGGTCTGAAATTGCTAGACCCCGATGCCATCAATTACTAAAACCCGGCCGGTGGTTTACTTTTCTCTTATAACGGGGGGGCCTACCCCCCTGGCATAAACCTGTTCATACTTAGGTTGGTTTACCATAAGCCCATTTGTTAACTCTGTCTTAGGCCTGCAACTCCTTAGCCCTGCCATCTGTGGGCAGTCATTTTCTGGCTAATCCAACTATCCTTAAATTTTACCGTTAGTTTATATTTTCAGACGTATCAGCCTATTTCATTTTTTTAATATTAGAAAGAAATCTATTTTCGTTTGTCAGAATCCACCTGCGCACTCAATCACTCAAAAAAAGATTTATGATCAAGTTTTTCTTTCTAGTATTTGAGAGTTTCCGTTTTGCCTCTCAGGCATTGCGGGCCAATCTGTTTCGTACCATGCTCTCGTTAATGGG
Organism: Emticicia sp. TH156; assembly: GCF_002855535.1. Classification (NCBI taxonomy): domain Bacteria; kingdom Pseudomonadati; phylum Bacteroidota; class Cytophagia; order Cytophagales; family Leadbetterellaceae; genus Emticicia; species Emticicia sp. TH156. The sequence goes on from NZ_PKRS01000003.1 coordinate 478,836, forward strand.
AGTAACCGTAGGTATTTTTTCAATTATCGGGGTGCTTACTATGGTAGATTCTCTGGAGGCCAACATTAAAAACAGCCTCAATTCAATTGGCACGAACGTAATATATGTGCAGAAATGGCCCTGGCTTTTTACAAACGGAGACTATCCCTGGTGGAAGTACTTTATGCGCCCTGAGCCCAAATACAACGAATTTAAGTACCTGAAAGAGAATCTGGAACATGCCCAGGCAGGCGCCATGATGGATTTTGCGGGTAATGTAACATGCCGCAGAGCAAGCAATAGTATTGATGCCCTTTGCCAGGGTATAACCTACGAATTTAACGAGATAACCGAGGTACCAATTAATAATGGCCGCTACTTTGCTCCACAAGAGATTGAATCTGGCAAAAATGTAGCTGTGCTGGGCGCTGAAATTGCTGAAACATTATTCCCCGACACAGACCCGATTGGTAAAACCTTTAAAATGAAAGGACAGAACTTAGTTGTGATTGGTGTGCAGGAGAAAAAAGGAAAACAGATTGCCGATTTTGGTGGTGAGCCAGACCAGAAAGTGCTGATACCTTTTCTGGCGCACAAAAGGATTTTCTCGTCCGGTGAATTGACAGGCGACATTGTTTTTAAAGGATATGACTCCGACGAAGGGCTTTATGAACTGGAAGGAGAAATAACCGGATTATTGCGTACCAAACGCGGCCTGAGACCATCGCAGGAAGACAGCTTTGCCCTGAACCGCCCGGAAGCAGCAGCAGCCATGCTAGGGCAACTCTTCGGAACAATACGTATAAGCGGTATAGCCATCGGTTTTTTTGCGCTTCTTATAGGCGGCTTCGGTATAGCCAATATCATGTTTGTAACCGTGAAGGAACGAACCAATATTATTGGCATACAAAAATCGCTTGGTGCCAAAAACTACTTTATACTTTTCCAGTTCCTGTTCGAATCCATCTTTCTTTGTGTAGTGGGCGGGTTGTTCGGTTTATTGCTGGTTTATCTTATCAGTTTCTTGCCATTAGGGTCGCTTGATATTGTTCTGAGTTACCGCAACATTGTTTTGGGGCTGGTGGTTTCCAGTTCTATTGGTATATTATTCGGTATTATACCTGCCTGGCAGGCAGCCCGACTAGACCCCGTTATTGCCATCAGAAGCAAATAAACGGTAAAATCTTAATGCCTTGTCAGACGAATGAGTAATTTTGTAAATTCAAAATTACTCATTTTTGTGATGGCCATCATTCTAAGTATTGAAACTTCTACCAAAGGCTGCTCAACAGCTATCCATCAGGACACCCGATTATTAGCGCTCAGCGAGTTGTTTCATGAGAAATCGTCTTCAGGTATGCTCACCACTCTGGTGCAGCAGGTAGTAAAAGTTTCTTCTCTGAGCTTTGACGATATTGATGCCATTGCCGTTGCCAAAGGCCCGGGTTCTTACACAGGCCTGCGCATAGGTGTTTCTACTGCCAAAGGCTTATGTTTTACACTAGACAAACCCCTTTTAGCCATTAACACACTACAGGCAATGGCCTTGCAGGTGCATCATGTGGCAAAATCAGTTGGCAATGATAACCCACCATTACTTTGCCCTATGCTTGACGCCCGGCGCATGGAAGTGTACTGCGCTTTGTACGAAGCAACGAGCCTGGAGCAGGTAACTGCTACCGAAGCAAAGATAATTGATGAGACATCTTTTGAAGAGATATTAAAAACGCGCAGAATTGTTTTCTTTGGCGATGGCGCTACCAAATGCCAAGCGGTGCTGGGTAAATTTCAGAATGCCATTTTTCTTAACGAAACCATTAACCCATCTGCAAAAGCCATTGGCGAGCTCGCTAATGATGCCTTTCTTAAACAAGAATTTGAAAACGTGGCCGACTTTGAACCGTACTACCTGAAAGAGTTTATGGCTACCACACCAAAAAAAGCCTTATAAACCAAAGGTGCCACAGCTATACTTTGGCATAACTGTGGCACCCAGAAATTACCTGCTATAACCTTTATTTTCCACCCTTTAGAATAGACTGGTATCTGGGCATATCCTTAAATAATTTCATAGCTTCCTGCACTTCTTTGTCTTTGTCAAACGAAACAAACTTCATGGCTTTCTGATAATAATAGCGGCTTAGAATCTCGGCCTCCAGCTGTTCTTTAATATCAGCTTTATACTTTATTAAATCTTGCTGTTTGGTCTGGTTGATTTTTTCTCTCAACAATTTAAGGCTTTCCTGCACTGCATCAAGGCTGTTTTCTTTTCTGGCAGATGCCTCCAGGTTATCCAGGCTCTTTTCCATTGAGGTGGCATAAGTAAAGTTTCTGCTTTTTAGCCAGTTTGTAAAATCCAGATATTCAGCGTCTTTCAAAGAAAACTTCTCTTGTGGTTTGGCAGCAACATGCTCAAAGTAGTATTTGGTTGCGTAGTCAAAAATCATATTCTTCATCAACAGATTAGTTGTTATTGACGCCATCTGAGGTACTTCGGTTTTAATATCAGGGTCAACGCCGCCACCGTCATAAACCGTGCGGCCGTTTTTTGTTTTAAACGCAGTTTTTAAAGAATCAGGCACCCTGCCCACACTTCCATCAGGGTTTCTGTGGCTGTAGTCAAGCGCCTGAATACAACGTCCGCTCGGAATATAATATTTGGCCGTTGTAATTTTCATTTTGGTGTTGTAGGTCAGGTCACGGGTGGTTTGCACCAGCCCCTTCCCAAACGAGCGTTGCCCCAGAATTACGGCGCGGTCGTAGTCCTGTAAAGTACCGCTTACTATCTCAGAAGCAGACGCGCTAGAACTATTAATAAGAACTACAACCGGAATTTCAGTATCCATTGGGTTTTCCATTGAATTAAACTTTTTGTTCCATTCAGCTACTTTTCCTCTGGTTTCTACAATGAGCTGGTCTTTAGGAAGAAAAATGTTACAGATTTCAACAGACATATTCAGCAAACCTCCGGGATTACCCCGCAGGTCGAAGATTAATTTTTTCATACCCTGGGCTTTCAGGTCGGTAAAAGCCGCCTTTACTTCTTTTGCTGCTGTGGCAGTAAAATCAGTTAGTTGTATATAACCCACCTCATCGCTAACCATACCCGAGTGCGGCACGTTCAGGGTTTTTACTATATCCCGCCCGACTGTCAGGTCAACAGGAGCATTTTGCCCATAGCGTTTAATTTGTATTTTTACAGTTGTGCCGGTTTGCCCTTTCATCAGGCGGCCCATATCTACATCTTTGCGCGTAACCACATCAACCCCGTCTATTTTCAAAATCTCATCACCTATTTTCATACCGGCTTTATCAGCTGGCGAGCCTTCGTAAATCATTACCACCAGGTGCTTGTTGTTCTGATGCGACACCGTTGCGCCAATACCGTTATACTTACCGGTGGCCAGGGTCATGTAGTCTTCAATGTCATCTTCCGGATAAAAGTTGGTGTAAGGGTCAAGCTGTTTCAGCATTGACTCTATACTCACTCTCATGGCCTTATTCGGGTTGATTTCGTCTACATAGTAGGCATTCAGCTCTTTAAACATGGTGGCGAATATGTCCAGATTCTTGGCTATCTCAAAATACCGGTCGTCCATCTTAAAAGCCACAAAAGGTATGGCCAACAAAAGGATAATCACAACCGATAACTTACGTAAACGTTTCATTGCTTAATAATTTTTAAATTTTTTATTTATCTCCTTCCATTCACAATATTACCGATATGCTAACGAAAAAATCAGAAAAAAGGTATTCGCCAACCCGTAAATCGCTGAATCAGGGTGTGGGTTTACCATAGGTTTTTGCCGTAAAACTAAGTTTCTTTCGCGGGGCAGTCTGTCTTTTTACAACATACAGGTTGTCGAAATCGGTTTCTTCCAGGTCTTTTTTTAAGGTATCCTGCTCAAACAGCCCATTGGCAATATGCCTTACCGTATTGCTGTGCCCAACTATAAGCACGTTTCTGCCTTCAATCTTTTTCAAATCTTCAATAAAAGGTTTCTGTTTGCGGGGGTCATACTTTTGTATGCTCAGTTGCATGGCATCTGCCAACGGTTTAGCAGTTAAAGATGTACGCTGATAACTGGTAGCATAAACCGCCGAAATCTTTCTATCTGCCAGAAGTTTTTTTAACGTTTCGGCTCTTTCCTGCCCGGCTGCACTCAGTACAGGGTCTGCAGTATCATCGGCTTTTTCGCCATGCCGTACAATGTAGTAAGTTGACTGAACAGAACGTTGGCAGGCCGATAAAAACAGCACAATAAAAAGCAGATAAAAATAGTTTTTCATAATGTGTATCAACAGGTCAATGGGCTGAAAAACACCCGGTTTCAATTAAAAAAACAGGCTCTGATTAATTGTATTCTGCTAATAATCATTAGCTTATAAATTTCGATTTGTAGATAAAAAAGTGTAACTTTACAACTAATTTATGTTAATTATTAGTGAATATCAAGCATCTATTTTAAGATATAACTAATTTATTGATAGTCAATTGTTTACTAAAACTAATTATGACAGAAAATCAAGAAAACACAGAGCCACAAAACTCAAAAGCAAATTATGGCGCGGAGAACATCCAGGTACTGGAGGGGTTAGAAGCAGTAAGGAAACGTCCGGCCATGTACATCGGTGATATTGGTATAAAAGGACTTCATCATTTGATATGGGAGGTAGTTGATAACTCGATAGATGAAGCGCTTGCCGGCCATTGCGATACAATAAAGGTAACAATAAACGAAGATAACTCAGTAACCGTAAAAGATAACGGCCGGGGGATACCTACCGGTATGCACCCCAAAGAGAAGAAGTCGGCACTTGAGGTGGTTATGACCGTACTACATGCCGGAGGTAAATTTGACAAAGATACCTACAAAGTTTCTGGTGGTTTACATGGTGTGGGGGTATCCTGCGTAAATGCTCTTTCTACGCACCTGAAAGTTGAAGTACACCGCGAAGGCAAAATATTTGAGCAGGAATACTCAATTGGCAAGCCTTTGTATCCGGTGCGTGAGGTAGGTGAGGCAAGCGACAGAGGAACGACCGTTACTTTCAAGCCTGACGCAAGCATTTTTACTATTACCGAATATAAGTATGAAACAGTAGCGAACAGGCTGCGCGAATTGTGTTTCCTGAATAAAGGAATCACAATTATTTTGACTGACCTGCGCGAAAAAGACGAAAGCGGCAATTTTAAAACAGACACTTTTTATTCTGAGGGTGGTCTGGCAGAATTTGTAGCTTATATCGACTCAGGCCGTGAGCGTCTGATTCCCGAACCTATATTTATGGAAGGGAGTAAAGACGGTATCCCGGTTGATGTTGCCATGCTTTACAACACCAGTTACAGCGAAAACGTATCTTCTTTTGTAAACAATATTAACACTCATGAAGGGGGTACACACGTTTCGGGCTTCCGTATGGCGCTCACCCGTACGCTGAAAGGCTATGCCGAGAAATCGGGCATATTGGCAAAAGAAAAAATCGAAATTAGTGGTGATGACTTCCGTGAAGGCTTAACCGCCATTATTTCAGTAAAAGTTCAAGAACCACAGTTTGAGGGGCAAACCAAAACCAAGCTGGGTAACAGTGAGGTAACATCAGCCGTTAGCTCTTGTGTTGCCGAAATGCTTGAAAACTATCTGGAAGAGCACCCCAAAGAGGCTCGCATGATAGTAGACAAGGTATTACTTGCTGCCAAAGCACGTATTGCCGCCCGTAAAGCGCGCGAAATGGTACAGCGCAAAAACGTATTGGTTGGAACCGGTTTACCGGGTAAACTGGCCGATTGTTCGGAGTCTGACCCATCGATTTGCGAAGTATATCTGGTTGAGGGTGATAGTGCCGGTGGTAGTGCCAAACAAGGCCGCAACAGGGCGTTTCAGGCCATTCTGCCTTTGAGAGGTAAAATTCTTAACGTCGAAAAAGCGCAGGAATATCGAATTTACGAAAACGAAGAAATTAAAAACATTTTTACGGCACTAGGTGTGCAGATTGGTAAAGATGGCGACGAACGGGCTTTAAATACAGATAGGTTGCGTTACCACAAAATCATTATCATGACGGATGCCGATATTGATGGTAGCCACATTCGTACCCTGATTCTTACGTTCTTCTACCGTTATATGCGCGAGCTGATAGAAAGCGGATATATTTATATTGCACAACCGCCGTTGTATCTGGTTAAGAAAGGGAAAGAAGAGGTTTATTGCTGGACAGAAGAGCAACGCGAACGTGAAGTAAAACGTCTGGCTGGTGCAGGCCGTGAAGACAGCGTGGGTATTCAGCGCTACAAAGGTCTGGGAGAGATGAACCCCGAGCAGCTATGGGAAACAACCATGCGCCCTGACAAACGTACTTTGAAACAGGTATCTATTGAATCGGCAGCAGAGGCAGACCATCTCTTCTCTATGCTGATGGGCGATGAAGTAGCCCCTCGCCGTGATTTCATTGAACGCAACGCCAAGTATGCAAGAGTTGATATTTGATGCATTGCCTGGTTTTTTACTTAGGCCTTTCCATTAGAAATTCAATTATTTAAGATTTTTGACAAACGAGACGCTTAATAAATTGAGTGTCTCGTTGTTTTTCAAGTTAAAGCATCTTTAGAAAATTAACTTTTCTAATTTTTTCTTTTCTTAGCCTTTTTCACTTTAGGTACTTCCATACCAAATCACCACCTTATTATGGTTTGATCTTTTAACTTTATATCTTTAATTTAAGTAGCCATTTGGGTGTGTTTTTGGGCCTTCTGCCTTCGTATAGTATAAAAAATTTAGCTGTTTGAATGCAAAAACACCCAAAACTTCTTCGTTGACTCCGGCTTATTCATAAGAATATACATTCGGTGAAATTTTGGAGTATCCAAGTCGATTAAGGTAAACTGAGCACGCATTTTATGGTTTTCGCAGACTTAAAATACGAAAAACTCCAAAATATGCCAAATTTGTACATATTCTTGGTTTATTCGTTTCATAAATACCTGACAATTAACCATTTACACACTTCATGTGAAGCCTGTTTAACTTTCGGGGTCCACGTCACAATTGTAGTACAATCAATACTGGCGACAATTAGATATCTATAATTTTGAACTTCTGTAAAGAGGGAAAAAACCTGTATTAACACAATCACTGCTCAATTGATTATAAACTTCTTGATTGACTATAAATTTCCAAATAGAAAACCGATTGAAGTTCTTAGAAAATCCTGATTTAAACTTAAACAAGGAATCGTCATCTCTACCTGATACTCCACCTCCCAAATGCAGGCTCTCCGCTGAGGTACTGTTACCATAAAGCCGAGCCTCATCCAATATTAATTTCATTGGCGTTTCTTTAATGAACTCTTCCTTTGTTCCGGCAAGATGATACTGCATAATTTTACCAGTAATGGTGAAAATTGCCCCTGCAATACTTACATCGTTAAATTTTGCCATAATAAGAATAGAATCAAAGGCCTGATTATTCAAAAAATTATGAAAGTACTCTTTTGGGAAATAATAATTTGATGCGGCTCCTACTCTGTTCATTGTTTCATAATAAATAGTAATAAAATCATCTATATCACTTTTATCTTTTGTTATCTGAACTCGGATATCCTTTTTTCTAATTTGAGCTAATTCATATTTTAGGCTTTTTCTATAAGCACTCCATTGTTGTTCAGCTGGAATATTTAAATCAATTGAAACCGTTCTATTAAGGTCATCAATATTACCTAGAGAAGTTAAAATTTGTTTTTGACTAATTAGTGGGTGAAGACGTGAAAAAACGGAAACCACCTTATGAGATATACAAAATTCCTTAAATGTTAGATTAAAGAAAGAAATAAGCTTTTGTTTGTTATAGTTTGGCTCAAAGCTAAAAACTGGCCCCGCATAACCATATACGGACGAGATATCAAAATAATCTGTACCAGGAATCTCTCTATATTTTATTGGGAGAGCAATAAAGTTCTCTTCATCAGAAAAATGCAGCAAAAGTGATTCGTAGGCCGAATCAATTTGATGAAAGTAAGAAGTGTGATGAAAATCATAAAATCCTGATTTTTTTACAATTTCATCCCACTTTGTTGAACTACTTTCAACAATACAAAATTTAGGCATCTGTATAAATAATAGTATTGAATAGTTGCTTGCGTAATATGAATAACCAAATTAGAAATAGACCAATTGATTATGATAAATTTTGAAACTTTTTAGCTTCTGAAATACTCTTTAAACTTATAAGTAAACTTTTAAAAGTAGCCTTATTTGTGTAGAGGATTATTACCCAAATTTCACTAAACAAATTCTAAAATTCAAAAAACTTCCAAATTAAAAAATCTGCTCAAAGAATGTTAACTCGGAACGGTTGATAGTTTTTTTAACAAGGATTTAATATTAGCTATCATTCTGTAACTGGTATCATATAGATTAAAGCAGTCATCTGCTATCGTTTTTTTACTCCAACACAAAACTCTATCAAAACCATTTACACTGATTAAAGAGAGATTATCTATGTTATGAACAAGCAAAACATTAGAATCTATGATTGTTGCAATTTTCAAATCATCCACAAAAACACCTTTAAACCCGTTCTTATCCCGGCCAATAATATTTTCATGCGTATTTGTCTTTTGAGGATAGTAGATATAAATGTAGGTTGTATCAACAGTACTAAAACCTAAATTTTTATACCAGTTTATAGCCGCTTCATTTGAATGAAATGCATTTAACGAAAATTCCTGATAATTTTCTCGCTCTTGCAAAAGCAATTTTAAAAATTTACTACCACTTTTATTACGTCTGAACTCTTTTTTAATGACTATATTGTTAAGATGTAGTTCTTGCTCGTTTAATGCTAATATCTGGGCAATTCCCACAATTTCGGCTTCAACTTTTAACCAATAATAATTAATATTATCTAATTGATATGAAGATTCTAAAAAAGCACTGTAATTTGAGTCGAAATAAATGTTATTATTCTCCCAAATTGTCTCAGAATACATCTCTCTTAGATAAGAAATTATCAAATCATTTTGGTAGTTCTCCTTATCAATTAATTGTATATTCTCTCTCATTATTTATAATAATAACAAATCACATAATTTCAAAGCTAAATCCAAAAAGCATCTTCTATATTTTAATCCGCCTTTTTTGTATTTTAAAGTTACAGATACGAATAAATGCCCTGATAACTTTAAGCCCTTAAACTACTTTCCAAACCAAATTTACAAAACATGACGCCTTCAACAAACCCTTATTTAATTATTGCTCATTTATAAACATATTATGTAAAAATGAGTATTTAGTTTAATAATTTTAGAATTAAAAGATTCACTGACAATCTGTTATGCGTTTTTCCACCTCCCCTACACCATCAGTAATTGCCATCCGGTAAGAAACGAGTTTCTTACCGAACTCGGCTTCATAGGCCTGCTCCATATCGGAGAGAAATGTATCAACAGCCTCTTTTTTAATCAGGTTAATGGTACAACCTCCAAAGCCTCCGCCCATCATTCTTGAACCCACAACAGCTTGGTTTTCCAGGGTTTTTTCTACCAGAAAATCCAGCTCCGGACAGCTTACTTCATACAACTCACTTAGCCCCCTGTGGGTCTCATACATTTTCTGTCCGAAAGATATAAAATCGTTATTCAGTAAATCTTTGCAGGCCTGCTCAACCCTGTTTATTTCTTCAATTACATATCGGCATCTGTTATAGACAATCTCGGGCAGTTTATCGGCCTGGCTTCTGAGCATAGCAATACTTGCATCTCGCAAACTATTTACCTGAGGGAAAGCCTGCTGTAAAATACTGATACCCGCTTCGCATTCTGCCCTGCGTTTATTATATTCGGTATCACCCAGGTTATGCTTTACGCCCGTATTACATAAAACTATGGCGTACTCAGCGGTTTCAAACGGGAAATACTCGTAGCTTAAATCTCGGCAGTCCAGTTTAATAACTGCTTTATCTTTACCATGAATAGACGCAAACATATCCATAATGCCGCAATTAACCCCGGCAAAATTATGCTCGGCCTGTTGTGCTGCCAAAGCCAGGTCAATTCTGGCAAGCCCAAGGTTATACAATTGGTTCAATGCATAGCCAATGCCACTTTCAATAGCCGCTGAAGAAGACAAACCACCCCCAAACGGCACATCGCCCCCAAATACAACATTTACGCCGAAGGGTATCACAGCTCCTTTTTTACCTATTTCGGCCATCATCCCAATCAGGAAATTCGCCCATCCCTTCTCAGATTTATCCAATGCATCTAACGAACACTCGTAGGTATCATCTAAATCGTAAGAAAAAAGTCTCACCTGGCGGTCTTCTCTTTTAGAAACTGCGTAGTAAATGGCCTTATCTATGGCCGCCGGTAGCACAAAGCCATCGTTATAGTCGGTGTGTTCACCTATCAGATTTATGCGCCCCGGGGCGCGTACAAGTATGTCTGGAGATTGGTTATATAAGTCTGAAAACTTTTGTCTGATATTTTCTGAATACATTTACTGATTGGTTTCTGTCTCTATTGGTGTTTCTTCTGATACAATTCCTGTGGGTGCGTTCTGCTGTGCAAACAAATTTGCTTCTTCAGACCCATTCTCTTCAATTTCAAAAAACATTTTATGAATATTGATCGGTTGGTCATCTGGTGTGAGCGAACATTTTACTTTTGAATACGAACCATCTTCCTGCAATTCGTAAGCATTTACGTTGTCACGCAGGTTATAATATAATATTTCAATGGCATGTTTTTTAACTTCATCGTCTACGAGCTCAAACATAGACTCTATCCGCTTATCAAAACTACGAACCATGATATCGGCGCTACTTCCATATACCCTAGGCTCGCCGTTGTTATGGAAATAAAATATACGGGCGTGCTCAAGGTATAAACCTACCACTGAACGCACCGTAATGTTTTCGCTGAGATGCTGACGCCCCGGGCGCAAGCAACATATACCTCTGATGATAAGCTTGATTCTAACACCCGCCTGCGACGCTTTGTATAGTTCATCAATAATATGCCGGTCTTCAAGCGAATTAAGTTTGATACAAATACCGCTTGGCAAGCCCTGCTGTGCATTTGATGCTTCGTTTCTGATTAGCTCAATCAGGCGGCGGCGCATATCTCTTGGCGAGGTAATCAGATAACGGTAATCACCGGGCTGTGAATGCCCCGTAATAACATTAAAAAACTCAGAAATATCTTTGGTGTAAGCCGGATTAGTAGTTAACAGGCCAATATCAGTATATAACCTGGCCGTATCCTCATTGTAGTTGCCACTGGCCAAATGCGCATACTGTACAACACGGTTGCCTTCTTTGCGCACAATCAACATCAGCTTGGTATGTGTTTTATACCAGCCAATACCATAGATAACGAAACACCCGGCTCTTTGCAGGCGTTCGGCCTCTCTGATGTTGTTTTCTTCATCAAAGCGGGCTTTTATTTCAAACAGCGCCGACACGTGCTTGCCATTCTCGGCGGCCTTTAACAAAGCCTGCGTAACGCGCGACTTTTTGGCCAGGCGATATATTGTCAGCTTTATGGCCAACACATCGGGGTCTTCTGCAGCTCTTTCCAACAATTGCAATACCGGCTCAAAATTATTGTAAGGGTGGTGTAACAGTAAATCCTTTTCACGTACCACCTCAAAAATATCGTTATTCTTTTCTTTCAGTCTTTTTGGAGATACAGGCGGATGGATAGGCTCCAGTTCTTCCTGGAACTCCGGATGGCGGATAATCTGCCAAAGACAGGTGTAGTCAATCAGGCACTCGTCAACAAAAATATTATACTTGTCAATTTCCCAGCGTTTCTGCAAGATATTTACCAGCCATTCGTTGGCATTGGCTTCTATCTCCATATACACCACACGGCCCAACCTACGGCTTTTGATTTTCTGTTTTATTTCGTCTACAAAGTCTGACTCAATGTCATCAGACTCCTCCAGTGTAAAGTCTCCATTACGGACAATTCTGAAAAGGCTTACCGACTGAATCTCGACGTTTCGGTACAGTTTCTTTATTTCATGGCGAACAATCTCTTCAATTGGCAAAAAAAGCAACTCCTCGTTTCTCTCAATGGTGTAGAAACGGGGCAGATTGCCGGGAATCTGTACAAACGATATCTTTTTGGTTTCGCTGTCTTCTGAAAACAGTGTAGAGCGGCTTGAATCAGTTACCACGCCAAAAATAAGCGTTTTGGCAATCAGCACCGGAAACGCATGGGTGTGGTCAAAGAGCATCGGTGTAAGCATCGGATAGATGGTGTAATCAAAGTAATCCACCACCTCTGTCAGCTCATTGCTGGTAAGGTCGCTAATTTTTACTACCTGAAACTTGTGGCTCCTGAACAAGGGTTTCAGTTCCTCATCAAAGATTCTGTCCTGCTCCTGACAAAACTGTCTTACTGCAGATAACAAGGCCTTACGAAAAGGGATTTCTCTTAACCCCGAATAATCTATACGTTCTTTATGATAATCAAGGTAATTATACAAACTACCCAATCTGATGGTAAAGAACTCATCAAGATTTGAAGAAGTAATGGCCAGAAACTTCAGCCGCTCAAAAAGGTTCAGGTTGCTATCGCGGGTCTGGTCAAGCACACGTTCGTTGAATTTAAGCCAGCTCAGGTCACGGCTTATATAGTTAGACTGCTCAATGCTGTCTGCATACCGACTGATTTTTGATTCAGGAATAGCACTGCTTTTGTCGTCGCTTTTATTTGAAGCTGACCCCACTAATCCATTTAAAAATGAAAAAAGGCTACCCCTTGAGCCTCGTTCATTTGCATTACCTTTATTCATATCGTCCATTGCTTCAATAACAGAATGTGTCTTGCGAAGTACGTCAATTATAGCAAAAAATTCAAGTATTTAACAATAATTTAATAGTTTTATACTATTTTTTTACCCGCATCTGCACATTTTATTTGAGCGTTCAGGTATTCAGTTTCTTCCAGAGCATATCCTTTATTCCGCTTGCCCGGCGTCTTGAGATAGGCAGCATTGTGCCGTCGGCCAGGCGCACTTCCTTGGTGTCTCTTTTCCAGTTAAGCGCTTCCAGATAATTCAGGTTCAGTATATAAGATTTATTAATTCTTACAAAGTAAGTGTGTTCTTTAAGCACCTCATCAAAAAATTTCAGATGAAAGGCAGACGTAAACTTGTTGTTTCGTGTATGAAAGGTGGTATAGTTAATGCTGGCTTCCAGATAAATAATTTCTTCGGGTGATATACTTATCCGTATACCATTGATCATAATGTAGAGGTTCTGGGCAACATGTTGGGTTTTAGGCAGAGCGGGTTTATAGTGTTTCATAATTGTTGGTTTTATATGCCAAATTTCAGCAGATGTACAAAAACAAAAAATCCCCAATTCTGGGGATTTTTTGCTACATGGCTACAAAACAACTAAACTAAAAAAATTAAAACCCCGAAAAACAAGCTACTTAATTATCATTATTCCCTTTATATAAAATATAAGGAAAAAGCTCTTAATAAAATTCTGTACTATTAAAACTGCATACAATATGGTATCGTTTTTATAGGGAACAGAAAGGGCATAAATATAATCAAAAATAATAATGCTTGAGTATATCAGAAAAACACCTAATACAAGCCAGCTTTCTGTAAGGCTGAAAAGCCTTTTGTTGATATACCTTTTGGCAAGCATAAAAAGACCCAGCCCCGACAAAAAAGTAAGGTAAAGACTGTTTATGAGTGTGCCATAGCTATTATAGTTAGTAAAACCCTGCCCCAGAAAAGAATTATAAACAGAAAACCCCACAAAGGCCAGACATAAAATGTAAACAGTTACGTTTATCCATTTCAGCTTTATAACGCCTCTCAGATAAAAACTCAAAACCACAAACTCAAGGGCTATAAACCAATAATCCAGAAAAAGGTTGTTGCTCAGGGTAATGGCTGTTATAGCATAAACTATTTCGAAAAAGGCAGTAGACAGGGCATAGAGCAAAAAGAACATCTTATGCCCTGTCCAATAACCACCTTTCTTTAGCATCATCCAGCATATTAACAGCCAAATCACATCCTGTGACCATCCGGAAAACCGATATAATCCTAGTGTAAAATCCATGCTTTAATCAGGGAGTCCTTACTGATGGTGGTGGAACTTTCTGGTTGCCGCCGCCGCCGCCGCCCATTTCATTATCAAAAGGCTGCCCCGGAATAGTAAGAAAACCTACAACGTTATCAACCGTTAAAAACTCAGAATTACCATCTTTTTTAAACTGGAATGGCAAAATCTCAACTGTATATTCTTCTTCATTAACTCTTGGCTTAGCTCTTTCTTGCAGCGAGCGCCCCTCTTTTGAGCTTAATTTGCCAATCATAAAACTTACGTGATCAATATTCGGGTGGTTCTTCCTAAGATAGCTTATTAAGATCTCCATCTGGTCAAGGCTAAGGTATAGACCCTCCTGTCTTGTTTTTTCTGTACCATTTGGCCCTTCATCCAAATCAACGTAGGTGTGTCTTTTCACTCTTTTTAATGCGGCGGAATCTCTTTTTGCAGGATCTCCATTTTGTTCGGATAGGTCTTCTTTAGTGGTTAAATCTCCCATTTTAATTGATGTTTTAGGAATTGAATAAAATATTGCTTCTCAAAATTTGTAAGGTTTTTCAGGCTGTTTTCAAAATTACCCGATTGCCAGGGTAAACGCACTACCAATTCATTTCATTACTGATTCTCTCAAGTATCGGAGCCATTGATTCAAACCTGTCGGCTCTTTCAATATGGTTGATGATCCAGTTATCGTTAAAACCAAATTGGTTGTGTGGATTCCTTACTTTTGCGGTCGTTATAATGGTGGTAATCTTGTTATTCTGTCCAAGAAAATAAATATAGGTGTCGGCATCCATCCCCAAAAGGGTTTCAATTTTCACACCCGAGTCCGCAAAAGTTCCTCTGGTACCTACATTCAGAACCCTGTATCCTTTAGAAACCCTGGTTGCTGCCGCCAAAGATTTATTAAAGTTTATTTCATCATAGAACGAATCGCCGTGTGTATCAGGCAAGGCCTCTACATGTTTTAGGAAAGCACGTATCAACTCATCAGAGGTCTCTTTAAAAAAGACATTAGACAAATAAATTATATCGTCATTATTTAGGTTTGGCCTATTGTTCGTCAGTAATGTTATAGTGTATTTTCGTCTTGGTCCTGAATCCGAATCATCAATTTTACCTTGCCCGTAATATCTTTCATAGGTTATATAAAAACCATTTCCCTGATTAATTGGCCAAGGGTCGCTGATGTGAATCCAGGATATGTTACACTTATCTGGCAATACCGCTGTTTTCTCTACTTTGTCCATCACCACCAGATGAGACTGCGTATTGCTGTTCAGCTTATAATCATAAATAACTGGTTTTGAGTCTTCAAGCAATTGCTTTATCTGATGCAAACCCAACGAACCCTCTGTAAAACTTGTGTAACCAGAAAGATTTTCTGCCGTAAAATCGGCCATATCGTCATCAGGTATGGTGGTTGCCCGATACGGATATTCATTCAGCCCGATAGCATTGTTTCTAAGTTTTATAAATTCTTCCTGGCTTTTGGGCTCATCATCAAGGGCTAAAGATACCATAGCCATAGATGCCGCCCAGCAAGAATTCATATCAGTTTGTGGTATAAGTTTCACTTGTTTTCAAGCAATAATCATTAGTCAATTATAAACCGGTGGAATCAGGCAGCCTTTAAACCAGCCGCATTGAGAGTGCCTTTACAACTGCCTCAGGCGCCGAATTGACGTGCAATTTCTCGTAAATGTTTTTTATATGGGTATGTATGGTGTTAAAACTAACATTACAGGCATCGGCTATCATTTTATAACTCATGCCTTTCACCATCAACTGCAAAACTTCTTTCTCCCGCGGTGTCAGCGAAACGTAGGTTTGCTCTTTCATCACAAACTGATTCTGAAACATGGCCAGCACCTTGGCAGCAATGCTGGGGGTTAAATGAGACCCACCGTTGTAAACGTCAAAAATAGCTTTTACATAATTTTCTGGCTTGGGAGTCTTTAAAATATATCCGTTGGCGCCTGCGCAAATAGCAGCAAACACTTTGTCGTCATTTTCAAATACCGTCTGAATCAACACTTTTACGTCACTATTCACTTTTTTGATGGCTATCATCGCTTCTATGCCCGAAACCTGCGGCATTTGAATATCCATCAGCACCACATCAGGCTGGTGCCGGCTCACTAATTTTACAGCATCAGTTGCTTCGGGGTAGGCACCTGCCAACCTTAGTCCGTCTGTACCAGAAAGGTACAGCGAAAGACTTTCTCTGAGGTTTTTATTGTCTTCAAAAAGTAGTACACTAATCATTATTAAAACACTTTAACCTCATTATTCTATAAATCAATTGATTTTATGGCTATAAATATTTCTGTAAAATTACGGGGTATTTTGTTTCGCGTAAATCCCCAATTATGGGGATACCCCATCACTAAATTGTTATTTCAATCAGAACTTCTGTACCTGTTTGTGTACTTGAATGCACAGACACATTCAAGTCATACTCCTGGCTGCGGTGTTTAAAGTTTTTGAGTCCGTTACCTTCAAAAATCTCATTTACATCAAAGCCTTTGCCGTTGTCGCTTACTTGTATTTTTACCATCCCCTGGCCTCTGGTTACCTGGCACGACGCATGCGTGGCCTGCGAGTGCTTTGAAATATTATTAATAGCCTCTTTATAAATCAGGTAAATGTTACGCCTTTGTTCCATCGGGAATATATCCTTTTTGCCGTCAATCAGCAACTCAAAGTTAAACGTTATACCGCGGGCTGTCAGCATCTCAACACCGAAAGAACGCATTCTTTCAAATAGTTTTTCTGTAGAATCATTTTCAGGATTAATGGCCCATACGGTATCGCGCATTAACAAAACTGTCTCTTCTGAATTATCAGTAATCTTATCAAGAATAGGCAGCAAGTCCGGATTCTGCCTGATAACCTTTTTGCGAAGCAACTCAATAAATATGGCTATTGAGTTAAGGTTAGAGCCGACCTCATCATGGAGGTCGGAGGCTATCTGGTTACGAATATGCTGTAGCTTGAGTTTCTGGCGGAGGTCATAGATAAAAAACAAATAGAAGCCCGCCCCGAAAATCAATAAAATGTATATAAAAATAGATGGCCAGAACCACCATTTTTGCCAGAAAGCCTGTTTTTTATTAATACTTACCTCCGCCGACGCCACCACCCTTTGTTTGTTATCTACCGCCTTTATCTGTAAGTGATAACTACCGCCAGGCAGATTCTGATAATGAACCGACGGGTAGTTGCTCCAGAACCAACTTTCAGACATGGGCCTGATACGGTAGAAATACCTGATTGAATTGCCATTTACCGGATTTAACTCAATGACCAGGTTCTCGTCAGGCGCAGAAATAGCAATACCAGAACCCGGTTTATATGGATACACCTGCCCGTTTATCAGCACTTGTCTGATAGAAATCTGAGCATAAGAAGATATACTAAGCAGAAGTATAAAAAATGCTGAATATGTATATTTTTTAAACAAAACCGGATTAATAGGTTACCGAAATACTTAAAAAAAGACAATTAATCCAAATCATCTACTGAATTTCTTTAATAATTACAGAAACAAAAACGGCCATCGGGGAAAATCCTCAATGGCCGCTCTGGTATATAGGTAACAAGCGTTATACGCCCAACAAAATTCTGGTTGGGTCTTCTAACAATTGTTTTACTCTTACTAAGAAACTTACAGAATCCTTACCATCAATTGTGCGGTGGTCATAACTTAATGCCACATACATTATTGGACGAACCACGATTTCGCCATTCACAACTACTGGTCTTTCAACAATATTGTGCATACCCAGAATAGCCGATTGCGGCGCGTTAATGATAGGCGTAGACAACATAGAGCCAAAAATACCACCGTTCGTGATAGTGAAGGTACCACCTGTCATTTCTTCAATAGTCAGCTTGTTATCTCTTGCTTTTACAGCCAGACGAACAACCTCTGATTCAACACCTGCAAAACTAAGTTGTTCGGCATTTCTGATTACCGGCACTACCAGGCCGCGTGGTGCTGAAACCGCAATGGCGATATCGGCGTAGTCGTTATACACAATTTCATCGCCGTCTATGTAGGCATTCACTACCGGGAACTCTTTCAAGGCAATGGCACATGCTTTGGTAAAGAACGACATAAAGCCAAGACCAACGCCGTGAATCTCTTTAAATTTATCTTTGTACTTGGCTCTCAGGTCCATAATAGGTTTCATATCCACCTCATTGAAAGTCGTAAGCATGGCTGTTTCCTGTTTTACGGCCACCAGACGTTTCGCAATGGTTTTACGCAGGCTTGTCATTTTTTCTCTGCGCGATATTCTCCCTTCAACACCAGACGCCACCGGAACTGGTGCAGCAGGCGCTTTAGCAGCCGGTGCGGCAGGAGCAGCACTTGGTTGCGATGCGGGCGTGGCTTTCAAGGCATCATCTTTAGTAATTCGACCACCTATGCCTGTACCTTGTACATTGGCAGGGTCAATACCCTTTTCGGCCAATACTTTTGCAGCAACCGGCGACGGATGCCCGGCTGCATAGCTATTACCCGATTCAGCAGGTGCTTGTGTAGCTGTTGCCGCAGGTTTTTCAGAAGCCGGTGCTGCCGTAGCTGCACTCGCTGCGCCAACGGCTATTCTGGCTACTACGCCACCAATAGGCACTACATCGCCAGCCTGAGCAACAATTGTCAATACACCACTTTCAGGAGATGGCAATTCAAAAGTAGCTTTGTCTGACTCCAGTTCGCAAATCACTTCATCCATTTTCACACTGTCGCCGTCTTTTTTGCTCCAGGAAGCAATGGTAACTTCTGAAATTGATTCACCTACTGCCGGTACTACCACATCAATGGTTTTTGATGCCGCAGCGGGTGCAGGTTCAGCAGCCGGTGCAGTAGCTTTCGCTTCTTCTTTTGGTGCTTCTGCCGGGGCAGGAGCCGCCGCAGCCGCAGGGGCGCTGTCTTTAGTATTAGTATTAGAATCTTCAATTTTGCAAATCAAAGCACCAATTGGCAACGTTGTACCTTCGGCTGCTATAATTCTTAAAATACCGTCGGCTTCTGCGGGGAGTTCAAAAGTGGCTTTGTCAGACTCCAGCTCACAGATTACCTCGTCCATTTTTACAAAGTCACCATCTTTTTTTGTCCAAGAAGCGATAGTTACCTCGCTTACTGATTCGCCCACCGAAGGGACTTTCATTTCTATTGCCATAACTTGTTTATTGCTAAGTTATTGATATCGATATATTTATTTTTCTTACGGTTACTTACTTGTTAAACGCTTTCTCAACAATTTCTGCCTGCTCTTTGGCGTGTATTTTGGTATATCCTGTGGCAGGTGATGCGCTCGACTTACGGGCAATTACATTACCTACCCCAATTTGAGGAAACTCCCGCAACACAAAAGACCAGTAACCCATGTTTTCAGGTTCTTCCTGTACCCATATTACCTCCGGCTTTTTGTATCTGGCCAGATGTGCTTCTATCTGTTTGGCAGGGAACGGGTGCAGTTGCTCAACACGAATAATGGCTACGTCGGTACGTTGTTCTTTTTGTTGTTTATCTAATAAATCATAATAAACTTTACCGCTGCACAATAACACACGTTTTACCTTTTTTGGGTCGGCGAAATCGTCACCGATAGTCTCCTGAAAGCGTGTACCCTCACCAAAGTCTTCTATTTTAGAAATAGCCATTGGATGGCGTAACATAGACTTGGGCGACATGTGGATACATGGCTTACGGAATGGCAATGCTACCTGACGGCGCAACATGTGGAAGATATTGGCAGGCGTTGTACAGGCACATACATACATGTTGTACTCGGCAGCCAATTGCAGATAACGCTCAGGGCGGGCATTTGAGTGCTCAGGCCCCTGGCCTTCATAACCATGCGGCAGCAACAATACAAGGCCGTTCATGCTGTTCCATTTTGATTCTGAAGCGGCAATGAACTGGTCAATCATAATCTGTGCACCATTCGAGAAATCACCAAACTGTGCTTCCCAGATAACGAGCGCGTTCGGGTTAGCCATTGAGTAGCCATACTCAAAGCCCATTACACCGTATTCCGCCAGAAGTGAATTGTATATTTCAAATTTACCCTGATTTTCGTCAATATGAGCCAGATTGGTATATAGCTGGTTGGTATCGGCATCATGCAACACAGCGTGGCGGTGCGTAAACGTACCACGTTGTACATCCTGGCCGGTAATACGCACTATTCGGCCTTCGTCAAGGATGGCGCCATAAGCCATTAACTCACCAACCGACCAGTTAAAGGGCTTCTCCTGTGCAAAAATGGCACGTCTTTCTTCCAAAACTTTTTCAATCTGCTTCAAAGGTTTGAAACCATTTGGCACGTTTGATAAAGCCTTTCCTATTTTCTCAATAGTCGCCGTTGAAATACCCGTAACCGGCGATTGCTCAAAGTCTTCAGGCACTGAACGACGTAGTTTTTCCCAGTCTTCTTCCAGTTTTGGTTTCTGATACGGCAGTTGCTTTTGTTTTACTTTGGCAAGCAGATCCTGCAATTCGCCTTCAAATTGTTTTTTCAGTTCTTCCGAGAACTTCGCATCTGCCTCCCCGCGCTCCATCAACTCCTGCAGATAAATCTCTCTGGTGTTCGGGTGGGTATCAATCACCTTATACATGGTTGGCTGGGTCATACGCGGTTCATCAGATTCGTTATGGCCGTATTTACGGTAACAAATCATGTTCACGAACACATCGCGGTTAAATTCCTGACGGAATTCGGTAGCCAGTTTCATGGTATAAACCACTGCCTCGGGGTCATCTCCGTTTACATGGAAGATTGGTGCATCGATAATTTTGGCGATGTCGGTACAATAGATAGACGAACGGGCGTCTTCAAAGTCGGTCGTAAAACCAACCTGATTATTGATTACAAAATGAAGCGTACCCCCGGTATAATAACCCGGCAGGTTAGACATCTGCGTTACTTCATATACAATGCCCTGACCGGCAATAGCCGCATCACCATGAATGATGATAGGCAGAATTTTATCATAAATATCGTCACGGTCGTTTGGTTTCACGGCCGCTTTCTCGTAATGTGCATCGGCTCTGGCACGTGCATAACCTGTTACAACCGGGTTAACTGCCTCCAGGTGAGAAGGGTTAGCCATCAATTTAAGGCTCACTCTTTTGCCTTCCGGGGTTTCTACCTGGCTTGAATACCCCATGTGATATTTCACGTCTCCGTCTGTATAGGCATCCAGCTGGATGTTCTCTTC
The DNA here is from genome assembly GCF_002855535.1 of Emticicia sp. TH156. Taxonomy (NCBI): domain Bacteria; kingdom Pseudomonadati; phylum Bacteroidota; class Cytophagia; order Cytophagales; family Leadbetterellaceae; genus Emticicia; species Emticicia sp. TH156. The sequence goes on from NZ_PKRS01000003.1 coordinate 500,132, forward strand.
AAACTCATTGAAAACCTGCTCGTAAGGCTTTTGCAGAATATTGGTCAATATATTCAAACGGCCACGGTGTGCCATACCAATTACCACTTCTTCCACTCCCAGTTCGGCTCCACGGTTAATGGCAATATCTAATGCAGGAATGGTAGATTCACCACCTTCAAGCGAGAAACGTTTTTTACCCAGGAATTTGGTGTGAAGGAAATTTTCAAAATTTACGGCCTCGTTCAGTTTCTCAAAAATCCGTAGTTTCTGCTCACGGGTTGGCGTAAAGTTCAGGTATTCCTGTTCAATTTTCTTACGCAACCAGTTTTTAGCCTGGCGGTCGCGGATATATAAATATTCAAAACCAATTTTGCCCAGATATACTTTTTTAAGTGCATCAACAATTTTGCGCAAAGAAGCGGCTTCACCAAAAAGCTCTACTCCGGCCTCAAAAACTGTGTCCAAATCAGCATCAGACAAATTAAAATCGGCCAGGTCAAGCATTGGCTTGCGGTCTTTCCGCGGCCCGATAGGATTTATTTTAGATAGCAGGTGCCCGCGAGAACGGTACCCTCTGATGAGGTGCACCACTTCCATTTCCTTGCGTGTGTGTTCTGCACTGGCAGGTGTTATACCGGCAGGTTTGGCAGCCACTCCGTTAGTGCCGTTCGATTGTCCGTTTCCACTATAAGCCTGATGAAACTCAAAACCTTTGAAGAAGTTCTGCCAGCTTTCGTCAACAGAAGTAGGATCTTGTTTGTATTGTTGGTAAATAGCGTCCAATGCGGCTACGTCAGCATTGGCGATGTACGAGAATTGGTCCATTGAGAATTTTAAAATTATTAAATGCTCGTTTCGGAGAACGATAATATTTAGTCGTAAAACCGCATAAAACCTGTTCTGGTGAGGGGAAAATCTTAAACTAACCGTGTCTTCAAACCCCCACTTGCCAAAACGCTACAAAGTTACAGTAAGGTATTCAATAAAATAACAATTTTTTTACTAAAATCATTGTCTTTCGGATGAAAGAAAACAGAATAGTTACATTTGATATGAAAACAATTTTCAGTTCCTGACTTTCAGTGTTTCAACGGCTCAGCAAAGCCCATGAAATAAACAAAAATCCCTCCGGAAAGAGGGATTTCATGTTAATAGTATTTCATGCGACTGGAGCTGCCGTATTCGCCCAAAAACTCATAACGGATATATAGCTGAAAAATACCTCTCTGCTGGAAAATCTCCTGCGATGCCGAACCTGAATACGCCAGCGGTCTAAAATCATAAGACCCTCCAAGCCGGAAACTCTCACCCAGTTGAAATTCTGCCATTGGTATTATTTTATTTACCTTTCTACCCATGTGTGTTTCTGCTCTGTATAATAGGCCCAGACCTATCTGCTCGTTCATCCATACCTTCGCTGTCAGAAAAACACCTGGCTTTTCACCTTTGCTGGTTTCCAGCGTACCGCTAATGTTAAGCATTACATTTTCTGGTTCTCCTACCGACGCCCCAATCATGGTATAAACCGGTTGTTTGCTGTTATACAGGCCATCGCTTATCAGTAAAACAGGTTTAGAAAGGCCTACAAAAAACTGTTGGGTAGAAAGCATACCTCCTAAACCCAGATACGGGAACATTTGTTTGACACCTGTGCCGGATAATATAACGGGCTGATAGATGAATCCGGCATTGGCGCCTACAGAAACCGTAAGCCCGTTTCTGAACTGCTCGCGATAGGCATAAGACAACTTGGCGCCGGCGTTATCAAAACCACTTACATTACTGTTATACGCCTGCAAACCAAGGCCCCCTTTGCCTTTTTGTATAACGCCATCCATAGAAAAAAGCTGGTAAACCTGTTGAGGGCGCAGCGTACCATTAAACTGGTTACCAAACATACCATTGAGGCTGAAAGTCTCCCGGGCTCCCGTCATGGCAGGGTTTAAAGCAAGAAAATTAAACTGAAACTGCTCTTCAAGTATAGATTGCGCCCTAACCATAGTAGCCATGGGTAAGAGCATTAAAAAGAGGTATTTTCTCATGAATTGCCTTTTGGTCAATTAATTGTCAAAACAACAAAAATAAACGCAATTTAGAAATAGAAATTAGAAGAAGATGAAATTTCGTGCAGATAAGGCGCCGAAGCCTGCGCGCCCATGCGCGTTACTGAAAGCGATGCGGCCTTGCAGGCCAGCTCAACGGCAGACCGCCAGTCTTTTTTATAAGCCAGTGCAACAGCCAGTGTGCCATTAAAAACATCGCCTGCGGCGGTGGTGTCTATGGCTTCAACCATTGGCGCGTCCATAAAAAACGATAGGTATTCGTTTCTGAAATACGCCCCCCTCTCGCCCAAAGTAATAATTACATTTCGTACGCCCTTATCAAGCAATACCTGTGCGGCTTCTTCAATAGCGGCATCATCAGTTACCTCAATGCCAGTCAGTATGCCTGCCTCTGTTTCATTGGGAGTTATCAGATATAGTAACGGATAAAGCTCTTGCGGCAGTTGCTGTGCCGGAGCAGGGTTAAGAATTACCTTACTTTCGGTTTTAACCCCTAGTTGAGCAGCAAAAAATACAGTTGTTAGTGGTGTCTCCAGTTGCATCAGTACCACTTCGGCTCCTTCAATTTCTGATTCTGCCTTCAGAATATCTTCTGCCGACAACGTATCATTAGAGCCGGGCGCCACCACAATATTATTTTCTCCGGCTTCATTCACAATAATTAAAGCTGTACCCGAGGCTTTTTCGGCATCAGTAATGATATAGTCTGTATTGATTTTTTCATTCCTGAAACCCTCAATGGCCTGCTTGCCGAAAATGTCGTCTCCTACTTTGGCAATAAACACCACGTCTCCTCCCATGCGGGCAGCTGCCACAGCCTGGTTCGCTCCTTTCCCACCGGCAAACATAAAAAATGTGCCTCCCAATATCGTTTCCCCGGGTTTGGGGAAACGGCTCGTTTTCACCACCATATCGGTGTTCGAACTGCCTATCACTACTATTTTTGACATATCTAAAAATTTTGTGGATTTTACCTTGCTGCTATTATCAAGCCCAACCCCGTTAAGTAAAGCAGCAGCATTACATTCAGTATAGTTGATGTACCCCGGGGTGCATTTCTGAACTCTTTCCAGATAAAAATACCCCAGATGGCTGCCACAACCGTAGCCCCCTGCCCTAATCCGTATGAAATGGCTGTTCCCGCTTTATCAGACGCTATAATGCTAAAGGCCATACCCATACACCAGATTACCCCACCCAACACACCCGTCAGGTGATTTTTCATGCTCCCTCCAAAATAATCGGCGTAGCTAACGGTTGTTCCCACAAAAGGCTTCCACATCAGCAATGAATTAAACAAAATATTGCTTAAGAGGATGCCTACCGAAAAAAAGAACACAGCAGTGTATGGGCTTAGCTTTCCGGCTTCTGGTACTTCAAAGTTCTGAAACATGGCCTGCGCCACATATTTGTAGAAATAGCCCATCAGCACTCCTGCCACTACCGAGAGAATCAATCCTTTGGAAGAAACACCCTTTGCCTGCCCAACTGCCCGCCTGTAAGCATAGGCATTAATCAATATGGCAGCAGCTATAAGCCCTACACCAAGAAAAATAAGTAATGAATTACCGACCGGGTTATCCAGGTAGTTCACAATCACGCCAATCACCAGCGCCAGACCAATACCAACCGGAAAAGCCACTGCCATACCTGCAATAGATATAGCCGCCCCCAAAAGAATATTAGCTGCGTTGAATACCACCCCGCCCAGCATGGCCGAGCTTACATTGTTGGCATCAGCCTGTTGAACATCAGCAATAAAGCTTCGCCCCTCGCTGCCGTTGCTGCCCAGTGTAAATGCCAGAAAAGTAGCCAGCAGTACGATACCAGTTACGTAGTCCCAATAAAACAATTCAAAACGCCAGGTAGCTGCCGCCAGTTTTTGGGTATTGGCCCATGAACCCCAGCACAACATGGTAATAATACAGAAGAGAACGGCAAGCGGATATGTTTCTATGATAAACATTTGGCCGGATGATTAGAGGTGAAATGATTGACTATCTCTTTTTAGGCTGGTGCATCATGTAATCTTCAATGATAGTTGCTACTTCTGCAGGGGGCATTTTCTCGGTCAGATACATCAGTTTCTCACCGGGTATCAGCACATTTGTGCCATCCTCCTTAATCTCCAGATTCAAATTTCTGTAAGAGAAATAGAGTTCAATATCTTTAATGGCTACCAGAACGGCGGTCTGGTCCCAGCTGTTACGCCCTATTGTGTTTTTATCTTTAGTTAATGCCACCTGATAGGCATCTTTTACGGGGCTGTTCTGGATATCCTCATTGTTTATCAGTCGAATACCTGTTCTTATTTTGTCGCCAATCTCAAAACCACTGAGCAGCATTGGTGTATTCCATTCTGAAAATACCTTTTGCGATGCGCTGGCATCAATATGCACATTAAATTCACGGAAACGCTGGTTTTTATCCAGCCCGGCAGCCATTGAAACCAACCACTTTACTTTTTTCTTAATCAGATCTTTTCCTGAGAGTTTAGAAAATTCATCGGGTTGAGAGTCAAGCAAATCGGCCAGATTGGTAAAAAAGCCAACCGTTATAATAGTTACAGACTGGTCTGGTTGTTTTGCCAGAATCTTACGGTATAGTTTCACGGCCTCTGTGGCTTCGGCATTTGACTTTAGTTTATGCGGATATTTATCAACTATAAACTCTGCCCATTTTTGCGAGCAGTTCATATTGGGTTTTTCTCTTTTGGTGATGCCGATTGGTATATCAGGGCGACCGAAATAGGTATTCAGTACGCTGATGGCAGGTGCGGTGGTTTCAAAGGCATTGCATGAAATAGTGGCCAGAATCTTCGCTTCCCCTGCATCAGCCAGGGCATGCAGCAGGGCCATCGCGCCTACGTCGTCATAATCAGGTGCAATATCGGTATCAAAAATAACTGAAACTGGCTTACTTTTCTGAGTAGAAAGACACAGGCTTAGCATGCAAAGTACGATGGCAAGAAACTTTGGCATTGATATAATGAGGTTAAAGGCTGAACTTGTTCTCAAAAATATAAAATAAAAGTAGAAACTGAAACAGAAACGGCTGATAATAAATGCTCACAGGGTCATTTAAAAATTGAATCTAATCAAGTAAACAATGGGTTTATTTTATATTTCTATCTAACTTGCCTGCCGAAAACCTCATTCCCAAACTATGAAATACCTTCTTTTACCAGCTTTAATTTTTGCGGTTTCATTTACTTATGCACAACGGGTTGACGTATGGCTCACCAATGCCGATAAATCTGCCCTGTTTCAGAAACAGGCTCAGGCCTTACAGTTTATGGATGATAAAACTGACGGCCCCACCATTTTTGTAGATGATACAAAGAAATTCCAGACCATGGATGGCTTTGGCTTTACGCTTACAGGGGGTAGTGCCACATTGATTAATAAACTGGGCGAAACCGAAAAGGCCTCTTTACTGAAAGAGCTATTTGCTACCAATGGTAACAATATAGGCATCAGTTACCTGCGTATCAGCATCGGCGCATCTGATTTAAGCGACCATGTGTTTACTTATAACGACCTGCCTGCCGGAGAAACCGATGTAAATATCGATAAATTCAGTCTGGCTGAAGAGCAAAAAGACCTTATTCCTGTTTTGAAGCAAATACTGAAAATTAATCCGACAATTAAGATACTGGGTTCACCCTGGACTCCCCCGGTTTGGATGAAAACCAACGGCAACTCAAAAGGAGGCAGTCTGAAACCCGAATACTACCAGGCTTATGCCAGATACCTTACCCGTTACATACAGGCCATGCAAAAAGAAGGCATCAGAATTGATGCTATAACCATTCAAAACGAACCTTTGCACCCCGGCAACAATCCAAGTGTATTGATGCTGCCAGATGAACAGGCCACTTTTATCAAAAAAAATCTGGGTCCGACGTTTAAAACCAGTGGTATTAAAACCAAAATTATACTGTATGACCATAATGCCGACCGCCCGGATTACCCCATCAGTATTCTGAACGACCCCGAAGCACGTAAATATATTGATGGCTCGGCGTTCCACCTGTACGGCGGCGCAATTGAAGCCCTGAAAGATGTTCATGAAGCACATCCTGACAAAAGCCTGTACTTTACCGAACAATGGATTGGTGCCCCGGGCAATTTTGCGGGAGACCTGAAATGGCATATAAAAAACCTGATTATTGGCGCACCCAGAAACTGGTGCAGGAATGTACTGGAATGGAATCTGGCTGCCGACCCGAAACAAAACCCGCACACAGATGGCGGATGCACCGAGTGCCTGGGTGCCTTAACAATTGGCAAGTCTATCATCAGAAACCCGGCTTATTATATTGTGGCACATGCCTCTAAATTTGTGCGCCCGGGTTCAGTGCGGGTAGCTTCAAACATTACTTTGTCTCTGGCCAATGTGGCCTTTAAAACCTCAGGAGGCAAAACTGTACTGATTGTACTGAATGAATCTGACAAGCCGCAATTCTTCACAATTTCTTTTAAAGGCAAAACGCTAAGCCAGACCCTTAATGGTGGGTCTGTGGCGACTTATGTCTGGTGAAGAGTAATAAAACCTCTTCACCAGAGTCTGTCCAAAAAGGGGCAGCTTCTATTTTTAGTTTACTGTCACGTCCTGAAATAGCGATACACTTAAAAAAGTATCGAAAATGGAAAGTCAAAACAATTATGTGAAGCGTACCCAGAAAGATTATACGCTAAGCTTTAAGATTCAAGTTGTTAAAGAGATTGAATCTGGTCTACTTAATGCTACAGAGTCCAGTAAGAAATATGTGATTCAAGGAGAAAGTAAAGTTAGGAAATGGTTGCAGAAATATGGTAAATTGATGGGGCTACCTAAGCTGGGAGAATCAAACTTTATTGAATAGGCCAAAATCACCCAAACAAAAAATACTTGAACTGGAAGCCAAAGTCCGATTACTTGAAAAGCAGAAAGCACAGTTATAGCAACGAAGCTACATAGCTGACCAAAAGGCTGTTATCTTCGACATGATGATTGATATTGCTGAAAAGGAATATAGCACTGATATCAGAAAAAACTTATCACCCGAACAATCAACAGCTTCAGCGAGAAACAATAAGAAAGTATAAGTTTTAGTTGTGGGGTGTTCGGGAAAAATAGACAAGATTATTATAGAAGTATAAGGCGAACACAAAAGCGAAAAAGTATTGCCTAACAAGTTGTTGAGCTTATAAATATGGAAAGCCAGAAATTGCCACGCCTTGGAACAAGAAAGTTATATGTGTTACTATCTGAGCAGCTTGAAAAGTTAAAAGTTGGCAGGGACAAGTTTTTTGATATTCTAAGAGCTAATCATTTGCTAATTAAACCCAAACGTAGTTATCACATAACAACCTGGTCTCATCATCGTTTCAGGAAACACTCCAATCTGATAAAAGAAATGGCTATTATAGAGCCTGAGCAGGTATGGGTATCTGATATTACTTATATTGGTAAAAGAGAAAAACCATGTTATTTAAGCCTGATAACATATGCTTATTCGAAGAAAATAGTGGGGTATGAACTAGCTAATTTTTTAAGTGCAGAGGGCTGTTTGAATGCGTTAAAAATGGCACAGAAGAACAGAATTCATAAAAACAAATGTCTTATACATCACTCCGACAGAGGTGTTCAGTACTGTTATGACGAGTATCAACATCTTCTTTCTAAGTACAAAATCAGATGCAGTATGACTCAGGATTCTGACCCTTATGAGAATGCTGTTGCAGAAAGAATAAATGGTATCCTAAGACAGGAATTTATGATAGATAATTATCATCTGTAGTTGGCATTAATGAAAAAACTTGTATCAGAGTCTATAAAAATCTATAATGAACATAGACCTCATTTATCTAATCATATGCTTATACCTAATAAAATGCACCTACAGAATAAAATAAAAATGAAAACTCCTAAAACAAAAAGCAGTAGCAATCCCTTGATTACTACTGCTAAAAAAGTGTACCTTTAGTATTAATAATCCTGTATCACTTTTTCAGGACTAGTCATGAATCAATATAAAATATTCTTAAGATGCCTTCAGGTAGTAGTAATGATAGTAAAGTTGTATCCAAGTCAGTATCCTTTTGCAAAGTAACCCATTTTTTACCTACTGCCCAACTTTTCAGATTGACCCAGAGTAAGTAAACTAATTAACCGTCTGCCCAGTTTTTTATTCCAACGACCTTTGAAGTAGTTCCTGGGTCTTTTTTTGTTACCAACTGAAAACTGTACAGCGCAGTTAATACCGCCTGTTCTGGCCCAAAGATGCCCAATTCGCACCTACGATGGTACTATATTTATACTTTTGAAAGTTAGCGTCCACCTGGCTTTTATTCTGAAGTTTTTAGTAGCAGTTCTAAGTTTTTTTTTGCGTTGATTACCGTTTTGTGCATGATTAATCTTTCGCTCTCTCGTCGGTATCAAGATATCCATTGAATTGCCTGCATTCTGAGCGTAATAATCCAGCATATTGATGATTATTATTCTTATTTGATAACGGCTATTTTTTGTCTTGCTTTGATTAGGATTCAGACCACTGCATAATTGGCTGCCCTAAATGAACCAATATCCCCTTTTTTTCTTCCAATCGTCGAAAAACAACATTTATTTATTAATATTTTTAACATTTTTGTCTTGTTATTTATGAATAGAAAATCTTTTAAAAAGATGCTGACGGACTTTTTCCACAATCATTTTTCTGCTTGATGTTATTTGTAAATATTTTGTATTTAATCAGGAATTTTTATTTAATTAAATTATATTGTCTCTGACTTTATTTTTGAACCTTAGCTAAAATGTACAAGCGCAAAAATTTTCGTTTCCTTCTGTTAGGTTTAACAGGCATCATGCTGGGCGCTACCAGCTGCTCTAAATTAGAGTTTACTCCAACCGACACAACTCCTGCTGCTGCAAAGTTGTTTCCTTCTGGAAGTGTTATTCCGTCTGATTTTAAATGGTCATCGGTTAGAACTCTTGATGTTCGTGTCGTTATTAACGACAAATACAATGGTCAGTACTTCTACAAAGTTGAATTATTTGATAATGACCCAAAACTTGGAACTGCTGCCAATTTATTAGGGGCCGGGCAAGCAAAAAAAGGCCAGGACTTTGTTGATAAAGTTACTGTTCCTGTTGGCTTGCAATATGTGTACCTTAGAGAGACCTCTCCTGTGGGTATAGCTTCAGTTTCAATGGTATCAATTAAAGATGTTAATTCTGTAACAGTTTCAAAGTCAGGCGATACTGGTAGTTTTAGAGCCAGCGCTCTTCGTGGCGAATCTGCCAACTCAATGGCTGGTGTTGCTGCTGCTTACAGTATTGCAGATAACGCGCCTGTGGTTGTGCCTAATACAGCTATTGCCATAAGTGGGAAATCGAATATTACCGTTGAGTCAAATAAAGCCTATGTTGTAAAGGCTTCTGAGAATTTTATCGGTGAAATTAACGCAAATAATGGTACAAGCGGTGTGAAAATATATATTCAGGGTACCTGGAAGAACCGTAACTTTACATTAAACCTGGGTGGCAATAATGCAATTATTGTAACTTCTGGTGGTACACTTGACTTAGTGAATGTTATTCAGAACACCGGTGGCGCTTTTGCTAACTACGGAACAGCGATTTTTGAAACCCTGAATACCTCAAATGAGACGCTTTACACCAATTATGGTACATTGAATGCCAAAAGCGCTACATTTGCTAACGGTAGTTTTACTAACTACGGAACAGCCTCTATTGATAACCTGACCAGCACGACGGGTTCTACCAAGATACGTAATGAAGGAACATTACAGGTAAAAGATGCTTCGCTTACCAATGCAACTTTAGAAAATGTATGCCATACAACAATTGACAACCTGACTACTACTAATGCAACCATTAATGTAGCAGAAAAGTCTTTGCTTGGTATCAAGAAATTGGTTGCCGGCGGTACTAAAATCAACCTTGCCTCATCTGCAATTCTTGATGTTTGGGTATCGGCTAACTTCACAAGTAACAAAAATTACATGATTGGAACCGGAACTGAAAGTGCAGTAGCAAGAATGAAAAAGGTAGACGTAAATAATCAGTGGGAAGCCATAACGTATTCAGGTAACCTTGAGATTGCATGTTCTGATCATACCCCTAACGGCCAATGGAGTACCTACTATATCGTTTCAAGACCAGCAGCTTTGGTGGCTTATGAAAAATCAACTGTTAAAATTGCCTCAACTAACTGTAATGCAGGTGGCAATAATGATAGCGGCTCAGGAACTACGCCTACCGACCAAACCATCACAGAAGTTAATCTGGGAACCTACTCCTATTCTTTTGAAGATAACTGGCCTGAAACAGGAGACTACGATTTGAATGACTTTGTGGTAGACATGAATGTCTCGAAGTTCCAGAATTCGTCAAACAAAACGGTTAAAGTAGCATTGAAAGCTAAATTACGTTCAGTAGGTGCCACCAAACGTATGTCAGGTGCCATTCAGTTAGACGGCATAGCTTCTGGTAATGTGAAATCAGTTACCTATTCACGTCAGGATTTAGTAGGTAATAATTTAAAACTTGCATCGAACGGAGTTGAATCTGGTCAGACGAATGCAGTAGTAACAATAGTTGATGACGCTCACAAAGCCTTTGGCGTAGCAGACACCCGATTGATATCTACCCAAAACGGTAATTATAGCCCATTAGATTTAACTGTTACAATAGAGTTTAACACACCGGTAGAAAACTTCACCTACAATGCGCTTAACGTCTTTGTGGTTCTAACAAGCGAAACCAGCGCCAGTGGCAGAAGTGAAGTACACCTGGTAGGTTTTAAGGCAACCGATAAAATAAGTAAGTCTATCTATGAGGGTGCAAAAGGCAAATTATTATCGTTGACAGACCCATATAAATCTATTAACAACGAACCATGGGGATTAGCCTTACCGGTATCGTTTGTGAGCCCTCCGGAGTCAAAAAACATCAAAGATGTGTATCCTAAGTTTCAGGAATGGGCACTTAGCGGAGGATTAAAAAACACAGACTGGTATTTGTCTCGCTAGGAGTTTAAGCAGATGTTATATAAGAAAAGCTCTTCTCTATCTGATAGGGAAGAGCTTTTTATTTAAATCATGGCCCGTCCTGAAATAGCGTTACAATAAAAGTATCAAAAATGGAAGTTCAAAACAGTTATGTCAAACGTACCCAAAAAGACTATCCATTATCTTTTAAGTTACAGATAGTTCAGGAAATTGAGCGGGGTAAAATTACAGCTACTGAGGCTACCAAACAATATGGCATACAATGTAGAAAGAGGGTTATAAATTGGCTTTGAAAATATGATAACTTTGATTGGGAGAATCAAACGCCAACAAATATGCCAAAGACACCTGAACAACATATTGTGGAGCTTGAAGCCAAAGTGAAACTTTTGGAAAAGCACAAAGTTCAGCTTGAGAATCAGAATCATATTTCTGATTCTAAGGCCATTATTTTCGATATGATGATAGACCTTGCCGAAAAGGAATATAATATTGATATCCGAAAAAACTTACCCCCCGGACAATCCAGTCCTTTAGTGAAAAAGGCAGGAAAGCATAAGCTTTAGCTGTGGTTTGTTCGGGATAAACAGGCAGGTTTATTAGCGGAGCATTAAGCGCACCAAGCTCAGGAGAACCTTGGCAGAACAGGTTGTGTCACTTGTGAGGGAGCAGCGTATAATCCAGCCCAGGCTTGGTACACGAAAACTGTATTACATACTTAATAATAAGCTTAGCGCGTTAAAAGTAGACAGGGATAAGTTCTTCAATATCCTAAGAGCGAATCATTTATTGATAAAGCCAAAAAGGAGTTATCATGCTACTACATGGTCACACCATCGCTTTAGGAAGCATCCTAACCTGATAAAAGAACTTGATATTACTAAACCGGAGAAGGTGTGGGTATCTGACATTACATACATCGGCAAACGTGATAAGCCTTGTTATTTAAACTTAATAACAGATGCCTATTCTAAAAAGATAATAGGATATGATGTGTCTGACTCCCTAAGTACACAAGGCTGTATTAATGCTTTATAAATGGCTCATAGGACCAGGATGTTTAAGGCTGATGAATTGATAAACCACTCAGACAGGGGGATACAATATTGTTCGGATGAATATCAATACTTATTAAAGAAGTACAGCCTAAAGTGTAGCATGACCCAAAACTCAGATCCTTATGAAAATGCAGTGGCAGAAAGGATAAACGGAATATTAAAACAGGAATTTATGGTTTATACTTACCATCTTGAATTATCATTAATGAAAAAGCTGGTAGCGGAAATTATAAACCAGTACAATCAAATCAGGCCACACTGGTCTAATTATATGCTAACTCCTAATCTGATGCACCTGCAAAACAGTATCAAAATGAAAACTTATAAACCAAAAAACAGAAGCAACCCGAAGGCTACTTCTGTCTAAAAAAGTGTATTTTTACTATTATTAATCCTGTATCGTTATTTTAGGACTAGTCAAACCTTTTTAGACAGCCGCTTTAAATCCAGCAAGCCTCATCATCTCCTCAGTAAGATTCACCAGACTATCCATTCCATCCAACCAATAAATAGCTAATCCTTTTTTTTCCATGCTTCTGAAGAAGGTCATCTGTCGCTTGGCAAACTGGTGTATGGCTACTTCCAGTTTTTTTACCATTTCATCATATTCCGTATAACCTAGCAGATATTCCGTAATATACTTATATTCAAGCCCGTAAAATACCAGTTTCTCCGGGTTTATACCCGCATTCAGTAAGCCATGCACTTCTTCTATCATTCCTGTGGCAAGCCTGCTATATAATCGCCGTGTGATTCTTTCCCGGCGTATCTCGGTCGGTATCTGTATCCCGAAAATAATTGCATCAGATATACTTTCATTATCTTTCTTTACGGCATTATTGCTACTGTTGAATTTTGCCACCTCAAAAGCCCTGATTAGTCTTTTTTTAGTAGAAACTTCGGCATCAGGGTAAAACGCTTGGTAATCTTGCTTAAAAAGGCACAATAGATCTTCATGGCTTTGGGCTTCCAGTTCTTTTCTCCATTCTTCATTAACAGGTACCTGCGTGTGCTGATAGTTTTTTAAAACTGCCTCTATATACATACCTGTTCCACCGCAAAGAATGGGCACTTTGCCCCTTGCAGTAATCTCCTGATATGCCTGTACGCAATCTTTTTGGAATCTTGCTACGTGGTAATCGTTACCGGCCTCAACTATATCTAGCAGATGATACGGAATTACCTTTCCGGAGCTATGCGTATAATCTTCATAGTCTTTGCCAGTACCTATGTTCATTCCTTTGTACACTTGTCGGCTATCGGCACTGATAATTTCACCATCAATCTTTACAGCCAGCTCAACTGCAAGCCGGGTTTTGCCAGATGCCGTTGGTCCCAATAGCACTATCAGTCTTGGTTTATCACTCATTTACCGGTTGTTTTAATTTTAGTAAATATTTCCAGCTTCCGGCGTTCCAGACTTTCCGGTTATTGTTTCCAACCGTGGGGTTCCATCGTCTGTTCAGGTTTTGATCCAACTCAAAGGCTTTGGGCGGTAATAATTGCAACCTTTCAAAGCCCAGTTTTTCATAACTGGCACCGACTGACCAATCAGCATCTGCGTATGTCATAATATCATCAGGCTTTTGTTCTTTTATAAATGTCTGCAGAAGTTTATCAAAACCACCTACTACCGTAAACCCATTCAGATTGGCAAAGCGTATCAGCTCAAAACTACGGTAAGAGACGCCCTCTCTCACAAAAGTTCTGGCTGTGCTGAACGAGGCAACCGCAACCAGGATTTCTTCAGCTGTATCATAATTTTTTAGGAGTATGCGGCTAAACATATTCTTCTCGGTATTAATTACCCTAAAGTAACGTTTGGGTAAAAACAGGCCATATTTAAACTTGGCTGAGGTAGAAATCTGCAGGTGGTGCTCGTTCAGGAAACCGTCAAGTGTTGCTTTATCAATGCGCCTGCTCAGGCACAACCGTGCCGGAATAGTAGCCGATTGGCTCAGAATAGACAACAACCTTGATTGTATGACAACTTTGCGGGTAAGCCAGAGGTCTTCCCAAAGATGCACAATTTTAATGCCCGATTCACCAAATTGCACGGTCAGGTTTTTAAAGAAATCCCCATCCTTTGCCTGCCGTTCTAAATCAATACAATGAATAACGGTTTGTTTATCTGAAAGGTACAAAAACGTAAACGGCGAAAAAGGGAATGCATCAGGATTAATCAGCAACTTTGCAGAACTGTTTTGTTGAATAAAGACGGCTATTTCGGTACTGAATGATTCCAAAATTATTTAATTTTTAAGTGCTGCTTCAATTTTTAATACCTGTTATACGTTTAAAGAACAAAATAGCTAAAAAACTTCCGGAAATAATAAATCTGTTTTCTAATGAAGACCCTGCGTTTTTTTGCCTCGATGCTGGCAATTGCATCCATATCCTTTATGGCTTTCGGGCAATCAACACGTACCTATCTATTACAGGAGGCTGATGATTACTTTAAATCAGGTCGTTATTGGGATGCCTTTTTTCTGTACCGCGAGTGCGCCAAATTACCTGAATTTCAGTCGGAAAGCAAAGTAACAGACCAGATTAGCTATTCGTCGCGGGCGCTTTTTCTTACCAGGAAATTTCAGGACTTTGCAGCCATACGGAGGTATGAACCTGCCAAAAGTAATCTGATTGAACTGATTAACCTAAACCCCAATGACCCGAACCGCGGGCAGTTGCCCAGAATTACACTGGCACAAGGCGCTGAGTTGCACCGCCTGGCGTGGCGGCAGCCGACACCACAGGCCACGGCAGATATGCTGAAAAGAGCTATTGCCTATTATCACCAGGCCATTAGAGAGGGATTAATTGATGCGTCAATTGCCACTTCTATCAAACAAGCCGAAGCTTCAATTAAAGATACTGGTGTAAAAGATGCTGAAGCGGCAATTAATGCAGACCCTTTACTTAAAACAAATACAACCCCTGCACAGAATACGGCTCCGGTTGCCAGCCCAAGAAAAGCCGGAACCGCCCCTCCGGAAGTAATTATTCTGCCAGGCACACAAAATACGTCTCAACCCAAAAAGAACTGAAAGTATAGTTAATAGCAAAAACAGGCAGGCAAATAATAGATACGGCCTGCCTTTTTTAGTTTTGCAGGCATTAAATATGCGTTTGGTTTTTATCTGCTCATTGTCTTTGGTTAATTTTTGATGGCCATCAGCAAGTAATTGGTATATTTGTGCTTTTAATTTCTTACAAAAAAATCAGTATTATGCCATTAGAAATCGGAGATACCTACAAACACGAATTTCGTTTTTCGCAGGATGACGTCATTAAATTTGCAGAAGTAACCGGCGATAAAAACCCCTTGCACCTGGACGCCGACTATGCAGCCAAAACACGCTTCAAACGCCCCATTATTCATGGCCATTTAAGCAGTAGTGTTTTTACAAGGGTATTGGGTATGGAGTTCCCGGGCGAAGGTTCAGTGTATATGAAACAGGAAACGGAGTATTTGTTTCCGATGTTTGTAGATACCGACTACGAGGTAATTTTTACGGTAATGACAGTTGACAAAGAAAAGCATATTGCCGAAATAGCCGGAGAGGTATTTATTAAAGGAACATCTCGCCGAACCATCAGAGGGCTGGCTACGCTAATGCATACCGAAAAAATATAAAAAGGTAAGCTCATGACTGAGCTCACCTTCTTCTTTAATCTTTTTCACAATAAATGTGGTTTTCATTGGGCATTTTTTATTGATTGTACTTCGGCCCTTGTGGCTTTCGCCCAGGCAGCCAATTGCGCCATACCGGCTCTTACTCTTGTGCCGGCAGCTTTATTGCCTTTGTCGTAAAATTTGTCAAAATCCCCTTGCAGAGAAGCAACTAGGTCACTAAGTTCTTTGTACTTATTCATGGTAATTGTAACAGATTTGGTTAAAAAATAGAATTACTTACTCAAACTATGAATTATTAGCACTTGCAAGTTAGAGATATTGATAAATATTACAAATTTTTCTAAAGAAAATACTATAAAAAACAGCATATTTTTGTACCACAAAGTAAAAAAGTCAGGTTATAGCCTGACTTTTTTACTTTCTATATTAAAATACGCTTATAAAAACCTTTTTTATTGCCCTTTCTGCCTGTTTATCAGGCTACTGTAAGTGATGCATATTCACCGGCTTTAAGCTTGGCCTGCACTTTTTCAAAGCACTCCATGGTATATTCAACATCCTCAAGTGTATGAGATGAAGTAGGAATAATACGAAGCATAATTACCCCTTTAGGAACCACCGGATAAATGATAACAGAACAGAAAATGCCCATGTTTTCTCTCAGGTCACGTATCAGATTGGTAACGGTAGGTAAATCATAATTACCATGCAGGAAAACCGGGGTAACTGGCGACGAGGTATCACCAATATCAAAACCACGTTTACGGAAACCATCCTGAAGTGCATTAACAATTGTCCAGAGGTTTTCTTTGTATTCAGGGTGTTTTTTTATAAGCTCAAGCCGTTTCATACCCCCCAGAACATAAGGCATAGGTAATGCCTTGGCATAAGTTTGCGAGCGCATATTGTATTTCAGAAACATAACCACATCCGGGTCGGCAGCAATAAACGCTCCTATAGCCGCCATTGACTTGGCAAACGTACAGAAGTGCAGGTCTACTTCATCCTGAACGCCAAAATGCTCGGGTACTCCTGCTCCGGTGGCACCCATTGTTCCGAAACCATGCGCGTCGTCAACCAATAAACGGAAGCTGTATTTTTTCTTCAGTTCAACAATTTTATCAAGACTGCCCACTTTACCAGACATCCCGAAAACCCCTTCAGTTATCACCAGAACGCCACCGCCTCTTTCATCAGCCAATTTGGTAGCCCTTATCAGGTTTTTTTCAAGGCTCTCCATATCATTGTGCACATATTTGTAATATTCGCCACCTTTGGCTTTGTGCAGGCGTATACCGTCTATCAGGCAGGCGTGGCTTTCGGCATCATACACAATCACGTCCCGGCGGTCTACAATACACTCAATAACCGACATAACCCCCTGATAACCATAGTTAAGCAAAAATGAGTCTTTTTTACCTACAAAGGCCGCCAGCTCTTTCTCAAACGCCTCGTGCAGTTCGGTGTTTCCGGTCATCATACGCGCTCCCATCGGGTACGCCAGACCATATTTTTCTGCTGCCTCAGTATCGGCTTTACGTACTTCCGGATGATTGGCCAAACCCAGATAATTGTTTAGCGACCAGTTCAGAACGCGTTTGCCGTTAAACTCCATATAGGGTCCCAGTTCGCCGGTTAGCCTTGGAAATGAATAATAGTGGTGAGAATTAAGCAGTTTTGCCTGTGTGCCGATATGACCTAAATCGCTAATTGTTTTGTCAAAAATATCTTTTGCCATTATGTTAAGTATGTATGAAGGAACGTAACATTGCGTTGCCTGATTGAATTAACAATAAAATGATGAAGAAGTCTCCATTTTTTAACAAAAGTATCATTTTTTAGAATTGATAACAAACCCATTACAGAGGCTCCGGTTTTTTTTATGGAAATATCCAAGATTTTTGCTCTAAATTTCAAAAACAAACAGAATTTTACTGTTAATTAGTAGCAAAAAACAGGCTGCCCAGCAACAAATGCTGGCAAAGCTGCCATTAAATTGACTATGCCAGACATCAGAAAAATTCTTGTAGCCAACAGAGGTGAAATAGCGCTACGTGTTATGCGTACCGCACGGGAAATGGGTATCAGAACGGTTGCCGTTTTTTCAGAAGCAGACAGAAACGCCCCTCATGTTAAATATGCCGACGAGGCCGTATGTATCGGCCCTCCGCCCTCTAAAGAATCATACCTGCTCGGTGAAAAAATCATTGCAGTGGCTCATGAGACAGGTGCCGATGCCATTCATCCGGGTTACGGTTTCTTATCAGAAAACGCCGGGTTTTCAAAAGCAGTAAAAGAGGCGGGCTTAATTTTTATCGGCCCATCGGCAGAGTCTATTGAAATCATGGGCGATAAGCTCTCCTCCAAACATGCCGTTGCCAGCTATAACATTCCCATGGTGCCAGGCACCCCTGATGCCATTACAGACCGCGATGCCGCCAAAGCCAAAGCCGCCGAAATTGGGTATCCGGTTCTGATAAAGGCCAGCGCAGGTGGCGGTGGCAAGGGCATGCGTGTAGTAGAAAGCGAAATAGATTTTGATGAACAAATGGACCGCGCCGTTGGAGAAGCCATATCGGCTTTTGGTAATGGCTCATGCTTTATTGAAAAATACATAACCAAGCCCAAGCATATTGAAATACAGGTATTGGGAGACCAGCACGGTAACGTAGTTTATTTGTTTGAGCGTGAATGCTCCATTCAGCGCCGCCATCAGAAAGTGATAGAAGAGGCGCCATCGGCAGTGCTTACCCCGGCCATCAGAGAAGCAATGGGTATATGCGCGGTTAACGTAGCTAAAGCCTGTAATTATTAT
Source organism: Emticicia sp. TH156 (assembly GCF_002855535.1). Classification (NCBI taxonomy): domain Bacteria; kingdom Pseudomonadati; phylum Bacteroidota; class Cytophagia; order Cytophagales; family Leadbetterellaceae; genus Emticicia; species Emticicia sp. TH156. Next base: position 518,701 of record NZ_PKRS01000003.1, read on the forward strand.
GGAGCAGGTACGGTTGAATTTATTGTAGATGAAAATCTGAATTTTTATTTTCTGGAAATGAATACCCGTCTGCAGGTGGAGCATCCGGTTACAGAATTGATTACAGGTGTTGACCTTGTGAAAGAAATGATTCATGTGGCGGAAGGCAAACCGCTGAGTTTCCGTCAGGAAGACTTACAGATAAAAGGTCATTCGATAGAGGTGCGGGTCTGCGCTGAAGACCCTGCAAATAATTTTCTACCTAATGTGGGCACTCTACAGACTTACGTTCGTCCGCAAGGGAATGGTGTCCGGGTTGATGACGGCATAGAAGAAGGCATGGAAATTCCTATCTATTATGACCCCATGATAGCCAAGCTTATTACCTATGGAAACGACCGCACCGAGGCCATTGAAAAGATGATACGGGCCATAGACGAATACAAGATTACAGGAGTTGCTACTACCTTGCCATTTTGCAAATTTGCCTTACAACACGAAGCATTTATGAGTGGTCAATTCGATACCCGATTTGTTAGCCTCTACTTCACGCCAGAAGTACTTCAACAACCAGCCGACAAAACAGAACTGGAAATTGTTGCAGCCCTGGCTGCCGAATTACTAAAGAACAAAGGCAAACTTAAATCGCAGAATAACCCGGTGGTGTCTGTTGATAATACAAGCCCCTGGCGCCAGAACCGAGCTAAATTAAGGTAAAAAAAAATACAAAAAACTCACTTGGCTTTTGCTGTCTTTAACACGCATGACCACCGCTGCCCAGTAGCTTAAACTGGCAAGCAAAAGCTCGCTGCCGAATCCATTTACCAATGATAAGGGAGAATACTTTGTACTGAAAAACGACAAAAAAACCAGGCCTGGTTCCTATAAAAAATGGGTGAATGGCAATATTTCACTTGAAGGCTTTTACAAAAATGACAAGATGGATAGCAACTGGACTACCTTTGGTTCATTGGGCAATATAGTTTCTGCCTGAAATTATGTTAATGATGTCAAGGAAGGTATATGGAAGTTGTATGATAGAGATGGGCTGGAACAGGAGTATGACTACAGCTCCAACACATTAGTGTCTTTCAGACCTGAACCTAAACCAACTGCTTCTGCCATTATAAACGGTACAGACACTACCTGGAGCGCGGTAAGCCGCCCACCGTCGACAATTGGTGCCAGCTATGCCCTTTATGAAACTATTGCCATAAATTTGAGGTCTTCTTTAACAGCTCGCAAAAGAACGCAGCCGGCAAAGTATAGCTTAACTTTACCATTGACAAAACCGGATACACCGCTGGCCTAAAGTACTTAAGAACAGTAATAAAGACCTGGACAATGAGGCATTAAGAGTAGTAAAATTGCCCTACCAATGGATACCTGAGCTGAAAGACCACATATCTGCTAAAGTAGTTCATGTTATTCCTGTAACCTTTCAAAATGCAGATATAATAAACCCCTGAATATTTTATCAAAAAAAATACAAAAAATGTCATTGCGTTTTGTTAAAACAAAATGACCCTGTATATTTGCAATCCCAAACGGGAAAGGAGAGGTGCCTGAGTGGCCGAAAGGAGCAGTTTGCTAAACTGTCGTACGTCTAAAGCGTACCGCGGGTTCGAATCCCGCCCTCTCCGCGAGAATGTGTAGAAATATTTTAAATTTAATTTTTGTTTTATTAATAAAATTTTCTACCTTTGCACTCTCAATTTTTTTAGATACCGCCCTCGGGGTGTAGCGTAGCCCGGTATCGCGTCTGCTTTGGGAGCAGAAGGTCGTCAGTTCGAATCTGGCCACCCCGACTTTACAGGACAAATCAAATTTATTTTTGATTTGTCCTTTTTTTGTTTCCACCTAAATCACTGTTTATCAGGTAAATAAGACTGACAGCTTCATTTATTCTACTAGTTCGAAGTGCATTATTTTCAAAATGCAATTTTTCAGGGTCAATCTGAAAAGTTGGGGAGTAGGTAAAAAAGGAGTTACTTTGCGAAAAAGAAATTGACTTGGATACAACACTACTATCATTACTACTACCAGAAGGCATTTTAGAATACTTTGAATTAACTAATGTGATAAAGAAAGAGGAATCCTACTATCTGTTTTTATCAGAGAAGAATCTACCACCCGCTGAATATCAATCTGACCAACTACACTCAAAGGGTTTCTTTGACGAAGAAACTGTCCGTGATTTTCCTCTTCGTGGTAAAGCGTGTTATCTGAAAATCAAGCGTAGGAAATGGCTGAATCATACCACAGGGAAGACAGTCTATAGAAATTGGGAAATGGTAGCAGATGGCACTCGAATGACAAAGGAATCCGCCATTTTTTTATCGGAACGCCGACCGAAAGGACTTGGTTGATAAGATACCCATCAGCTGTAAGACTTTAGGAGAACTTTATGGATTAGATGGCAAACGATTCCAGGAGCAATATGTAAGTCATTTAAGTGGTTACAAGAATTGGTCACAAGTTTCACATGCAGAAGACTGGTTATTGTTTACTGAGAATATTGGTGAATATCTATCCATTGATGAGACGAGCTTATCACAAGGAGAACTTTACACGATTCTGACAAACAAAGCAGCTAAAGGAAGTAAAGGCACTTTGGTAGCCATGATAAAAGGCACTGAAAGTGAGAAAATCATAGAAGTATTACGTCAGATACCTGAATCTTTAAGGAAGAAGGTAAAAGAAGTGACTTTAGATTTAGCTCCTACAATGGAGAAAATAGCCAGAAGAGCATTCCCTAAAGCCAAACTTGTAGCGGATAGGTTTCATGTTCAACAGCTAGCCTGTGATGCAGTACAAGAGATTAGAATCCAACACAGGTGGCAGGCTATGGAAGAAGAAAACAGGCAAATGCAGTCAGCTAAAGAACAAAAAACACCATTTACGCCTCAGGTGTTAGAGAATGGGGATACACTCAAACAGCTACTCGCCCGGAGTAGATATTTACTTTACAAAAAGCAGCATAACTGGTCTGAATCACAAACACACAGAGCTCAAATCTTATTCAGATTATATCCTGACATTGCAGAAGCTTATGGATTGAGTAGAGGATTATCTGACATTTTTACCCATTCCAAAGAAAGGATTGTAGCATTCAAAAAGCTGGCACTATGGTATAATCAGATTGAAAAGGCAAGTTTCGATTCATTCAATACAATTGCCCGAACGATTCAGAATCATTATGAGAAAATCCTCAACTTCTTCGATAGAAGAAGTACTAATGCATCAGCAGAATCGTTCAACGCGAAAGTTAAAGCACTAAGAAACCAGTTCAGAGGGGTAAGAAATATTACTTTCTTCCTCTTTAGACTCGCCAAGATTTATGCGTAGTCCCCAACTTTTTCGCTTGAGCCATTTTTCAGGAAACATCGAACTAATAACTTGTCGTTTTTTGTCTATATCTGCAGTTTCGTAGATATAATCCAGCTTTAAAAGATTGTCAATCCCCTTACCAAGCAGGTCTTTAATATTTATACCATTGTGTGAAAGTCCGCTGAGTTTGGCTTCCAACTTTTCAACTTTACTGCTGTAATCGGACTTCATTACTCTAAAATCTTCCGGCTCAATCTGTTTAGAGGATAATAAGTCTCGGGCATACGATAATTTATCTTCCAGATCTTTAATCTGTTTCAGCAGTTGCCCCTTATCATCTAATAAATGGGCAGTTTGGTTATGCCAGGCTTCCTGCAATACAATCTTATATAGCTCGGCCATTTCAGGACGTGGGATATACTTTTTCAGTTCGTAAACAAACTGCTGGTTAATTGCATCAGCCCTGTGTCTGAATTTGCAGCCCGCAAAACAATGATAATACGAATAACGCTTGGTAAGACCCTTAGATGCACTTCCGGTCAGTATTTTACCACATTTTGGGCAAATCAAGAATCCTCTAAGGGGCAAAGTCGAATTGGAAACTACCTTTAGCCTGTATTGGTTTCGTTTCCTACCATCTAGTACGTCCTGCACCTGATAAAATAAATCTTCCTGTATTAATGGCTGATGCAAGCCTTTGACGAAGCGGCTTTCATCATCCTTGTATTTGGGGATAAAT